>CAYJHQ010000012.1:0-70632 GCA_964369775.1 uncultured Lachnospiraceae bacterium
CTCTACCACTGTAACTAAATTTTTCTCACAACTTCCTCTACCACTGTAACTAAATTTTTCTCACAACTTCCTCTACCACTGTAACTAAATACTTCATAATACTTCCTCCTAAAATTTTATTTTCACAATTAATATGAAAAATTGACAAAAAAAAGAGAGCTTGCGCTCTCTTAATCGTGCTCGTTGCGTTACTCTAAAGAACCTAGAAGATCCAAGTATTCCTGTCTATGTGGATTTTCTCCCAGTCCGCCATCTTTATGGTATATTCGATCTACAAAGACCTCTTCCGTGATATACTTCTGGCAGCCCACGTCGAAGTGATAAACATTTTTGCCTCCTTCCATTTTTTTATAGATAGTTACTTTACGACAATTTGGAGTTTTGGGCGACCAATTTATCACCTCTGTCACCTCATGACGTAAACTCACCCACATAATTCGCATTTGTTCAAAATCAAATTCTGGCTTTGCAAATAACTCCATTTGGCCCATAGGTAAACCATCTCTCAAAGCTGAGCGAATTTCTCGCATTTGACAATGGTCAAATTCTGGCTTTGCATAAATTGCCAGTTGCTCTATTGTCAAGTCATCTTCAAGACCTAATCGAATTTGCCTCATTTGATAAGCGCCAAACTCAGGTTTTGCATAAATTGCCAGTTGCTCTGTTGCCAACTGGTATTCAAAACCCAATTGGATCTCTACCATTTGCCAATAATCAAATTCTGGCTTTGCATATAACGCCACTTGATCTACTGTTAATCCCTTTTTAAAACCCCAGCGAATTTCTCCTATTTGATCATCCGTAAATACACCTAAGCCCTCATAATATTCACAATCTCTTCTCTCTTCACTTACGTACATATTTCTTTCCTCCTAAAAATTTATTTTCAGAAGAAATATAATAAAAGAGTCAAAAAAAAAGACAAGCTCTCGCCTGCCTCTTTACAATTAATTTGCCACACAATTACACTCCGTCTACCGTCCATTTCTGCTCATCCGCATCAAATAGATACATATACTCGCTTCTACCTCTCAGGTACTCGGCGACCACGCGGTGCTTTTCAAACCCTTTGATTACCATTGGTGCCACATTTTTCCAATACAGATTTCTATCCCTATGATAGAACAAACAAACATCCGGCTGTGGTTCATCGTAAGTGTGAATCGCTCCATTCTTTGGATATAGATTTTCGCAAAGAACTGATAAATCACCCAACTCAATCAGCGCTTCTACAAGCTCTATTGTATCATAGTGATCGCGCAAAATCTCACCACAGCTCTCAATGCCTCCATTATTGTGAAGATATACATACTTTACCGCATACTCACCTTCCACCTCTTTCACGATTCCAATATACGCTCTTGTTGACATATTTCTTTCCTCCTATGATTTATTTTCAGAAGAAATATGTGATTTTTGCGTAAAAAAAAGGCAGAGCTTTCGCTCCACCTAAAAATTAATCCATTGGCTCCAAATCCTCAGATATCATCATTACAAGATCTATTCCGATTTCCTCTAACTTCGTCTCGCACTGTCGTAGATTAGTAAAGGTTTCTTCTAGCTCCTTGACCAAGCTTTCATCTTCTGGCACTTCGAAACAACACTCAATGTCAGCGCCCTCATTTTCAGTTTCTTTGCAACCTCCGGTGTAAATAGCCACCACTGTTCCAACTAATCCCTGAAAATCACCATCAGTGCATTTTACCTTTCCGCCGATAATAAATTGCTTCTTATCTGTAGTTTGAAATACTGTGCCTGGGCAACCAAGCTTTGAGCTGCCTATTTGGCTCTCCTTGAAAAAATCATTCATATGAAATCCCTCCTTAAAATTATGATTCAGTGTTAATATGTGGAGTTGTGCGAAAAAAAAGAGATGGCTACTGCCACCTCCCTACAAACTTTACAAATTTTCAAGCAACTCTAAAAACTGCTCCTTATCAGCTGCTGCCAATGTCACATCATCATAAGACTCGAATTCCATATTGATAGACTCCACTCCGATTATCTGGTTATTCGGAATTAATTCTTTCAGAATCTCAGCCACGACCTCAAAGATGCTCTCGCCATCTGACTCATACTGCCCGCCATCAATTAATTGGTAATCGTTATCATAATGCGAGTAATCATATCCCAAATCACACTCTTGAATTGTGAGGTGTATTCGACCAAACTTCAAAGCTAATTCTGCTGGATGGTACGCTCTTTCGTACGCAAGAAGAGCTTTACTCACCTGCATCCCTGCAGCCTCATATTCTGGACGCTCTTCAATTGTCTCATTGACAAAGTTAATAATATCATGCGTAAACCCACCAAAAATCATATCTCTCAAGGCGTGTCTAGCGCTCATTCGAAAAGGTACTTTATGACTGCATAAGCCATCCAGTGGTTGTATAGGGGCTGCACACCTTCTGTACTCATCTTTATCAATCCAGTCTAAGAAATAATCAACCAATCTAGTAGTTATCCTCATATGCTCAGAATCTCTCCGATCCTGGTACCTTGGGAAGAGTTGTTCATTGTCTCTTATAGCCTTGCCAAAAGCCTTTGCGATTGCATATTTCTCTTTGTTAAATATTTTTTCCATTTGTAATTCCTCCTAAAATTTATTTTAGAAGTAATATAGTAAATAATAATAAAAAAAGATGGAACTCAGTTCCACCTCTAATTGCTATGACTCTCCAAATACGCTACCACATCCAAGTGTCCACGCTCTCTTGCCATTTTTATGGCAAAATCAGATCTTGCATGCACATCAATCTCGTAGCGCAGCAACTCTTTTACGATATCTAATCTTCCAAGAGCAGCAGCTATTCGAAATACATTGTACTTAGACGCCTTGATATTTGCGCCTTTATAAATTAGATACTGAATCGTCTCTAATTCCCACAAGTCAAGAATTTTTAAAATCTTAAAGTCTCTGGAATAGTATTTTCGGCCGCACTTCCTGTCAATTGATCCCGCGCATGGCTCCACCTCGACAACCACCAATTCAACGCCCTCCAAGCTCTTGTTTAATCCTCTTATAAACACTCCGCACACAGAGATGCACCACCCTTGGTAGTTTGACACTAACTGCCCCTCGCTCCATCCTAAGTTTGCTAACTCACCTTTCTCGATAAGCATACAGTAGTTCATAAATCCTTCCTCCTAACATTTATTTTCAATGATAATATGTTGAAACAAAAAAAAGAAGTGGAACTCAGTTCCACCTCCTAAATCGCACAAGATTAAAAAATTATCATATCCTCCATTCGCCTAGCATCTCCAAAAACCACAAAAGCCTCGTCATCCTTGCCTACATATCTCTGCAGCATTGGATATTTTTCTAAATCATCTTCTATTTCTTTGACTTCTGCACTGTTTAGATCCTCGAATTCCACAAACCAAGTATGCGCATATTCTTCTAGTTTATCAACGATGTACTTCACAAACGACTTTGAAAGCTTTTCTACTTGAACGGATACATTTTGCTCATACCACTTAATTAAAGGCTTACTTGTCGCTATTCCATTTGTAAGAATCTCATTTACAACTTCATTCATTGTCTCGTGATGTGGCATCTCCTCAAAGATTTTGTCGCCATCCACCAAAACATCCGCTTTGTAGAACACAGGGGCTTGTTTCGCTCCATATTGCCTTGCCCTTTCATTGATGATTTCCATGACGCATAGCTTGTCCACTTGTATCATTTCAGTGCTCGGATTCGTCACCAAGATTCGATAGTCGAACGGAATCACTAAGGAACCTTTTAGCTTACTCGTATCACACAAATTATAAGTGGAAAATCCTGTCTCCGTATTATGTGCATGGATAACTGGGGCAAATACATAAATGTTACGCTTGTTTAACAATCCGACATCGTCTGGTGATAGATAACCTCCATGTGTGTGAATAATCGGCGCTCCTGCCATTGATTTTGTACTATTTTTCTTGTGCATATTTAATCCTCCTAAGATTTTTTTATCAATAGGAATATGCGAAAGAATATAAAAAAAAGGCAAAGCTTACGCCTCGCCTTTCACCTTACAACTTTAAAAACTTTAGCAATTGCTCTCTTGCTGACCCTTCTGCAAATAAATCTCTCAGTGTTTTAATCTTCACATTTCTATAACCTCGCTGAATCTTAACACCGCAAATCTCTTGATTCATCCGAACATGCCCGCAAGCATACTTTTTAAACAGCCAAACCTTTTTCCCGTTGTATGGATCTTGAATGGAAATCATTTTCATCCCGCTCTCCCTGCATACAATAGGCTTACCAAAATCTTCTTTCCTCATTGCTATTCCTCCTAAATTTTATTTTCACTAAGAATATGCTAGACAAACAAGAAAAAAGCGGAACTTACGTCCCACTTCTCTACATTCAAATACAAACGATTAATAAGAAAATCCAACTTCGGCAAAACTAAATACTCTCCCTGTAATATGGTTTCCGCCATAGATTGATACGTGACCATCAGCAGTTGCAATAACAGAAATCTCTGAACCTGCATCGAATATATTTTCTGTGTCCGCTCTGTGTTCAAAGTATGCTTTAATAGCTTCGACCTCGCATTCATTTGCACATTTCACAATAATAGGCAATTCTTCACTATTCAGACTATGCTGTTCTTCAAAAACAACCTCATTAAACACCGTAACCCTCACAAATCCTCTATTTGACGTAAATGTATGAGCAAACGAATCAATCTTTTTTATTCGACGTTCATCATCGGCATAAATAAAATCATCATCAATCATTTCAGCCATATGAATCAGCCCCAAATAATATGGTTCTACGATATTATCGTCTAGCTTGATCTCATAAGGTTCTAGCACGTTACTCAAATCCAAATAGAGGTCATCGTCAAACGTTGCCACCTTAGCTGTAGTTAAGATTCGCTCATCAAAATCCACAAGTTCTACAAGC
Organism: uncultured Lachnospiraceae bacterium; assembly: GCA_964369775.1. GTDB lineage: Bacteria > Bacillota > Clostridia > Lachnospirales > Lachnospiraceae > CAUPWF01. The sequence continues at coordinate 4,910 of CAYJHQ010000012.1, forward strand.
ACCTGCACTTTAGAGCCATCTCTAATGACGTCTCTACTTTGCACTAATTGCATCTTTGGCGCATGCTTAATCTTCAGCTTGTTCAATTCTGTTTGCAAATCCACGATATCTGACTGCATCTTTAAAATTTGCTCTGGAGTGTATCCTGTTGCAACATAGGCTTTTAATAGATCTTCGCCTTCAAAATATGCCTTTATTCCATCTGCACATTCTGTTTGCGCGCACAGCTCACTACCATTTTGACTCGCTATACAATGATTACAGCGACCATCGCAGATTGCCTGGATAAGCTCGTCATCTGTTTTTGCACGAAACTCATCTAATCGAGGGAGTCCAGACGCCTTTTGATCCTCTGACAAGTCGAGATGTGATGATAGCTCATCCTCGGTTTCTCCTACCTCATAATAATCCAAGCCATTTAAAACAAGCGCATCTCTCTCCATTAAATCCCTTATCACATCCTCTTTCGTTTTAACACACTCCTCGCAATGGCTCTCTTCAAGTGGACAATAATCACACTCATAATCATCTTGATCGATAAACGCTACCAATGCCTCCAAGTTACACTTTCTTAAAAACTCTTTTACTTTCATGTTTTCTTCCTCCTAAAATTTGTTTTAAAAGTAATATGGAGAGAAATTGCAAAAAAAAGAGACACTCTCGCGTCTCTAGTTTTTAGAAATATCCCTCCTCCCTCATAGAAAAATGCTGGTCGCCTGCCACAATAACATGATCTAGCAATTCAATCCCCAAAAGATCTCCTGACTCCTTTATTCGCTTTGTAGCCTTGGCGTCGCTTACGCTTGGATCTGCTTCTCCTGACGGATGATTATGGACCATAACGAATGAGCTAGCCCCTAAAAGTAACAGTCGTATGAAAACCTCCCTCGGATTTGCAAATGATTCATTTACCGACCCATGTGATATCTCCATAGATCCCAAAACACTTGCCTTATTATTTACTGCAATGATATACAGATGCTCCTCCGCCATGCAATTAAGTGACAGTGCGTTATTAGCATAGTCAGCCACAAGCCCTGGCGAGGTTAGTTTTGCTGTCCCTACCTCTTTCTCTTTCACAAGCATAGGCTTTTTTGCTCCATCCAGCATTAATTTATAGATATTCATATTTCAATTCCTCCTAAAATTTATTTTCAAGAAGAATATGCTAGACTTTACAAATTGGAACTGAGTTCCAAAAAAGGAGGTGGCAGCAGCTTCCCACAAGCGAATGTTAGTAGTGTTTAAGCAACTCTAGATACTCTTGCCTATGCGGATTCTCTTTCAAGCCTCCGTCCGTGTTATGTATTCTCGCAATAAAAGATTCCTTTGTCATCATATCTTGGCACCCTACACTGAAACGATAAGCCCCATCTTCCATTTCGTGAATCACGACACTATGTGAAGAGCAATTAATTATCTTACTCTTCTTGATATTCTCTCGAACCTTCTCAAGCATCTCATCTACAACAACTCTACTATCCATTGTGCATCTTATATTTTTGATTTCTAATGATGCGTATTTTGAAGCCCCTGCTTGACGCCATCTTAACAAAGCGTAAAGTTTACATCCCGTAAGCTCTCCCTTTTCGTACTCGCTTGCCGCTGAATAAATATCGAGACCGCTTTCCAAAAACAACAAAAACATATCCATCACATAGCTCGACATCTCTGGCTTTGCGTACAAAATCGCACTCTTGTTTATACGCAGTCCCTTTGCAATCGCTATCACTTGAGCATAGTCGAAGTCCAAATTAAGAATTAGCTCGATTTGCTTGTCCGTAAGTCCCGACTCAATCCCGTAACTAGCTCTACTTATTTGCTCATCCGTGAGCGTACCTAGCTCCTTATAATACTGTATATCCCTCATCGCGCCTCTCCCTCAAACTATTTTTATTGTTAATATGTTGAAAATGGACAGGCTCGTCCCTTAAAAAAGACAGAGTTTTCACTCTGCCTCAGCTTGCTCCTTATCCCTTGTATCTCTCAACCTTTGATGGATGGCTCAATCTATAGTCCTTTTCTGAACGCCTTTCTACATTCCACTTCCAACCCTGATAGCCTTTTTGATATGATTTGCTTCTGGCGGTAAATCGAATCTTCTCCCCCTTTTGAATCGTTCCTAAGTTTTCAAACCCTTTTGTATAGTTAAACCAGAGGTGATCGCATACGGGTTTGCCGTCCAAAGTCCTCACACCTCGAAGCAGCACAGTCTCCTTAAATGATCCTCGATAGGTCTTCTTTCTTCCCTTTCGGACAAATGTGCCAACATATTCTCCACGCTCTCCGTCTCTATTCTCTAATTCTGTTCTCATCGTTCGCTCCTCTCAATGAATCTCGCCATTGCAACCCCTTGAGCACCATCATTCACACGGGAGTTGCTTTATTTTTAATATGCAAAAACGGAACTGAGTTCCAAAACAGATTAATTCCATATAAAAAAAGACGAGACTGGCGCCTCATCCTTCTTCTATATAGTAAAACTCTAGGAGTACAGGGAGTGAATTGCTTCGATGGCTGAATCTTAGGAGGATCTTGCCATCCTGAAGTGTCTTCCCTCAACTGTTAAATACATTATATCATGTATCGGAAAAGTGGATATTTTTGCACGGAAGTTGTTTTAATATAAATACACAGACTAAATAGCCTCCTTTATGAAGCATAATTTTAGTATTTCTCCAATAGATCTAAGTAGTCTTGTCTATGTGGATTTCTTTCCAGGCCGCCATCTGTGTTGTGGATTCTGGAAATGAACACCTCTTTTGTTATCATTGCTTGGCAGCGAATACTGAAGCGGTGCGTGCCATCCCTCATTTTATAAACAATGACGTTATGGGATTCACGCTTAATTACTTGAAGCTGCTCGACATTTTCTGCTAGAGCCTTCTTGAGTCTAGCCCTACCCCTTTTAAGATCCATTAAAGTCTCCACCTTGTCTAGGTTAAATGAAATGTACTTACTGCTGCCAGTTCTCAGTACGCAGCGCATAAGCTCCACCCCATACACTGTAATGCATCCACCTTTAAGACTTTCCTTAGCACTGTCGATATCTAGTCCATCCGCGCGCCACTCATCAAACTCTCGTCCTTCTTCGCGATTCATTTTCATACCTCATCTTTCTAAATTCGTATACTTTTTAAAAAAGAGCAAGGTTGCGCGCCCTGCTCTTGCTGACCCTATTTTACAGAGTCGTGATAGTATTCTATCGTATATATATTAAAATTAGGAGTACAGTTTTGCAATTGATTTCAACGACTGAATCTTAGGAGGATTTTGCCGCTCCGAAAGTCCCTCGCTCAACTGTTAAATGTATTATATCATAAGCAAATTATATCAGGTTTTTGCACGGAAGTTGTTTTGGAGCACTTTTACTATGCCATAAGTAGACTTTTATAGCTATTCATGTTACACTAAAAATCAAAAAGCACTATATAACATGAATGCGTGAAACGCTTTATTCTTTTTAAGCAACAAAGACTCTCATCGATAGAAACAAACGAAGGAGAAATGAGCGATTCCGCAAGACAAAGATGAATTTAATGGAGGATGAAATGAGTAAAAAGAGAATCATTACAATTGCTGCAACACTACTAATACTTTGCATTGGAGGTATATCTGCAATTCTGTTTTTTTTCAATGGAACGCCCGATATCGACGAAAGAGATTTGGAGATTATTTCTGAATACAAAAACAATCTAAAGGATCCGACCTCGATGAGGTTATATGGAGATGTTTTGAAAATGTCACTAGCAGAAGAAGGAACTGTATCTTTTATGTTTGTGTGTGATGCTAAAAACTCTTATGGCGGATATGGTGGGAAAGAAAAGATTTTAGCTATCACATCAGACGACTCGGATGTATTTTTTATGAATGAAGATGATGATGACTTTCTAGATTTGGGTGATTTTAAAGAAGCATCAGACACCATGGTTAAAAGCTACGAAGATGGTGAGTTCGATGATGATGCTGAGAAAAAAAGCGAAGTAGAATCTTTGATAGAAAATACAACTTTTTCTGAAATAAGCGGCGAAGAGGTCTGCGAGGCGCTAGATATTGAATATTTCGATTATTAAATCTTAGGAGGTAAGGCACATATTTACGGCTTTCCCTCCTATAATTTTGTCATCGCCTTTCTATCTAGCAAATACCCTTCTCCCTAAACATGCTTGATTGGCTGGGCCTGGGAACAAAAAAAAAGAGATGAGTTCCACCCCACCTCTCCCTATAAAAGCACCTTATTAACTTACTGCTAGTAATTGACTCACCACCATTTGTCGGCAGCCCTTAATTGCCGCCTCCGCTTCTTCTCTATTAGAGATTTGAGATCCATACGTCCTCAAGAGGCTTCCATGCAAGTCTGCTAATTTTGACAACTTCTCCAGGTGGTAGCTACTAGTATACCGAGGCAGGCTTGACGTCCACGCCAGATCCATGATTGTCCTTTCCTTCTTGTTGACTGCTGCAACAAAGTTTTTCCAAATTTCGATATACTCCCAGTCAGTTGAAGGAATAATAACACTAATAGCTTTCGCTTCCTGGTCTTTTGTTAAGCAAAGGTCTTTGATTGCGCTCAGTAGCAATAGTTCTGTCTTTACATCCTTCATGCCAAATAATTGAGACTGCCTTGTCAGCGTGCGTACCTCATTCCACGCAATGTAGATTTGCGACAACGGAAAGTCGAACTGTTTTATCCTTTTGGGGATGTCGAGCTGAATCGTTTCTACGGACTCCATCGCTTGCGCTGCAATATCTTTCACGCTGTACAAAGTTTCCTTATTGACCGCTCCGTAGAAGCCTTGCTTGTGCATGCCTGATCGGCCAGCTCGTCCCGCTATTTGGAGCAATTCACCTCTCCTTAGCGAGCGCTTCTCTTTCCCATCAAACTTCTCAGAGTCATAAAAGACAACTCTGCGAATCGGAACATTTACTCCCATCCCAATTACATCTGTTGTTAGGATTACATCAAACTCCCCATCCACAAACTCCTCCACAATAGTTTTTCTAACCTCGAATGGCAGTGCACCGTATAGCGCCTTGTGTGTGATGCCAAGCCCGTCTAGCAGCCATGATATATGCTTCTGCTCTTTTCTGGAGAAGGAAACCAATGCATCTCCCTTCTTCAGCTTGCTCAAAGGAATTGGCTTGTTTAACTCCACAAGCGGAGTCAGTCTTTCGTGATTTACTACCTCACAACTACCACCGTGCAACTCAATCAATTTAATTAGAACATCTGCTGCCTCTGGGGCTGAGATCAAGTGAAACTCTTTTGCGCGCCCTCTAACAATTGCTCTTGTCCATGCCGCACCTCTATTCTCGTCATTAATCATCTGGCATTCGTCAATTACAGCCACCTCGTACTCTTTTTGAAAATCTAGCATTTCCACCGTAGAAGCTACATGAGTTGCACCATCTACTAGCTTAGACTCCTCGCCAGTTATCATATCGCATGGCACATAGTTTTTGTTAAGCTTTTCCGAGACTTCAAGAGCTAATGCTCGCAGTGGCCCGAGATAAGCACCAGTTTTTGCTTCCATCAACCGCTCCAATGATTGATACGTCTTCCCACTGTTGGTTGGCCCCACATGTAAAATAATTCGCTTTGTTGATACATTTCCAGACGGAATAGATTGTCCAGCAATATATGACCGCATCTCATCTTTTAGTTGCTCGTAATTATCTCTTTTATCAATCGCATCCGCAAACAAAGGGTTGTTAATCTCTAGCTCAATCCCGTCCTCGTTTGCCAATGTGGCAAAGAGCATCCAGTACGCCTCGCGCATCAAGTAGCCGCGGCCCTCCTGAGTCGCTTCTTTTAATTTTCTTCTTACAATGGCAGGATGTCCCTTCTTCTCAATGCTTTTGAGCACTTGCCTGCAAAGCTCCATAAAGCGTGGATCGTAATGAGAGGCGTCATGATAAACAACATCTTCGCAAAACGACTTTGTTATGATTTGCTCAACCGCAGCTCTCGTTTTATTGTCTACGGTTTTTAGACTGTTAATGGCGCTTACAATCTTGGCTCTTGTTATTTGCTCATTTACAAAATTGTCAATTATTCTTGTATCCATAATTTCCCCTTTTGTTTTTAATATGCAAAAAAAGAAGGCGATTTCTCGCCTCCTTTATAACTCTATCCTATCCAAATTCCATCTGACACACTACCTAGAGCCTCGCCACCTGCAACATGGTAAGTTCTTGCACAGTAGTATCGCCCTCTTGGCACCGATATTGTTCTTGCCGTTGAAACGTAATCATCATTGCTCGCACTAGCACTCCACGAATAATAGGTCTTCCATGTGCCGCTTTGATAGTACTGTACTGTTACAGTCACTGAAACACTTGCAACATTACTTCTCGCAACCGTTGTTCCACCCGCCGTAATAACGCCCGTGCCCTGCTGGTTGATAAAGGATGTTCCATACCACAGATAAATTCCTCTTAGTGTGGAATATGTAGTTACTTCCGACGATGTTTCGTTACTAACCTCTACGCCACCCAGCGATTCCCCGCTTGCCTGTACAGGAATAGCTGATAAGCACCCCACCAGCATGCACACAACTACCAACTTGCTAATCAATTTCTTCATTCTTTCTTCCTCCTTTGAATTTTATCCTATATATATTAGACACTTCAACTTCTAAATCCATGCACTTTTTCTAGAAAAAAATGATTTTATTTAAAATTTCTTCAAAAACCTCTCTTGGCACATCACTTATAACTGTATAGGTCAAGCCTTCGTAATGAAAGATTGTGTTGTATTCTACTTTATCGGTATCCTCGCTTGTATATTCATGCACTACAAACTCTACAACATCTCCTTGCACAAGGAATGTGTCTGTGACAACTTCTTCTTGTACAAATACTGTAGAGTCATTCAATGTTTTCTTTTTGACGTTATACATAAGTGTATGCTCGCCCACGTTGTATCGCAGGTCTACAAAGTTGGCGTCTTCAACTATTTCCGCCGAATCAAACTGCAGTCCTTTCACGTTCGCTGGTATACTTGCAACAAACTCTCCAAACAAATCTTCCGCCTCTTCATAAGCTGCAAATTCCAAGTCATCCTCTATCTCAATATAATTATCGGAAGTTGTGACCTTATTTTTCGTGTTACCACCAAACATATCTATGAAGAAGCCCCAAACTCCATCATCCGCGGATGCTTTTGGTGCCACTAGCGCCACAACAAAAAAGCATGCTACACAGGCAGCAGTCAAAATAGCTTTGTTTGATTGTCGCCTAGCCTTCCTTCTTTGATTAAGATCCTCTCTTTGATTAAGGACCTTCAGCCCTATCTCCAGAGCCTCTTTTTCTCTGTCAGACAGCACCTCTTCTTTTATCCGCATCTCCTCTTTTAACTTTCTTGTGTGCTCACTCAAAGCCTCGAAGAATTCTGGTGGCGCCTCCACGTCCTCGTATCGAGGATCGTTTTCAACCTTATCCATTAGCCTTTCAAGTTCCTCATCCGTTAATCTACTCATTCCTCATCACCTCTTTCATCATTATACCACACCAATCAATCCCTGCATCTATTTTTTATGCGCAAAAAAAAGAAGAGTCGAGCCCTTCTTTGTAATTTTTGGAACTGAGTTCCGAATTTTCTTATCTAGTTTTTGGAACTGAGTTCCGAAATTGACATCTTTGTATTCGCGTTGGATTGTTCAATCTATAATCTCTGATTCCAGTAGTTATAGATGAATCTTCTCCCACTCTCGTGTATGCTTTTTCATAAGCCCCAGCCTTTGCGTGGAATGAAATCAAATCACCCGTCTCCAAAGGTCCAAGACTTCTGAATCCTTTTGTGTAGTCAAACCACATATGCGCACAAACTACATAGCCCTTCCTGGAACGAATCATCTCCAACAAGATTGTCTCAATCATAAGCCCACTCGCATCTCGCCTTAACCCCTTTCTCACAAAAACACCCGTGTACACGTCTATTCGACCCCTTCTTCTCTTGATTCCATTTCGAATCCTCATTTGCGTCACCTCCATCCTCATTACTAATATGCAGAGCCGAAACACTTGAAGTCTAAGAAGTTATGTACAGCCTAGGGTGTGACGCCACAGCCACAGCTCGGCACTTTCTGTGTACAGCTAAAGGTGTAACTCTAAGCGGCAGCAGCTTGCGTGTACAACTAAAGGTATGACCGATCTTGGGCGTGTGGGCAAGTTAATAAGATGTTTTGTGTACAGCTAAAGGTGTGACATTGTCAAGCCTCAGAAGGCGCATACGGAATTAGGTGTGTACAGCTAAAGGTGTGACTCATTTACCGTCTCTGCCCCTTTTTGTGTACAACTAAAGGTATGACACTTATTTAGCCCAACAAGCTCTTTTTGTGTACAGCCTAGGGTATGACACTTAACCTCCGCAGAAATCTATGTACAACTAAAGGTGTGACACTTAACCCCATTGGAGGACAATTCGATGTACAGCTAAAGGTGTGACTCCTTTTCTATTGTACTGCAGCAACTGATGTACAGCCTAGGGTGTGACACCCTCTTCCAGCTGCCTGCTTTTTTTGTGTACAGCTAAAGGTGTGACTGTTTTTGGCGTGAAGAGGGCTACAGTGAAATTTTTGTGTACAACTAAAGGTGTGACACTACGGCTTCTCACGGCCGCTCTAAGGCTTTTCTAGCTCTAGCGTGAGGACTAGGCTGTCACTCTTCTGGAAAACGGCTTAAATCGTCAATTAGAGGTGTCTGAGAGGGTGTTTTATGCTCTGGCGTTGCTGTGTCAGGTGGCTGGACGGATTGCTGTTGCTCTTCTGAGGCGTTTAAAGGCGTGTAGGTTTGATTTTCTATGCTTGGGTGTCGTATTGTGAGGGGTGGCTGTTTCGGTGCTTTAAAACGCGGTTGAGAGCTTTCTGAGATGGTGTGGTGTACCGATTTAACAGTTGGGATGCTGAAATGAGATAGATTTTGGGCTTCTGGGCTAGGGAATGTATAGATTAACCCCACTGAGATGGTCAGATGAGAGAGTGGGTGTTTAGCCTGCGGCGCTGTCCCCAAAAAGGCTGTTGGTGTAGGGGTAGAATTCCGAGTCAACTTGGGTCAATTATCAACATGTTATATACTCAATAGCACTTTTGATAAAATGCATAAAAAAGAGAGGCATTTTGCCCCTCGTTTTCACTCTTTATCGCTCCATTTCGAAGTCAATTTCACGGCTTCTTACTTGCTCTTCTACTCGCTCTCCCACGGATTCCAATTCTTCGCTGTCAATAGTCACGTAACGATCCCAGAGATCCGATCCATGCTCTACTGTTTTTTCTGCCATGCTGTTCATAGCGACCTCAAACTCAACCGGAAGATTGTATTCCCCCTTTAGCTCTAAGTAGGCTTCTCCAAGAGCCGCACTTTTCTCGAATGCCTTTAGTTCTTTTCTCGCCTCTGAAAGTAGCCGTTCTATTGCATCTCGACCTTCTGCCTGCGCGTAACTAGCAACCTCTTCCGCTAATTTATTCAAAGACTCCTCTTTTCTTGAAAGAGCCATGTCGTTTTTTTTGGCAATTTCTATCCCTTGGTTTATTCTTTCTGCTATGCCTTCTGCAACCTTTTTTGCAACCATGTTCTCCACCTTTATAGCACGAGCACCTAGAAATTTGTTGAGCGCAGATGGCCCTTTCTCTATGTCAGTCACAATCGTTTGCATCTGTTTAACAGCCTTCACATCGTCGCCAGTTAATGTGATGCTACCAGTGTCAGGAGTGTTTTGAATCTTTTGTAACACTGGGTTCTTAGATGGATTGAGTTGCTTTAAACTCTCTTCTATCTTCTCTCCTTTAAATTCCGCAACTGTTTTATGAGCTGTTTTATCTTTTAACTTTTTAGTGCCAAGCCCACGCTCCAACATCAACTCACTAATCACTTTTCTTTCGTCTCGCTGCCACTGTGTAAGAGCGCTCGCAAACTCTCCATCGCGCTCTACGGTTTTTTGCTTGTACCCCATTGCCTCTAAGGCTTTTGCTTGACTATTTCGCAATCGTTGTCCTGACTCATACTCTCCAACCGGTATATAATCTAGGTGTAAATGTGGCGCTCCTAACTCATCTTCGTGATAGTAAGAACCAATTAATTTCATGTTGGGGTTTCTTTCCTCCCAGCCATCGGAATAAGCCTTTAAGATCTCTCGGCACACCTCATCGCTTGGGCGTTCATCTCTGGACCCGATGGTAACAATTGTTTCGTAAACTGTGCTTTTTTTCTTATCCCTTAGCACGTCTTCATAGTAGTCCACGCTCATCCTTTTTGCTTTCTCAGCCCTTGACAAATTTACTCGCTCGGCAATCTTTATATTTCTTTCCCTCACCGCCTCGCCAAATATCTCCTGGTACGCAGCTCTAGCACTTTGATCTTTCCAGTTTTCGTGCTTTCTTGATCTATCAATATGAGCCTCTAAGGCGCCTAGATCTCTAGATCGATTATTGTGCTCCCTGACGTAATCTTTCTCTGTACCTCTGTGTAAGCTTACCGTATATTGCATATATTTTTACCCTCTTTCTGATTATTTTCTTCAAAATTAATATGCAAATTCTCATATCTGATTGAGGTAAAAAAGGACAAAAAAAAGACGGAACTGAGTTCCGTTTTTCTAGTCAACTTATTGAGTTTCGCACTATGTTAATATCTTTTTTACAGGCGATGTTATTAATAATCCCGCTTCAATCTCCGCCTTAAAGGGATGTCCAACTTTAATTTCTGTTCGTTTTTTGAGGATTTCTTTTCGTAAAAAACGTCCTCCCTTGATAGTCATTCTTTGTAAATCCACTTCATATTTTGTTCCGCTTTTTGTTAGAAATGTAACCGTTCCTTGTCTCATTTTTCACCTCTTTCTTGCTCAAATTGTCTTTTTCTACACGTTATCATTCTACGATCTGCTTCTGCTTCTGTAGTTGTTTCTGCAAGCATAAATGCCACATCTTCATCTGTCAATTGCCCTAACTCTAATCCTATTTTCACTAAGTCTTTTTTATATTGCTTTCCTGATTTTGCTTTTCTGCCCATTATTGAAATCCTTTTAAGGCAACAATTTTTGATTCATGGACAAATGGGTCTTCCCATTCCCTACTGTCATAAGAGTTGTTTCTATTATCTCCCATTACAAAATAGCAGTCAACAGGCACTTGAAACGTTTGTGGTTTATATGCCTCTATAGCTTCGTTTAGATATGATTCGCTAAGAGCCACTCCGTTTATCAGGACTTCCCCATTTTTTGTCAACTCAACGCTCTCTCCTGGAAGTCCGATTACTCGCTTAATGTATAGGTTTCCAGATGGGTGATTGAATACAACAATATCTTTTCTCTGAATAACATCATCTTTCCTATACTTTGCTATAAAGTCACTATCCCCTGCTTCATATGTTGGAATCATGGACCCTGTTGGTATATAAATGTGCAGCGGTAATAGTGATTTAACAATGTAATATACACTTACTCCTAATACAACCCACCACGCTTTTCTTTTCGCATTTTTCAAAAATGTCGCCCCCTTTCTTTTATTTTTAATATGCGAAATTTTGTGGTAGCTGCGATAAATTATTGAGCGCAAGCCAATAGAATGTCGTAATATCCGTTCATTTTCTTTGTTAGTTCTTCGCTGCCCCCTGCCACATCTGGATGAACACGCTTTGCCAACTTGTTTCTTTTTCTTCTAAGCTCTTCTTTTGTAAACGGCTCGCTAATCCCAAAGAATTTGTAAGCTTCTTTGATTTCAGATCTAAATCCCCCTTGTGTTTGGTGATAATCTTCTCTTTTATACTGTTGTTGCTGTTGCTCTTGTTGTTGTTGCTGCTGTTGCTGTTGTTGTTGCTGCTGATACCCTCCCTGCTTTTCTTGCTGTGAAGCCCTCTCATCTTCTTGACTTGACTTTAAGTCTTTTAAAATATCACACACCGCCTCGTGCAAAATCGCTGATGCTTCCACGCAACCTATTAGCGCTGACAACAGCAAGGCAAGGATGCTGAAAATTGCAGTGGCTGCATAAAGAACAATGCTAATCATTATTGCTAAGCCAATAATTGTTAAAATGATAGATGTGCTATCAACCATCGTAACTATTACCATTACTACAAAAAATATTGATAAAGCGATATGCGCATAAGACAACAAGCGGCTCTCTACTATTTTGTTTAGTAATTTAGCAAGCAAGTGTAGTGGGTATGTAACGATTGCCGCTACGGCTAATAGCGCCATCCATGCAAGAACCGCTATTGAAACAATAATGCGGATGATCATTGCGCTATACAGCCCCCTTATCCATGTATAGATGTCAAATCCTGAATGCTTTACGCATATATTGTGCAACCCCTCAAAAGGCATAAGTATCAAACTTAACAGTTGCATTATTTTTGTATACAGCCATGCGAAAAGTCGCATCCCGATCCCAAAAAGGATTGTAATTACCACTCCTAATGAGATTTGTTGCCATGAGGGCATTGTAGAGAATCCTGAATTTTGAGCGACGGCATACGCTATAAGTAGCCCGCAAACGGCAATTGATGTTAGTCCGATTATCAATCTATGTACGATATTGCATCCTAATATTCTCTTTAATAGTGTGAGTGGTAGTAATAATAATTGTATTAATTTCATTTTCTTTCTCTCCTTTATTTTCATCTGTATGCATTATACTACGGCTTCTGCTCTCTAGTATTTTTGCACGGAAGTTAAAAAAGGGTAAAAAAAAAGACAGGACTCCCCTGTCTTGTGTGTTATTTTATTTTCAGTTGTCTTGACTTTACGATGGTTGCAAATCCGACTTCCTCCCCTATGGCCTCAGACTCTATTATAAACTCCTTCACCGCATCCTTATCAATGACTCTTGTAGTCTTTTCGTTCCAGAATCTTTCTGGCACTTCTGCCTCATCGAACACCTCTAAGGCGCCAGTCCCTACACTAATGGTTAATTCGCAATGTGTAGTTTTTAGCTTTTTCTCACCGATAGAATCCAGAGCCAATTGCATAGTGTCCAGCATAGACTTAATTGTCGCTTCTCTACTTTTCTTCAACCCTTGAAGCCTCTTAATTTCATCATTGATTGACGCTTTCTCGGCTTGAATGTTTAGCAAGGCTTTGCCGTAGCCATTCAACTTTCTAATCATTAAATCCTTGGTTTCTTTTGATTGGTCATAGAGCTCACCTCTCGCATCATTGTCAGTAGCGCACTCAATTTCATCTTGAAGATCTAAGTTCGCCTCTATCAGCTCAAGCAGTGTCATCTTGCTAAGCGCTCTTCGGATTGGTTCTTCGTCCTCTAATATTTTCGCATCCTCTTTCGCTTCTCGCGCCGCCTCAACTCGATCCTTTATCAACTGCTCCTGCCTCGTGCCAAAAATAACAGCAAATTCTGCCGCTGCCTCTTTTACATCTTCTGTGTCGTACAACATAATAATTCCTCCTAAAATTTATTTTTCAGAAATAATATGCCATCTATCGTCTAATTAAATTCATTATACTTTTTTCGGAACTGAGTTCCAACTTTCTCTCCTCTTATCCCCTTGCTATATTTCGGAACTGAGTTCCAACTTTTAATACTTATATAATGTTCATTACTACAATATCTTCCACCCTTATATATCTATATAATATTATTCTTTCTCTATATATAACTATATATAAATTATCTCTATATATGATATAAAGCGAACTTGCGTTTCGCTTTATATCAGACGAAACTTCGTTTCGTCGTAGAAACTTGTAGTTTACTGAATCTCGTTGTGGTTGAGTCCGCAATTTTCAATTGTCTTTATAGGGATAACAGGCATCTCCGATGACTGTCACCCAACGCTCTGTCTTCCAACACCGTCCCGTCGCTGTATTGTGTAGTGGGGCGACAGAGCTCTCTCCCCCCCCTGATTGACGACAGAAAGGTCCTTACTCAAAAATAGGCAAATTTTGCCCTGTTTCAAAAGAAATATTTTTTTTAAGAAGTACCAGTAGAAAATTGTCGTCAATCAGCAGGCAGCTGTTAAATAGCAACAACTGCACCTCTATTACTAGAGATCAAACTTCGTATCGGCTGTAGTATTTGGAATTTTCAGCCTCCACAGGGTCAAGGTCCGGCGTGAAACACCCACTTGTCCGCTGCCCCAATCCGGGACGGGTCTTTCTACCTATGCGTGAACGCTCCCGCTCAGGCTAGTATAGAAATATTCTTGCAAGAACCTCTAGTGCAACCTAGCTTCCCCCACTTGTTATCGTAGGGCAGGTTATTTTTTTAGTCTTAGAAATTTTCAAAGCAGTTTGTCTGCTCGAATTGTCATGGTTGTCATGTTCGCCTCAATTCGTAGGCATTTCTAAAAGGGAGATTGTTTGCGCTGTATTTACGCGCGTATTGGGTACGACCACTTGTCGTAACAGCTTTCCTCTCAACTCCGACCCAATAGGGATTGACTACTTCCAAATAATCATCCCCCACTCATAATGAGTGTCGCTTATTTGCTTTTTTGCTTGAATATTTGTCTTTCTTTACCACTAAGACAGAAAGTGTATGTATGCCTTTTGGATTTACGAGCCAAGACAATAAGCTCGATTTGTGTTTGCCTTGTTGTTTTCTGAGCCAAGACAGCAGACTCAACTATTAAGACCGCGAACTCTCTCGCGCCTTCTTATTTATAATATGAAGAACTGAGAGCCTCATGGATAAAAAGCGATGAGGTTTTTTCGAATCGATACTATATGCACTATATCCTATATGTGAAAACGCTATTTTTTTGCACGGAAGCGCCTTACTTATAAAAAAATAGAGCATCTCTGCTCTATTCGTTACTCTTGAAACAATTTTTTAATATCGAGGCTGCTTAACTCATGCCATAAATCCTGATCTCTTCCATAAATCTGCCCTACTCCATAGCCTGATGGATTATAATCTGTCTCAAGCATGAGGTTTTTTAATGGAATCTTCACTTCTTTTTCAAGTTGAATGCCTAGCAGACTACCGCCTCCGTACACAGAGTCAATGATTCCACAATTAGAATCTTTGGGCAATACAACAAATCCTTCTCCGCCACGCTTCTCTGGTGTGTATGCATCTGGATCCAGCTGTGCTGTAAACACTTTTTCAGCAAAATCTACTGCTTCATCTAGGTTCATTCGCACAAAAAAGCCTAATTTTCCAAGCGATGATGTGGAGTTATGTAGCTCTTCGGCTGCTGTTTCTAGGTATTTGCTATCCAAGTATATTTCATTGTTTATTGCTGCGCTTAGCTGACTTTGGGAATATCCTTGTTGGTTGGTAAGCCACAACGCAGATGAGAACTCATCATTATCTTCAACATTTTGAAAATTATTTTTGCTGTATTCATAATTGGCATCGCCCATATCTACATACAAGCTAAATAAAACTTCACCAGACACCTTATTTTCAGGCACAAATTCAACATTTTCACTAACCCATTCATTAAAATCGTCCTCATGCTCCCAGAAATTTCTTAGCCCGCACTCCTCCGCCTCTGACTCAAACCAGTTGCGTGCGCTAAAGTAAGAATCCAGTTCTACTTCCGTTACAACCTCGTCATAGCAATTCCTAATATCTTTTCCACTATTGAAAATTGTGTTCATCTCTTGATCGCATACCTCCCAGCTCTCACCAGATCCGTAGCTGATTTGATATTTTCCTTCAGTTGTAGTTGTGGCGAATAATCGCTTATCCATCAATGCCTCGACATTATTCATCATTTCTTTTTTCATTATGATTCCTCCTAAAATTTTATTTTCAAAAGAAATATGCCATAATTCCAATAATTGAATTTAGGAACTGAGTTCCGTTTTCGAACACTTGTTTGCGTTTTTAGCGATTTTGGAACTGAGTTCCTAAAAAAAGAGCGAAACCGAAGTTTCACCCATCTTTACGCCTCTTCAAAATTTGTCATCATGAAAGTCTTTTTTACATTCCCTCTAAAGTGACTTGTATCAAATGTTCCGATTGCTGCAATTTTTTTAGGTTTTCCTAGACTCTTAAATTTATCACCAAGATTAAACCCTAGAACATCGCACTTGCTCTTTTTGATGCTAATATGATCTTCAGAAGCCCCCATATACGTCATCAGCTCAGTATCAAGCTTTATACGAAATACAATAGGTGGGTTTCCAGCCCCGTAAGGAGCAAATCGATCCAGCTCCTCCATCGTGCTAGCGAAGTCAACAGCGTCTAGCTCTAAATCGTAGTGAACTTTTTCGCTCATAGCTGGAAGCTCTCCTATCTCATTCGCAAAAGCTGTTTTAAAAGTCTCTAAATCTTCAAGCTTAATGCTAAGTCCAGCCGCGCCTTCATGACCACCCCACCCAACAATTAAATGTTGGATGTTTTTTAATGCATTTGCCAAATGCGCAACTCCACCTGAACGACCAGAGCCTTTTATCAAACCTTCGCTTCCGTGGATATCTGTGAATATAATCACAGGACATTGCCTATCCTCTGCAATCCTTCCAGCTATAAGACCTATCAGCCCTTCTGATATTTCAGGATCGTAAATGATAATAGGGCGCTCATCGCCAATTTTGGATTCAATTGAATTCATAATTTTGGATGTGAGTTCCTTTCGCTCATCATTCTTAGCAACCAGGTTTCCGACTTTGAATGGCACTTTAAAGTCTTTGTCATCTGCTGCTAATACATCAAGCACCTTTTCCGCTCCGCCATCATTCATACGCTCAGACGCATTGATAATTGGTCCGATTTTGAAGCCATAAGTAGATTCTGTAACGCCCTTGTCTATCTCTAGCGACTTTAGAATGCTTTGGACTCCAAATCCGCCCCTCTTTGTATTAACAAGTCTAAGACCCTCTCTTACGATGTATCTATTCTCTCCTACAAGGGGCATTACATCCGCGACGGTTCCTATGCTTGCTAGCACAAGCAAGTTATTCAACACACGCTCTTTTTTCGGAATGAGCTCTTTTGCAAATCGATATGCAATTCCAGCTCCGCAGTAGTGATGAAAATCCGAGCGATTTTCTGCCGCTGGATCACAAATGATGTCAGCAACTGGCAGTATAGGCTTCTCGTTTTCATCCTTCTTTGTAAGGTGATGATCAAGTACAATTACTTTGATGCCCTTTCTCTTTGCCTTTAAGATTGCATCAATAGCCGCAATCCCGTTGTCAACAGTGATAATTACGCCTGAGTCAATCTCATCAATGATTTTCTCTGACAATCCATAACCTTCTGAGAATCTTCTTGGAAGTCGTACAACTGGATCGATCCCATAGGCTTTCAGCGCTAGCTTCAAAATTGCAGCCGCCGTAATTCCATCAGCATCATAATCACCAACAATTGTAACTACTTCTCCTTTGCATATCTTCTTAAAATACGAAACAGACTCCTTTAAATTAAAGATATATCCATCCTTTAATGGCTCATCTAGTTGTTTTACTGTCTGGCCTGTGTTTCTTAATACAACGCTTTGTACAGACTTTCTTGAATCTCTTCTTTTAAATTTTGACATTTTATTGCCTCCTAATTTTTTATTTTCGAAAATAATATGCCAAACAACAGAAAAAAAGAGCCTTTCGGCTCTCTTAGTTGCGACTATCCGTCACGTATTTGATAAATGGTTTTGTCATTGTAGCAAATATACTAGGCTTCGTCAAGGACAACCCGCTTATCTTTTAAAACATCTTTTAAAACAATGACTGAAATTCTTCTTCTGTAATGATTGGTACGCCAAGTGATACAGCTTTTTTGTTTTTTGAAGAGTTGGATTGACTGTCATTATTGATTAGGTAGTCTGTGTTTTTGCTCACAGATCCCGATACGACTCCATCAAGACTCTCAATAAACGCTTGTAACTCTTTTCTGTTTTTGTACTTTTCCACACTTCCAGTTACAACAAATGTTTTCCCTTCCAGAGATTGTTCTCCAGTAGGTGCAACTTCTTCAAAGACGCATAATCTGTACAAAGCGCTCCATTCTGAAGCATCTTCAAAATATGCAGTGTAGTTTTCTGCCAACACGTCTCCGATCTTGTCAAGACTTACAAGCTCACTCTTAGACAATTTGCAAATGCTTTCTTTTCTATCGGCATAGGCTTTTACAATTGCCTTTGACGCAGATCTGCCAATTAGTGGAATAGACAATCCATACATCAACCGATCCAGTGTTGTATTCTTTGCAACTTCAATCGCAGTCGTTAGTTTTTCAACTGCTCGACTTCCCATTCTAGGCAATGACTTCAGCTTCATTTGACGATCATTATCATTTGGTAATGTCAATATGCTTTCAAAATCACTTATAATTCCAGCCTTATACATTAAAGAAATAGTCTCTTCTGATAAGCCTACAATGTTCATGGCATCACGGCTAGCAAAATGACTCAAAAGACCAATAATCTTTGCCTTGCATTTGCCATTTGGGCAGATACACACTTCGGTTTGATCATCTTGTTTGATTTCTGTACGTGCTCCGCATATAGGACAATTCGTAGCAATTGGAAGATCATTGCTTCTTGTCAGATTTTTGCTAATTTGAGGAATAATCATATTTGCCTTATATACCATAATCTTGTCTCCAATTCCTAACTGCAAATCCCTTAAAATGCTTACATTGTGCAGACTCGCTCTTGATACCGTTGTGCCTTCAATTTCCACAGGCTCAAAGATTGCCACTGGAGTTAGAGCTCCTGTTTTAGAAGCTGCCCACTCTACATCAAGTAGGGTTGTTTCCACTTCTTCATCTTGCCATTTAAATGCTAATGCATCACCTGCCGCTTTTGAAGTATCTGCTGCCGCATTTTCAGTATGGTTTTGAGCCAACACAAGCCCGTCCACGGCATAGTCGATGTTGCTAATCTCTTTTGTGAATGCTGCTACTGCATCCGCGACGCTATATTTTGTCACTGCTACGTAATCTACAACATCAAATCCCATTTGCTCTAAAAAGGCCAATTCAAGACCCATGCTTATGCCTATGTCATCCCATCCGTCAACCTCTCTTACTAATCGAAAGGCAATAAATCGCAAACATCTCTCTTTTGCAATATCGCTAGAGAGTTGCCTCACTGATCCACTTGCAAGGTTTCTAGGGTTTTTGTACTGCTCTGCAGCATCCAATCCCTCGTTGATTTTGTTAAAGTCTGTATTTGTGATAATTGCTTCGCCTCTCACAACTAATTTACCTTTGTGTGGGATGCTTAGGGGTATGTTTTTAAATACCTTTGCATTATGAGTCACATCTTCTCCGATCTCCCCATTTCCTCTTGTCACAGCCCTAACAAGCACTCCTTTATCATACGTAAGTACAATCGTAAGCCCATCTAGCTTCCATGATAAAATTCCAACACGACAATTCTTTACAAAATCCTCTAAGTCAGTCACTTCCTTTGTTTTCTTCAACGATAACGCTTTAACCTCATGCACCTGCTTTTTTAGGGATGTCTCTGAAACAGCTCCTACTTGCTGTGTTGGACTGCTTGACAGTATCACGCCTACTTGTTGCTCCAAGGACTCCAATTCGTCATAAAGCTTATCGTACTCGAGATTGCTCATTATCTCCTTCTTTTCTGAATAGTAAGCTTTATTTGCCTCATTTAGAGCTTTCACAAGCTCCTTAACGCGCTCCACCTTTTCATCCATTACTTCGTTTTTTCTTTCATTCATCATCTTTGATTCCTCCTGTTTATTTTTTTATTTTCGCCATTAATATGGAAAACCCTCTCAAATCGGAACTGAGTTCCAAAAAAATAGAGAGCGTGGATTTATACCCTCGCTCCCTTATCTCTATTTGGCAAATGGCGCCATCCAAACTTTTCCAGTTCCTCGATATACATTTACCAATCCTTCACCCGACGCTGCTGACCCAGCTAAGCTCTTTCCCGCCCGTTCAACTGTAAAGTTTAGGCTTTTGCTCCATGCAATTGCTAGATTTCCATCAATTTTCAAGACATCATCTTGCAAATCCACAAGTACTAATTCCTTTTCTGGAAATGCTGATTCAAGACATACAACGCCTTCTCCCTCTAAGGATAAATTGAATAATCCTTGATTTCCAGCCACAGCAGATGACAAATTGCTTCTAGCTGTAAGAGTGTGTTTTAAAGTCGCTTCGCAAGCCTTGAATAATCCATCATCAAGTACAATTCCACCGCTCCACTCACCTACATCTACAAGTAGTATGTGGCTCCATGTTGGCTCTAGCACAAGCGTTCCGTCTCCTTTGTACTCTGGCTTGATTGCTGACTCCTTAGTAACATTTGCTCTAAAGGCCTTTCCAATCAAATCTCCTACGCCCTTAATGCCCGTGGTGGACTCTACATTTCCTGCCATCCATTGCATTTCTCCTGGCTGCAGCACCACATTCCCTTTTGCTAAATTACAAGAGATTACCTTTTGCCTTACATTCATTTTGGAGCAAAAATACGCCAACTGTGCATTTATAGGCGAACAGCTCAAATCTCTTTTGTATTCAATGACCGAAAATGGTCCTTTTTGCGCCGCAATTGCTACATCGTCATTGTCGGCAAAGTTTTCAATCCTATACATAAAAACCTTCTTTCTTTTTATTTTAATATGCAAAAAAGAAGAAGAGCTTTCGCTCTCCCTCCTATTCGTAAAATATTTCTAGATCCTTTCTCGTAGCATTCACCAATCGGCTTAAACTGCTTCTTGGAATTGAAAACAGCTCAATTAGCTCATTGTATGTAAACGCTCCGCTTAAAGAGTACTTTGCAATCAATGAACGAATATCCCTCTGCTTGTAGGCATAAGGGTCTAAATCTTCAAACATTCTCACTTCATTTGAATCGGCAAGTGTTCGGATAATAATTCTCACCTCATCTAGCGTTACAAGATACTTTTCAGACAAATCTCTTGCAGAGTATTTTCCTGTAGCGTAAAAAATTGCAATTTTCTTTTGAAACATAACAGTGTATTTGCCATTTGGCGCAACACCATCATCAAAAGATAGTATTTGCTTTCCACCTGTGTTTTTTACTGGCTTTGCAATATCTTCTACCACCTCTCCAATACTTGAAGAGTTTACCATGTTTTTCATCATATCAGATGCAACTGACAAGAATTCTTTCATTAATGAAATCTCTTCGCTTGAAAACACCCCTACAGACTCTGGGACTTTCGGCGCTGTTGGCTCAGCTATCACCTCTGCAACCTCATCCACTACCTTCTTCGTAGCTGGCTTCTTTTTAGCCATTTTTTTAGATGTGGCTACTTTTTTTGTCGGATTCTCATCAGCAATTTTCCACTTTCTTAAAGTTGTCGTAGATACACCAGTTTCTTTAGCAACTGCCCTTAACGACTTCCCACCTTTTAACTCTGATAAACAAAACTTCTTCATTGATTCTCCATACTTTAACATTTTAACTTCCTCCTAAATTTTAATTTACGATGCAAATATACATAATCAGAAAAAATAAAAAATGAAGAGTTTTCGCTCCTCACTTACATCAAATTGGTATTTAATATTGTTAAGAATGGGCATTAAACATTGTCAAGATCTCTACCTTGACCTTTACAGCAAAGTTAGCGCTATTATCGTCTCCCCCTCTATAAATGGTGATATACGGCTTTATCTCTTCAAAAAACAATATTTGCTCTGTCTCTGACTCGGTCATCTCGATCCACGCCGTATCTTCCGTTCTTGAAACGGCTCTATAAGCCTCAATTAATGGACTAGGGCAAGCGATGATTTTCGGCATCGAGAGCAATTTTTCTAAGTCATCAAAGAAGATGCTGTCTCTTAGATAGCTATACGAATGCTCACTACTATCTACTCGTATCCAGCCTGTGAATTCCGCCTCTGGGATAGTAAATTGCTGTAGCCTCATTTGCGAGCTCACGTCAATGTAGTTTCCAAAATTAATTGTTAAGCTCTGATATCGAGAGTCTGAACAATCCTCATCTGTGATATAAAACAGGTCGTAGACATTAACAACTTTTCCCCCACCAATACACATATTTTGAAACAATGCTTTCAATATTTCATCATCAAGCTCTGCGTCATGAATAGTAAGCTGCGCTCTATATCGTTCCTTGAACGCAACAAAGCACTTCTCTTTGATTAGCGTTGATAGCTTTACACTGTCTGTAGTCTCCATCAGCACAGGAATATCTCTCTCTTTAACTCTAATAGTTATGTACGACTTCATTGACTTGACGTCTAAGCATACACGCACCTCTTCCAAGCCTTCTGTTTCGTACAGCTCTTTTGAAACCTCGTCAATATTTGCGATTCTCCAGCGAACAGTATCTTTACATCTCTCATTTTTTAACAAATGGAGCTTGCACGCTGCCACTGCTATCTTTTCAATCTTTTTTACCATTTTTCTTTCCTCCTAAGAACTTTATTTTCAAAAAGAATATGGCAATGTTTATAATTTGGGAACTGAGTTCCAAAAAAAAACAGAGCTATTCGCCCTGTTGTTTAAATCTGATTGAATAGACGCAGGTAGTCTCCCGAGGCCACCACTGCGTCCTCTTGTAAGTAGTCATAAGTGTTTGGCTCATACATTTCACTCAAAAGAATTTCTCTCTCATCTAAATCGATCCTTACACTTGTTGTCTCACCCCTTGAAAATACTATAGCATCATATACTTTTCTGTATACTTCTGGCATTTCAGACAATTTTTCTCTTCCGAAGGCTTGACTCAAAAGTGAGCGAATTTCCCCCTCTGTATACTTAGAGGATGCTCCATCCAAAACACCATAACCAGCAAAATCAATCTCTTGCGCTACAAAATACACATATCGATCATCAATGCTATCTGTAAAGGACTTGTCTTCGCATATAGCAACCTCGATTCCTTGAATGTAGTATTTTTTATCTCCTTCACACATTACAGAATTGAACTGAGCTCCCCAGGCTTGCAACCTCTGAATAAGAGGCTCATCTTTGTCATGTACAGCATCCATGAGCATGCTCCAGCAGCGCTCAACAACCTTCAACTTCAATACGTTTTCTGACTCTTCACACATGACAATATGCTCTTCATTGCCTATTGAAGTATCATAAAGGTACAGCCTTACTTGCTTTTTGCTTGTATCTAGCCCGCAATACACAGACTTTTCTGGTGCGGCTGAACATTTTTCTGTGCTGGCCCTCCAGTTGATCTCTTCTTCAAGCACCTCACAGTCTACCAATTCTAAATCCCTAATCCATCCATTCGTCATAATAACTCCTCCTAAATTTTATTTTCAAAGGCAATATGTTAAATGATGGGAAATTGGAACTCAGTTCCAAAAAAAAGCAGAGCTAACGCTCTACTTTTCAAACAATTTAACGATCAATAATCATCCCTTCAAACCGTTGGATAAATGGGCTCATTTCATATGGCTTTGAGTCTATATATTCACAGTAAGACAACTCTAATTTCTCTTCAGCTCTTGTCATGGCAACATAAAGCAGTCTCCGCTCTTCCTCGATGTCAATTGATTTTCGATGCGGAATAATGTCTTCATTGCAGTTTGGCACAACAACATATGGAAACTCCAACCCTTTCGATCCATGCATAGTCATAATATTAACCCCGTCAATATCGTTTCGCTTGGCTTTTTTGAGGGACTCTTCGTAGCACTCAATATGCTCTAAAATCTCTTCAAACTTATCAAAGTCAGCAATACGACCTTTGAATGTATCTATCATATCCATTAAATCCGCTTTATCTTTTTGGTACTTGATTGCATACTCGGTGATATGCTTTCTATACCCTATTGCTTTAATAATGTAGTCTACAGCCTTATCAAATGGTAATTCCTTGATGCGTTTCAAGTCATATTCAAAATCATTGATATTGTCCACTGTGTAAATCTGTGCTCTGTGTTTTTGACGTAGTTCACGAAAAGTTATATTTAACTTTGGAACTGAGTTCCGTTTTATATAACGCACAGGCTTATTCATAACAGCAATAAAGGGATCTCTAGATAATCCTTGATGTGCAAGCTCCAAATATGCAAGTAAATCCTTAATAAGTGTGTGTTTATAAATGCTTGCCACATGCTCTTTCATAATAAAAGGAATATCTTTAGTCGCTAGAAACATTGCAAAGTCACCTGCTGCTCGCGTCGTTCGAAAGATGCAACAGCAATCTTTTAAGTTTCGTCCCTTCTCATTCCCAAACTTTACAAAGTCATCTGCAATTTTTTTGTATTGAGATTTATTATCTCCGTAACGAAACACTGCCAATTTTCCTTTTTTTGTCGAGTGAGTTTTTACGTCTTTATCATAGCGCTCTAGATTGTCCTTAATTAGGTCCTGAGAGTGTTTTACAATCTCTTTATGACTTCTATAGTTTACATCTAAGTCTACTCGTATCGCACCCTTGAAGCGCTCATTAAAAGATAGCATTATTTCTGGCTTGCTGCCTAAGAATCCATAAATTGACTGATCATCATCTCCTACTACAAAAATATTTTTGTGTGGCTCTACCAACATTCGAATGGTTGCAAATTGCACCTCATTGATGTCCTGAAATTCATCAATCAACACATACGAATATCTATCCTGATATTTTTTCAAAACTTCTTTGTTTGATAGAAATAAGTGATAGCATCTTTGCACCATATCATCAAAGTCAAGTTTCCCGATCTCGCGTAAGGCGTCTGAATACCCCTTGTATAAGCTATTAAACTCGCTTTTTCCGCAAGGTAGATCGTCTTGAAATCTCTTGCTGTTACAAAGAGATTTTAAATCTATAGCATTCTTGATGTTGCTGATTAGTCGAAGTGATGTTGAAACCCCTTCTTCATCAAGCTCAATGTGATTTTTCTCTGCTGCTGCTTTTAAAACATTTACACGCTCCCAGTCCGCAGCCACTGAATCAAACTCAACGCCACAGCTTTCTCGCAATACGCGAAAAAATAAAGAGTGGAATGTTGCAAATGCCACGTTGTCTGATTTGTGCCCTCTCAACTTCTGAAAACGAGCCTCCATTTCAACTGCGGCTAGCTTTGAAAATGTGATTACTAATATTCTTTCCGAATCCACACCCTCCGCGTCAATCAAATTAGATATTCTATTCGTTAATACATGCGTCTTTCCAGAACCTGGCCCAGCTACTACTATCATAGGTCCATCTACATGCGAAACCGCTTTCTTTTGGTTATTATTCATCATTGTTAAATACCTCCTCATTTTTTTATTTTCGATAGTAATATGTCAAATAGTTGGAAAAAGAGAGCGAAGAAGTCCTCTTCGCCCTCTCTCTTATTTCCATTGCCCACAATCTGTGCATTTGTGTCCAGCTAAAACCTTTTCAACACTAGCTTTTTTGGTTTCAACATAGACCTCTTTAGTTTCTTCGTCGTGCCATATTCTTTCAACTCCAGCTTGCACTTCTTCAACATGCTCAGTGTATGCGCCTGAACAGTTGCTTCCACATGGTGTTTTATCCCCTCTGTTTACAGCGCTTGTAACATCTCTGCCACAATCATCGCAAGTGTAGGTTGTAAGCGTTTTCATTATTGGAGTTTCTTCCCAATAACCTGCTGTCTCTACAACCGTTTTCCAGTAGCCCTCTGCTGGCGTTTCTACCATCTCGTACACAGGAGCATATGCATGTGTGTGTGCGCTTGCTTCATTGGTCGGCTCCTTTTGCTGTAGCTTTACTTCCCCATCCTCGACTTTACTAGCCTCAATTGAAATATCTAATTCCATATTCGATTGAAAGGCAATGTCTCCGACCACAATCAGCACATCATTTCTTGTCAAGCTTACAATTAGAGGGTTTTCATCTTCCCAAAAATCAGAACTCTCATCAAATGACAGTGGGATTACATAAAAACCATCTTCATTTGCTTGAAAAGGCGTAGTAAAGCTGACATCTCGTCCAATCTCATCCACAACGGGATCTCTTGCTTCATCTACAAAAACCCCCTCAATTACATAAGTCGCGCCTGGTTCAAGCCCCTTTATTGCCAACTCGCCGCTTCGGTGGATTAGTAGCTCTGACGCATCGCCGCTTTGCTCAATTACCTCATCTACTTTGTTTAAATCTCCATTGATGCTATTTAAATTTTCTTTTGAGCGCATTGTCCCTGCAAGGACGGCTGTGCCTGCTAGTACCACTATCGCCGCCCCCATTAGCATCTTGCCCGCACCACTTCTTTTTCCTGGCAAATCTTCGTGTGAAGCAATCGGCTCATCTTGCAATTCGGATTCATTTTGATATTCAGATAAATCATCGGAGCTCATTGCATGTGATTGCGTCATCTCTTCTGTATCTGCCTCGCAATCAACTTCTTCTACCACTTCTTCTTTTCTTGCTACATCGCCTTCATTATCTAATGATGGCATATCTAGATCGTCTAATTGATTCTTTTCTTCTTTCATGTTTATCACCTTTCGTGTTTTTTCTTTTAATATGCAAAATCTAAGAAGTGAATAGTTTTTCACACAAAAAAGGACCTGTAAAAACAGATCCTTTTGATTATGAAGCCTTAGCCTCGGCTTTTTTCTTTTTTATAGAAACTAGACTTTTTGCAATGTCTTCCATGTTATCTCCATGAGATTTATATTTTTCCAGCACTTGCTTTTCAAGATTCAACATGTTGATTTCTGCAAATATACCCTTTGCGAACGTTGTCTTTTTGCAATTCCAGCATTTTCCTATTACATCCCAAAAAATATCTCCAACCTCTCCTACGTTTAGGGCTAGTCGAATTCTTTGCTGCATCGGACTTCTAGGATTTAGAAATGCTGAAGCGTATTCAAGCTTTGCCTCCATTTTATCGCTTGTGTTGTACTCATAATCTGCATAAAACTGAAGAGCATACTCTAGCACCTTCCCAGTTGCTCGTACATCATCAAGCGCCTCGTGAAACGTAAATTCCGCGTCAGGAAACAAATGTTCCACTATTGTCCCCAACTTAAAATTCTCAACTGTGCTTTTTGGAACAGCATCTCTCACCATTTTCAACACATCAAATCGATATTTGGGCGTAAGACTTCTATTTGTGCGCGTCAATAATCCGTTAAACATACGATTATCAAATGCTTCATTATACGCTCCCCAAATAGCTGTCTTTGCCATAAAACATCCAATGTGACAAACAGCATCATGCTCCTTTGGCATTCCTTCTAAAAGTTTGTCTGTCAAGCCAGTAATCTCTGTGATTTTAGGAGCTAATTTCTCTTCTGGGTTGATATAGATATTAAACTCATCGACAGGTGTTACTTTGTAAACGCCTTCCTTGTATGATATATGGAACTGAACGCCTGCAAATTGAATAATCTTTGCATTTTTTCCCACACCGGTCGTTTCTGTGTCATAAATGGTGATTTTTCTACCATCCGCAAAAATCGCCAATACTTCTTCTTTCATTGCAAGCGGATTGCGGTATGACTCTGCTTTTCTCTTTCCCATTCTATTAATCCTCCTTCTTTTCTTCCAAAGAGGTCACAAATAGACTACCTCTCCAAAAATCAAGCCTTTCTGCCTGAACAACCTTCATTCGCTTAGATTTCAGTTTTGAAATGCGCTCTAACCATTCAATCGGGTTGTATTTTTCTCCAATGTTTTTTATCTCATCAGAGCGTTTTTTTCCTATTATCGATTGCAATGTTTTTAAATCGCTTTCTCTCACACGAACCCAAAAACCACTTTGCTGTCCTGAAAAACAATACTGCTCATAAGAGCTGTTGTTTTTTACAATACTTTTTATAACTGGTTGAATTAGATTCTCTGGCATTTGTCCAGCATCAACTCTATGGCTAATTTTTTCTTCATGAATAACGAAACGCTCGCCTTTGTAAAAGGCATAGGCTTTAGCTCTAAAACTATCGCCAAGTGCGTCTGAAATGCAGATGTCAATACCATAGGTTAGTAGAAAGTCTGGATGTGATACTTTAATGCTTACATTAACTTGCTGACTTGCCGCAGACCAAGATACAACCTCGTAATTGAGACATTCTGATATGCGTGAAAAGATTTTCTCAAAATAATTGGTCATTTCTGTTTTAGCATACCTCGTGCTTATTAATGTGGTGATTGGTCTAAGCCCGCTCTCTGTCTCCCTATACAAGAATCTGATACCATTAGATGATGCTAGTTTTTCACTAAATAGTAGCGCAACTCCAAGCTTCTCATCTAAGCTATAAATCAACCTACTTGCATCCAGTACCGTTGATACGGATGCTAGAGCAGAATCCATAATAGGGTAATGATTGCCGTCCTTTCCGAACATCAATCCAGTCTCCATTAGTAGTTTGTGATCTGCTTCAGAGACATAAAACACCTCTGTCTCAAACACTGGCTGTCCGTCCTGTAATAAATAAGGCGTCCCCAGCGGCAACTTAAACCACGTTGAAACATAACTTGCCTTGCCAAGTGGATCTTGATATGGCTGCGTGTCTCGATGGCAAAGAACCGAATAATCACTGTCCGTATTAAACAGTTTCGCCTCTTTCTCATAAGCCTTGAGGGCTTCTTCAAACGATTTGAGCGTCAATCCTCTCTTTAGCGACTTTGCATCCGCTAGGTTTTTTGCCGACCCTATCAGCCTCCACTGAGTATGATTCTTGTTCTTTACAAATTCAATATAGCTCTTAGATCCTGGGGGTATTATTGAATCAATCCTTGTCAACTCGTCCATTTCTTTAAGCATCTCTGTTAATTCAGAAACGCTATTGCCTGTTGCTATTTTCATAATTTTTATCCTCCTAAATTTTTATTTTTCAAATTCAATATGCAAAAACAAAGTGAAAAGATATTTTTGGAACTGAGTTCCAAATTCTAAGCAAAAAAACTGGAACTGAGTTCCAAAACACTGCAATGAAAAAGACAAAGCTTTCGCCTTGTCTCTCTTTCTTGCTATTCTTCATCTATAGAGTCTGGATTAATGTCAATTTTCTTATATTGTCCAGCTAAATACTCTACTCGGTATGGAATTATTTCTGTGATTGCATCTTTATATGTGTATTTCTTTTTACAGCTAGAGCATACCATCGTTGGCGTCACAACCTCTGTGCGAATAAATCCATCCACTAACACCTCAGCGCCCTTTTTTAGATATTCTAGATCTACGTCTTTTTGCTTTCCAAACGAATACACCCAAGGTGCGTCAACTGGATCAAGATGTCCTTGCGTTGGTATGAAGTATTTACGCTCTACAGAGATCGGATATCTGCAGCACTCTACATCACCTCTTTTATGACCTTCTGGATCTCTTGTTAGCTTTCCGATCACAAGAGCTTGATTGGAATTCTCCATATATCTATTAACTAGTGTTTTTTCTGCCATTGCCATATCATTAGCACCTTTGAAAGACTCTAGGTGATAGCATGAAATTGGATAGATTGCAAAAAATGTAGCGTTGTTTTTGATATTAATTGCTTCGCAGTGAGGGCAAGCGCTTGGCTTTTTCACTGACAATAAGTTTGCAACGCCTTTTATATCAACGATGTCATATTTTTCTTTCTTCAATAATTCATCCCACAGAGGGCTATTCCTGTCATCAAAATATACAACTAAGTCCTGCAACGCTCCTTCTTCGTACTCTCCATCCATTTTTTCTTGATTTAGGCAAGTGCGTACCACCATATGAATTTTTTCTAACCCTGTCACTCCTTCGTTTTTAACTATTGGATTCGCTCTTAGAATCCCTATCAACCTCACTTGATTATGTGTTGCCATCTTTAAATACCACGCTGAGTAATAATCAGCGTTCCTCTCTTTTTATTTTTAATATGTCAAAACTGACACAGTGAGCGAGTAAAAAGAAGTGAGCTTTCGCCCACTCCCTTCTATATTTCGTATTCATCATCAGCATCGATTGGTACATCTAGCGGATCCCTATAATCCACTACGGACTCTCTAGACTCGTCCATATTTATGCCTTCAGCTCTTTCCTCGATTGAAGACTCGAATGGGTTTTCTCCACATTCCTCTGGCAAGAAATCCATTTTCGCCAACTCTGCCATTGTAAGCGTTGTAGTGTCTTCTAAGCTGTTTACATCAAAGCTGTATTTTAATACAAGATCTGACTCATCTAATGAATCAGGAGAACGCATACCATGCTCTATTTCATAGTATGCATGAATTTTATGTGCAAGATTTTCAATTTCAGCTTGCCCCAGTCCTCTTGCTGACTTAAAGCGCGCAACTTCAAAGTCTTTGCCATCCGTAAGCTTGATCCGATATTCAATATCTCTTGCATTTATTTTTGTATACATTCCAGAAGCTTCCTCTTGTTCTGTGAATCGCCCAGGATTACTTAGCACCTGGACAGTCTCAAGCACAGCTTTTGGAGAGAGATCATTCGGCGTTCCATAAGCCTTCAATTCCTTTGTAATAAGCTTATCATCTGTTCCGTCCAGCTTAAAGACTCCTATTGGCGTTGCGAACCCACCTTCATCGCGCCCATTTATAAACAATTGATCTGGAGCTTTTACTGACATAGTAATACGTGTTTCTTTATCTTCAAATGCAAATGTCATGGTGTTTGCCTCCGCAATCATTCTTGATTCGGCAGCTTGATAATCTTCTCCTATTTTATTAAAATCGATAAATTGCTCAGCTCCATTCCTACTAATCATGATCCCAGTATCTAAACACTCTCCTGAAATGGTTGTGATTCCAAATGAATCTACCACACTTACTTCTCTCAAAAACTCTGCTTCTCCCATAGCTTTGTCAATAGCTGTTGCAATAGAGACGGCCTTGATAGCAACCTCTCTTTTGCTTATAGGCTCTGGTTCGATCTTAACAATTGCTTTGTATAATTCCTTTTCTCGATCCCTATAAAATCTGTCTGCTTGAATAGACTGCTCTGCATCGCCTCTCTTGACAATGACTGCGTTTTCTTCTTCATTATATGTAAGACTTACCCCTGCTGCCTTGCAAATCTCCAATATGCTTTCTTCCTGAAGTTTATTCATCACGTTTTGATCAACGGCTCCTTCTTTTTCTGTTCTTGGCGAATCCGAAGACTGCTCCTCTGGCGACTGCTCCCTCCTACAAGCCTGTTCTTTAGGGGATGGCTCTTTTTCCTCTTTCTCGCTTGACCTTTCTTTTTTCTGCTCCCGCTTTAAATGCTCCGCAGCCTGCCTTTCTTTTGTGTAATCATGTGGCTCTTCGCCTCCTAGTTTCGATAGCATGTTGTGAAATGCAGCCCCTACAAACCCTGCTCCGTTTATAATTGCCCCCTTTATCCACTCTGCTAATTTTTCCAACCTCTCTCTCATTGTGAGCTTTTTGACCTCACCAGAGGCTTTGTCGCTATCACTCTGTTCGTTTTTTGAATTTTCAACCATATTTATTCCTCGCTTTTATTTCTAATATGCAAATTACAACAGCAAAAAAGCTCGCATAATCGCGAGCTCTTGATCCTATTCCTCTTCTTTTGGCTTAATCAACCCTTTTGTTTTTAGCACCACAAACGTTACAATAGATACAATAGCAAAAATCCCAACGAGTGCTCCAAACTTTGGCAAAAACCCTTCAAACAAATTATATTTGTCCGAATCCTGACTTTCCTCTAAAATAACTGTACTCTCATCTATATCGACTGGGCTATTTGGGCCGTCAGTTCCGCTTTCCATTGGTTTGCTGTACTCTCCATCCTCAAAATCCATTGTTGGATCTACTGTGTGTGTGTCAAAATCGTACTCGCGCTGAAATGTTGTTTGATCAAGCTCTGTAAACGCTACAGTGAGATAAGTTTCAGATTGATTCGAAGCTTTAATTACACTTGCGTGTGTGTACCCAGTTTGCTTTACAATGTCACTATCACCTTCGTAAGCTAAATCAGTAATATGATATATCCCGTCTGTTGGAAGCTTGAAAAAAGTTTCTTCTAAGAGTGGAAATGAAAAAGTTAGCGACTCTCCTTTAGCCTCACCATCTATGTCTGCTACAAAAGTAACAGATATCTCATCTGACTCCTCAAGATATTCAGAGATAGCATCTGTTTGAAAGTCTGTCTTCACGTTTACAATCGAGTCCCCTTCTTGGCTTGCAAAAGCTGTAATACTTCCCAGTAAGCAAGTTGACAACAATGCACATGCGATTATCCGTTTAATCATGCTCAACCTCCTCTCCTTCTAGCATTGCCTCAGCCTCCGCTTTGGCTCTAGCCTCTTGTAGCTGAATAGTAAGTGGATTCATTTCATCAAGCGCAGCTTGCTTTTCCGCCTCCGCCTCTTGAATTTCTTTCATAAGCTCAGACTCCATTTGCGCCGACTCAGCCTCAAATTCCTTTATATATTGTTCGTAATCGCTATTTTCTGTAGCAAATACCTGCGAGCCCTCGTGATTAAAAGATACCACTAGTTTTTTACCACTCGTCCCTAAACTAAAGAGCTCTGCGTATACGATGTCGGATAATACTATAACCACTTCTCCCTTGAAGAAATAAGGTACAATCATCATTGATAGCAGATCCTTCTTGTTTGTTTTGATTTCCTCGATTGCTTTTCGCGCCGTCTCGTAATCTGGTGGCTGAATTAGAATTGTGACCGTTGTGCATCCCCCTTTGTGGTAAAGCTCTACCACCCCATCACCGAATACCAAAGTTGTCGCAGTTGGGTTTTCTTCTACGGTTTCTATTGACAGCGATGCTGCACTTACAGCCACTCCATTTTGATCTCTTCCGCTGGTTAGTAGAAACAGTTCATCCCAACTGATATCCACTGCCTCATTATTTATATTTACTTCCATTTTCTTCTCCTTTTATTGCGCCCGCGGCAATGCCGCAGACGTAGTTTTAATCTTCTTCTAGCTTGGTTGACATTGCCTTGTAAAGCCTTGAATCTGTTGGAAAGCTATCATCCATAGGTATCTGACTTTCGCCAATCCTAAGCAGCCCCATCCCTGGTTTGGTAGAGCTGATATAGTCTTGCTCAATAGCCGATATCCCAAGCATTGTTGATAATTGCGCCTTATTAACAGCCGATTGCTTAAACAGCATTACAAAGTTTGATGTGTTGATGATGGCTCTTGCCTCTTCGCTTTTTAACATATCCTCCACATTCTGAGTGATGGCTGTTGGTACGCCTCCCCACTTTCTTGCCCTCTTCCAAATTTCAGAGATGTAAGATGCAGATGTAGGTTTTTGCATTAAGATATAAAACTCATCAATGTAAAACCATGTGCGAGTGCCCTTTCCGCGATTTTCAATCATCTTATTCCAAATGTTATCTAAACAGATTTGAAGTCCCATTTCCTTTAATGCACTTTCTCGACCAATATCTCGGATGTCATACACCGTAAATCGGTTTGTGATATCTACATTTGTCTTTTTGGAAAAAATGTCCATCCCCCCAATAACATACTGTTCTAATGTGATAGCAAGAGTTCTTGCATCCATCTCTGGCTGTTCGTTTAATTCATCCCAGAAATCTTGCATAGTTGGAGCGTGCTCCAAATCAATCGACTTTCCAGTAGCCTCTAAATACTCTAGATATGGTCTGTAAATTTTTGTCACACATCTGTCGATAATGGACTGGTGTGACGATGTTAGCCCGTATTTCCCTGATGCAATCTCGCAAATAGTCTGAATAAATCCACTTTTAATCTTGACAGCATCGCCTCCGGTTCCACCATTTTCAATATTTAGATCGAACGGATTGATATAGTTATTCATCCCTTTTGCTATTTTGATTACCGAGCCACCAAAAGCTTCTGCTAATGCCACATACTCTCCCTCTGGATCTACAACATATACTTGATCATCTGTATTTAAAAGCACACTAATCATTTCTTTCTTAGCCGCAAATGATTTACCAGATCCTGGCATACCCAATATACATCCGCAAGGGTTAATATCTGTCGCTCTGTTATAAAGAATCATATTTTTGCTTGATGCATTTAATCCATAGTATATTCCTTTGGGCTGAATTACATCTTTTACATTGAATGGAATAATTGATGATAAGGTGTATGTTGTCATTAATCGCTCAATAGCTAACTTGGAGTGACCGAGTGGTAGCGACGCATTAAAGCCTCTTTCCATTTCTATACCTAACGGAGACACCGCAATTAGATGTCTGCTGGCTACCATCTTCAACTGATGCTCAAACTTCGCCAGTCCCTCATAGTCATCAGCAAAGAGCGTTATTACAATGTTTGTGGTGAATAATCGAACATCATTCGTCAAGTCATCTGTAAGCTCCATAACTTCATTCTTCGCATGCTGTAAATCTGGCGAGATAAGGCTTGGATCATACCCTCCCTTGCTAGCTTTTTTTTGTAGCTCTATTAAGTTGTCTGCTATGTCAATGTTTCTATTTTTTAATAATTTCGCTGCCTCGGCATGAGGAATTGTTTTAAAATAAGCACTCACAAGTAGGTTGGTTGACATTGAAGCCAGGTCTACTAGCAGCGACCCTTTTATCCATGTTGGATAATTTGCTATAAAGTATGTCTTTGCCACAGTCCCCTCCATCTGCACGCCTTTTGAGTTAAAGTTTAACACTGGTGGAGCTATCAAGTCCTTTGTGGTGATACCCTGCTTGTTTAAGTGATCTAAGTTATAACTTTCCACCAACTCCCCATTTACCATTTTTGTTTGGTAGAGTGGTGTTGTGTTTTTTGGGTTGTAAATCTGGTTCAGGATCTCTAACCGATCTCGAATTGTTAAAACAGACGGCTCATACTTTGTAATTTTTGACACCTGCTCAATTACACTTGAGTCGATTTGGGCAAATTGCTCTTTAGCTACCCTAATATCTTCCACCTCTGCAGTCACGGTTAGAATCCGAATGGTTTGAAGGTTGTTTTTTGCCCCCAGCATTTTTTTAGTTAGCATCTCATTGTACTCTTCTCTGTATGTATCTAACGCGTCATCTCTGTAATTCACCAATGTAGTCTCTTTAAACGCCTCTTCAGCAATTGTCTTATTGAACAAGGTTAGCTGTACTGACAGTGGTTCTTCAAACGTCCCTATAAATGCTGCGTACTCGCTAGACAGTTTTTGTTGATCTTCATCATCCACCGTAACGAAGTTGATATCTGGCCATAAATAAGACTTTGAAAAAACCCCCTCCGCCACTTCGATAATGCCATCTTTATAAACTGACTTATAAGGAATGCTCTGAGTGATCGAGTGTGGCGTCACTTCCTTCGTTTTTTTCTTTTGTTTCTTTTTTCTAAATGGAATCATATAGTACCCTTTCTTATGTTTTTTCTTTAATATGCTAAAAATAAACCCATGTGCAGGAAATTTTTCAAAAAGAAAGACGGAACTGAGTTCCGCCGCTTTCTTTACTTAATCGGAATCGAATCTGGATTTTCCTTATAAATCTTCTTCAATTGCCGCTTTTTTGTTATTTTTCTTGCTTTTTTCTTTGTAATCTTAGACATTGCTTTTCGCCGCTCTGGCCTCTTGAGAGATGGAATCAGTACCATAATCACGTATTTGTGAAACGGCAATCCCGACAGCTCAACAAACCCAACAGCCATGATTGGCAATGAGAACATTGTCAATACAAACACCACCACATCAGATGATATATTTAGTGGATTCAAAATCAAAAACCACAGTACAGCATCTACGATCAACGCAACAACAATGCTAAGCGCCTGAGTCGTTGTAAACGACCCTATTGTTTTTGCTTTATACTTTCTAACATCTCTTGGCACCTTACTCGATATCATAAATCCTCCTTTCTACGCTCCCATGATTTCACTAGTTAATTTTTGCGCTCCAAGTATCGCTCCTATCGCCGAAGCTTGAACAACCAACAATCTTGCTACAGTACTAAGTCCAGTAATCATATTTACTGCTTGATCCCACGAGATCTCATGCCCTGTTGCAAAATCAGTGTATAGCGACCCCGTGATTGCGAAGTTCAGTTGTCCTGCCGCCCACAAAATTCCCATAATGACGGCGTACAATATTGCATCAGCAGCAAACTTTTTCAAATATCGAATCCCTGAACTCCTTGTCCCCTCGTCAAACAGCTGAACAACGCCTATAGGCGCATATATGCCTCGAACTATTAAGTTGATTGCATTTGAAACTGTAACAAAATATGCTGCAAGTAGTGCAACTAGGTACAATACGAGCGGAACAATTAGTGAAAGCAATAAGCCTGCCCCATCTACAAATCCTGAAATGCCGCTTCCTAAATTTTCCTCGAATACAGCGGCGACGTCCTCGGTGTATTTTGTTGGAAATCCACCACCCCCGCCTTCGTTTGTGAGTCCAAAGAAAATATAATCAGAGCCTACCGAGTTTGTAGTCAACCCATCCGCCACAAGAGCATAAAGCCCAGCCGAAAACCCAAATAAACCAATCACAATATCAACTATGAAAACCATAATGAACATGCCTATAAAATATTTTGCGAACATTAGCATTAGCTGCTCGCTTGAAAGCATGTTTTTTGTAGACGCGTCTATGATATGCATTACAAAAAAGATAGTAAGCATAGCGACTCCTACAGGTATTAGTAGGGTTAGCGCCGTTTTTGCGGTTCCCGATGCAAAAAAATCAAGCAAAGCATTTATTATTGAATCCATAAACTCTGCTACATCTTCTACTAATCCGCCTCCAAACACAGCGGACATTCCCATATAGATAAAACTTGCCATGTCACACCCCTTTCTACGTGCTTATCAATCATAATTCAAAACCACCTTTCTTTTTTTCTTTTAATATGCTTAATTTTCGACCCTCTACATACAAAAAAAGGGCTTAACGCCCGTTTTTTTAAATTTGTGGTAAGTACTGAATCAAGTCAAATGCTTTAATCAGTTGCGGCGCGCCAATTAACACAACACCCGTTACCACTTGCGAAATTGCTCTGTTTCGCTCTTCTGGATTATCTGCCTTGTGGGCTGAAATCGCTTGGATGATTCCAAAGGATGCCATTGCGATACCCATTGCAGCGGCTATCAAGCACACAATATCAAGCATTTTGTTTAAAACCTCTTCGATAATTGTGTTTGGGTCTGCTGATGCCAGTGCTATTTCTGGGGCTGCGCCCACCACGGTTGCGACTGTAATCATTGCAATCGCTGTTAAATAATCTCTTTTAGTTTTTTTGTCCATTTGTTTAATTTTTCTGATAATCAAATTCTTCAAATTAGATACCTCTTTCTTTTATTTTTAATATGAAGAATTGGGTATCATAAAGAATTTTATGAAAAAACAGGGCTTTTACACCCTGCTCTTTTGCTGAATTATAGAATCGTCTTATTGGTTTGGAACTCAGTTCCGTTATTTTTCTTAATGATTGTTATAGTTGTTGTTAGTATTATAAGTGCGGTGAGCGCTAGCCCCAAATAAATCATCCCGCTTATAGAAATCACTAGCACTCCAAATAAAATTTCAATCAGGTGGCATCTTTTCGTGCTCAAAAAAGCCATCATTCCCCATAAGGAACCTATTAACACAGATGTGCTCGTTGTGAGTCGTTGATCGATATAAAATAGAGATGTGCCTCTTGCGTCACTTATGACATTTGACACGCTTGACCACAACTCTTCGGGGTTTGTGCTTGTTAATGCCTCATAATCCGCCAAGTAAAATAAGTAGTGCTTAATATCTTCGTACTTATTCGATGTTAGCTCTGCAGTCTCAACAAACGCTTCGTAATAAGCATCGGAAGAGTCTAGTATGCTTAGCGCCGTATTAATTGCTAGATGTACAGTTGGGTGCAGTTCATAAATTTTACAGATAATTAGCGCCACCAACCCTAAAAAAGCGATATCCATAGATAGTGGCAAAACACTAGACTGAATTGGGATGTACTTGCATAAAAAGTGCTTAACTATTACGTACAGCGCAATAATTGCCGCTATCCCAGTGATTGTATTTGGAAAGGAGTCATAAAATTGAATTAATGTTGCATCTACCATCTAGCTCTTATTGCTCCCTTTTCCTATTTTCTTTAGTTTTTCCTCGCTCCATAAGCTAATCTGGCTGATTGCCTCCACTGTCAATCCGAACCATAAGGCATCTCGTTTTAACTCCTCAAAAGATTTGGAACTGAGTTCCAAAAATGGCGCCTCTTTATGTAATTCCTCCAATACATCTCGATAGGGTTTGTCCTCAATTAGCATTTGTAGCAATTTCCTTTTGCAGCTGGGGTGAATATGCTTGATGTCGCTTGCGATCATTCCCTCTCTAGCAGATGTTGTAATTGTAGATCCGTGTTTGTAGAGTGTTTTGCTTGCAAGGGAATCTTTTTGCATTTTGTAAAATATATCCATGTATAGGCATTGCCCCAGATGAGTACCCAACTCTTTGCTTGCTATGGACGCCTTGCTGAGCAAGAAGTTGAGACTCGTGAAAAATGACTCCTTTGAGTCTTCTCCATCGTCTCCTGGTTGCTTAGCCTCGTAAACAGCTTCCTCTTCACCATCCCCTGAAACCTTTGCGGATACGCTGTCAGGTGTTGCCTCTACCTCTATTTTTGTACCTTTCCCTTTTGCCTCTTCCACTTTCCTAGAGGGTGGATTGTTTGCCTCTTGGTCATTTTGCGCCTCTTTTTGTTGATAATTTCCTTTTCCTTGATTATTGGTTCTTTGCTTGCTGTTTCCCTTTGAATGCTTTTTTCGAGTAGGTGATTTTTTTTCACTTTGTTCAGCCTGCGTCAAGTGCTCATTGGCTTCTGATATTGCTAGTAATTCATCCACAAGGCTGTCACCTAAGACGCCTCCTACTATATCGCGCTCCTCGTTATTCGTCTGTGCCATACAATTCCCCCATATCTACGGAAACGATGTTTCGACTTGGCACAGCTTGAAATCCATTTGCAATAAGCATGTGCTGTGTTATTCTATCGTCAGTTAATGTTACATTGTGAGATTTTGGGCCGTACATATGAGTTTCATACACGGTTCCTTCTTCGCTATCTTCAACGGCTGTGCTTATAAAATGTGGAATTTTGTGCATTCTGCAAATTTCTAGCACTGTTTCTATATGGTGGTTTAGCTCCACCCTCACTGTTTTTGATATTTCGTTCATGGTTTATATTAGCCCTGCAAACATACTTGTCAAGCTATCGCTTGAGTAGCTTGCAGGTGCTCTCCTTTCTTCATCCTTTTTCTTTTTATGACCTGCGTTGTCAGTCGCCACCACCTTTTCAGTGCTGTCAGTTAAGTGCTTCTGCGTCTCGATGCTTGTTTCGACAACCTCGGTAGGATCCAGCTCGTCAACATTCTTTATAGGGATTGTTTCTTTTTTGGAACTGAGTTCCAAAATGTTTACATTTAAGTCCTTCTGCGGTTGCGAAGCGACGCTCTTAGCTCCCACTTTCGGAGACTGTGAATCAACAACTACTTGCCTTTTCGTTCGGCTGAAAGCGGCTGCCTTTGCTGTTCTTCTTCCACTTCGAAGCACATCAAATCTCTCTTGAAAATAAACATAATCTAGATCCGTTTTTACCTCTGGTGCAGATAAAGGAATGGCTAGGTATTGCCGCAACAACATTTTCAAAAAATTATTGCGACAACCACTCTTTACCTTTGATAGCATTTCTATAACAGCTGCATCCTTTTCTTCATCCAGCTTGAGCCTCCTAGTGTAAATTCTTCTAGCATTGCTAACATTATACATTGCTTTTCGCTCTGGAATCTCTATCATAAAATGCTCCTTCTTTTCGAAAGCAGACAAAACACAATATAGCGCTTTTGGTAGATAAAAATCGTGTGTGGCAAACAAGGATATTAAATCCAAGTCATGCCCTGAGTACAATCGAACAGTGTAAGTTTTCTTCTTCATCTAGCGCCTCCTTTAATAGTGTTGATTTAGCGCTCGTCTAAACAAGTAGTAGCCTCTTGCATTTGCATAAAGCAATGCAATATTCGGATCGTGCCTATTAGCTTTGTAGATGCCTTCAAAGGTGAAGTCTTTGAGCATCTGATATATTTGATCGAACCACGCATCTCCCGTTCCGCCACCCACAATTAAGTACTTATATTTGGCGAACGCGCTTGTTTCAGATCTTAGCTTAATCATCGCTTCCAAACAAACATCCTTTACAGCCTGCTCTACTATCTCTTTAATGGAGTACTCGGTGGACTTCCATTCATCTTCATTGATGCATGTAATCTTGAAAGTCTCTAGGTGCTCTTGTAGAGCTGGAACCTTTATATCTTCTCCGTACTTCTTTAAAATCTCTGCTGAAACTCTTGTCAAAACCTCTCGCATTCCGAGATTGTCAACCGTGCCCTTGTGACACACTTCGTTAGATTTAATCCCAAAAAAGTCTAATGTTCCAAATCCTGGATCTACGACAATTGTGTTGGCGCCCAAAATATTAGCAGCGTCGTCGGAATAATTTCCGTCTTTTTTCATTACTACAGAATACAAGGATCCCGCTGGCTGTGGCATTACATAGATATTCTCAGATTTTACCGCCACCTCGAAGTTTCTTTTTGGACTGCTTCCGAACTTCAAAGAAAATTTAGATGGCTTTGCGACTGTCTTTATAAGAGACGCTGTGTCTCCCTCTACATATGATACAGGCAATCCCGTCTGAATCACGATTTCTCTATTATCTTTTTTATCTCTAAGAGCCATTCCGATTGCTACATTGCACAGAATTTTAAAAGACTTGTTGCTATATCGTTTCCTTGAGAACAATTCCCCTTCTGTGTCATTTGTGCTGTTGCTGTCAACCATCTTTTGTGCTGTATAGCCCACAAAGTATTCCTCTCCAGTTTCCAAGTCTTCATACAAGATGTCCTTTTCGTTTGGAAATCCAAACATATTTTTAGGTTTCTTTTTAATGAAGCTAGGAAAACAAAAGTGTCCATTTTCAAAAAACACTTTCATGCTTGAATATCCAGCATCTAGTCCAATTACAAAGCACTTGCTTTTTGGGTGGTTGGCTTTTACAGTCTCCTGCCTTGTTCTTATTTTCATAATACAATACCTCTCTTTCCTAATCTAATATGTAAAATTTTCAACGCATAGTTGAATTATTTCTTATTTATTCTAAACGACTTGAAAAAAGAGTGTATTTTTGCAGGGAAGTTTTAGGGAATAAAAAAAAGATGGAACTGAGTTCCATCTTCAATATAGATTGAATATAAGCACTACTAATATTGCGCTTGCGATAATATTAGGTATCATGAATATAGGATGGTGAAGGATGATGATGCAAAACGCACGCAATATCACCGAGCGCATCATTCTCATACAATTCAATATTCGCCTCTTGGTCTCTGCCATACATTTGTATTTGTGCTCTGAAACAATTTCGTGAACATCGCACACTTCATATCTATTTGTCATAGTTGATTTTTGAACAAAAAGAGTTCTCGGATAAAAATCTCTGATTTTTCGACCAATTGGCTTGTCAATCAGCTTTGAAATAACATAAATAACCATAAAAATCAAATTGTGCATCACTAAATAGATTGTAATCAGAACAATACTCAAAAGTCTTAAATCTTCCATGTCATGTACATTTTTCAAAAAATCAAAAACGCTTCCAAGCGCTGTGACGCCGCCAAAAAACACAAACACTATAGCGGAAAACAGCCCTATCGTTGTGATTGTGTTGGCGTTGATTTTATCTGCCTTTTCGTCGATGATCTTGCTTGTCTCGTTCCAAGAGTTACTCATCCTTTCTAAAAGCTTGTTTTCAATAAGGCTTGCCGTCGTGTTGTTGTTACGGATGAGGATTTCATGTCGATAGCTCTCAAGTTGAATACAATCAACTAGTTTTTCGATATACCTATGTATAGTTTTGTCCTTACGCCTCTCTGAAAGTGAGGATGCTCCATCGCTGTATTTCTTCTTGCGAATATGGCAATTTATCGTCTGTAAATTCACAGTTATACAATCAATCGCGCTTTCCCCATGAGTGTGAGTTATCATATCGTTTATATGCCTAGAAATTAAGCTGTACTCTTGTCTTTGCTTTATTTTGCAGCAATTAAAAACCCTATCATAAAAAAAGAGAATTTCCGCCTGCGTCCCTATATATCCTTTTGCTAATTCTTCCAATAAATGCCTAATTTGTACATCATACCCTAAGCTATTCATGCCTATGAATCCTTTTCTAGTTTTTATTATAGAGTCTGTCTTTGTTGTTTGCGAAATAAGTCTCGATACTCTTGTTACTTATAACTTCATTTAAATTTTGCTCTTTCCACGGACTCTCTTCGTGTGTTCTACTTACCAGATCATACGGATTATTGATAAGTTTATATGATTCTGTTATCTTGTTTGCCAACTCTTTATGCTTTTCAACAACTTCAATATCTGCGTGTCTGAATTTATTTTTTTCTCTGTCAAATACAACTGCGTTCAGCTCCTGACTCTCTATTGGTCGATTTCCATATCCTGCAAAATATTGATATGCTTCAATAGAAACCGGTCCGTATCGCCAGCACGTAATATCTCCTTCAAACCAAGGCTCTCCTAATTCCACCAATGCTGCTGCTTGGGTGTAGTATAGTAGTTTCTGCAACTTCAAGTTACTTATCGGATGACCAATCTCGTTGCTGTAATTTACGATATACTTTCCAGCATCAATCGCACTTAGCATACAGCATTCCTCCTTTTTGTCTTCTCTATATAATGCATTGTACCTTTTTTTTACTGTTGGTTCAAGACCAAATCTTGTAAA
The DNA here is from genome assembly GCA_964369775.1 of uncultured Lachnospiraceae bacterium. Classification (GTDB taxonomy): domain Bacteria; phylum Bacillota; class Clostridia; order Lachnospirales; family Lachnospiraceae; genus CAUPWF01. The sequence goes on from CAYJHQ010000012.1 coordinate 47,387, forward strand.
TTTCTTGATTTTTTTAATAAGCTCTTCGGCTCTAAACACACAAATCACCCCCTTCACTTAGTAATATACATGATTTTGACAAGCGATGTGTTTTTGCACGGATATCTTTCAAGCAACAAAAAAAATCATCCTATCTAGTTGTACCCCTAAAAGAACACAGTGACTATTTTCTTTACATGTGTTAGAATTATATCCTATGGAATTTAAAGGAGTGCTAGAATGATAAGAACCAACAAAAATGATTTTGAGAGCCAGATTTGCGCAAATATGAAGAAGCTTTGCAAGGGAAGAAATATCTCAATCGAAGAGCTAAGTAAAATGGCTGGCTTTGCTGGAAGAGACACACTAGAAAGAATTGAAGATGGCGGATTTGATTTAAAGTTATCGGAAATTCGAGTAATTGCAGATGTTTTGGGTGTATCAACGAAAGATCTGCTAGATGCTGAATAAAATGGAACTGAGTTCCAAAAGTAAGTAATATGGTTTCAAAGACAAAAAAACCCACTAGATTTCTCTAGTGGGTTTCTTTAATTAGATGCTAAAGTGACTTTTCTTTTTCTTCAATAAGAACATTGCTGCTCCTACCATAGTTATAAGAGTTGTTGCCACTCCTGCTACTAAGATACCAATTGCTCCCGCATCTCCCGTTTTAAGCTGTTCGATGAACGGCTTTTCAACTTCGTAAGAAACTGTTTGTTTCTCATCATTGATATCCGTGTGTTCTGCAATTTTAATACCTTGCTCATTGTACAATGTTTCAAATACAACGATTTGTGTGTCATGTGGGATCTTAGATCCATTGAATGTGAATTCCATATCAACTTCTCCCGCTGTTCCCATAGCCACGAATGACTTACTAGCTGTTACTGTTTTTCCATCTACAAGTAGTGGTTGTCCAGTTGCCTTATCCATTAAGATACCTTCGATATGGTATGTCTCTCCTTGAACAAGTCCTTTGTAAATTACCTTGTCGATAATTGTATTAGACTCTGAGAAATATGCCTCTCTTGTTCCCGACTCTTTGTCGATTGCAACAGTTCCGATAGATGGTGCCTCCTCTGTATATGTTACAGTTTGATTTTCATCTTCGATATCTTTATGTTCTGCTACTACTTCGTCTTTTTCGTTTCCTTCTTCGTCAATTACAACGTCGATAAGTGTTTCAAATACTACAATTTCTACACCATCTTCAAGGAATGTTCCATCAAATGCAAACTCAATAGTAGTACTTCCGTTTACATCTTCTGCTAAAAATGTTCTTTCAGCAGTTACTTCTTTGCCATCTACGATAAGTGGCTTGTTAGTTGCCTTGTCCATTAAAACACCCTCTAACTTATACTCTTTTCCTTTTTCAAGGTTGTAGTAATATACAGTATCAACGATTGTGTTTTTCTCTCCAAGTGTACCAACGTGTGTATTGCTATCTTTGTCTACAGCTTCTGTTCCAATATATGGCTCATCTGGCTCTATATATGTTACTGTCTGATCTACCGACTCAATATCTTTGTGCTCAGCAACCACATTTCCGTCTGCGTCTAACATTGTTTCAAATACTACTATTGCAGTAGTTTCTGTTAATCCTTTGATTTCAAAATCAAGGAATACGCTTCCGCTTGGCTTTCCTTCTTCTACTGTAAACTCCTTAGTCGCTGTGACTCTTTCACCATTTACAAGTAATTCTTCGCCTGTTGCCTTATCCATCAAGATACCTTCCATAGTGTACGTACCAGGCTCAATATTTTCATACATAACCTCGTCTGTAATTGTAAGATTCTCTTTGATGTTAGTTACTTTCTCGCCAGTCTCTTTATCAATAGCAGTTGTGCTGATTAATGGTTTTGGCGCTGGTTTGAAAATTACTGTTTGTGAAGATGAATTGATGTCAGTGTGCTCGCCAGCTAATTCCCCGTCTACGTCATACATTCTTTCAAATACTACAAGTGTATGTGACTCATCTAGGGATGTTCCGTCGAATACAAAGTCAAGTGAAATGCTTCCATTTGGCTTTCCTTCTTCAACAGTGAACTCTTTTGTTGCTGTTACAGGCTTTCCATCTACTAAGAACTCAGTTCCAGTAGTTTTGTCCATTAAAACACCTTCCATAGTGTATGTACCTGGTTTAACATTTTCATACTCAACTACGTCTGTAATTGTTGTAACGACTCCAAATTCTCCAACCTTATTGCCTGTCTCGGCGTCATAAGCGCTTGTCTTAAGCTCTGGTTTTACTTCAAGATCGTTTGTTAATGTTCCAAGATTCACTACGTGATTGTTTCTATTGATTGTGATTGTGAAAGGTGCAAATAACTCAAATCCTTCGTTTGACTCACAAGGTAATTCTTCGATTGTATAAGATCCGTAAGGTAATGCCCCTCTTGTATCTTTTAATGCATCAATCGCTCCAAACCAAACACCATCAGTGTTTTCTTCCCCTCTGTTTGTGTTGTTGCTGTGCAAGTTCCACTCAGAAGATGTTGAAGCATATCCATTCTCATCAGTTACAATAATGTGACTTTCGCCAGATGTTGTATTTGTGATTTTGAATGGCACATTAGCCAATCTTGCCATAGTTCCATCTGCAATTTTAACAAGCTCTAAATCTCCACGAATAATTTCGTTTTTGATTGCTGTGTCAGTAGTTGTCATATCAACAAATACTCCGTTGTCATTTACAGTTACATCTCTCCACAAGATACCTTCTAACAAGTACCCGTTTGGTGCTTTGATTTCTGATACTGTATAATCCCCGTAAGGAAGTGTGTTATCTTCTGTCTTAGCAATTCCGTTTTCATCAGTTAAAATAGTTTTTACAACTTCATTCTCCCCATAAAGAACACCGTCTACTAGCACTGGCTTCTCGTTACGAGAAATAATCTCGAACTGAGCCCCTTGTAAAGTAGCTCCTCCTTGTGGTTCGTTTGTATCTAACTCGATATCATACTTAGCAACCTCTAGTCCGCCACGGATTACATTATCCTTAATAGCTGTTGAGTCAGTAGTTAAATCTACCATCTCTCCATCTGCTACCACTGCGAATGATCTTTCGGTTTCTCCCAAAATCAAATAACCTTCTGGGGATTTAACCTCTCTTGCTAAATATTCTCCATATGGAAGAACATCATTTGCTGTTGCTGCATTTCCGTCTGCATCAGTAGTCAAAGTAAGTACTGTTTCTCCATTTGCATAAGATGCTCCATTCACGATTACAGGATTTTCATTCATATTAACGATTGCAATTTCTGCACCCTCTAATGTAGCTGCACCTTGTGCTGTATCAGTTTCGATGTCCATTTTTGCAACAGATACTCCGCCACGCATAATTTCTTCTTCTGATACTGGAATGTTGTAGGTTGGAATTACTCCTAACCCTGCATCTTCTTTGATTTGGCGAACGAATAATTCGTCATTTAGCAAGTAGCCTTCCGGAGCTTTTGTTTCCTGAACGGTTAGTGTTCCAAGAGGCATTGATACCGCTCCAGACGCTCCATAATAAAAATCATCCCCAGATACTAAAAATGCTTCACTAAAATATAAAAATCCATTCTCGTTTGTCTCAAATACCCATTCTTTAGCAGCTGCATGCCCCTCTGTAACCGGATCTACAGTTTCATCATCCAATAATACTGGATAATATCTAAATGTATATTGCGCTCCTTGCAGGCTTGCACTACCTTGCTGCTGCTCGTCTGTTAAAAGGTCCGCATCTTGCTTCTTAAGTAGTACCGCAATCGGGTCATCCATTGGAATGTCTTGTACATTAAGCACTTCGTCTTTTCCCGCTTCTACATCAATTGGATAAACTGTTGTATCTAGCATGTACCCCTTTGGAGCTGTAAGCTCTTTCACATAGTAACGACCTGCAGTCAAATCAACCTTGTTTGTGTTTCCATTTGCATCAGTTGTAAGTGTTCCTACCTGCTTTGTTGCTGCTGAATCACTGAATATTCCATAAGTTGCTCCAGCAAGTGAATAACAGCTGTTTCCATTTGTCATTTCTGGATTAGATGAAGCCTTCTTTAATGAAGCTGTTCCATTAGAAGGCGCTACAGCCATTTTGAACACTCCTGCTCCTTGTTGATCATAATCATTATATGGATCTCTTGCATTGTGGTTTGTAGAAACAATACCAACAATGATATACGGATTCGCGTCATTTACGTGAGATGCATCAATGATGCGAATACCAACATTTTGGTTTTGAGCTGTCATCATTCCATCAACATATCCATCTGGGTCGCCAAATGGGATATCCACATGAATACACTTTAATCCGATTTTTTTGAATGTGTCAGGGTCGAATGAAAGAGTTGTTCCCATGTTGCTTTCGTATTCTCGATACCCAGAGCCCAAATCCCACAACTGCGTAATGAATGCTCTCGCCTCTTCATATGTTTCAAAATCATCAAGCCCGTCTAAATTTCCGTGTAAAATATTGTTATAAAAATTCTCTAAATTTGGATCCCCAGACATTGACGCGTGGTATGGAAGCGACAAACCTGGAGTTAATCCCGGTTCTTCTCCCCACGATCCAGAAATATTGTACTGAACAATTGTTTGCCCTTCAATTAAAAACCACTCTCCTTCCGTTGGTGTTTGACTAAACAACCAAGGAGCATCAGTGGCTGACCAATACCAGGCCTCTGCAACTCTCGCCTGTTTTGTTTTTGGAGCAGCCTCTCCAACTACGACGTCTAGACTAATTGCCGTTGGAACAAATGCGTTGATGAAAATTGTTCCATTCTCTGAATCGTACATAAATTCATCTTCGCGCAACTCAACCCCATTTAGGTAGAGGCTGACTTTTTCAATCTCTGTTCCTGGGTCTGCAATTGGCGCTATCGTTGTTACCGAGAAGTACGATGTTGTAAATTCTGACGAACTGTATACCCCATCAACATCGCTCTTGTTTTCTATGTGAACAGCTTTTTCGATAGCAGAATCAGGCACTTGATAAAGAAGTTGTCCAGTAATATTTCCAACTCCTGCTCCTTCTTTATTTTCAGTGGTGTAAGCTTTTGGGATGTAAGCGATTCCTGAAGCCTTATCGTAAACTACATCTTCTATGCTTTCCCCATTTAGATTCGAATATGCAAATGCATAATCCACAACGCTTGCTCCCTCTGTCCACCTCATCGAGTCGATAAACGCTACATAGTACTCACTGTCTGAATCCATATCAAACATCGTAACTGTATGCTCGGTTGGATATAAATATTGCGCGTTTTCAGCAGCTAGAGCCTCATGGAATGTCATTGCTCCCGACTCTGTAATAGTGTGCTTTAGTGGCAATAACTCTGACGCTTGTGGCGTTGATGGATTTGGAACATAGTTCTTATCAACATACTTCATCAAGTAATCTTCACTAGATAAAATCTCCACTGCAGATCTTGCAAATGTATTAGCTGTTGGTGCCGAAATGTCCCCTCTTAAGTTAAAACCTACAGCTTTAACGGTTACATCCTCAGCAGGCATTTTGAATGTTAGTGATGTGTGGGTGTTTTGAAACTCTATATCTTCTTCACTTTCCACCCCACTTACTTGTACCCCCTGAAATTCAAAGTACATGTTTTTGTCTACGTCAATTGTAACTTTGTCCCCAGCTTCATATTCTAGTTTTTCACTAGTCATCTTGCAATCAGGATCATCTTGGATGATTACCTCGAATGTGGGCTTTGTCGCTGCTTCTACACTTGATTGTTCTTCGGCAAATGCTGTGAACGACGATAGCAAGGTTGTTGCTAGCAGTGTTGCAGCTAAAGTTTTCCTTGAAAACTCTTTAAATCTTTTTCTCAACATAATAGTCCTCTTTTCTTTATTTTATTTTTTCAATGTGCGCACCTCAAAATAGAGGATTTGATTGTGAGTATTGATTTCTTTTTACGTCAATTTTTTTTTGTTAATCCTTTCTGTAATCTGTGACGCTTTACAAAGGCCTCTCTCTCACTCAGTGTTAATATGTAGAAAAAGAACCTTGATGGAAGCGAAAGGTGTATTTTTTTGTATTTTTTTTTGCAATTTTTATTAAAACGAGGTGGTTTTGGGTAAAAAAAGAAGACCTTGCGGTCTTTTTAATCCCTGGAAAGGGGGTTTGTTTTTGGAACTGAGTTCCAATTTTAATACCTTCTATGGTCATCTGTAGAATAATCCGAATCTAATCCTATTAAATGCAAGATGGTGGAACTGAGTTCCACCCTTTCTTTACCCCTTAAAGGTTGTTTGTTATTTCCAATCCCCACAAGTTGTACATTTATATCCTTGAAGTTCTTTCTTTGTACTTGCTGGTGTATCAATCACTTGCTCTGTTACAGCAGGGTGATTGATTGTTTCCGTTCCAGTTTGGACTTGGACCGGAGACGAGTGGTGCCCCCCGCACTCATAATAGCCCGCTAAAACTCTTTCTTCTGCATGGGCAGCTTCTCTTCCCGTCACATCTGCCCCGCAACCGTTGCAAATTGATCTGTACTGCGTTGAGTAAATCGGCTTAGTCTCTGTCCACGCCTCTTTCGTCGTCACTGTCTTGTAAGTAGCTGGAATAGTCACAGTCTCGTACACTGCTTGATAGTCATGAGTATGCTTTTCTTCATCTTTAGAGCTTGAAGAACTGCTTGAGCTTGAAGAACTGCTTGAGCTTGAAGAACTGCTTGAGCTTGAAGAGTTGCTTGACTCAGTTGAAGGCTTTGTAGCACTCTCTGTTTTAGAATCTTCTTCTGTTTTAGAGTCTTCTTTTTCTGAATTGTCTTCTTTTTCTGAATTGTCTTCTGTTTTAGAGTCATCTTTGTCAGAAGTTGCTGCTTCTTCTTTATCTGCCTCTACCTCTACTTCAACTTCAACTTCTTCTCCGTCGATAAATGGCTTCACTGTTTCTGTTACTACATTGCTCTCTTTATCTGTTACTGTTTCTTTTATATTCGCATCTGCAAAGTCTTGTTCGTGAGCTTCATACTCATCTTTCGGGATGTTGATTGTGAAATCCACTGTTCCGCTCTCTGCGTCTGCTACAAATGTTAAAGTTGTTCCGAATGTTTTTCCCTGCAGAGATAACTCTTCTCCTTCAGCATTAATAAGTTGTGCGTCTATAGTATATTCTTCTCCGACTGTTAGTCCGCTGTATTCGTGTGTATATTTGAATCCTACTTCTTCTATAACTTCTTCTTTTTCTTCAGCTTCTACGGTAGCCTCTGTTTTATTTACTGGCTCGCTTCCGCTTCCTTGGTATGCTACAACTCCTACTGTCGCTGCTAATATAAGTACTCCTGCTAGGATTCCTGCTGCTGTTTTCTTTCTAGTTATGATAACCCCTTTGATCTTGTTCATTAATTCTTTTACTTTCATAATTTTCTCCTTTTTCTTCCTACTGTTATTTTCTTGTTTGCCTCATCGACTATTGTATTGTACCACGATTGCGATTTTGCTATATTTTTGCACGGAAGTTGTTTTCCTCCCTTTCGCAACCACTACTATATTATGCCACAGATGAAAATTATTGTATTTTTGCAGGGAAGCTACTTCTTCCCCTTTTTTGCATTTGTGCGTCCCTGCCACAACTAGGTTGCAGCAAGGATTCCACTTTCGTGGTTCGGTTACACAAATCAATGTATTGATGTCGTTTAAATATAACTTTTTGGTTTTTCTGTGCAAAAAAACTGAGCCTTCAATTCCGACATTCCCAATTATAACCTCTTTTTCAAATAATTTCCACTACTTTTTTATCTTTTTTACTCCAGTTTACAATGTAACCTATTTGTCACCTTCGTAAAGTGGCTTAAATGGCTGATTTTCCCTAGCTTAATACTAACAACTGTCTTTAATGATTCACTGATAATATGCGAAAAAAATGCAGTCGTGGAGAAAGAAATTAAATTATTTTTACTATTTTAGGAACTGAGTTCCAAAAAGTGGAAGGCGCGACAAGACAAGACACAAAGCTTTTATAGGGACAAAAAAGAGGTGGTCCTCCACCTCTTCACTCTATAACTCGTACTCGTCATCTATTTCTGGTTGCTGAACAGTCTTTACAGTCTCTATTACTTTCTTGAGACTCTCTACAGTTTTTGCCAGCTCTTTATTATTCTCAACCAACTTCTCATTCTCTAACTGAAGCGCCCTATTCTCGTCTCTGCTCCGTTCATTCATTATCCGAAGCTCATTGAGTTCATTTGCTGCTCGGTCGCGATCATCCCTTAGCTTCTCCATCTTGACTTGACTATCTCCGAAGTTTTGAATCAATGCGTCTACTGTGTGCTTTAGCGCTACTGCATCTATATCATCTTTCGATAATCGCTCTGCTGCCTTCTCTCCTAAATGCGTCCTTTTTGTAACATAATCAACTCTTTTTCTCAAATCGCTAAGACGAGCGTTCAATGCGTTGTGCTCTATTGACAGAGAGTTGTATTGCACGCCATCCTGGCTGCCCCATTGGACACTTGATACAGCTGCTAGTACATTTTCGATTTTATCCTCTAAATCCCCGATTTTATCTTCCACGTCTCCGATTTTGTCTTCCACGTCTCCGATTTTGCCTTCCACGTCTCCAACTTTATCTCCTACACCTCCAACTTTGTCTTTTGCATCCCCAATTTTTTCTTCTGTTTTCTTTAATCGCTCATTTATCGACTTCTTAATCTTAAAAAAGATTATCACCGCTGCGATTGTAATAAGTGTCGCTACTGCCGCCAATGCTCCCACACCCACTTCTTTGATCCACTCAACTAATTCATTTGCAATATCCATCATTTCTTTATGCCTACCCTTCTAGTTTTTAGCAAATATTAGAATATGATAACAAGCTAGTTTTGTCAATCAAGGAATCCTTTCTTTTATTTTTAATATACAAAAAGCAGGACTTCCATCCCGCTCGTGTATTTCGGAACTGAGTTCCAACTTTTATGTTCTACGATTTCGGAACTGAGTTCCAAAATCCTCTATTGCTTGCTAAACATTGCATAATAGGATGATGCAGCCTGCTGCCCTTTTGCCATAGACTCTTCTCCAGCCCATTTCGCAGGTCGCTCCCACCCCCAGCAAAAATAATAAACCGCATCATCTGTTGTTGATGCATTCATAAAGTACTCGTAGTTATCAACGCCTGTGTAATAGCTATTGAAGTGACTAGGTGTGATTTCACTCATTAAAAACTCTAGCTGTACCTGCAGGTCGCTCACTGGCTTTCCTTGACTAGCCGCATAATTCTCAAGCTCTGTTCTTCTACCAAATGACCATTGACAAAGCCCAATCCCAATCCCATTTCCAGACTCTATTGCCGCTGGATCAAATCCAGACTCTCTATAGATGTTTCCCATAATGCCTGCCGCCTGAATCTCCGTAAGTCCTTGATTTGTCAAATAATCCCACACACCCTGCTCGATCTCACCTGCTGCTAAAGAGATCGTATCATCCATAAGCGGTCGGTCAAACAACTCATTGAAATAGTAAGTGGTTAATTTAATATCCGCGTGAGACTCTGTTGTTGTGGTGGTAATAATGTGCGATCCGTTATAGATGCCTCTAAGGTATTTGTCTAGCTCATGATCCTCAGCTCCACCCAGATCAAAATCAAACTGCACCATAGCCATTGATATAATTTCAGCAGCGTTTGTAGATTGAATGAATTTACTCTCGGGAATATTTGATGGGGCTTCATAAGCATCTTCATCTATGATGTCCTCGTAGCTAACCCTCACACTGTTATAATTTTTCGATATCGACTCTATCCTCGCAACATCTGTCTCGTATTCCTCTCTTATAATCGCGATTGAATCCTTTAGCGCTGCCTCATCCATAGTTGCATTAAATGCTGATACAAGGGATGAAATAATAACTATCACCCCGCCAATAACTGCAACAATTAAGATAACCCCAAATAGTGCAATCCCTATATACTTAAAGATGGTGGAGATAACCGCCTTGACTGCCGCATTTCCAAACCCCAGCATTCGAGATATCTTTGTGAGCGGGGAGATTAATTTTGATATTGCTTTTCCAAATCTTGTCTGAGCAATTCGTCCTCGCAACCGGTTTGTCCAGTACCGAGGAGAAAGCCTTTTGGTTGCATTTTTTCTAGCTGCGTTTATTCTTTTGTATTTGTCTCGCACATTTTTAGCACCGCTAGAGAATTTTGATTGGTTGATTCTTTCTCTTGCTCTTTTCACTGCTTGCGCTTTTGCCTTTAATGCTTGTGCAGCTCTCGTCTGCTCCGCGGCTGCAGCTTGAGCTCTCGCAGCTTTAAATATCGCCAACTCACTCTTTGCCATTTTCGCAGCTAGAAGAGCTGATGTGCGAAAAGCAAACCTGGATGCATTAGCCATGAAAAACCTTGAACGCATTACTGCTCGAATAGAAACCCGCATTGTTTGATTTGCTCTTCGATGTATATTAGACGCAAATGAAATACCTTGAAACGTCTCTGAATCTCTTGCTTGTTGTCTTAGCGTTAAAGATACTAGTCCAGTCAACGAGCGAACTGACATCGCGCTTTTTTGATTGTTTTCCAAAACTCCTAGCTTCTTGTAAGCCTTTAGCGCTAGCTTGTCAGCATCTGTCATGACTTTTGACTGCCCCATTCCTAACTTTACATTTGTCTCAAGCATTTGAGCTGGCGTGCTATCTCTCACCGTCCCAAGCCCTCTCGACTTAAAATGCTCTGCTAGCGCTTTTTTCGCATTCGCTAGCTCTCTTGCCGATCCAATCTCTATGTTTGGCAATTTTATATCCTTTTGCAACTCTTTGTAGGTAGATACAAAGTCAGACTTGAGAGAACTTCTGATTGACCCGTGTGTGACATTGGTAAAAACAAACGCTCCCGCTGTAGCTGCGATTGCGCCAGCTTGAATCCCTTTTCCAGTATCAGTCCCAGCTGTTATTGTTCGGTAAGCTTGCGAAGTCACCATTTTTGCGACCCCTGCCTCAAAGTTTGCAATTTTATTCCCCGCGCCTGATGCTCGTTTGTGTAGCAATGTATCTCCACTTCTAGGCTTGCTAGACTTAATATCATCTTTTATTGTTGATTCGCCTGCTCCGTCTACAACATATCCAGTCGCAGCCTTCTTGCCGCTCGCCTCCTTTTTTGCTTCCGCATCGAACTCTTCGCGCTGTCGTCGCTCATTTAACTGGTTCAAAAATGCTTTTTGTGAATCGCTTAATTGGTCGCTATTGCTTTGCTGTATAATAGTAATCACTTCCTTTCTGTTGTTAATATGCAAAAAGTGTGTGCTTTTGCGCAAAGAAAAGCCTGGAACTGAGTTCCAAGCTTTCTCTAATTATATATTAGCTAGTCGTACAAGCATTTGCTCTGACGCAATGAATGTAAAGTATAACCCCTCGTCGCTCTTACAGCTGTCTTTTTTTGCAATATAATTATCGCTTAACAGCTTTTTTTTCGCCGATTGGTCTTTTGTGTAGTCAAATAGCAAGCAGTCTAACACTGATTGGTTTTCTCGATAGGCGGAGGCAATGATAAATGCCGTCTCTCCACTTTCTAAAAACAACTCAGATGCGATGTCTGGGAGTTCTGTAGCTGGCACTTGACCAAGTACAACGTATGGTATTTTAAACTCTCTGGCAGATTCAAGTAGTGCCTGTTTGTTATTTGAAGCCGTATCAATCGCTGCTTTCTTGTAGGAGTTCTCATTGATCTGACCTAATTCCCGCAGCCCCTTAACTATAACAGCTGCGTCTTGTATGTGAACATCTTTTGCTTTTGTAACCCCAGAGCGGAAATTTGCTTCTTCGGCTTCTGCTATTTCTTTAATAATATCAAGCGCTCCCTTGTACTCTTTTCTATCTGCATGAAATTGCGTTTTTTCTTTATAGAGATATGCATTTTTCTCTTCATCCACATCTGCGGTAAATCGAACATTTGGATGTTTTAACAAGTCGTACTTTCTATCTCTTACTGGGCGCATATTCTGAGTAAACACAATCGTTTCATCAGAAGGCATTCTCCCCAACTCATCTGGCGTCATAAGTTCTCGCGCTGTTTGCTGAAAGTTTTGACTTGATCCAGTTGATTTTCCTGCGCTCAATCCCCTTGATTTTGCAGTGACTGTCAGCTTCCCTAGCATTTCAGAAAAATACTTTAATGTATTTGGCTCTTGAGTCCCTAAAAAGACAACAGAGCTACAGTTTCCTACTAATGTTTTCCAATCATCTTGATACATTGACTCAATTTGCGCGATATCTTGAAGTACAATTGTTGCCGAAATGTTGTACTTTCTCATTGTGGAAAGTTTTGAAGGAAACTCTGGAATCTCGCCAATATTCGCAAACTCGTCCATCAAGGCTCTTACAGGGATCTTCATTTGCTCTGACCCCCCTGCTGACTTTTGTGACTCACCTTTAAAATATAGCGTCTCATACATTTGCGAATATAGCATCGATGCCAAAAACGCATACGTTCTGTCCGCTTGTGGAGTGATAATGAATAAAGCTGTTTTTTCATCGCCCAAAGATTCTAGGTCCATTTCGTCTGCCTTTGTAAGATTCGCCACCTGTGGAACTAAAAATGGTCGAAGTCTTGTGGTACACGAAATAATAATACTCTTTAAGGTTTTTCCAGCCGCCTGTTTAAAAGAGTCATAGTATTTGCAGGCGATTGAGTCTGGTTTTTTTTCTTTTGCCTGATTGAAAATTTTATCAAGCTCTGATTCAACGGATGAGTTTTGCTCATCTACACTAGATTTATTAATTAGATCCGTCATCCTTGCAAACGTCTTCTTTGATTCATCCTGCTCGAACTCTCTAAAATAGAACAGGCAAGCCGAATATAGCAATTTTTCTGCATTTTCAAAAAAGTTATCGCCTTTAGAGTCAGATCCCGTATTTTTGATAAAACATTCAACAAGCATAGAAACTCCCGCTTCGTCTCGAATGTATTTTACAGGGTTGTAGCGATTACTTCTAGTCATGTCAGAAATGTTAAACACCTTTATTTTATACCCTGCTTTTTCTAATACTTTCCCCATTGAAAAAATCATCTCTCCTGATGGGTCTGTAATGATATAGCTTGCATTTAATTGAAGCATGTTGGGTTTAATGAAGAATCTTGATTTACCAGTCCCAGCACCTCCCACTACCAGCACATTGTTGTTTCCTATCAATTTTCTTGAATTTACTGGTCGTCCAAAATTTTGACTCATAACCATAAAGTCGGCACTTTTTACGCCGCTGTGAACAGCGGGCGCATCAGACTCATCTTTCTTTTTTAACAAGCTAAACTTACTCTTGGATGGCGCTTTTGCCGATGCGGGTGTAATATATTCTTCTTTATAAATCTCTATCTCCTCTTTTGACATAAAGCCTGCAGTTCCAGCAACCTCGTCTTTATTGTAAGCCGCTCTCCGTTCAATGTCTGAAGCCATAAAGAAGATTATGAGTAGCGCTGCGACCACGCAAGTAAGTCCATAAGGTATGGTGTAGATATTGAATCCCATTGTAAATCCATACTCAAAGTAATAAGACGCTGCAATGGATAAGGAATCCAAGAGCGGCTTTCCGCTTGTGTCTTGCACATGGGCGACATAAGCTCCTAGATAGGCTGCTATCACACTAGCAACAACCGCCATCTTTATATACCCAGAGCGACGACTTCGCTCTCTATCCTTTTCACTCATATAGCGCTTTACTGTGGCTTTTTTCTTTTTCTTGAAAAACATTCTAATCACCCCCTAATAATCATCCAGGATATCAATGACATCTGGTGTTCCGTTATGATTGTGATCGACAAATGTTTCTTGCTCCATCAATAATGATTTTTCCAATTCAGACTCTCTGCTGATTTCTTCTAACTCACTTTCAAGGACAAATACGCTTTCCTCGTCCTCAAATCCATAAAACTGATCAATGGCCTTGTTGACAATCTCCTCTTGCTCGGCACTCAAATTGTCTTGAAATGCAGTTTGATTGACTGCTTGAACTTCCATAAATTCAGCCATCTTCATCTCGTCATTTGTGTATGAAAATTCGATTACCCTTACAGGCACGTCGCTGCCCTCTGATAGTTTTTGTTCGTATAGCGACTTCATTTCATCCATTTTTTCGAACTCATTCGCCAACTCCTTGTCCATAGATGGCTTGCCCTTCGCCAACTCTATTTCCTTTAAGTAACTATCTCGCTTGCCCTTGTCTGAAATCTCTTTATATTTTTGGAACTCTTCACTAGTTAGCAATACAGGTTGTTCAATTTTACTCATTAGTACAATTGCTGTTGATTCTAAGCTGTCTCTCTCTGATACAACCACTTTTTTCTCATTCTCCGTATATGCGAGACTCCCTCGATTCATGGAAAAGCTTTCTTCTAAATCACATGTTTTTCGGTTGACAACATACATAGCGCTTTTGGTTGTCTCGGCCGCCCGCATAATATCTTTTGTGACTCCATCTTTATAAATAGCGTCTTTGGCTAAATACTCTCCTACTCTTCCACTGCTCTCTAACGCAACGGTCGCTTTAATATCTCTCATTAATTCCTGATCTTCTTTTCTGTAAAAAAGATTGTAATTTTCACCATTTTTAGCAATGGAGATGCCAAACCCATTTTCCGCTCCGATGCTCTTTGCGTGTTGCGCAAATAAAGTAGCTTCAGCTGTTGATAAGTTTTTAATAACTTGCAATGGTCGATCAGTTGTTTTTAAAAGCGTGTCTTCCTTTAAAAATGGTGTCACTCGTTTTTCGTTATAGAGGTTTCTTGCAATATCTTCAACATCCGATGCGCTCTTGTGGGAAAAAACTATCACCCCTGACTTATCTGGTCCATATTTCGTACATACATTTGATATTCCTGCATTTGTTAGCCGCTCTGATAATTCGCCAACCTGGCTTGGATGTACAAACATGGTTCCTAGATCACCTCCTCCTACCTCCTTGTTTAATAATTTGACAGCTGGGTCCCTCTGCAAGTGCTTGATCACGGTAGACATTACATCAGATAGCATAGTTACCCCCTGCATCGCCATTCCATACCCTTTGACAGCCATGTTTAAATCTTGTTCTGCTGACATCTTAGTCCTCTCTTTCTGCTTGATTTTTTTTCGCAACACAAAAACGGAACTGAGTTCCAATTTTCATGTATTGCCTTGATAATTAGTCACTTTTTTTGCGACTATAGTGTTAATATGCAAAAAGAAAGAGACGCAACATCGGTTGCGTCTCCATAAAAATTAATTATAAGAATTTTTCGATCAAGCTCTCCATTGCGATTAACACTTCTGTCTCTTTTTCAGACAGTTTTTGCTTCTTCACAACTTGCTCGCACCACTGTAGCATAGTGTTTAGCTTTGATTCGTATTTTGCAGCTGAGTCATCATTTGACGCGCTGTTCTTTAATCCCTTGTAAAGCATGGAAGAATCAATCTCTAAATCAACATTGCTGTTAGAAGAAGCCCCTAATACATCATCAAGATCGTCTAGGTCTAGCTCATCTAAGTACTCCTCCGAAATGATTACTTTGTTTTTTCCAGCAATCTCAATTTTTTTAGCCTCCACGGCAGCATCTGCTTTTTCGCCTGCCTCAATCGCATCAAGAATCTCCTCTTGATCCTCTTCTTTAAATGCTAGAATGTTTTCAGCTGGGCGAGCTGTAATCTTGTTATCGAGAAGCATTTCCTTCAAGCGGTCGCTCCCCGTATTAAATACTCTCTGATAACTTCTTCCGTAGCGAGGGCTAATTTTAAATTGCTCTGCGATAATTTCAGTCGCTTCTGATGATTTCAATTCTCCGCTTTCACAAAGCTCAGATAAGATTTGCAAAAAGTTGAAGCGATGCGCTTCTCTGTTAAATTCTCTTGTTTCTAGGTTAGCGGCTTCAATAATGTATTTTTGATGAAGTACGCTCATGGTGTTGTCACCAACCACATAACAAGGAATTGTATCCTTTTCATAAATACCATCCTCTATCAGCTCCTTAACCGCAGTCCATCGTCTCTCTCCTGACAAGATAATGTAATCTCCTGCGATTTCATCCTTGATAACCGAAATCGGAGATAGTAACCCACAGTTCGCAATTGAGTTCTTTAACTCAAAGATGTCCTCGATTTGGTATTGGTTGTGTGGCGAAGGCTTTAATTCGCTCACCTTGATTTCTCTTTGCTCCGCCTTTGCTGGATTAAGATCCAATTTTAAATTAATTTTTTTCATTTTTTTCTTCCTCCTAAAATTTGTTTTATTTTTCATGTGTTAATATGACGGAAGAATTCAAAAAAAGAATTTAAAAATGAATTGTTTTTATTTTTGTACAATCTTATCTATCTAAGCAGCAAGGAAAACGCTCCCTTGCAGACGATCTTTTAATATAGATACACGCTTTTCCTCATTGCAATTTCTTATTGCTATTTTGTATGATTCATTTATCGAATAAATAAAAACACGACTCCTAGCTCTAGTTATAGCTGTATAAAACAATCTCCTTGTTAGCATGTTTTGAGATGTGTCTGGTAGCAGAACATGAATATCATCCCATTCGCTCCCTTGCGATTTGTGAGTTGTAATGGCATAAGCAAGTATAATAAGCTTCATTTGGCTTCTATCTATAAATACCGTTTTGGTTTTCCCTTTTGTGTCTGTAAATAACAAAGTTATGCGATTATTGCTCGGATCATAGTCTTCAATTGTACCAATATCTCCGTTGTACACTCCCAACTCATAATCTGTTTTTGTAATAATGATGTAATCCCCTTTGTAATATTTAGATTGCCCATAGCTCAGTAACTCATCTCTATCTCTAAGTGTAGACTCTTGCAATTTTTTGTTTATTGTGTGGACTCCCAACGCTCCGTTTTTGACAGAGCATAAAACCTTTGATTTATCCAAGCGGATGTTTTCCATAAGTACTGGCAATGCGTCTTCTTCTTTCTGGAATTCATATATCTTAAAATCATCTCCTATTTCTAGTGCATCACTCCCGTGATTGGCCTTCCATGCATTGTCTGGAATGCGCCCTTTTTGTCTCATTACCTCTGTAAGTCGATACACGGGGATGACGCCACTTTCTATGAAGTCTTGCAACACATTCCCGTATTCTACGCTTTGTAGCTGGCTGTCATCGCCAACTAGAAGAATAATTGCTTCGTTTTTAATAGCGCTTAACAAAATGGAACATATTTCTACACCCTCCATCGAAAACTCATCAACAATTACTAAATCGGCAAGAATTGGATTGTTTTCTCCTTTTCCAGTAAGACTATCTTCTCCTCCTTTTGCTGAAAATGGCCTAATATCTAGCATTTTGTGAACAGTTTTAGCCTCATCTCCACAAGCAGCTCCCATAACCTGAGCGGCTCGCCCAGTAGTAGCAGAAAGCTGAACTACTTTTCTCTTGTTGTCTCTTAGAAACTCCGAAATAAGTCCTTTGATAACAGCTGTTTTCCCTGCACCTGGTCTTCCAGTCAAAATTTTAACTCCGCTCGTTTTCAGCAACTCAAACGCCGCTCGTTGCCCCTTTGTATACTGCAAGCCTTGCTCTTTTTCTATGCGATCCACATCAATCTCCCCCTTTATCAGTTCTTTCCCATTCGATAGACGGTTGATGTGAGCGGCAATGGTTGACTCCTCTTCATATATTTTTTTTAACTGTACATAAATGTTCCCACCTACAGAGACTAGTCTCAATTCTTTCGCTAAGCTTTCTAGTGCGTATTCGTACAAAAGCAATCCAAACTGAATTGGTCTGGCACTCTTGTCTAAAAGGTACTTCACGTTTCGATATAGCCCTTCTTTTGTCACAGCAGTGTGCCCTGACCTCAACCTATTTCTCATTGCATAAAGCACTATTGAGGAAATTCTTTCTTTACAATAGGGTAGAAATTGTTGATCCATTGCCAAGCGATCCATTCGTTCAAATGGAATCTCGCTAAATCGTAATATATGATACGGATTTCGCTTTAGGGATCCTAAAGTCACGTCTTTTGCAATCAAAAGCTCAATTTGGTCTAGTGAAATCTCATAAGAATAAAGGAATTTAGTAAATTCTTCTAGCTCGTTTAGTTGCTGAACTTTATGGAAAAACTTCAACCAACCATTCTTTAAAGGGATTGCTTTTTCAATGTCTTCTAACGCCCCCTTTTTACTACAGTATTTATAAATGTCAAACTTTACAAATTCCGCAATCTTCTTTCTCGTTGTTGTTGGCGGCTTGCAAATAAAGTGGATTAATCGCTCGCAAAGTGACTCGTCTTTACATGTTGCAGTGTCTACTTGGAATACTCCATCTTTAAACTCTCCCTTCAAGAGAAGTGGTGTGTCTTTTTGGTACATCGCTAGTCTGCCCTCACAAAGAATCAATCCATCTCTTGTCTCTTTATAGACAAAGTATGGCGAAATCGTAAAGCGCACTACGCCTGTCTCCACATCTTGTTTTAGTATCTTGTAAAACCCACCTCTTATCTCCAACGACAACACCTCCTCTTTCTTATTAGGAATATATCAAAATTTTATCAACTTGCTGTTTTTGCACGGAAAAAAAGGCAAGGGATTTCCCCTTGCCTGATTTTTCTCATTTTCGGAACTCAGTTCCAAAACCCAGTCCCACATTTTTGGAACTGAGTTCCAAAGTTGTGTCTAGTCTAATGCTGCTTTTTAGAAAACTCCGCAAAGCAATAATAGAATTTTGACCTTGATTCATCCTTTGTTAATTCGTAGATGCACGCGAGTGGCTCAATATCTAGCACATCTATTGGGATTTTTAGCTTATTTACTCTTAAGAACTCATTTCCTGCTGGTGAGCTGTAAAATTGATACAATTGCTCTAAGTCTGGAATAGATCGCTGAAAGTCTATTAAGTATTTAATGCAAACGCACATCCTATAAAACCCCTGCCCCCCCACAAAGTAATCTTTTGGAAATTGCATCTCTCCTTTTAATACTTTCTTGTAAACTCTGAGGATCAATGACTCCTCATTTAGCTTTATCTCTGTTGGGTACATAAGGTGTAGCAAGTACTCAATATCCCCCTCTGGAACTTCTAATGGGTATGGAACATACCTAAGTAAGTTATCAAGCTTCATTGTCTTTAAAATATAGTGATCTAAACTCCTTCTTGTTTCACTGATACTCCACCCGAGAACTGTATTTAATGCAAACTTCATACAACTAATAGCTTGCTGCTTCAACAATCCTCCATTCATATTTCCCTGGTAGTGATGAGTTAAATCGAGTGGCTTCTTTCCTATTAAGGCTTCTTCATAATCTGTAAGTAGTGAACTCATATATTCTCCTTTTATTCTTTAATATGACAAAAAGCAGGGCATCCGCCCCACTTTTTAACTAATTTGGTAAAACATGCAATACACGCTTTAGCGCTTGCTCGTTGATGTACAAACATTGCGATTTTGGCACAGCGATTCTCTCTCCAGCTTTATTTACGCTAGCGCATAAAAATAAGCGATGATGTTCATTTTCTTTTGATCGGCTTGCTAAAATCGAAGCTAACGCTCTTGCCTTTTCCTCCGTATCAATCACTCTAGAAATTACTTTAAATGGCTCTAACACCCCAGTGTCTTCTACAATAAAGAGTCCATCATCTTCTTCGCCAGTTCCTGCTCTCCAGTTGCCCTTTAGCTTAGTGGGCTTGTATAGCGAAATCGATTTAAGTACGCCCTTAACCTTCCATCCAAAGCAAAAAACCTTTTTTACACCACCAATTGTTTTAAAGTTAATTGACAGCATTGGCATTCCTTTTTTTGTCGTGCCTTCCTTTATGTCAACAGGAAATCCAGCAATATAAACAGCGTCTAAATCCTTATCTCCAAGCTCCGAAATGCTTTTACACCCAAAAGATTGCTCATTTGGCACAAAATGCAATGGATTTACACTGATTAGTTGGTCAAGCACTAAAATTTCTTTCATGATGGAATCTGATTCATTTTTTTGAACCTCGTCTACGTTAATTTCACGAATCATCTCATACAAATACGCATGATCACCCTTGCTTTGCACGATTGCCACTGCCTCTTTATAAAACGCGGCAATTTTTTGCCTATTTGAGTCGAAATCATCAAAGGCTCCTGAATAAATAAGACCTTCCATGATTTTCTTTTGTAACAGCTTCACGCGCTGTGCACCCTCATCATAAATAGAAGTTCGAATTAAGAAATCTGCAATCCCCAAAAATGGTGCCTCTTTGTTGGCGCCTGATCGCTCTTTTGCAATCATTTCAAAAACGCCTTCGTCAGCCACTCCTTTTATTTTAGAAAACCCAAAACGAAGAGCGTCTTTTTCGATTACAAAATCAGAATACGAATGATGAATAGATGGTGGTAGCATTTTTATCCCATAGATTGACAAATCCTCAAACAAAGGACCGAATTTATCCAGGCTTTTGTTTTGAAACATAGCGCACATATACTCTGTCGTATAATAATGCTTTAAGTACGCTGTCCAGTATGCAATAATTGCATAACAGGCAGCATGGGATTTGTTAAATGCGTACTTTGAAAATTCAAGTATTTGGTCAAATAGCTCTGATGCCTTCTCTGGGTCAATACCTTGGCTGCTTGTTCCGTAAATCCCTCTTGCTGCATCGCCGTTGATAAACGCCTCACGCTCCATTTCAAGCACCTGCATTTTTTTCTTTGACATCGCTCTGCGAACCATATCCGCTTGTCCAAGTGAGTAGCCCGCTAGCGACTGAAATATTTGCATAACCTGCTCTTGATAGATGATGGCTCCGTATGTCATAGATAAAAACGGCTCCAGCGCTGGTATCAGGTAGGTTAGTGGCTTTTTTCCATGTTTTACAGCGATTATGTCTGGCAAAAATTGCATTGGTCCTGGTCTATACGCTGCCACCAACAATATAATATCTTGTATAGATGTTGGCTTAAATTTTCGGAGCATGTCTTTCATGCCACCCGACTCAAACTGGAACACTGAATTTGTTCTCCCTTTTGAGAAAACTTCTGCAAACACATCATCATCAAATGAAAAATCATCAGGGTTTAACGAAATCCCTCTTCTTTTCTTTACTAACGAAATGCAATCGCTAATACAATCTAGCGTACCAAGTCCTAATACATCCATTTTTAATAGTCCTGCATCCTCTTCTGCCTGCACCATGTTGCACTGTGCAGCCCAAGTCTCCTTCTCCTCTGAATAATGAACTGGAATGTAATCGCTAACATTATCATTGTCAGAGATAATAATTGCCCCTGCGTGGATTCCAGTTCCAGAAATGCGCCCTTCAATCAACATTGCGTTTCTCCAGATACTTTTATGTATCGTGCTTTTTTGAAATTTCAGGAAAAATTCGTCCTTTAGCTCACTCAAGCTTGCGCCTATCCCTGCTCCAGAATCATCTATGAATTTAACTGCATCACCGCCCGCATTTTGATAACGATACTTAATATCGTTGTGGAGTGATTTATCTGCTGTCCCTTGAACATACATGCTTCCCAAGTCACGAGCTGCCAATTTAATTGCGTTTTTCGCAGCATATGTCATCTCTGTGTCTATTGCGCAAGTAGAGTCCTCTCCATACTTTTCTTTTAAGTAATTTAAAAGGTGTGGGCGAATTGATGTTTTTATGTCGCTGTCAATATCTGGCATAGATACACGCTCTGGGTTTAAAAACCTTTCAAATAATAAGCCATATTTAATTGGATCGATATTAGTGATACCAAGCATATAGCATACTAAAGAGCCTGCTGCAGATCCTCTTCCTGGTCCGACGCCAACTCCCTCTGTGTATCCTCTTTTTTCAATCCATGCCACCAGCTTGTCATAAGTAGTAGGCATATATGGCACTTCCGACTTTGGCACCATCCCCATAACACGAGCAGCGTTACAAAAATCTTGCACTATCATATGGTAGTCAATAAACCCCATGCTGGATATGATATCCACTTCATGTTTCAAGCGCGATTCATATTCATTGTTCCAAATTCCTCTATCTTGCATTTGTTTCTTTCTTTTCTCAAGCTGTGGAAGAAACTGATCGTGATCATGAGCTTTTGGATAGTGTGGCTCTTTAGGAGCAATTACCTTACATAAAGCCAACACTTTTAAGTTCTCTAATGCTTCCAAGACAGCGTCCTCTGGCACAATGCCCTTAAACCATGCTTTGACCTCTTCATCATTTTTTAGATAAAGCTCCTTAAAATAAGGATCTACCTTTTCATGCTTTTTAAAGTAATTAAATCGCACTATTTGCCTAGCAAGAATAGATGCATTTGAATTATCAATCATATGAGCGTCTGAGCCTAGTATGAGTGGCGTATTTGTTTCTCTTGCTATTTGCACGATAATTGGCAGTACATAAGCTTCATCTTCTATTCCGCAATATTGGATTTCTACGTAAAACTCAGGAAAAATTGACTTGTAGTAAAGTATTTTTGCCTTTGCTTCTTCATATAAATCCGCATCACTTGTCTCTACTAGATTTGCAACTCCCGCTAATGCTTTTTCATACGAGGCATATTTTGCTCTTGATTTTGTAGCAATAGATCTTACCTCTTTTTTGCGACTCATTAAAGATTTGCGCTCATCCACCATAATGGTTGTTCTCTCAATAGCGTCTTCTCTAATAGCTATCATCGCAGATCTCTCGAACTCATCTTCAATTTTTGCAATTTTTTTTCCGTATGCGACTTGTGTGTATGGCTTTATCAATTTCATCTCCGTGTCGATAGATTTAATTTCACGCTCAATCGCATGAAACATTGCATCATGCTTTCGACACGTTTCCCACCCGTCTCTATACTTTTGTGAACGTCCTAGTATTTTATTTCTCATCTTTTCGACTTTTCTATTCCTGAGAAGTATCTGTCCTACCGCCCCTCCTATACATGCCGTTGTGGCAAATACGTTTGCATTCCCTCTAAAGTGTTGTTCTAAATCAGCTGGCTGCAAACATGGGATTGTAGTTTTGTTTTGTCGCTTGTGCAAAAACTTATTTGCTGACTTTAGCGCGTGAGATAATGATACATAGCCTTTATGATTTTTGGCTACTACTAAGAAATGTTCTCTATTTTCTAAATAGAACTCGATTCCTGGGATAGTGTTTACTCCGTACTTCTCTCCCGCCTTCATGAAATGCAATATCCCAAGCAAAGTGCCATGATCTGTGAGTGTAATATTGTCGCACCCCATATCTTTTGCCTTCTTAACAATTTCCTCTGGGGAGCAAGCAGCGTCGTGCAACGAGTATTCGCTGTGAACGTGCAACCTTCCATATTTTACTTTTTTCATTTTTTTGTCCTCCTAAAATTTATTGGTAGTGTCAAGTTTGACACCCCTTTTTCTTGTTTTTTTCTTTCATAAAT
>CAYJHQ010000013.1:0-13560 GCA_964369775.1 uncultured Lachnospiraceae bacterium
ATTGGTAACTACAGAGTTGTCACTTCCTTCCATAATCCATTTATAATTATCGCGCCGTCCAAGTACTAATGCATTATAAGCGGTGGTAGAGAGCCAATGAGATAATTTGCTTAAATTATTCATACTTATTCTAGCTCCATGTTAATGCATACTTTCCCTGTTTTTCCAGTTGCAAAGATTCGGTAAGCCTCATCTGTCGAGCGTAAAGGAAAACGATGGGTAATAATATCGCTTGGATGAATCTTCTTTCGATCGAGTAGTTCGACTAATTGTTCCATATTGGCCATAGAGGTTACCCATGAGCCGTGTAGTGTAAGATTTTTATGTAGTAGCAAAGGACTAGGCTCGAAGGTTACTGTGCCTTGTTCACCGAGATAGACAACATTTCCCCACATTCTAGCTAATTCAAGACATTTAACACGACCAATACTGCTTCCAGAACAATCGATAGCTACTTCCACACCGTTTCCATTTGTGATATTTCGTATATTTTTTTCTAATGAATCATCGCTAGAAAACACAAAATCAGAACCTATTTTTTTAGCCATTTCGATACGCTCATCAGAGATATCAACACCGATAGTAATTGCACCAAGAGCTTTGGCTAAGATGATGCAGGCTTGCCCAACAGGACCAAGACCCATAACAAGAACAGTATCTTTTCCAGAGACATTAGCTCGCAATAAGCCTTGATAGGCAGTTCCAAATCCGCAGGCAATCATCGCCCCATCTTCATAGGTTAGGAAGTCTGGAAGAGGAATACAAGTGGAAGCGTCGGCAACCATATATTCTGCCAAGGCGCCATCGCGTTGCCAGCCGTAGGCTTTACGTTCTTCTTGTTGACAGTTAATAAAATAGCCCTTTTTACATTCATCACAGTAGCCACAACCTTGGATGTGATAGACAACGACCTTATCACCTGTTTTGAAATTAAGGACATCGGAGCCTACAGCTACGACTTGACCACTTGGTTCATGCCCAGCAATCACATTATCATAGCGAGCACCGCCTGTTTTATCGGTGTGCTCATGGTAGATGTATTTTAAGTCACTGCCACATAGACTCGCAGCTTTCATTTTTAATAAAATTTGCCCAGGACCTGGCGTAGGGATAGGTTGCGTTACTTGCTCTACGTTAGCACCTCCTGGAAGTTTCATTCCTATCATGGTTTTTTTGCTTTTTTCTTTCATTTGAATAATCTCCTTTGCTTTTTGTAAATTATACAATTTTGATGATTAGGGTCTAGTGCTAATGCTTTATCAAAGAATTGATGGGCTAGGAGTTCATTTCCTAATCCGAGGTTGCCAAGTCCCATCAAGTAATAACAATGGACTTGGTTTTTTTGATTTAAATCTTCTTCAAATATTAGAAATTCTGGTAAAGAAACAGCGAAGTAATCAGGTGATATTTCGTCACGAAGGTGACGTTCGCCGTAGTCAATTAGCTTATAGAATCGAGCATTTGCCTCTAGGGTGTTGCCTAATTTTGCGTGTGCCAAACCTTGGAAAAGAATCATATCGGCAGGCTGGTCATAATAGTATTGTACACCTGCAGGAATTGTATCACCACTGCAAGCTTTTTTGAAACAGCACTTTGCACTATCGCATTCTTTCATCTTTTCATATATTAATCCGAGAGCATAGTATAGATGGTTATCCTTGGTTCCTTCAAGTCTGCCTTCTCCTAGGTTCTCAGGGGATTCAAGAGCTTTAGTGATGAACTCCTTAGCAAGTGAATATGCGTTATCTTCAACAGCATCTTTTGCTAATTCGAGCAAGCATAACTTATATTGCGTTGTGACTTTTCCCTCAGCGCCTTCCCACGGTCTAAAACGATGACTCATGATTGCTTCATATGCATGAGTGTAATCGCCCGAGAGATTTAGCAAGGTTACATATTCGAGGTATAAATCATCTCTTGAGGAAAAAAGAGTTGGGTAGGTATGATAATTTTCCAGTCTCTGTGAAACCGAGAGATGTAGCTTTTTATACAATTGATCTAGTTCAAGAAATACTTGTGCATCAGTAGTATCTAAGAAAAATGCCTTTTCAAGGTTTTCTTTTGCTTTTTGTGGTTGGTGGGCTTTATTAAAATATGCTAGAGCAAGATTGCGAAGAACAGTAGGGAAGGTAGCATCTTTTTTTTCTGATTCTTCCCAATATAAAATAGCTTTATCATATTGAAGTTTATCGTAATATAAATTACCTAAATAATAGCTAGCTTTGCTACATTTGCTATAGTGTTGATTAGCGGATGTTAATACAGAAATATCTTCCAATTTATTAGGAAAGCAGTAAGAAGCGCAATAGCTTTCGGCTAAGATATAAGCTGAAAAGCCTTCTGTTGCATGACCTAGCTGATATGAATAATATCCAATATAATACTGAAGCATTGGATGTTTTTGCTTACAATTTTTTAGTAACGAAATTGCTTCTTCATAAAAACCTCCTTCGGCATAGGTGAGTGCAGTATGTATATAATTTTCGTGAAAGTCTCTCATAAGTACATTCATAGATGTTAGTATATTTTGACTATCATTGGCATTAAGTAAGATTAGTTCATAACGAGATAAATAATCAAAAGAATCTATGGCGAGATTTAACTCACACCAAGATAGAGCATTTTCTGTTTTACCTAGTTTTCGAAGAATTATAGACTTTAGCCCTCGAGCTTTAATATTGTGACAATTCTTTATGAGTCCTTTCTCGATGAATTCTAATGCTGATAAATAGTTATTTTGTTTGCAGTGAATAGCTGCTAAATAATAAAAGGACATTTCCTGTTGTTCATTCGACCAAGTAGCTTTGAAGAAAGCATCGAAAGATTCGGAGTATTTTTCTTGATAAAAAAGGGTCAGCCCTAAACAATAGTAAGCTTCGCTATTGTAAGGATTAGGATTTAATGTAGTTAGTCGTGAAATCGCTTTTCTAAAGTACTTCTCAGATTCTTGGAATAAGCCACGCCTAAAGAGTAGTGTACCGTAGGCGACATTAATACGGCTATCATCAGCGTCGCGCTTTAATCCTTCTAAGTAATAAGGATCGGGTAGATAGGTGGCATGTCGGTATTGTTCAATGTGTTGACCAGTTAAATACAACTCTTCATTAGAACGTATTTCTTGTGGTGCTTTAGCAGCCTTTGCAGGTTCTGCTAATTCTGGAATCGCAGGTTTCTTGGCTTGGTATTCAACAAGTGTTTTATCGGATGTTAATATAGTTGTCCTTAACAAATGTTCATCATCCACATCAAAGGGGAGGATTTTGGAAAAGATATCAATAGGAGACAAGTTTATGATTTCTTTAAATACAGTGTTCCCATCATATTCGATAAGAATGGTCGCATTCTCGAACACGGTGGTTGCATAGGCTGTAATGGTGGCAATTCTATTTTCAATATTGATCCCCAAAACAGCATCAATTGTAGCGTTTTTTACTTGGCCAACTTTTTTGTAAGGCATAAAATGTTGCGTGAAGGTTTTTTCTTCAAAAGGTTTCAACCAAGTGAAATCAGGTTGATTATCAGTATATACACCCGTCATAAGTTCGATGTAAGGTCCGTCTTCATCAGTGAGAATTCGATCCCATGCTTGACCGAAATCTCCATTTCCCCATGTCCATTGTTTTTTTCCAGGAGAAATATGGTGATCTGCTATATGAAGTATTCCTGCTTCCTGCTGATAGTCATAACCACCTACAAAATCATATTCTGACTTTTCAGCCATATATGAAGTAGGGACGGGTACATTTTTATATCTGGAAATATCAACCCCAGTGCTATAGTCGTGCTTATAATATTCTCCCGTAGCGATGGGGAATCTAGAAACAGCTCTTTTTCCATGATCATAGACATTGTGAACATCTGGTGGAAATATAGATTGGGTATAGTCGTTTACAGCAACTGCAGGATTTGCCCACCATAAGAATGTTTGAGGAAGAGGTGTGGGATTATATAGCTGTCCTTTGACTTCAATATAAGCTTTCTCTGGATATAAAGTAAACATGGCAGAACCCCTTGTGCCATACATTTGATCAATGTCATGAACAATGAGCGTTTTGCTTCCATCTGCATTTTCCTTTAAGAGATAATCTACAGGAGAAAAGGTAGTAGGTCTATGGTGCTGCGGCCAATTGAACTCTATGCCTCCGGATATCCATGGACCCAATAGACCAACTAGTGCAGGTTTGATTACTTGATTATAATAAACAAAATCATATTGGTTCGTTTTGTCAACAGCACGTTGGATTCGTCCACCTAGCGCAGGAAGTATCATTACTTTAATGTAGTCATTTTCCAAATACACAGCAGTATACTCTTTCTCGATTTTTTCGTGACTAATTGAATCAATAGTAGGGTAGGGATAGACCTTTCCAGAACTACCTTGATATACTCGTTTTTCTAAAAACATAGGATTCTTGTTAGGCAAACCAACCTCATAGGTGGGAATTAGTACCTTTTCTTCCCAAATTTTTACTAGACTCATTTATTGTCTCCTTTCAAAATATTGCTTTTCTTAGTGTTATTATATGTTAAAATTAAAAGTAATTCATTACGATATTTTGCGAATTCGTTATGAAAACTTGCTCTTTTAATTTTGTGTGGTACAATGGGAGAGTGAATGGAGGTACTAGAATGAAAAGCCAAGAAATGTACGTTAAGCCAGAATCAGAATATTTTTTTTATACACCGACTCTTACAGCGAGAAAAATGTATTTTTACCCAATTTGTTTAGGGCGTTTTTATTATACAGAGCAATATCATATCAAGCGGGAACGTTATGATAGTTTTTTAATTATGTTGATTACAAAAGGAAGTTGTAAAGTGACAATTCCAGAGGGGCGTTATATTGCAAATGAAGGAGATGTGGTTATTCTAGATTGCTATGCCATGCATCAATATGAAAGTGTAACTCAGTGGGAAGCAATATGGATTCACTTTGATGGAGTATTAAGTAGAGAGTATTATAATCAAATTTGCACTACGATTGGAAATGTGATTCGACCACACGATATACCCGTAGTCACGCATGCACTGAACAAAATTATATATATGTTCCAAGAGGCCAATACGATTGTAGAAGCGAGTATATCAAAATATATTACTTTGTTGTTGACCGAATTGCTATTAACAAATGCGTCAGCAAGTAAGGATATGGAAAAGCAAAATTCGCTTTCGGCAGCTATTACACATATAAATGAACAATTTTCGAAATCCATATCATTGGAGTATCTTGCGAAAATATCCTCCTTGAGTCCATTTTATTTTTCGCGACTATTTACAAAGCAAGTAGGTGTATCACCACATCAATATATAATTACAACAAGGGTGAATTTTGCGAAATTTCTATTGATAACAACAACTTTATCAATTAAGGAAATCTCGTTCCAGTCAGGATTCACAAGCGAGAGTAGCTTCTGCGCTATGTTTAAGAAAAAGGAGAATGTAACACCGAGTGAGTATAGAAAATTAGGTATAATATAAAGTATAAAAAGGATGGAAGTAAGAAATGAATAAAGTATTTAACACAATAGGGTTTACTCAAATTCTTGAAGCGTTAAGCGAGTATGCGAATACAGATGGCGCAAAAAAGAGGATCAAAGAGTTGAAGCCCTATTTATCAGAATTTGAATTACAAAAACAACAAAAAGATACTACCCAAGGGAGAGCGTTGATAGAAAAAGCTGGTAATCCTCCTATTCCGATTATGGAAGGGTTAGAAGAATTAATAGATAGATCCGTAAAGGGCGATATGCTTACCGCAGAAGAAATTGAAGCGGTAGGAGGGTTTCTGAGCGCGGTTGAAAGATTATATAGATACTTAGAATCTGGAAAACAGCATCAGATTAGTTTAGCGTGGTATAGTGAAAACCTCTATAAAGACAAAGAACTTCGAGAGGAGATAGAGCAAGCAATACGAGGTGGAAGAGTAGATGATTACGCATCTAAGAACTTGAAGAATGTAAGAAAGAATCTACAGAATTTGGAAGAAAAGATAAGGTTAAAGGCAGAGCATGCACTGAGAGTGAATAAATCATACCTAGCAGATTCATTTGTAGTCGAGAGAAATGGGCGAATCTGTATACCGATAAAAGCATCTTATAAAAATAAGATAGAAGGTGCACAAGTTGATAGTTCTTCAACAAATGCAACTATATTTATAGAACCCAAAACGGTAGCAAAGATACGAGATGAGATAGATTATGCAAGAATCACAGAAGAAGAGGAAGAGCGCATTATTCTTTATAGCTTGGCAGACAAAATTGCAGAAAGAGAAGTAGAGATAAAGGAAAATATTAGAGTGATTACGCTTCTTGACTTTGTATTTGCCAAAGGAAAGATGAGCATCGATATGGATGCAGTAGAGCCAAGAATCAATACAGAGCGACGAATCAATCTTAAAAAAGCTAAGCACCCATTACTAGAGCAAAAGACTTGTGTGCCTTTAGATTTTAGCATCGGGGATAGGATTAGAGGAGTGGTGATTACTGGACCAAATACAGGTGGGAAGACGGTGGCAATAAAGACGGTAGCACTTTTGAGCTCAATGGCTTGTGCAGGGCTTCATGTACCAGCAAAAAGGGCAGAGATAGCTATGAATAGTCAGATATTGTGTGATATCGGAGATGGACAAGATATCAAAGACAACCTATCTACGTTTTCAGCGCACATGAAGAGTGTTATTAAGATTCTAGAAGCAGTAGATAAAGAGAGCTTGGTGATTTTAGATGAACTTGGCTCAGGTACAGATCCGGCAGAGGGAATGGGAATTGCAATTGCTATCCTAGAAGCATTAAGAAAGAGCGGTGCTAATTTTCTTGTAACGACGCATTATCCAGAAGTGAAAGAATATGCCAACCGTTATGAGGAGATTCAAAATGCAAGAATGGCATTTGATAGAGAAAGCCTAAAACCTCTTTATCGATTAGAAATTGGAAAAGCAGGTGAGAGTTGCGCGCTTTACATTGCAAAACGTCTAGGGGTACCTCATGAACTACTTCGTCATGCAGCGAAAGAGGCTTACGGAAAAAAATCGAGTGAGCTAGTAGAAGAGTTACAATTATCAAATGAAAAGATGGAAAAGAAAAAAAGAATTTCCAAGATACAGAAGATAAAAACGATAAAAAAAGAAGCAGAACATGGGCATATCTATGGAAGAGGAGACAGTGTGACCGTGCTTCCGGAAGGGAAGATAGGAATCGTGGTACAGCCTGCAGATAAACATGGGGAAGTGCTAATTCAAGTTCAAAAAGAAAAATTCATGGTCAACCACAAAAGGTTAAAATTAAAAGTAGCAGCCTCACAGCTCTATCCAGAAGACTATGACTTTTCCATAGTGTTTGACACTGTAGAAAATAGAAAAGCTAGACACCAGATGAGTAAAAGATATCAAGAGGGACTAGAAATAGAAGAATCTTAATCACTTCTTAATCGGTTACAATCTTTTATCTTAATCATACCTATGAGACAATTATGACACGACAAGGAGGGGGATATGTATAACGTATTAATCTGTGATGATGAAAAGGATATTGTAAATGCAATAGAGATATATCTAGGCGTGGGAGAGTATAGAGTTTTCAAAGCCTACAACGGCCGAGAGGCAGTGGAAACCGTACAAAGAGAAGATATCCAATTAGTATTGTTAGACGTAATGATGCCGGAGATGGATGGAATTGAGGCCATGAGAGAAATACGAAGCATCAGCAATGTGCCGATTATATTACTTACTGCAAAAAGTGAAGACCATGACAAGATAATGGGACTTAATAGTGGCGCAGATGATTACGTTACAAAACCTTTTAACCCTGTTGAAGTTCTTGCGAGAGTAAAATCACAATTGCGTAGATATGTGCATTTAGGAGCAGGTACGACACCTTCCGATAGCATTCGAATCGGAGGAATTGAACTCAATGATATGACAAAGATAGTGACAGTAGATGGAGAAGAGATTCGGTTGACACCTACAGAATACGATATTTTAAAGCTTTTGATGAAAAATCCAAGCAGGGTGTTTTCGCCAGAGAAAATCTATGAAAAAATATGGACAAATTCACCGCTAGCAATACAAAATACTGTTGCTGTGCATATCAGACATTTACGGGAGAAGATAGAGATTAATCCAAGTGAACCACGTTATATCAAGATGGTGTGGGGACAAGGGTATAAGTTTGAACACTCTATCTAAGCCTAGAAACTAGAAGCTTAAAGTATGTTAAAGAGGTGAAATCAGATGAAATGGGTATATAAAACATGGGGAAAGGTTGTATTATTTTTATTACTGACAATCAGTATAGGAGTGCTAGGTGTATGTACGCTGGCATATATTGCACATTTTAATAGCCCCCTTAATGAAGGAGAAGGAAAGGAAGCGTATGTAGAAAGAAAGTTGGATGAGATCCAATATCAGGATGTTGAGTGGTATTTTCAAGTAATATTCTCTACGTTAGAGGAAACAGAAAATAGTGAGATAAATTTCTTGCCAGAAGAATATGGGGTTCAATTCAAGGTCTGGTATGATGGAGAATTGGTTGAAGATACGTATACAGGAGAGGCGTATAAACACAAAGAAGAAAGAGTGCAGGAGCTATACTTATATGCAAATGAAGAAAGAGGAATAGTTACAGAAGCAAAAGTGGAACTGTATCTTTTAGAGAATACAAGTGAAAATAGTTATTTAAGCGATCACACATCATATATAGAAGAAGAGTATGAAAATTGGAACTTGTTACAAGAATATTGGATATATATCCAGGTGGGATTAGTCGTATCAGGTATAGTTACCTTGAGTCTAGTGGTGATTCTAACGATAATTGCAGGAAAGAGAGCTGGAGAGAAGGGGATTTATCTCAATCAATTAGATCGAATTCCGTTTGACATATTAGTGGGGATATGGGTTATAGCAGCAACTTCTGGAATAGCAGGGATGAACTGGGTTTTTAACCGAGTGATAGGTGTATTAGGAGTTGTTATAGCAGCATTTCTTACAGGTATAATATATTTCACATTCTGTACTAGGGTCAAAGCTGGAAAGTGGTGGAAGAATACAGTTGTATTCATCGCGCTGAAATGGTGCAAAGATGTAGTAAAACAGCTATTCGTTTTATCAAAAAGTAGGTATGTACGATTTAAAATGGTAAAGCAAGTAATAGTGACAAGTGTGATAGTTACCATTGTAGAACTGCTTTTGAGTTTAGTAGGTGGAATCAACAATATATACCAAATATGGACATGGTTTTTGATTATAGTAGGCAATACCGTGTTAGGTGGTGGCGCAATTTTAATTTGCATATGGTTTCAAAAGTTAAAAGATGCTACTATGAAGATTGTAGATGAAGACATTCATCATCAAGTAGATACCAATTTGATGTTTGGGGAATTTAAAGAATTTGCAGAAGCTATTAATCGAATAGGAAATGGGATGAATCATGCGATGGAAGAGAGGCTCAAAAGTGAGCGTCTAAAGACAGAGTTGATTACTAATGTATCACATGATATTAAAACCCCACTTACATCTATTATCAATTATGTTGATTTAATTAAAAAAGTGGAATGCGAGAATAAAGAGGTAGGAAAATATATCGAAGTTCTCGATAGGCAATCTCAAAAACTTAAGAGGTTGATTACAGATTTAGTAGATGCATCCAAGATTTCTTCCGGAAATGTAAAGATAGAACTAGCTAAATTAGATTTAGGTGTGATGGCAAAGCAATTAGAGGGAGAGTTCTTAGAGCGTTTACAAGAAGCAGATCTGGAACTGATTGTTACTTTTCCGGAAACGGCGACTTACGTATCAGCAGATGGAAGACAGTTGCAAAGGATATGTGATAACTTGATAAATAACATTTTAAAGTATTCGCTAAAAGGTACGAGAGTGTATGTGACGGTAGAAAATAACGGTGATACAACACAGATTAGTTTTAAAAACACATCAAAAAATCAATTGAATATTCGTCCTGAGGAGCTAATGGAGCGATTTGTAAGAGGGGACGAGTCGAGGAATACAGAAGGAAATGGACTAGGCTTGTCTATAGCAGATAGTTTGGCAAAAGCACAAAATGCAAAGATGGATATAATTATAGATGGAGATTTATTTAAAGTAATTATTTCTTTTGAACCGATATTCGTTGAGAAAATATAAGAATTATGTTAGTATCTTCTTAAACATAGTTGAGTCAGAGATGGTTAAAGTTTGAGGATGAATATGAAAAGTATAAAACGTAATTCAATAATGGTTAGAGTTGCAACTTTATTATTAATAGTAATTTTTGCACAAGCAGCTGTTTTTCTAGGAATGACTTTGTTTACGAATATTGTTCCTGATGTAGAGCGCCTTACTACAGAGAGCTTTATACAGTCGGCGGAAGATAGAAAAAAATATATAGAGAGTATTATGGTTGACAGATGGTCTAATGTGGAGTTGTTTGAGCAGGAGATTACGGAAAGCTATAATACTCTTTTGCGCGCAAATGAAGGGTTAGACGGGGAGCAAAAACAAGAATTTATGGAAGCAAGCATGCCTGTTTTGATAGAAATGATAGAAAGTTCTGCAACAACAGGTGGCTTTATAATCCTAGATGATGCAACAGAGGATTCTGACGAGTATACAGCGATTCGTATACAGGTAAAAGATGAATCCAAGATGGTATCTAGTGAAAATACATTGCAGCTAGTAAATGGTGATAGTAGTCTTGCATGGGCACACCAAATGGAAATTACAAATTCTTGGAATGAAAAAATACAACTGGAAGATACCACGAATACATTTTTCAGTTCTACGCTAGAGTCGATTAATGAAACTGGTGCGCACAAAACTGAAGGGTATTGGATGGTGGTTCCAGATAGAGAAGACGAGGGGAGTGGCATTCTTGTATATGCCTACCCTTTGCTAGATCAAGATGGAAAGAGTATTGGGGTACTAGGTGCTGAGATACACCAAGATTATCTCTTTGAGCTTCTTCCTTATGGGGGATTTGGAGAAGAGAAAACAATAGCGTATATGTTAGCAACCATAGATATTAATGAGCAGACAAAAGAGGAGGTCATTGAACCTATACTAGTGCAAAAAGAGGTGCAAAGAACTGCATTTCCAGTTCGAGAACCTATCGATGCAAGCGAGTGTGAACTTGCTGGTGTAGCGGGAACACAAGGATGTCTATACTCAGTGAATTCGCAGGGAAATGATTTAGTGACCTATACGAACAAGCTTCAACTATATGATACGACGCCGATTTACGGAAAGGACAATTTGTTTTTTGTAGCGGTGACGGGAGAGCGAAATATAACTCAATTTTCAGATGAGATTCGAGAAACATTAATTATAACGATAGTTACATCTATTCTAATCGGAATAGTAATGGCATTGATTGCAGGATATAGATTTGCAACACCTATTTCTCGTTTGAACAACATGGTAAAAGCGAAAAAAAAGGAAACGAGCATTAAGCTAGAGAAAATTGGAATCAGTGAAATCGATGAGTTGTCTCAAGCAGTAGAAAAGTTAAGCGAGAGCATGATTGCGTCATCCCATAAGACGGATAAGATATTTGATATGCTCCAATTGGGAGTCGGATCCTTTGAGTATGTAGTGGGGGCTGAAATGGTGACGATTTCTAGTTCTCTTCGAAGAATACTAAGAATTGAAGGAGAAGGAATTGGTGAATTTGAAGTATCTGAAGAACTATTTTTCAAACAGCTAGATGAGATGATGAGAGAACTAGAAGAAGATATGGAAGAGACCTATAAAAGTCCTTTTGAAGAAGAAAAGTGGTATCAGATACAGGAACTGATTCAAGATAATTCGAGACTAGGGATAGTAATGGATGTAACAAAAGAGGTCTATGAAAAGAGAGCTCTTAATTACGAGAGAGATTACGATATGTTGACAGGAATCTATAATCGTCTTGCGTTTAGGCGAAAAGCGAATGCGATATTTATGAAAGGAAATTTAAATAACGCAGCATTTATTATGTTTGATTTAGATAACTTGAAATATGTAAACGATACCTTTGGTCACGATATGGGGGATGTATACATTAAGACTGCGGCATCTATTATACAGGAGACATTTGATAACAATGCTGTGGTCGGCAGGATGTCTGGTGATGAGTTTTATGTTTTTATGCATCATTTCGAAGAAAAAGAAGATATTCAAAAATACACAGATAAACTCTACAAGACATTGGAAGAAAGACCGATAGTATTATCTGATGAATCAGAATTTCGGATCAGGATGTCAGGTGGAATTGCTTGGTATGGAATAGACTCTACAAATCTTGATGAGTTGATTAAGTTCTCTGATTTTGCGATGTACACAGGGAAGCATACTTTGAAAGGCGAATTGAGACAGTTTAGTAGATCGGTCTATCAAGCAGAGTCATTTATGTTAAGTGGAAAGGAAGAGTTAAATAGAGTACTTGATAATGAATTTATAGATTTTGTATTTCAACCCATTGTAAGTGCGAGAACAGGAGAGATTTACGCGTATGAGGCTCTGATGCGACCAGATAGTAAGACTTTGGATAATCCTTTAAAATTACTGCAGATAGCAACTGCGCAATCAAAGCTTTGGAAAATAGAAAAGATTACGTTCTTTAAGTCGATTTCCTTATTTGAAAAACACAAAGAGTTATTTGGAAAAGCTAAGTTATTTATCAACTCCGTTCCAAACCAAACACTTAAAGAAGAGGAGTTTGAAGAGTTAGAGTTGCTTTATAAAGAACGGTTAAAAGATGTTGTAGTTGAAATTATTGAAAGTGAACAGCTTGAAGAAGAGAAGTATCAATACAAGTTAGAAAAGATATCTTCATGGGGATCAATGATTGCACTAGATGATTATGGATCTGGTTATAACAGTGATTTAGGATTATTAAAGATTAGTCCTGATATAGTTAAGATTGATCGTTCACTTCTAACGAATATCCATGTTGATGTAGCGAGGCAGTCGATAGTGTCAAAGATTATGGCATTTTGTAAACAGCAAGGGATATTGATATTAGCAGAAGGCGTGGAGACAAAGCAAGAGATGGAGTATCTGCTGAAAGTAGATGTGGATTTACTACAAGGATATTATATATCAAAGCCTAAGCCACTGCCAGACTTTGACTCAACTATAATAGCAGGTGAGATTTCAAGAGTACGAGAAAATAGGCATTAAAAAAGGCGTTAATTCGCCTTTTTTAATGCCTTACTATATTTATCGATGAGAAAACTACCAACAGGAGCAGTGATTAATATTGAGAGGACGGCAATAGTCAACGCTAGATTTCCTATAGATAAGCCGACAACAAGCGGGATTCCACCGATTGCTGCTTGAACAGTTGCTTTAGGAATGTAAGAGAAGGCTACAAAGGTCCTTTCTTTTTTATTGAGAGGTGTTCCAAGGAGGGAAAATAGAACGCCAAGGATTCGAAATAAGAGGGTAGCTACAATTAATGTAAGGGCTAACACACCAGCATTTCGAATATAGGAAGGATTAACTTGAGCACCTACTAAGACAAATAGAATAGGTTCAGCAGCTACCCATAGTTTGCTGTACTTAGAAGATAGTCTAGTAGAGAGCTTTGG
>CAYJHQ010000013.1:13660-25972 GCA_964369775.1 uncultured Lachnospiraceae bacterium
AGTCCGAGAGTGATAGTGAATAAAATAATGACAAAGACATCATCTACTGAGGCACTGGCCATAATCATGTGAGGGATAGCTTTATCAGTACCTCGTTTCTCTTCAATCAAATTTAACATTTTCGGGACGATTACTGCAGGCGAGACCGCAGCTAAAATAGTACCTATTAACAGTGCTTCCAAATGAGAAATGCCAAAGAGAGGTGGCGCTAATACCATAACACATGTAATCTCAAAACAAGCAGGGAGAAAGCACATCAAAATAGCAGGGCGTCCTACGCTTTTAAGTTGTTGGAGGTCTAAGTTTAGTCCAGCTCTCGTCAAGATGATGATTAAAGCGATTTGGCGAAGTTCTGTAGAAATATTTAAAATAGACTGGTCTAAAAGATTTAGACCATAGGGGCCTAGTAGGATTCCGACCAACAACATTCCCAATAGATGGGGCAATTTTATTAGTTTTAATATTTTTCCAGATAGAATAGCACATAAAAAAATAAGAGCAAGTGATAAAAGCATATGGTATCTCCTTAATATGAAATTTATTCCTCAATAATGTATTTAAGTATACGTGATACGAAAAAAAGAGTCAAATATGCAGTGATATAAGTGTTTTATCATTGAAATCTACTATTTTTTGTCATAGAATGGATAAGTATAGTTCGAGGTGAGAAAAAGAGGAGTAAGAGTGAATGGATAGTTTAGTAAAGCGGTTGGAAGTATATCGAGATTCGGATTATTATGGCTTCCATATGCCCGGGCATAAAAGAAATACAGAGTTATTTGGAGAAGCGTTACCGTATGGACTAGATATTACGGAAATTGACGGATTTGATGACCTTCATCATAGCGAAGGCTATCTTTTAGAAGCACAAAATTTTGCGGCGCAAGTGTTTGGGGCAGAGGAGACACATTTTTTAATCAATGGAAGTACAGTGGGGATTCTTTCTGCGATTCACGGATGTACGAAGCGAGAAGATAAGGTGATAGTTGCGAGAAACAGTCATAAAGCTGTCTATAATGGTGTTTTTTTAAACGGATTAAAACCGGTTTATGTATATCCAAAAATTGAAGAAGAGTTTTTGATTCAAGGTGAAATTACAGCAGTACAAATCGAAGAGATACTGCAAAGAGAAGATGGAATTAAAGCGATACTGATTACATCGCCTACATACGACGGAGTAGTATCAGATGTAGAAGGGATTGCTGATGTGGCGCATAAGTATAAAATCCCACTGATTGTGGATGAAGCTCATGGAGCGCACTTTGGTTTTGATAAACATTTCCCACAAAATTCTAATGCTCAAGGTGCGGATGTAGTGATTCACAGTCTTCACAAGACACTACCGTCGCTGACACAGACGGCACTCCTCCACATAAATGGAACAATTGTAGATCGAAATAGAATAAAAGAATATCTAAAAATCTATCAATCGAGCAGTCCATCTTATATTTTATTGGCATCCATTGATAAATGTGTTCGTTTAGTTGATGCTAAAAAAGAGGAGCTGTTTTTAAATTACACTAAGTTATTGAAGCAGGTGAGAGAGGAATTAAAGTCACTTTGTAATCTTAAACTAGTTGAAATAAGGGGAATGGATATCTCGAAAATAGTAATTTTTACAAAAGGCACCAGTATTTCTTCGAAAGAATTGTATAATAGATTATTAAAAGAATACCATATTCAAATGGAAATGGTAGGACCTAATTATGTATTGGGAATTACTAGCATAGGAGATTACGAAAAAGGATTTGAAAGGCTCCTTGAAGCATTGTTTGAAATTGATCAAAAAATAAGTGAAATAACTAGTAATTGCAACCCTATGAGTGATATAATGTTAAGGCAGTTGCCGATTCCTAGAATGGCACAAAATGAAAATGAGCGAGCAGGAAAATTTTATTACCTCTATCCTCCGGGGATTCCATTTGTGACACCAGATGAGGTGTTGACAGATGAAATAAAAGAGTGCATCAAGAAGTATGAAGAGAATGGATTTGAAGTTCGCATAGGGTGAAGCATGGGTAAAATATTTTATATAATGGGGAAGAGTTCCTCGGGAAAAGATACACTTTTTAAACAGATTAAAGAAACGCTTCCAGAGTTAAAGACTGTGGTTCCATATACTACACGTCCGATTCGAGAAGGAGAGAGCGTGGGAGTAGAGTACCATTTTGTAAATGATGTAGAATGTGAGAACATTGTGAAGTCAGGTAGAATGATAGAACTAAGAGCATATGATACAATACATGGAATATGGAAATATTTTACAGCTGATGACGGACAGATTGAGTTAGAAAAGAATTCTTATATCTGTATCGGTACACTGGAATCATTTGCACAGATGAGGAAGTATTATGGTGATAAAAAAGTTATCCCTATCTATATAGAGGTGGAAGATGGAGAACGTTTATTAAGAGCGATATCGAGAGAAAAAGAAGAAAAAGCGCCGAGGTATGAAGAGTTATGCCGAAGATTTTTGGCAGACAGTAAAGACTTTTCGGAAGAGAATTTGGGAAATGCCGGTGTGAAAATGCGGTTTTTGAACCGTTCGCTAGAACAGGTGCTAAGAGAAATTCTACTATATATTCAAGGTGAATTATGATATAATAAAACACAAAGAAAAAACAAATAGAAGAAATATAACTAGAGACTGGCACAGAAGAGGTGTATAAAATGAACACATTTAAAGATATAGTCGGGCATAAAGACGTTATATCATATATTGAACATGCTACGGATATGGGGAAGGTATCACACGCATATATCATCAGTGGCGAAAAGGGTGCAGGCAAGAAGATGTTGGCGGATGTATTTGCAAGAAAACTGCTCTGCGACAGCAGTGAGAGTGAACCTTGCAACCAATGCAAGTCTTGTATCCAATCAGAAAGTAATAATAATCCAGACATCATCTACGTAAGCCATGAAAAGCCTAGCTCAATAGGGGTTGAGGATATTCGTGGTCAAGTGAATAAAGATGTATATATCAAGCCTTATGCAGGGAAATACAAAGTATATATTATACCAGAAGCAGAGAAACTGACAGAACAGGCACAAAATGCAATACTAAAGACAATAGAAGAGCCACCCGAGTATGTGGTTATTTTGCTACTCACTGAAAATGCTGGGGCGTTACTTGCTACAATTCAATCTCGTTGCATTATGTTAAAATTACGCAATATAAAAGATGAATTAGTGAAGAATTATCTTATGGAAAATATTGAGATTCCAGATTATGAGGCTAGTCTATGTGCAGCATTTGCACAAGGAAATATTGGAAAAGCAGTTATACTAGCGACATCTGAGCACTTCAAGGAGATTAAAGACGAAGCGATGTGGCTGTTGCGATACATTAACAAGATGGAAGTGGATGAGTTGATTGAGTGCGTAAGACGTATATCTGCGTATAAGATAGATATCAATGATTTCTTAGACATTTTGACAGTATGGTATAGAGATGTGCTAGTATATAAAGCAACTCGAAACATGGAGAAGCTGATTTTTAAAGAGCATTTAGAAGAGGTAGAAGAACGAGCGACGAAGAGTTCGTATAGAGGAATAGAGATTATTATAGAGAGTATAGAAAAAGCGAAAACTCGCTTAAAAGCCAATGTTAATTTTGAATTAACAATGGAGTTAAT
The DNA here is from genome assembly GCA_964369775.1 of uncultured Lachnospiraceae bacterium. Classification (GTDB taxonomy): domain Bacteria; phylum Bacillota; class Clostridia; order Lachnospirales; family Lachnospiraceae; genus CAUPWF01. The sequence continues at coordinate 17,296 of CAYJHQ010000013.1, forward strand.
GCTTCTCTCAATTAAGGAGAATTAAAAAATGGCTAAGATAATAGGGGTGAGATTTAGAACAGCAGGGAAGATATACTACTTTTCACCTGGAAAGATATGGGTAAAAAAAGGCGATGATGTAATTGTCGAGACAGCAAGAGGGATAGAATACGGAAAAGTTGTCATTGGTGTGAGAGAGATTCGTGACGAAGATCTGGTACAGCCACTAAAAAGTGTAATTCGAGTTGCAACTCCAAAAGATGTGAAGATGGAAGAGAGCAATCGAGAGAAAGAAAAGAAAGCATTTGAGATATGCTACAACAAGATTAGAGAACGTGGACTAGAGATGAAGCTAATTGATGCAGAATATACATTTGATAACAATAAGGTGCTATTTTATTTTACGGCAGAGGGAAGAATTGACTTTAGAGAGTTGGTAAAAGATTTAGCTGCTGTTTTTAGAACGAGAATTGAGTTACGTCAAATAGGAGTGAGAGATGAAACGAAGATTCGCGGTGGCATAGGTGTGTGTGGTAGACCACTTTGTTGTAGTACTTACTTGGGGGAATTTGCACCAGTTTCGATTAAGATGGCAAAAGAGCAGAATTTATCATTAAACCCAACAAAGATTTCCGGTGTTTGTGGACGTTTGATGTGTTGTCTTACAAATGAACAAGAGACTTATGAAGAATTGAATAGCCAACTACCATCGCAAGGTGATTTCGTCACTACGAAAGATGGGCTAAAAGGTGAAGTCCAAAATGTAAGCGTATTGAGACAAACAGTGAAGGTAATCGTTACAGTTGAAAACGATGAAAAAGAAATCAGAGAATATAAGGCTAGTGAACTGAAGTTCAAAATGAAGAAAAAGAAGAATGACACAAGGTTATCAAAAGAAGAGATGCGACAATTACGCGCTCTAGAAGAAAAAGAAGGGTCTTCGAAGTTAAATGGAAACTAATAATAATTCAGAGTTACGATTGGATGACTTACAGATCAAAGGGTATCATATCTATCAAGATCCCAAGCGATTTTGTTTTGGAATAGATGCGGTTTTACTTTCTGAATTTGCTAAAGTGAAGTCAGGGGAAGTTGTTCTTGATTTATGTACAGGGAACGGAATAATTCCCATTTTACTGGAAGCAAAAACGAAAGGTGCACATTTTTCAGGTCTAGAGATACAAGAAGAGAGTGCAAGTCTTGCAAGAGCAAGTGTTGAATACAACGGTCTACAGGAGAAGATAAAGATTGTGACAGGTGATATTAAGGAGGCAGAGGGTTATTTTGACACTGCCTCTTTCCATGTTGTTACGGTCAATCCACCTTATATGGTGGGAAGCCATGGGCTGAAAAATGAGATGGATTGCAAGTCGATTGCAAGACATGAAGTGTTATGCGACTTAGAAGATGTTATACGCTGTAGTTCAAGGCTATTAAAAGGAAAAGGACGATTTTATATGGTTCATAGACCATTTCGGTTAGTAGAGATATTTACCTGCATGAGCAAGTACAAGTTAGAACCTAAAAGAGTGAGATTTGTACATCCATATATAGGTAAAGAACCTACTATGGTATTAATTGAAGGCTTGAAAGACGGGCGGTCAAGAGTGGCAATAGAACCACCGCTTATTGTATATAATGAAGATGGAAGTTATACAGAAGAATTGTTGCGATGGTATGGGAAGAAGGTGGAAATGTGAGCGGAACACTATATTTATGTGCAACACCTATAGGGAATTTGGAAGATATTACGATGCGTGTGTTACGGATTTTAGAAGAAGTAGATGTGATTGCAGCTGAGGATACCAGAAATAGTATTAAATTGTTAAATCACTACGAAATTAAAACTCCGATGACTAGTTACCACGAGCATAACAAATACGAAAAAGGGAAAGTACTTGTGGAGCGTTTGTTAAAGGGAGAAAATATAGCACTGATTACAGATGCAGGAACGCCAGGGATTTCAGACCCAGGAGAGGAACTGGTTGGAATGTGCTATGACAGCGGAGTACCAGTTACATCACTACCAGGTGCGGTAGCTTGTGTAACAGCACTGACATTGGCAGGTCAATCTACAAGAAGATTTTGCTTTGAAGCTTTTTTGCCAAGTGATAAAAAAGAGAGAAGAAAGATTTTAGCAGAACTAAAAAATGAGACTCGAACAATTATTTTGTACGAAGCGCCACATAGACTGGTAAAAACATTAGTTGAATTACTAGAGGAGTTAGGGAACCGTCAAGTATCAATTTGTCGAGAATTGACCAAAAGATATGAAACAATAAATAGAACGACATTGGAAGGTGCCATCGACGAATACAAGAATCAGCCCGCAAAAGGAGAATGCGTTCTTGTAGTTGAAGGAAAGAGCAGAGAACTTCTAGAGAAAGAAGAAAGACAAGGTTGGGAGGCATTATCCTTGGAAGAGCATATGAGTGTATACGAAAACCAAGGTCTTGAATCTAAAGAAGCAATGAAAAAGGTTGCAAAAGATAGAGGGATTAGCAAAAGAGATGTATATAATGAACTGCTAAAAACCAAAGAATAGAGAACTGTTAAAACTGTAGATAGAAAGATTCGTCAATCTGTACAAGGAGTATAAAAAAATTCGTCAAGCTGTGTATAGACTAGGCAAGTGCTATGCGATATACTTTCATTATTAAAACACGAGAAGCATTTTAGGAGGAAGAATAAATGGCAAGTTTATCGCTAAAAGGGATTTTTAAAAGATACCCAAATGGATTTGAAGCAGTTAAGGATTTTAACTTAGAGATTGAAGACAAAGAGTTTGTTATCTTCGTAGGACCATCAGGTTGTGGAAAGTCTACAACACTTAGAATGGTTGCAGGGCTTGAAGATATTTCAGAAGGAGAACTTTATATCGATGATAAATTAGTAAACGATATAGAGCCAAAAGATAGAGATATCGCAATGGTATTCCAAAACTATGCACTATATCCACATATGACAGTATATGACAACATGGCATTCGGACTTAAGCTAAGAAAAATGCCAAAAGATGAGATTGATAAGATGGTAAGAGAAGCAGCTAGAATTCTTGATCTTGAGCCACTATTAGATCGTAAGCCAAAAGCGTTATCAGGAGGACAAAGACAGCGTGTTGCTATGGGACGTGCTATCGTTAGAAGTCCAAAAGTATTCCTTATGGATGAGCCTTTGTCAAACCTTGATGCAAAGCTTAGAGGGCAAATGCGTATCGAGATTTCAAAACTACATCAAAGACTTGGTTCAACAATCATCTATGTAACTCATGACCAAACAGAGGCGATGACGCTTGGAACAAGAATCGTAGTTATGAATGCAGGAATCGTACAGCAAGTAGATACACCACAGGTATTATACGATACACCATGTAACTTATTCGTTGCTGGATTTATTGGATCTCCACAGATGAACTTTATGGATGCTGTTTGTAAAGTGACTGGAGATAAAGTAGTGCTTACAGCAGGGGGATCAGATATTGAGTTGCCTCCAGCAAAAGCAAAGAAATTAATCGAAGGCGGATACAATGGAAAGACTGTAGTACTTGGAATTCGTCCAGAAGATGTGCATGATGAGCAAATGTTTATTGAGTCATCACCAAACACTGTAATCACAGCACCAATTCGTGTATACGAGATGCTTGGAGCAGAAGTTTACTTATACTTTGATTATGCTGGATCAAACATGACAGCAAGAGTAGACCCAAGAACAACTGCTAGAACAGGTGATACAGTTAAGTTTGCACTAGATGCAGAGAAGATTCACGTATTCGATAAAGAGACTGAACTTACAATCACTAACTAATTATAAAGAGTATAAAGCGTTCTCTAGAGGCATAGCCTCTAGGGGACTTTTTGCATACAAAAGGTGGGGAGATTATGAATCTTATTAAGCTTACAGTTGAGTATATGAAAAAGCCCATAGGGATTGGTAGACAGGACTTAGTATTTGGGTGGAATGTGCATGAAGAAAGCAAGAACTCTGTTATGCAAGTCACTTATCACATTATCGTTAAAAAAGATGGTCGTGTTGTATGGGATAGCAAGGTGATAGAAAGTAGTCGATGCAATGGCGTTCGATATGAAGGAGAAGCACTGGAGTCCGGAACAAGCTATCAGTGGATTGTCAGTGTGACCGATAATTATGGTAGAGCTACAACGGCCACTAGCGAGTTTGGCATGGGGATGCTAAATGAGGCGGCATGGAATCATTCTAAGTGGATTGGGAATCAAGGTGAGGGACGCGTTACGAATTTCCTCAAGTGTTTTACAACTGAGAAAAAAGACGTTTGTAGAGCAATCGTGTACGCAAGCGCACTGGGGCACTATGAATTGAATCTAAATGGTGAAAAAGTAGGAAATCAGTATATGGCTCCAGGGTGGACGAATTATGATAGGCGAGTTCAATATCAAGCATATGATGTCACAGATCAAATAATGGATGGTGAGAATCGAATGGGTGCGCTTTTAGCACCGGGATGGTATGCGGGAAATATTTCGGTTTTGGGAAAAAACAGATATGGAAATACAAACGCTCTGATTGCAAATCTAGTCATTGAATATTTAGATGGAACCAGACAAGTGATAGTAACGGATGACACATGGCGATTTACTACCAAAGGTCCAATTCTAGAGACAGACATGTTTGATGGAGAAATCTACGATGGGAATCTAGAACTTGGTGGTAGCAAATATGGTTGGACAACCGCTGGGTTCGACTACTCTAGTTGGTGCAATGCAAAAGTACTATTTGATTCGGCCTACAGCATACAGTCAAGAGGAAAGAGAGTCGAACTTACAGCACAAATTGGTCAAGGAGTCACAAAGATTGCGGAATTAGAGCCAGTTTCTATTACGGAAGTATGCGGAAAATGGATTGTAGATATGGGGCAAAACTTTGCTGGCATTGCAAAATTATCATTGGTAGGACGGAAAGGAGAGGCGGCTACAATACGCTATGCAGAGATGCTAAACGATGATGAAAAAGGGAGCAGAGGATGTGATAATCAAGATGGGGTAGGGTCTATCTATACTGCTAATTATCGATCGGCAAAATCCATGGATTGCTATATATTTAAGTCTGATAACAAAGAAGTATGGGAACCGACTTTTACATTTCATGGATTTAGATACATAGAAATATCTGGATGCAAAAAGCCAGAATATTCAGATATTAAAGGATATGCATTAGCCTCAGTAAATCGAGAGACTGGAAGTTTTGAAAGTTCCAGCAAGCTAATGAATCAGATTTACAGCAACTCGTTTTGGGGTCAACGTTCTAATTTTCTAAGTATTCCTACCGATTGCCCACAACGTGATGAACGTATGGGTTGGGGGGCAGACGCCCATGTATATAGCCGTACAGGATTGTATAATATGGATTCTAATATGTTCTATCAAAAGTGGTTACAAGATGTACGAGATGAACAGTATGAAGATGGCGGATATCCTGATATAGCACCAAATCCGCACAACTTTAGAAATGATGTGGTATGGGCAGCAGGTGGTGTAATCATTCCTTATGATATCTGGATGATGACCGGAGACATGAGAATTTTAGAAGATAGCTACATGTCTATGAAGAAATATATGAAAAGTCGTACCAATGGTGGTTTGGTTCAAAGATGTAGATATGGAGATTGGTTAGAGCCTATAGATGGAGCATCAGATAAGGAAGTAATCGGAACGACCTACCTCGCTTATCAATATCATTTAATGACTAAGATAGCAGCGATATTAGGGGATACAAGAGAGGAAATGCATTATCAGGAGGAATTCCATGAAGTTAAGACAGAGTTTCATAAAACTCTAGTTGAAGCAGACGGGAGAATACGAGGCAATGCACAAAGTGCATACGTTTTAGCACTTGCAGCAGATCTTCAAACAAGCAACACAGAGCTCCCCTTTGTTGAAAAGCTAGTTGCCAATATTATTGGAAATAATAACCTGATGTCAGTAGGATTTGTATCCGTTAATCAGTTGATGCCAGTGCTATCAAAATATGGATACAGTCATATTGCTTATGCGTTAGCTACAAATACAGCTTATCCTTCTTGGGGGTATAGCATAGAGCAAGGAGCAACCACTATATGGGAACGTTGGAATTCATATACAAAGGAAAAAGGATTTGGTCCAGTATCGATGAACTCATTCAATCACTATGCATTTGGGAGTGTAACAGAGTGGTTTTATTCAGGGATTGGTGGAATGAAACCCGATAAGAAAAACCCCGGGTTTGAAAATATCATCATCCAACCGCAATTTGATTTGAGAACAATAGAACCACTTACACGGGCAACAGTGTCTTATGATTCAGTGCGAGGAAAAATTAGTAGTAGGTGGGAAGTAGAAGCGGACAGTATCACACTCATCATAACAATTCCAGCAAATGCGACAGCAACAGTGATTCTTCCTTCGAAAGCAAAGTTGAATAAAACAACAAAGGTACAAGTTGGATCAGGGATTCATACTTTTAAAATAGAAAAAAATAGGTAGACGAGGAGAGAAGGCATGAAGAAAGTATTAATTGTAGTAGACGTACAAAACGATTTTGTGACAGGAGCACTTGCTTCAAAAGAAGCGCAAGCAATCATCTCTAATGTAGTTAGCGAAATAAAAGAATATTTAGAAGCGGGACAACAAGTGTATTTCACATTGGATACCCACGGAGAAGATTATCTGGAGACAGCAGAGGGAAAAGGTCTTCCAGTGAAACATTGCTTAAAAGGAACGAAAGGGCATGAACTAGTGCCAGAGATTCAAGATGCCTTAGCAGAGTATCAAGCGGGCGTGGATTATATCATAATAGAAAAACCAGTTTTTGGATCAATAGAATTGGCCAAAAACTTACAAGCGGATGAGGCAGTTCTAGTTGGATTGTGCACAGATATCTGCGTAGTATCTAATGCAATGTTATTAAAGGCGAGTCAACCAGAGATGCTCTTGAAAGTGATATCCAACGCATGCGCAGGAGTAACCCCAGAAAAGCACGAGGCAGCTCTTGCTACGATGGAGAGTTGTCAGATTGAGATAATAGAAATGTAGGAGAAATCGGTGCTTTCCTCATTGCGTATTTTCTATCCCTACCCTTTTCTGAGTGTACTAGGTGGAAAGCCATAGTATGTTTTGAAAGCTTTGGAGAAATGAGCAGCATCATAAAAGCCACAAGAGGTACTAATTGATTCTAGGGTCAAATTTGTAGTGTTTAATAGCAGATAAGACTTTTTAAGTCGTAGATTTTTAATATATACGTAAGGAGTAATTCCTTGCACATCTTTAAATATTCTTATGTAATGACGCTTGGAAAAGCCGGCATTTTTAGCTAAATCCTCGAGTGATAAAGGTTCACAGTAATGTTGTTGAATAAAGGTAAGCGTCTGTAAAAACTTAGAGATAGGATCTTCTTTTAATGATGATGATAATTCGTACTGACGTGAAAGATAAGCTAAAATGTTATAGAGATAAGTCTGGCACAATAAGAAGGATGTCTTCGTAGGGTGAAGGTATTCGTCTTTTATAATATCAAGAAGTATATTCAAATGAGTTTGTTGTGTTTTATTCAAAGAAAAGTAGCTGATGTAACCACTGCGGTTAGAACGAAAATATGGCTCTAGTATAAATTAGTTTTTGAAAGCCTTCTAATAGCTCTAGTTGTTGATAAGCTAGGGATAATTGAGAGAAGGTAAAGATAATATTACAGTGCTTCAATTGATTAACATTAGTATAAGAGTGGTTAATATTTTCATCAACCACTAAGATATCTCCCTTTTTCAAGTGAAATACTTGTCCATTAACATTATGAGTTGTAGTTCCGTCTAATATAATCATTAATTCAGTAAATGCATGTGCATGAGTAGGAAAATCTTTCATTAATGTTCCAAAGGAAAGTGCAACTGGTTTAGTTCCATTGTTGAAGTCAGTTAATTAATATTTAATCATGTCCATATTTTACATGTGGATGTCGTTTTTGTCAATGGATTACAAGTGTGCAGGCTGATAGAATAATAAAAAACAAAGAAAAAAGAGGATGAAATCATGCTGTATAAAGAAGATTGGGAAAAGGCGAAAGAAAGATTTGAAGCATTGTGGAATGGAGAAGTGGTTGATAGATGTTGTATTTCTGTACAAGCGCCAAGAAAGGGAAGAGAGAATTACCTTAAAGAGTATCGAGAAAATGTAAGGCGAAAGCAGGTATCTGCAATGGGAGCACTTACCATACAGCATATGGAAGATCCCGAGTATGTATTAAAGCAAGTGAATCAAGTGATGAAGAACATATATTACGGAGGAGAAGCGATTCCACAGATATTTATGAATTATGGACCAATAGGACATGCTGCCTATTTTGATGCACCTTGTCATAAAGATGGTGTTACCACTTGGTATAATCCAATAGTGTCTGATATAACGAGGAGCAATCTAAAGTTTAATGAGAACAATCAGATATTGAAATGGCAGATTGAGGCGGCAAGCCTCTTTGCGAAAGAAGGAAAAGATAAATTTTTGGTATCTACATTAGATAACTCAGGTAGTCTAGATGCATTGGCAGCACTTCGTGGCACAGAAGCGTTACTGATTGATATGCTAGAAGAGCCAGATGCTGTGAAGAAAGAGTTAAAGAAATTAATCAATGCATGGAAGATAGTGGGTGATAGGATGTATGATATCACTTCACAGAGCAACTATGGAGGAGCTACAAT
>CAYJHQ010000013.1:26072-67154 GCA_964369775.1 uncultured Lachnospiraceae bacterium
AGCTACAATCAGATATCTCAGTTATGCTTTCTAACCAAATGTTTCAAGAATTTGTATTGCCAGAGTTAAGGGAATCTGCGAAACACCAAGAATACAATCTATACCATCTAGATGGGAAGGAACAGATTCGCCATCTAGATGATATTTTATCAATTCCGCAGATTAGAATGATTCAATGGGTAAGTGTAGTGGGGCAACCGTCATATATAGAATACATCCCTGTCTTTCAAAAGATTCAAAAAGCAGGGAAAGGGATTCTGATCAATGATGTGATACCGAAAGATATCGAGATATTACTAGAGAATCTTAAACCAGAAGGATTATTTATTGTAACAAGTGCAGAATCTCAAGATGATGCGGATGCGATTCTTAAGATGGCAAAGAACTATGGTAGTATGCATTAGCATTGAGAATATCTTTACATTTATTCTTCTACGTGCAAAAGAAGGAAAAAGTAGAGATTTGTACGTAGTAGTGTACGAGCCGGATTTTGGAATGATGCAGATGGCGGATTATAGAGGATGTTGTCTGCGCACCACTTACATGTTATAATTATGTCAATTAGCATAATTATAGGAGGTAATGAAGATGCAAGTGAAAGAAGGACACGTATCATTTAGGGAATTTCAGACATACTATAGAATTGTAGGGGAATGTAAAGGGAATAAAAAGCCCCTCATTTTGTTGCATGGTGGGCCAGGATCTACGCACAATTATTTTGAAACTTTGGATTCTCTTGCTGAAGATGGAAGAGCAATTATTATGTATGATCAACTAGGATGTGGGGAGTCATCATTTCCAGAGGATACAGCTCTTTACACAAAAGAAGTATGGATTGAAGAGTTGATTAATATAAGAGAGCAATTAGGGATCGAAGAATGCCACATATTGGGACAATCTTGGGGTGGGATGCAATTGATTGCCTATCTTTGTGACTATAGTCCAGAAGGTGTAAGGAGTGCGATTCTCTCTAGTACACTTCCAGCATCACAGATGTGGGAAAAAGAGCAACGTCGTTATTTGACATATTTTCCGCAAGAGATGCAAGATGCAATTGCAAAGGCTGAGGCAGCAGAAGACTATGAAGATCCAGATTACCTTGCAGGGGTGGACGCGTTTATGGAGAGACATTGTGCAGGTCCAGTGACAGACAATTCGCCAGAGTGTTTAAAAAGAAAGAAAAAAGCAGGTAGGGATGCATATATTTATGGATGGGGGCAGACAGAGTTTGCGCCAAGTGGAACGCTAAAAGACTTTGATTATAGGGAAAAATTGCAAAAAATTAAAGAGCCTTGCTTGGTAGTGAGTGGATTAATGGATTTATGTTCTCCTTGGATTGCAAAGTATATGACAGATCACATTCCAGGAGCTAAGTGGGAGCTATATGAATTCAGTCGCCATATGTGTTTTGTGGATGAGAATGAGAAATATGTGAAGATGATGATAGAATGGCTGAACCAGAATGATTAAATAAAACAGCACCATGATAAGAAAGGAATTAATCTTATCATGGTGCTGTCTCCTTTTATAATAACTTAAGAATCGCATCTACAGTATTTTTAACCAAATCCATTCTTGCATTCTCACCCATATGGCCAATGCGAAGTAATTGGTTCTCGAAAGCACCAAATGATCCAGTAAGTAGCAAGTTGTGCTCAGTCTTTAGTTTTTCGAGGACTTCTTTTACAGAAATAGTATCAGGCACTTCGATACAAGTGACAGTGTTAGAAAATCCAGAGTTTTGATACAGTTTAATGTTGTTAGCTGTTAGTGTTGTGCGAACATACTCAGCAATTTCTGCATGGCGCTCTAAAATATTTTCCTCCTCTTTTATGTTGTCTAAAGCAGCTCGAAGACCATAAATATCACTGATTGGCATGGTGTAAGGGAACCATTTGTTCTCGTACCAGTTATCAAATATTAAAAGGTTTGTATAAAAGCCTCGAATCTTATGTGCTCTATTTCGCATACTATGGTATGCGGCAGAACTAATTGTAACAGTAGTTAGTCCAGGTGGTGCACTAATTGCTTTTTGTGATCCCCCGCAAAGAATATCAATTTGATAATCATCTACACGAACATCTTCACCAAACATGCCGGAAACAGAATCTACGACTGTTAAGATACCGTATTTTTTTAATAATGGACAAAGAATGGAAATATCATTTAGCATACCACTTGGAGTATCACAGTGTACGATTGTTGCATACTTGAAATTGTGATCCTTTTCCAAAAAGGATTCTAGGTCTGTGGGATTAATCGTCTCTCGATAATCAGCTGTATAAAGATGTGGCTCGCCGTCATAAAGTGCTACAAAGTCGGCGAATCCTTTTCCGTATACACCATTATCTAGTACAAGGACACGATCACCAGGTTCAGTTAGTGATGCACAAGCAGCTTCCAATCCAAGAATTCCTTCACCACTTAGGATTAAAGTATCATTTTTTGTGTGGAGAAGAGTGCTCATCAGTTGTGCAGTTTCTTTATAATACTCATAAAAATCGAGGTCGATATCTGGATTGGTGCAAGCTAAACTTCTTGCATTTCGTACGTTTTCAGCCACTTGAGTTGGGCCAGGCGTCATTAATTGATACATAGCAAATCTCCTTTATGAATGATTTGGTAAAAATGCACGGAAGTGCTTAACGGAAGCAGCAAGTGGAAGTACGATTAAGATTGCTGTACCGACTTGAATGATGTTTCCCGGGATAGAACCAAAAGGTACAAGCCAATTTCCGTATAATATAACTTCGGCAAAATAATAGCCGACTAATTTGATAGCAAGTGCTACAAGCATAGATAGAATCATGCGATATTTAAAAGAAGTCTTATTAGAGATGTGACCTACTGAATATCCCATTAATCCAACGATGATAAGTGTAAATGGAGCCCAGATTGTCCAACCTGATAAAAGATCGAATAAAGCCATTCCGATCCCGCCGGCAATAGCGCCTGTTCGTGAACCGAAAGTGATTGCAATAAAAAATAGTGGAACATTTCCTAGGTGAATCAGGCCACCATTTCCCATAAATGGAATTTTGATATTGATAAATGCAGTAGCTACATATACGATAGCGATTGCTAATGCATTAATCGTAAGAGTTTTCGCTGTTGAATTTGTATTCATTCGTATTTTCCTTCCTTTTCAAAAGATGATAATATCATACTTGATTCATATGAACATTGCAAGTAAATAGGAAAGAAAAAAAAGGAGAGGCAAAATGCACAAAGCAAATAAGTGAAAAATGTACAAAAATCCTAAAAAGATTTAACATTTTTTGAAAATAGGGGAATGTTAGACAATAAAAATGTACAAAAATACTACAGATGGACGAAAAAAAGCAAGTCTATTGATTAATATAGACAGAGAAATGAATAGTGTGATATACTTCAGTGTAAAAATTAACACGCGTTTAGGAAGGTGGAAGACATGAATACAGCAGAAATAGCTAAACTTGCGAATGTGTCTCGAAGTACCGTTTCAAGAGTGTTGAACAATTACAGTAACGTGCCGTTAGAGACAAAGCAGAAAGTAGAGGCAGTGATTGCGGAATACGGTTACACGCCAAATCACTTTGCGAGAAGTCTAGCGGGAGCACCCTCTAATATAATTGGGTTCTTTATTGCGGATATCAATGATGCGAGTAGTTCGAAGAAATGGGTAGGAATAAATTCTCCGTATAACATGGAACTTTTATCAAATACCATAAGTGCATTAAAAGAGAGAGGATATACGACTCTAGTTAATATCATAACAGATCCAAAAGAGTTCCAGTCATTGACAGACATGTTTGAATCTAGAATGATATATGGTGGCATCTTTGTAGGATTTCCTTATAAGACAACCGAGATAACTAAGATTTCAAAGAAGTATAATGCAGTGTTTATCGATCAATTTGCAGAAGAAGATGACAAAAAAAACTGTCTTAAAATCGTGAACTGCGACAATGTTGCAGGTGGTTATGAGGCTACGAAGTATTTAATAGACTGTGGTCATACAGATATCTTGCATGTAGAAGGTGATGATAGACTGTCATCTATCGAAAGAAAAAAAGGCTACCTAAAGGCGATGAGTGAATATGGAGGTTTAGAAACTCATATTATTTCGGGAATGTACCGAGAAGATATTGCGTATGAGAAAATGAAAGAATACCTTGATAAGCAGAAGCCAACAGCTATATTTGCATCAAATGATATTATGGCGTTAGGGGTTATAAGAGCAGTTGAAGAGGCTGGATATCAAGTTCCTTCAGAAATTTCAGTGGTTGGATTTGATAATTTAAAAGTAGCGACCTGGTTGAATTTGAATCTAACAACTTTTGAGGTTTCGCTAAAAGACGTTACAGATTCTTGTTTGAATCTTTTGTTTGAAGAAGAGACGGAACATATTTTGCACAAGCCTATATTAATTGAAAAGTCTACCGTAAAACGAGGCTAGACTTTTTTTAAAACAATCATAAACGCGCGTTTATGAAAAGAAAAGGAGAAAGAAAATGGCAACAATTATTATTTCATTTATTTTATTTTCAGCGGCAGTAGGTTTAATTACATTTTTAAAGACAAAGAACGATACCTTGACTACTAGTGATGGGTATTTTCTAGGGGGAAGAAGTTTGACAGGAGGAGTCATTGCAGGATCTCTTTTATTGACAAATCTAAGTGCGGCGAGTTTTGTTGGAATGTCAGGGCAAGCTTATTCACAAAATATGGCAGTTATGGGATGGGAAGTGGGCTCAGGTATCACTTTAATTATCGTAGCATTATTTCTAGTACCTCGTTACTTGAAGCAAGGTATTACAACAATTCCTGATTTTATAGAATCGAGATTTGATGGTGGTGTGAGAAAATTCATCACAATCTTATTCTTGGTTAGTTATATTGTTAACCTATTGCCGATTACATTGTATTCAGGTGCGATAGCGATGGGACAAATATTTGATATCTCAGGAATCTTTGGAATCACTTATGTACAATCAGTGTGGTTAATGGTATGGGTAATCGGAATTATCGGAGCAATTTATGCAATATTTGGTGGATTAAAAGCAGTTGCAATTTCTGACTCTATCAACGGAGTTGCATTAGTAATTGGAGGTCTTTTAGTTCCGGTATTTGCACTTTTCGTATTAGGTGATGGAAATGTTGGAAATGGATTTGACACGTTTTTAAATAGCACACCAGAAAAATTTGATGCAATCGGTTCTAATGATAGTTATTTACCAATCTCAACAATGTTTACAGGATTACTTCTTGTAAATTTATATTACTGGGGAACAGATCAATCAATCATTCAACGTGCTCTTGGAGCAAAGAACTTAAAGGAAGCTCAGCGTGGAGTAATTTTTGCAGGATTATTAAAGGTTTTAACACCACTTATGGTTATTATTCCAGGAATTATGGCTTTCCAAATTCTTGGTGGTGGAATCGAAAATATGGATACAGTTTATCCACAACTAGTAAGCGAAGTATTGCCAGGACCACTTGTAGGACTATTTGCAGCAGCCTTAATGGGAGCAATTTTAAGTACATTCAACAGTGTACTTAACTCAGCATCTACATTATTTGCATTAAACGTATACAAGCCGGCTATGAAGGGGAAAGTTGCAGATGAGAAGTTAATCAAGGTTGGAAAGTTATTTGCACTTGTAGTAGCTGTTATTTCAATGTTTGTTGCGCCATTAATTTTAAATGCACCTTCAGGATTATTTGACTATCTACAGACAATTAACGGATTCTTTAATGTGCCAATCTTTACAATTATTTTCATGGGATATATGACAAAGAAAGTCCCACCAATTGCAGCGAAAGTAGCGATTACATTCTTCGTATCAATCTATGCGATTACTCAACTTATTTGGGATACAGGATTGCACTACCTACACATCTCTGCTATACTGTTCGCACTGTCTTGTTTAATTATGTACGTGATTGGAAAAGTAAAGCCAATGGAACAAGATTACGTAATGCCGGTAGCTAACGTAGTTGAAATGAAGCCTTGGAAACACAGATATACATTTAGTGGATTCGTAATCTTCATTATGCTTAGTATGTATGTAGTATTTTCACAAATAGGATTAGCAAGAGCAGAAGGTATCGGAGTAGATACAATTGTTGTACTAGGAGTTATCGGAGCCGTTTGTGCTGTTGTTTCTATAACGGTAGATAAAATGGCGAAGAAGAAAGAGAAGTAGAATTAAGAGGGAGAAAGATGATACAGTTTAGTAATAATACATTTCATATATCTAACGACAAAATTAGTTACATATTTAGAGTGATGAGAAATAAGCAACTTGGGCAGTTATACTATGGAAAAAAGATTCGTCACAAAGAAAATTTTGACCATTTGTTAGTGGAACGTGGTGTGATTTTGGCGCCTTGCACATTTGAGGGAGATTTAGACTTCTCCCTTGAAGTGTTAAAACAAGAGTATCCAGCGTATGGAACGGGAGATTATAGAGATCCAGCATATCAACTTACATCAGAAAACGGAAGTAGAATTACAAATTTTGAGTATAAAAATCATGAGATTATAAAGGGAAAGAAGACTTTAAGTGGATTGCCACAGACTTACGGGGATAATGTAGAGACATTAGAAGTCGTGATGTACGATGAAGTGATTCAGGTTGAGATGATCTTGAAATATCATATATTTGATGATTTTTCAGGGATTGTTCGATCTGTAGAATTCAAAAATTTAGCAGAAAATAAAGTGAAAATTAATCGCGCAATGTCTTTAAGCTTGGATTTGAACGACTATAATTATGAGATGATGACATTAGACGGAGCATGGTCAAGAGAACGACATATTTCCACTAGGAAGCTAGAGAGAGGAGTACAGTCTATTGCTAGTAGCCGTGGAGCAAGTAGTGCGATGCACAATCCATTTATGGCACTGAAAAGACCAAATACTACAGAAAATTCAGGAGAAGTTTATGGCTTAACACTAATTTATAGCGGAAACTTCTTAGCACAAGCAGAGGTGGATGCGTTTGATGTAACACGAGCGATGATAGGGATTAATCCATTTGAGTTTGAGTGGTCATTAGGAAAGGGAGAGTCGTTCCAAAGTCCAGAGGCAGTTATGGTGTACTCTGATCAAGGATTAAACGGAATGAGTCAAAACTTCCATGAATTATTTAGAAACAACTTAGTTAGAGGTAAATATAAAAATAAGACTCGCCCAATTTTAATCAACAACTGGGAAGCCACCTATTTTAATTTTACTGAAGAAAGCATCCTAGAAATAGCTACTAAAGCAAAAGAACTTGGAATTGAACTTTTTGTATTAGATGATGGTTGGTTCGGAAAACGCGACAATGATACGACTTCATTAGGTGATTGGACAGTTTATCTAGAAAAATTGCCAAATGGTGTTGAAGGATTAGCCAAGAAAATTAACGACTTAGGAATGGAGTTCGGTCTTTGGTTTGAGCCTGAAATGGTAAATGAAATTAGTGAACTATATAAAACGCATCCTGATTATGTAATAAAGACGCCAAATAGAAAGATGTCATATGGAAGAAATCAGTTCGTCTTAGATTTTAGTAGACCTGAAGTTGTAGAATACATTTTTGATAAAATGTGCGAAACAATTGATAAAGCAAATATTTCTTATATCAAATGGGATATGAATAGAAACATAACAGAGAGCTACAGCTTAAGTCTAGAACCAGAAAGACAAAAAGAATTTTTCCATCGTTATATCTTGGGAGTATATGCACTATACGAAAAACTAATCGAAAGATTTCCAAATATTCTATTTGAATCTTGCGCGTCAGGCGGGGCTAGATTTGATGCAGGAATGCTGTATTATGCGCCGCAAGCTTGGGCCAGTGATGACACCGATGCGATTGAGAGGTTACATATTCAATATGGAACTTCTATGGTATATCCAATTTCTTCTATTGGCAGTCACGTGGCAGCAGTACCAAATCATCAAGTGATTAGAAAAACTAGCTTAGATACGAGAGCTAATGTCGCTTATTTTGGAACATTTGGTTATGAGCTGAATGTAAACGAAATCAGAAATGTAGAAGCTGCAAACATTAAAGAACAGATCAATTTCTTTAAAAAATATAGAGAAGTCATCCAACTAGGAGATTTTTATCGCCTACAAAAAGGTAATTATTACAGCTGGATGGTAGTCTCAAAAGATAAAAAAACAGCTATTCTAGGGTATTATAAGATACTGGCAGTACCAAACCCATCATTAAAGAAGATAAATCTAGTAGGGCTAGAAGAGGACTTTGAGTACGAATGCAACGGAAGGACATATTTTGGAGATGAGCTTATGAATGCAGGACTGTTTCTAGAGACGGAGTTCACAGGATTAATTCAAAATGAATTGTTTACAGGGAAATATACAGCGGGAACAGATAAAGGTGATTTTACGTCACAAGTGTATGTGTTCGAAGCAAAGTAAGAAAGCGTCGAGAGGCGCTTTTTTGCTTTGAGGTCTATTTCGCTATTGCGTAGCTACATCCTCAATCAAGGCAGAGCGCCTTATGCTAGCTAAGAAGTTCGATTTTTTACGAGCAAGCTCGACAAATCTCTCTTTTACCTAGCGCAAGGCTGAACTGGGTAGTGAGAATGTTGCAAGTGTTGGTAGGAAAGTTGCAATCTTTGGATATTACTTGATATCTTTGTCGATTTCTTTTACAATGAGTTTGGTGAAAAAATAATTATTGATAATTATGCGAGGAGGAAGTATTTGATGGTAAAACCAGTATTAGTGATTATGGCGGCAGGTATGGGGAGTCGTTATGGTGGATTGAAGCAGATTGACCCAATTGACGATAAAGGGCAAATTATTATGGACTTTTCAATCTTTGATGCAAAGGAAGCAGGATTTGAAAAGGTTGTATTTATTATAAAGAAAGAGAATTTAAGCTTATTTAGAGAGTGTGTAGGAGATAAAGTGAGTAAGCACATGAAAGTTACTTATGTATTTCAAGAGACAGCAGATTTACCAAAAGGATATGAAGTGCCAGCAGATAGAGTGAAGCCATGGGGAACCGGGCAGGCTGTATTAAGCTGTAGAGATGCCGTTAAAGGACCATTTGCAGTTATTAACGCAGATGATTATTACGGGAAGGAAGCTTTCCAATTAATATATAACTATCTTTTGGAAAATGAAGATGATGATAAATACCGCTATACTATGGTTGGATATCAGTTGAAAAACACTGTGACTGAAAATGGTCATGTAGCGCGAGGAGTATGTGAGATTGATAGCAAGGGTAAATTGTTAGAAGTAAATGAACGCGTTAGAATAGAGAAGCATGCAGCAGGAATTGAATACTCTGAGGATGATGGAACAAGTTGGACTTCACTGGATGATGATGCAGTTGTGTCGATGAACATGTGGGGATTTAGCAGAAGCATGATTGATGAATTAGAGGAGAGATTCCCTGCCTTTTTAGATGTAGCAATAAAAGAGAACCCTTTGAAGGCAGAGTTTTTCTTACCTTCTGTGATTACAGAGTTACTTCAAGAAGGAAAAGCGGAAGTTGAAGTGCTGACGTCGAAAGATAAGTGGCACGGAGTGACCTATAAGGAAGATAAGCCTATAGTTGTAGCAGCACTACAAAAGATGAAAGATGACGGGAAATACCCAGATATTTTATACAAAGCAGAGGAGGAATAAGAATGAAGACAGTTTTTATTACAGGAGCAACAGGTTATATCGGAAGCCATACTTGTGTGGAATTACTAGCTGATGGATATGAGGTAGTTGGGTTAGATAACTTTAGCAATAGTAAAAAAGAGGTATTGGATAAGATTGAGGAGATTGCAGGGAAGCAGATTAAATTTTATGAAGGTGATATGCTAGATGAGGTATTACTAGATAAAATTTTTACAGAGCATAAGATAGATATGGTAATAGACTTTGCAGCATATAAGGCAGTAGGTGATAGTGTGAGCAAGCCAGTTGAATACTATATTAATAACGTGAGTAGTGTATTAACACTATTAACGGTGATGAAAAAGCATGATATAAAATCAATGGTATTTAGTAGCAGTGCAACGGTGTACGGAGATGCGAAGACTATGCCTATCACAGAAGAGTTTCCAACAGGTGGAACGACAAACCCATATGGAACAAGTAAGTTGTTCGTAGAGCAAATCCTAAAAGATTTATATAAATCAGATGAGACATTTAACATCTGTATCTTGAGATACTTTAATCCAGTAGGAGCACATAGTAGTGGATTAATCGGGGAAGATCCTAACGGAATCCCAGCTAACTTGATGCCGTTTATTGGGAAAGTGGCAATTGGAGAGTTGGAATGTTTGAGCGTGTTTGGAAGTGATTATGATACAAAAGATGGAACAGGGGTAAGAGATTATATCCACGTGGTAGATTTGGCGAAGGCTCACGTAAAAGGGGTAGAGAAATTACTAAGAGAGAAAAAAGGATTATACATCTACAATTTAGGGACTGGATCAGGCTACAGTGTATTAGAGATGATTAAATCATTCGAAGAAGCAAATGGAGTGAAAGTGAATTATAAAATTGTAGAAAGAAGACCTGGAGATGTAGATAAATGCTATGCAGATAGCACACTTGCACTTAAAGAACTCGGATGGGAAGCAAAGCTTGGGATTGAAGAGATGTGCAGAGATTCTTATCAATATGCAGTAAATGCAAAAAAATAACATGACTGCCAAGGCAAGCACATACAATGGTAAAAACAGCATGGGGTTTGCGCATGAATTATCTTTGGGCAGGAATGATAATAATAGGAGTAGTGTATAGCATTTTTACAGGAAATGTAGAGAGTATAACGGATGCAGCACTTGACTCGGCAGGGGATGCCATCACACTTTGTATAACAATGACAGGTGTGATGGCTTTTTGGATGGGATTAATGGAAATTGCGGCAAAAGCAGGGGTGATAGAATCCTTGTCAAAAACGTTAGAACCATTTATCAACTGGTTATTTCCAAGACTTAAAGAAGAATACGTGGCAAAAGAGTATATTGCTACAAATATGGTGGCAAATTTCTTGGGACTGGGGTGGGCGGCGACTCCGGCAGGACTAAAAGCTATGGAAGAACTGGCAAAATTGCTTCCGCCTACAAAAAACAATATCCGCTATGCAAGCGATGAAATGTGCACTTTCCTTGTTATAAATATTTCGTCGCTACAGTTAATCCCTATCAATATAATTGCCTATCGGACACAGTATGGAAGTGTGAATCCGACAGGAATTGTGGGGAGTGCAATTATAGCAACAACTGCAAGTACGATAGCTGGAATCCTATTTTGTAAATGTATGACTAGGAGGAACAAATGATATGGTAGAAGTATTAAATGTAGCTTCACAAATTATTGTTCCGATGATTATTGTAGGAGTGGTTTCGTACGGACTATTTATGAAGGTGGCAGTGTATGATACCTTTATAGAAGGAGCAAAGAAAGGATTTACTACAGTATTTCATATTATGCCGACGTTAGTAGGACTTATGATTGCGGTTGGGATTTTGCGGCAATCCGGGTTTTTAGAATTTCTAGCAAGAAAAATCAGCTTTATTACAGAGCAAATCAATTTTCCAGCAGATTTGGTGCCACTTGTAATCGTGAAAATGTTTTCATCTTCAGCAGCTACTGGTCTATTACTAGATCTGTATCAACAATATGGAACAGACTCTTTTCTCGGGAAGAGCGCTTCTATTATGATGAGTAGCACAGAAACTATATTTTATACGATGAGTATCTATTTTTTGACAGCAAAAGTAAGCAAAACGAGATGGACATTTTCAGGAGCTTTGGTAGCAACTTTGGTAGGAGTTGTGACCAGTGTACTCCTTGGTAGGTAGAACTGTAGAAAGTTCGAAAAGTGAATATTGTCATGTTTTTTTCCTTTATCCCACGAGAAATTTTGAAATTGGGGAGATATAATAACATCATGAAGAGAACCACAGGTTTTGAAAGTGGCTATATTAAGGAGGAAAATATAATGGCAAAGAGTAGATTAATAGGTGATTACCCAGTGATTGGAATTCGTCCAACAATTGATGGAAGAAGAGGATTCCTTGATGTTAGAGGATCATTAGAAGAGCAGACAATGGGAATGGCAAAAGCAGCAGCAGACTTATTTGTGAAGAACTTAAAGTATTCTAACGGTGAGCCAGTAAATGTTGTAATTGCGGACACTACAATCGGTGGTGTAGCAGAGGCAGCAGCTTGCGCAGATAAATTTAGAAAAGCGGGAGTGGACATTACTGTTACAGTTACACCATGTTGGTGTTACGGTGCAGAGACTATGGATATGGATAAAAGCACTATCAAAGCAGTGTGGGGATTAAATGGAACAGAGAGACCTGGGGCAGTTTACCTTGCATCTGTACTTGCGACACATGCACAAAAAGGATTACCAGCATTTGGAATCTACGGACACGATGTACAAAATGTAGGAGAGACAGATATTCCAGAAGACGTAGTGACTAAGTTATTGCGCTTTGGTAGGGCGGCAGTTGCAGCAGCTACTATGAGAGGAAAGTCATATTTGCAAATCGGATCTGTTTGTATGGGAATCGGTGGATCAATTATTGACCCTCAATTCTTAGAAGAATACTTGGGAATGAGAGTAGAATCAGTTGATGAGGTAGAGATTATCCGTCGTATGACAGAAGGAATCTATGATGAAGCAGAATTCCAAAAAGCACTAGCGTGGACAAAAGAGAAGTGTGCAATTGGATTTGATAAGAACCCACCAGAGGTTCAAAAGTCTGAAGAAGAAAAAGAAGCAGATTTAGAATTCGTAGTGAAAATGATGTGTATCATTAAAGACATGATGAATGGAAATCCAAATCTTCCAAAAGGATGCGAGGAAGAAATGCAAGGTCACAATGCTATTGCGGGAGGATTCCAAGGGCAGAGACAATGGACAGATTTCTATCCAAATGCAGATTACCCAGAAGCGTTGATGTGTACTTCATTCGACTGGGAAGGTGTAAGAGAGCCTTATATTTTAGCTACAGAAAATGACGTATTAAACGGAATTAGTATGCTATTTGGAAAATTGTTAACAAATTCAGCGCAGATGTTCTCAGATGTACGTACATATTGGAGCCCAGAAGCTGTTAAGAAAAATACAGGATATGACTTGGTTGGAAAGGCTAAAGAGTCAGATGGATTTATTCACTTGATTAACTCAGGGGCATCTTGCTTAGATTTCTGTGGAGAAGCTACTGATGAAAATGGTGTAAAAATGGTGAAGCCTTGGTATGAAGTGACTGAAGAGGATACAGAAGCGATCCTTAAGGCTACTACATGGAATGCTGCGGACAACGGATACTTTAGAGGAGGCGGTTATTCTTCAAGATTCCAAACTAAAGCGGAAATGCCAGTGACAATGGTGAGATTAAACCTGATTAAAGGATTAGGCCCAGCACTTCAAATTGTAGAAGGATATACAGTGGAGCTTCCAGATGAGGTTGCAGATAAATTGTGGAAGAGAACAGATTATACTTGGCCTTGTACTTGGTTTGCACCAAGACTTACAGGAGAAGGTGCTTTTAAATCAGCTTATGACGTAATGAACAATTGGGGAGCAAACCATGGCTCTATCAGTTACGGACATAATGGTGCGGACTTCATCACAATGGCATCTATGTTACGTATTCCAGTTTGCATGCACAATGTAGAAGAAAAAGACATTTACAGACCAGCAGCATGGAATGCATTTGGAATGGAAAAAGAAGGTCAAGATTATAGAGCTTGCGAGACATATGGACCGCTTTATAAATAATATAGAGATATGCGAACAGCTGCCAAAAGGCGGCTGTTTTTGCTATAAAAAGAAAAAACACATATATTTCTCAATAAATATGAAAAATGTATGAAATAGAGTGCATTTCTAGAAGAAATTTGATATTATGTGATTATAATACGATTCTTGTATTTAAATATAAGTTTGAGTTATAAAGTTAGGGGGATTTTAGCTAATGAGTGGAGATTACAGAAGGTTTAAGCTGGGTGATTTACTAGTGTTACAAGGAGTCATTACAGATGAGCAGCTTGAAAAAGCCTTAGTACAGCAGAAAAAGACGAATCAAAAAATTGGAGACTGTCTCATTGAGATGGGACTAGTGACTGACAATGATATAGCAGATGTGTTAGAAGTACAACTGGGAATCCCACGCATTCATCTAAGAGGAATTGGAATATCGCAGGATATTATCTCTTTAGTAAATGGCTCGGTGTTAAGAAAACACAATGTATTGCCGATAGAGTACAGTGAAGGGAATTCGAACGTATTAGTACTTGCGATGTCTAACCCGCTTGACATGGTTGCACAAGATGACATCTCAATTATCACAAACTGCCTAGTAGAACCGCGCGTTGCTACTATGGGAGAGATTAATGCAATCCTAGATAAACACTTTGGTTCAGGAGAAGCGATGAATGCTGCGGAGCAGTATTCAAAAGAAAGAGAGCAATACCTACAACAAATTGAAGCAGCAGAGGCGGCACAAGAGGCCGAGGTTGAAAATGCTCCAATTGTGCAATTGGTTCGCTCTATTATCGAACAGGCCGTCCGCCAAAGAGCTAGTGATATACACTTTGATGCATTAGAAAAACAAATAAGAATCCGCTATCGAATCGACGGAGTATTAATAGAAAAGATGCTTTATGATATTAATCTTTTACCAGCGATGGTTACGCGTATTAAAATTATGGGTGGTATGGATATCTCAGAGAGAAGAAAGCCACAAGATGGAAGATTTTCTATCGTGGTAGACCGTGCTGATTATGATGTACGTGTATCGGTGCTACCTTCTAGCTTTGGAGAAAAAATAGTTATGCGTATTGCTTCAGCGACTGGGTTTACTGTATCTAAGGCGAATCTAGGAATGTCAGAAGAGGATATGAAGAAATTTGAGCATATATTAAGAAATCCAAATGGCATTATTCTGATTACAGGGCCAACAGGTAGTGGAAAGTCGACAACATTATATACTGCGCTTTCTGAGTTGAATACAGAAGAAGTAAATATTATAACAGTAGAAGATCCAGTAGAGGCCAACATTGCAGGTATTAATCAGGTGCAAGTAAATGTAAAAGCAGACCTAACATTTGCATCAGCGCTTCGTTCGATTTTACGACAAGATCCAGACATCATCATGGTAGGAGAGATTCGAGATTATGAGACAGCAACGATTGCGGTACAAGCTTCTATTACAGGGCATCTCGTTATCAGTACACTACATACAAATAGTTCAGCGGCAACAGTTAGTCGTCTTCTCGATATGGGAGTAGAACCTTATTTATTGGCAGATTCTCTTGCAGGAATTATCGCGCAAAGACTGGTTAGAAAACTTTGTAACAGTTGCCGAAAGCCTAGAGAAGCAACAAGCATGGAAAAAGAAGTGCTTGGTGTCCCAAATGCTGAATCAGCAACGGTATATGATGCAGTTGGATGCCCACTATGCGGAGAGGTAGGTTTCTATGGACGAATAGGTGTCTACGAGATTATGGAAGTGACACAAGAGTTAAAGAACATAATAGTGACAAAAGGGTCTACAGAGGATATAAAAAAATCTGCAATAGATCAAGGGATGAATTCCTTGAGAATGAGTGCAGCAAAATATGTATTAGATGGAGTGACGACGGTTGATGAGTTATTTAAGGTGTCGTTTGAGGAATAGGGAGGAGGAATGAATGAATAAGTTTACTGAACTATTGCAATTGGCAGCTGATAAGGAAGCATCAGATTTACATTTAAGTGCAGGGGTTCCACCTACTGGAAGAGTAAAAGGCAGTTTAAGAGCTCTTACAGATCAAAAGCTTATGCCACAAGATATTACAGATATTATTGAGGAAATTATGACTCCCGAGCAAATGAAGTATCTAAAAGAAATTGGAGAGATAGATTTTGCATTTTCGGCACAATCAATCGGAAGATTTCGTATCAATGCATTTACCCAAAGAGGATCTTTTGCAGTGTCAGCTCGTGTACTTAATGCAAAGATTCCACTGCCAGAAGAGTTAAATATTCCACAATCAGTGGTGGATATGTGCGATAAAAAAAGAGGACTAGTACTGGTGACGGGAGCGACCGGAAGTGGTAAATCTACCACACTGGCAAGTTTGATTAACGAAATTAATGAAAAATATCCACATCACGTGTTGACGCTCGAAGATCCAATCGAGTATCTGCATCAACACAAAAGATCTATTGTTAATCAAAGGGAGCTTGGAAATGATACAAATAGCTTTCCGAATGCGCTTCGTGCAGCGTTGCGACAAGATCCGGATGTAATCCTAGTAGGAGAGATGCGAGATTTAGATACTATTTCAATTGCAGTCACAGCTGCAGAAACAGGGCATTTGGTGTTTTCTACGCTTCACACAGTAGGGGCAGCAAATACCATAGACCGTATTATAGATGTATTTCCGCCACACCAACAACAGCAGATTCGTACCCAGTTAGCGGATGTACTTGAGTGTGTGGTATCTCAACAGTTGATACCTACAGCTGATGGGAAGGGGAGAGTTGCAGCATTTGAAGTCATGCTTACGAACAGTGCAGTGAAAAATAATATAAGAGAAGGCAAGACCTTCCAAATTCCATCTGTTATGTTGATGAACTCAAAGCTTGGGATGAAACAGATGGATGATGCGATATTAGAACTATATCAAAAAGGAAAGATTACTTATGATGCAGCGATTCAATATGCACAGGATAAGGCAGCACTTAGTAAGCGGATGTATTAAATAAATAATAAAAAAGTATAGAATGGGATGTGATAATTTGGCGGTTTATTCTTATGTTGCGATAGACAAAACAGGGAAAGAGTCTAAAGGGACAGTTAACGCTAGTGCGAAAGAGCAAGTAATTAATATTATAAAATCTGAGGGGAAAATACCTGTTTCCATTTCAGAAGTGAGTAAGATGGGGAACAGAATTGAGTTAAGTGCTTTGAAAAAAAAGCCAAAACCAAGAGATATGGCAATTTTCTGTAGACAGTTTGTCAGTATTTCCTCAGCAGGTGTGCCTGTAACAGCAGCATTAGAGATGTTGACAGAGCAGACGGAGAACAAATTGCTGTCTAATGCGATTAACGAATGCAGAATAGATATTCAATCGGGGACATCTTTTTCAGAGGCAATGACACAACACCCGAATGTATTTCCAGACTTACTGATTACAATGGTAGAAGCAGGAGAAGCAACCGGTAGTTTGGAGACTTCCTTTGGTCGGATGGCAGAACAATTTGAAAAGGAAGCAAAGTTGAAAGGGTTGGTAAGAAAAGCTTCTGTGTATCCAATTACAATTATATTAGTATCTATCGTGGTAGTTATGATACTTCTTGGATACGTTATCCCCCAATTTGAATCCATGCTTACAGATATGGGATCGGAGTTACCAATGATTACATTGATAGTTATAGCAGCAAGTGAGTTTGTTCAAAGTTCTTGGTACTATATTATCTTGGTATTAGGTGGACTGGCATATTTCTTACATTCATGGGGGAAAACAGATAGCGGAAGAAGAGTATTTGGACGCATCCAATTAAGGTTGCCACTGTTCGGGAAATTAGCTGTTAAGACAGCGTCAGCAAGGATGAGTAGAACATTAAGTACATTGATAGCAGCAGGGATTCCGCTTATCGATTGCATCGGAATTGTAGCAAATACTATGACGAACATATATTACAGAGATGCACTTATAGAGTCAAAAGAAGAAGTGGCGATGGGAACACCACTTTCGGAGAGTTTGACAAAGAGCGGAGTATTTCCACCACTTGTATGCCATATGACTAAGATTGGCGAAGAAGTCGGGGATATGGAAGGAATGCTTAATAAGCAAGCTGATTACTTTGATGAAGAAGTAGAAGTGGCAACAGGAGCACTAATGGCAGCATTAGAGCCAGCGATTATAGTAGTGCTTGCTTTGATAGTAGGAACAATTGTAATGTCAGTAATGTTTCCAATGGCAGAGATGTATGCAGGACTCGAAGGAATGTAATTGAAAAGTAACCAAGAGGGTGTATAGTAAAGAAGACAAAGCAAACACATCAGACATGTGATAACTCCCGCTTATATTAATAAGGCGGAGAAAAAAGAAAAAATAAAAAGGAGAAACGAAATGATGAAATTACGTGAAGCGATGAAAAAGAATCGCAAGAATAACAAAGGTTTTACATTAGTAGAGTTGATAATCGTTGTAGCGATTATCGCAATCTTAGCAACAGTATTTGCACCGATGTATACAAGATATATCGAGGAGGCAAGAGAGACGAATGATATTAGAATGGGAGAGTCGGTAATGCAAGCAGCAGCTACAGCAGTGGTGGATCCAGATTTAGGAATTCCAGCTGATTCCTATTCCGTGAGTATTGATTTTAGCGGAGCTGCAGCCGCAGTAACAGTTACTTCAACGACAGGGTCAACAACAACAACGCTAACAACAGGTGGAACAACAATAAATTTCTATGATATAGTTGATAGTATCATGGACTTAAGTGCACTTGAAGTAGAGTCAGCAAACGGAAAAGGAGTCTTTGCATTTACAATAAATGCAGATACTGGAGCAATTGACCATAGTGCATCAGGTACTGGATGGGACGAATTACTAAAATAAACACAAAGGTCTACCCTAGGCCAATAATGCTCTTGATTCCCGCCCACCACTTTGTGGTGGGTGAGGATAAGCGGGCGTTATCTCATGTCTGATAAATGTTTTAAAAAAGTTTTGTTGTTTGAATAGAAAGAGGAAACAAGATGATGACAATCCCAATGACTTTAAGTGTAGTAGTTGCTTTTTTGGGAGTTATGGTTGGCAGTTTCTGCAATGTATGTATCCTTCGCATTCCGCTTGGGGAAGGCGTAGTTATGGGACATTCACATTGTATGAACTGTGAGAAAGAACTGAAGTGGTGGGAGTTGATTCCACTCTTTAGCTGGATTTTTTTGCGAGGGAAATGCTCGAAATGCAAACATCCTATTTCAGTACAATATCCATTGATAGAATTTGCAAATGGGGTACTGTGGGGTGTGGTTTGTTATGTATATGGATATAGCGTAGATACAGCACTGGGATGCTTATTGCTATCAGCTTTATTGGTGCTATCCGTAATTGATGCAAGGACGAAAGAAATTCCGCCACAGACTACGATATTTATATTTTTCCTAGGTGTGGTGAGGTTTGTAATAAATATAGAAAACTGGCAAGACCATTTGTTAGGGCTTGTAGGAGTAGCAGGCGTACTACTGATATTACTTCTTATATCTGGGGGGAGTGCAATAGGTGGTGGCGATGTGAAATTGATGGCAGGGTGTGGTTTGTTTTTGGGACTGACGCCAACCATATTTGCGTTTTTATTAGGGTGCATAATAGCATCTGTAATACATGTTATTCGAATGAGGTGTTTTGGAGCAGGCAGGGAGCTAGCTCTAGGACCTTATCTTGCGGTGGGTGTATGCATCGCATTTTTGTGGGGAGAAACAATCATATCTTGGTATTTTACCAGATTAGGATTTTAAGCAAAATAGTAAGATGAGAAATAAATAATACAGAGAGGAATAGGGTGAGTTATGGCAAAGAAAATGCTGAGTATAGAAATTGGTGATCAACTGGTAAAAGTTTGTGTAACTACAAAGCGAAGAAAAAATGTACATGCATCAAACTCGTTTTACTTTGACACACCAGAGATGTCGGTTATGGATGGGGAGATTATTCAGCCAGACCTTATTGCGAACGAACTAGAAAAAGAGATGAAGTCTCATGGGGTACTAGACGTGAAAAATGTGATTTTCTCACTGTCTACATCGAAAGTAGTGAGCAGGGAAGTGGTATTCCCACTTGTGAAAATAGGAAAACTAAAAGCTATGGTACTATCCAATGCTTCGGAATATTTCCCAGTGGATTTAGTGGGATACCAAGTTGCGTATACATTACTAGAGACAAAAAAGGGAGAGGATCCAGGACATAGAGTTCTAATTACAGCAGTACCAATCCCGATTCTAAACAGTTATAAAAAGATGTTGGATTCTACAGCGGGTCTTATTTTGGAAGGGTTTGATTACAGTGCTAACTGCCAATACCAAATATTTAAGGGGTTAGGAACACCAGGAGTATCAATGTACGTTTCGGTTTCTCCAAAGCAGACATTGGCAACTTTTATGAAAGACGGTAATCTATTACTTCAGAGAACATTTCCTTTTGGTGGAGATTCAATCATATCAACTGCGATGATTAGATCAAGAGCAGAAGAACTTACAATTGGAGAAGTTATAGAAAAGTGTAAAGATCCGGAATGGCTTAATGAACGAGTGGATGAAGACGATCAAGAAGATGTTTATTCAAGACTCGCAAATGGTATTGTTAGAAGTTCCGATTTCTTCAAGTCCAATTATGGAGACGAAGAGATTTCACGAGTGGTATTGCTTGGAACTTGTGCGGAATTAGCAGGGCTAGACAAAGCCATTAAAAAAGAGATGAATGTAGATGTGTTGAATCTTTCTCAGGTGCATGGAATTGAAAAAGTAGTATCCGGAGCTGATGCGACACAATATGCAAACTGTCTCGGGAGTTATATAGAACCATTGGAGTTGACTCCTACAAAGTTTGTAGAGATCAAAAAGAAAAAGAATAATGAAGATTCTTTGAAACTTCCAATAATTTTTGCGTGTACTTGTCTTGTGGCTGGACTGGGATTAGTAGCAGGCTCGACTATGGAGTACTTCAGTGCAAAAGATGATCTAGCGAGGACGCAAGAGCGAATCACAAACCTATCTAGTGTGACTGGAGAATACGGTATGTATGTAGAGTATGAAGGGATTAAGTATAACCTTCAGCTGCTTGAAGAACAAGGTATCAGCAATAATGCAAATTTAAGGGATTTCTTGGAAGAGTTAGAGAGAAAGATGCCATCTAGTATTTTGCTACTATCAGCATCTTGTGACAATTTCGGGGTGTCTATGAATATTGAAGTGCCTGATATGGAAAGTGCAGCAGTAGTAATCTCTCAGCTAGATAGCTTTGAATCGATTGATACAATTAGTGTATCGGGAGTTACAGAAGGAGAGAATGAGGTAGGAGGAACAGTTGCTGCGTTTAGCATAAGTTGTGAATACGTGCTGAAAGATCCTATCGAGGTACCGCCGACAGTAGCAGCTGCAGAAAGCCAAGCTCAAGAAGGTGGACAAGTAGCAGTAGAAGATGCAGTAATAGAAGAATAACAGGGGGAGCGATAAATGAAAATTTCAAAAAAAGAAGCAAGACTTTTGATAGTTTTAGGCGGAATTTTAGTGTTTGTTCTCCTATACTATTTGGTAAATAACCGTATCTTAGAGAGTACAGTAGCAATTGAAGGAGAGATTGCTGTAATTCAGCCAGAACTTGCAGAGTTAGAAGCTTTGTATGCAGATAGGGATATGTATCTAGAAGAAATTGAAAAGACGAAAGTGTATGCCCAAGAAGAATTGGAAAAATATCCAGCAGATATAAGACCACAAGATGTTTTGGTGTGGATATTGGGCTTTGAAGATAGTGTTAATTTTGACATTAATTCAGTGACATTTGGAGAACCACAATTAATTTCAGAATTTCCAGCTTATGTAACAGTGGATGGGGAAGAAATTAATACAAATATGACTGCTTATAAGACAACATCAAACACAACAGGTGATTTATCGTACTTACAGTTAAAATCTAGTATCGATTATATCTATGAATCACCATATCGTACAGCCTTAGATAGTGTATCGTTATCTTATAATTCAGAGTCATCTACGTTAACAGGGAACTTTACAATTTCTAAGTTTTTCGTGACATATCCAGAGGCTGTTTATCAAGAAAGTCAAATGCCTTCAGTGCCATTAGGTACACAAGAGCCATTTGGAGACACAGTTTCAGGGCAAGCAGATTAAGAAGTAGAGGTTTCATGAAGAGGAGAGAATAAGTAGTGAATCAATTAAGGGAAAATCATAAGGGATTTACATTAGTAGAATTGATTGTGGGAGTGGCAATACTTGGTATTATTGCAGCTCCTCTACTTTCGATGTTCTCTACTTCGGCAAGAACCAATGCAAAGAGTGCAGAGATTGCGGAAGCAACCCAAGTAGGAGAAAATGTTGCAGAACAGTTAGAAGCGATGGATTTTGCAGCAGTATTACCAACTGACTCAGAGGCTACCCCTGTTATATCCTACACAAATGAAGGGGTAAAAAAAGAAGTGGAGTCTTCCTTCTATAAGAAGGGGGCAGATGATACATATACAGTATTAGAAGCAGATGAAGAGCGAGTACAAGAAGATCGTTTTTACTATGTTGGCTTTCCAAAATACGATGGAACAAATGAAACGTATGGAAATGGAATCGAGATGCAGTATGGTGAGTATGATGTGATGGTAGAGTTAGACCAAGGAAGCCCAACAGATCCCTCAGTGATAGGAGATACGGGAAGTGGATATGGAAATCTTAATACAGTTTCTATCCCTCAATATACAGAGATGGATTATGTGTTTAATCAGAGTAGTTCTCTAGAAGATCCTGACGTCACAGCTCTAAATCAATTCATGAGGGAAAATAGTCTTACAAATCTTACGCTAGATACTATCTGGCTAAGTTCAACTAGAGAGATTACGATAGAAATTGTAGAAGAGGAAAGTGAAGGGGATACTTTTGTTCACTTTTTTATAGAAATGAAATATAGTTTTGTAGCAGGTACATCGAAAGGAGAAGTGAACCTAGAACCTATCGAGATTACACCTAAAGGTGGTGCAAAGGTAGAAGAGGGGGAATACCCAGCATTATATGTACTATTCAACCCATGGTATTATGAAGGTGGCGATGTTATAGAGATAAATAATCCGGCCAATTGTCCAGTAACTACAGTGTTAGCAAAACAAAATGTAAAGGGTGTGATGACGCAGGAAAAAGAAGATGCATATGAGGCGAAAGTCTCTCTTGTACAGTCTAGAGAAGCTGCCATACCACCAGAGACAGTAGCAGATGATGGAGCTTTTGTTATCTCTAATATGGGAATAAATTTAGCGACTGGAAATGCGAATAATCGTACGAATTTTAGAATTCAAACAGGGTCTATATTTGTGATAGACAAAGATTTTGAAGAGGGGAATTCGCTGGTTGTGCAAGAAGAAGGAGAACGGATATTTAAGACGACGATTAAAGTGTATGAGCGAAATGGAGATACGCCAGACTACAGTCAGTCTCCGTTGTATGAATTTACAACATCAAACTTGCAGTAAGTAAAGCGTTTAGGATGGGTAAGGAGGTAAGAAAGAGTGTTGCGTTGGAGTGTGAGAGCAAGAGAGGCATTAAAACAGAATAAAGGATCGAGTATCGTTACGGTGCTTGTGACGATGATGTTTGTTACCATTCTAGGCGTAACGTTATTATCTATGACTTATACAGGCCTTTTAGTTCAGAGCACAGACCGAAAAGGAGAGACTAATTTTTACAGTGCGACAGAAGTACTAGACCAAATACAGGCTGGATTTCAAGAAGCAGCTTCAGAAGCTATTGAAGCTGCGTATCAAGATGTGTTAACCAATTATAATACGTATAGCGCGGAAATTGCAGCACTAAACAGTGATTTGGATCCAGATAATGACACTACAATAGACGAGAGGTTCGCTGAGAAAGTAAAAGCGGAATTTGATAATATTAAAGTTACAGACGCCAAAGGTGAAAATCCTGTTAGTTTAAAGGATGAGAGGTATGGAACGGCGCAATATAATGTAGATGCAATTGTCAATATGTTTAGTAAGGCAAATGTTACAGCAAAACGAGAAACATCTTGGGGGACTGTGCTTGAAGTAGGAGCCGAGGATGATGGGAAAGAAATTGTGGTAACATTAGGTGCAGAAAAGAAAGGAACTGGAACATGGGTTTATTATCAACCTCTCATTGAAGAGACAGTGAACCACATTGTGTTTAAGGGATTTCAGGTATCTTACACAGGGGAAGATGGATATAATACCATCGTATCTGCAGATATTTCTATCGAGATTCCGAGTTTTCACCTAGCTAGTGCTAGTGGATTTGAAGTGAATCAGCTTTCAGAATATGTCTTGGTGGCAAATGATACATTAAAAGATTCCGCAACAGGAGACACGAAAAAAGTAAACGGAAGTGTGTACGGTGGAACTATAGATTTAACAAGCGGAGAACGCGTAGATAACGAATTTTATGATGGAATAATTGTTTCTCCGGGAAAACTATTATTATCAGGGGCGAAGACAGCTACATTTAATGAAGATACAAATCTTTGGACAAATGATATAAATGTGGGACTAGGAACGACAGTGAACCTAAATGGAACATCTTATGTACAAGACGACTTAGACATCAGTGGTGTAGGAGCGACAGTGAATCTGAACAATGAATACTACGGATTTGGAGATAGCAATAACGAAAGTGCTGTGGTATTAGGCGAAGATGAAAAGAGTAGTGCAATTTTAGTTAACGCAGAAGATACCACATTAAACCTAAGTACTGTAAAAGAATTAATGCTTGCAGGGCACGGATTTATTGGAAGTGAATCATCTGTAATGATGGGAGAATCTATCTCTGTAAAGACTAATCAAAAAATATACATGGCTCCGATTGGGGCGATTGACAGCGCCACAACTGAAGATGGAACAGTAACAGAGTTAACAAACCCATACATAGGAAAGCCTATAACAAGTTTTGTGCCAAACGCGGAGGAAATAATTCTAGAGGTAGATGGAGAGAAGACATTAGAGGATTATGGGGCGAAGGTTGTTTCTAATTCGATTCCACTAAACTCAGGGCAAACAGTAACTTATTTCTATTTGCAATTTGATACAGTGGCCAATGCAAATCAATATTTCAAAGACTATTTTACAGGGCAGCCAGAAGAGATTACGGACTATCTAGAGATATATACAACTCTATCCCAAGTTCCAGATGAAGCCATTACAAGTGGCCATTTTATCGAGCAAGATGGATCTGATTATAGCTTGGGGACTTCGGTTGGAGTAGTTGAGCCGGGCGACATTGAAGAAATCAGTGAGACATATAAGGCACTTTGTCAGAATTTGACACTAGAATACTCGGCAGCTAAAGAAGAATTGACACCATTTAACAGCGCTATCCACGGGAAGAATATTAATAAGTTAATAGGAGAAAATATTGCGTCTGAACAGTATGAAGAGACACTAAATACAACAGTGGATGGGGAAATAAAAGAAAGCAGATGGAATACGTTTGGGCATAAAGTGTGGGAGTTTAAAGATGAAGAAGGAAATGTACGCGCCCTTCTAGTCACTGGGAGTGGAACGTTTTCATTAGAAAATAGTTTTTCGTGGCTTCAGTATGACAATGTCAATGCTATCATAGGTGTTGGAGATATATCGATAGATGTAGATAGGGACTATGAAGGAATTGTTTTATCTGCGAATGATATTATAATGTCTGCATCAAATATCACAGCAAGTGAAGAAATGGTTTTAGAATCTTATAATGCAACAATTGAATCGAATGGTATAACAGTGGAATTTAGACAATTATTAGAGATAGCGAATATTCAACAAGATGCAGTTACTGGTTCGGAATCGTGGGAGATGGCTGATTTGGTATCTTATGTGAACTGGAATGAGCGATAATCAATATAGCTGAAATAATGAACTAAAATAACGAAAGGAGGGGAGTTAGTTGAAAGGAAATAATAAAGGATTTACATTGATGGAGTTGATTGTAGTAATAGCGATTATAGCTATTATATCAGTGGTTTCAACTAGCTTTACCTCACTTATATATTCACAAAGAGCAGATGAAGCATCAGAGGTTTTTTATTCATTAATGTCTGAATGTAAGATTGCTACTGTGAGCGGAAGAAAAGACCCGAAGCTAGTACTATCTTACGATAGTGGAACCATGAATTATAAGGCAACTTTTCAAGTAGACTCGAATGATGAGCGAGAAGAGAGACTTGGGGCGGGACGAGTTGAGATTTATTACTTTATAGGCGATGCGCCAACGAAAGAAAAGGTTGAAGGTGATTTGACCATAACATTTGAAAGAGCAACTGGAAAAGCTGTCTTAGAAACGACAAATCCAGATATAGAAGCAAAAAATATCACAGGCCTTAGTTTTGAAGGTGGAAACCGAGAATATGAACTTGAAATTGTGCAAACTACAGGTTATTTTACGTTGTAAAGAGACTGGGGAGGTAGGAAGATGAAGTTGAATAATAAAGGATTTTCCCTAGTAGAACTGATTGTTGCGATTGCAATCATGGCATTGCTAGCAATTACAGTAAGCGAAATGATGGTGTCAGGGGCTCGGATGTATAACTACGTAGACAAGGATGTGAAAGTGCAATACGAAGGCCAGTTAGCGATGTCTCAAGTAGAGTCCTATATAATTGATTGCAACGGTGGAGTGGCGTGGGATGAAACGGAAGGTATCCTTTGGGTTGTAAATGTAAATGCAGAAGATTCAAGCAAAAAGTCAATTCATACCTTTAGAGTAGATGAAGGAATCTTGAAATATGGAGAGATTATTGATGGAGAAGTAGATGCTATTACGACATTTATAGGAGAGATAAAAACAAAAGATCATATAGCAGCAGACTATTTAACGGAGTTTACTGTGGACAAGGGAGATGTAGGAATTAACGAGCAGATAGAGCAACTAGGAGTAGGGCTAGCATTAGATTATAAAGGTTCGTTATTCGAAGGGGAACAAATTTTTGCGTTTAGAAATAAGATATACTATCACTCAGATATTAATGAACTTTTAGAAACACTTAATAGTGCAGTGATGTAAGGGGAGATTGAGAGATGAAACATAAAAAACAGAGAAAAAATAGTGGCAAAAATATGGCCATGAAAATAGGAGCATGTCTTACAGTTACTGCCTTGGTAGTAACTCTCTTTCAATCGTATGGAACCTTAGATTCTAGTGCAGAAGATTATTTGTCACTCAGTGGAATTGAAGAGATTAAAGGTAGTTTATCAGCAGAAAATCCTTACAATATTTTGGAAGTTGTGCCAGAAGAATATACAGGAAGCATCGGGTATTATATTCCAGGAGAAGAACCTTTTGATTGGAAGGGGCAAATTGCTACGTTACCGACAAAAGAAGCTAGAAAAAGTCATATGACAAACCTGTTAAATGAACTTGAAACAAAAGGGCTACTATCAAGTGGTGGAACCACGCCGTTAGAAAAAAATGCAGCAGATTATATCTATGAAGAATATTACCCTTGGGAGAGCGAGGG
This sequence comes from uncultured Lachnospiraceae bacterium, assembly GCA_964369775.1. Taxonomy (GTDB): domain Bacteria; phylum Bacillota; class Clostridia; order Lachnospirales; family Lachnospiraceae; genus CAUPWF01. Next base: position 53,297 of record CAYJHQ010000013.1, read on the forward strand.
GAAAACAAATATAGAAGAAGTGAATTTTTCAGAAAAGAAGGAAGAGGAACTAGATATCGCCTTTAACCTGATGGGAGCAGGGAACGGGGAGTTTAAATTGACAGAAGCAACTTATGCACTAGTGTCTGAAGATATGACTGGAAATTATAAACAGATTATTGAAGAGGTTTCAAGAGAAAATGAAGGTCCATATGAAATTTCTGGATATTATTATTATGATATGAAGTTTTCTCAGCAGTTGTGGATTTCGGGAGAAATGCCAACAGGTGGTTACTGGGGAGATGGAACGGAGACGACAGAACCAAGTATAGAAGTACCATTAGCAAATAAGTCAGAGCAAGAAATAGTGGACTTATTAGGTGGGCGATTAATCTTTACAAAGGTAACGCCGGCAGATGGAGGTGAATCGTATAACGAGTTCTATGGTAAATTTCCAGAGACGATAGAAGAATTGATAGAAAATCCATTTGAATTACATTTGAATCAGGCGTATTACATAGGAGAGACAAATACTAGACCTCAAACAACTTATTCAGAAAGCAATCCATATGGAGTATTAGGGGAAGGTTTCGAAGAAATCGATGTAGCAAAAGGAGAGACAGGGTATTTTGAAGCGATAGATGAGAAGTACGAGTATGTAGGAGCGGGTAATGGGAGTTATGGTTATGAGAGCAGCGCGACAGAGAAAAATACCGTAGTGTATGGAAGTTTGTATATAAATCCAGGATTTACCAATAATAACTGGTTTCGAGCAGGGGTGTTTGATGAGTCGGACGATACATTAATCCCAGAACTACCAATAGAAGTTGATAGTGTAACTCCGGAAAATGTGACTTTGGATTTAATAGAAGCTGCAGATTTGATACTTATCACAAATGGATACAATAGCACTAAAAGCTATGGAACGGGAAACGACTTGGATGAATCCATAGTGATGGCGATAAAAGCAAAGGCAATAGAAGCATCAGATGTTGCAACGCCTATCTATGTAGAGAACACTATTAGCCTTGGGACTAACATAGTAGGGTTAGTGAATGATGTAAAAGAACAAATAGGAAATAAGGAAGAAGGAGCGATAAACTCCTTTTTGGTATTGGAATCTACAGAGTTAGTGAGTGCAGATTTTGAAGAGCGGTTTCCTGACAGTCAGTACAAAGAGGAGGATACGCCTTTTAATCAAGTATATGAAGAGATTGTAGATGACAACTTTTTGAGAGACATATCAGGAGCAGAAAAGTTACCAGAGGTCGTGTCGGTAGCTACTTCTTTAAGACATATTATTAACTATCCACATAGAAGGACAGAAAACAAAAAAGAGAATATACATGTGTTGGAGATTCAACCGGTTCAAGATGGGTCTAAAGGAACGACAGCTGAAGAATTGACGAAAGAAAAAGTCCAAAATTGGTTGCCAGAAGGTGAATTTACAGATGAACAGATTCATATCACTACTATGGCAATTACGGAATTTATCGGGAAGATTGAAGACATCAACGAAGTATATGACCTTGTGTATATCGGCGATAGCACAGAAGGTATGAGAGTGTCAAGTGGAAGTCCAAATTACGAAGATTCTAAAATGGATGGGATGTATTATACAAATATTGGTGATACCGTTAACTACGTGCATAGCAAAACAGCGGGAAATATACTCGGACTACTGGATAGAGAATACATTACAACAGGAGAGAGAGTTACTGCAACGCTTTTTAATGGAGTTTCCACAAGTGTGTATCCTATAGATTCAAATTTGAAGAATTACATAGCAAGATTTTCGGGTTGGGATTTAAGCGAAAGTAAGTACAAAGAGCTTATTGATTTTGCAAATGCAGGATTTCCAATCATTGTTGGAGATAAATTAGTTTCCGAAGGAACAGCGGAAATTGAAGAGGCTGCAGTAGAAGTTGAGATTGATGCAGTAGTAGATGCAGATAATACAGTTACCATGGGGATAAAAGGGCTTGATGAGAGAGAGTACATCCCTCATAAGCTGTCCTATCAGTGGTTTGAAGAAGGGGCGCAGATAGATGGTGCAACTTCGAAAAATTATACAACTCGTCAAGAAGGGACGTATTACTGCGAGGTCACATTAACACCTTACACAGAGGATACAGAGGTATCAACGGTTAAAAGTAATGATATCCATGTGAGTGAAGGTGCTCTAGTGGTAAATGAAACAAATCCTAGTTCTTATCCGGCAGAGTATACAGGAAACAATCATTTTGGAACCGTTCGGACAGTAGATACTCTTGATGAAATAAAAACAGGTGCAGAATATAGCATGACTGCAGAATTGAATTTTGAACTTCCGCCAGAATATGAAGTGAAGAGTATCAAGTGGTATACAGGTTCAGGGTCGAATTATACAGAAGTGACAACTGCGAATATTAAAAACAATTTTAGTAATGGAGAAATAGTAACGGACTTAAACAGTGGAGTTTCAACTCTTAAGGGAACCTTGTCCACGCAAGGGGCAATCGGAGTGATGTGTGTGTTTTCGGTAGGCGAGGAAGCTTCAACTGGAGTTACTCACTCATTTGTATCTATGCGTCGAGGCGTTGAAAGAAAAGCAACGATAGTGCTACCTTGCGGACCTTATTATGCAGGAGGCGCTTGGATAGAAGGCTGGAGTGGAGGAAATACCTCCCATTACACAATGTCGGTTGCTGTAGATAGTAGTATTACAGGTGATAATATTGAACTAAAAGCAGTTCCTAAGTTATCGCCATATACAGAAAACATAAAACCAGATATGACATCTATGGAATCAACTCTATACAAGTACCAATGGTACGGGAAAAAAGATGGTGCATATGAGATGATAACTGGTGCAGTGGGGGCAACATATCAACTGTCTACGGATACATATGAATCGTATGAGGATTATTTATGCTTAGTAACAGCAGGCGAAAAAGAATCGGAGTATACAGAATATAATACTGCTACGCCTATTGGGATTGTGGCGAATATGAGCACAAAGGCGATAAAGCTAGAAAAAGCATTTGGAGCGACTGTAGATGGAAACGTTGGAACACTTACAATACCAGCGGCCACAAAAGAAAATTCAATAAGTGCAAATTCTGCGCAGGTTGACAATAGTTCTTATATGTATCAGATGATTAATGAAGCGAGATGGCACGATAACGTAATGTCGAATAGTAGCGCAATAGCAAACAAAGTAGATGTGCTTCAATACCTTAACCTGTCAAAGCCAGAGGTTGTATTTCAGACAAGCGAAGGCGAGGAGCAAAAGCCACAAGAATATAAGAGCCTAGAACAAGTGAAAAAGTCTGGTGGGGGAACAACCTCACTGATTGAAGATGGAATATTGCGATATGAATTTGTAATCGAAAATGCCACAGACCCGACAGTATTAACCACTACCTATGAAGCAAAGCTATATGTGGATCAAAATTCCGATGGAAAACACGAAGTGAGTGAATTGATTTCGGATCTCCAAGTCTATGAATCAGAGGGAGATGGGAAAAAGGGAGAAAGAGTCAGCAGTAGAGATTTGATTGCAGACAAGGTTTATATTGTGGAGAGGCAACTGCCAAATACATTTTATGGAGCGATACCTTGGAAGTTAGAAGTGGTAAAAACGACGGATTCCACAGTGCACAACTCGGAAACTGGAATTACATACGTTGCACCAGAAGAGCCAGTAGAGATAAAATTATTGCAAATAGCAGGTTCATCTGGAGGGAAGGCGGAAGTTTTGCCAGATAAGTATATGGAATATTTTGATGAATTAAGAGAAGTAGGTATCTATGATATAAAATATGATCCGGATAGTACAGAGTTTGACAGTGTTATGACGATTACAGAATTGAATACACTATCTGAACAAGGAGCAGACGCAGTATATAATAAGTTAGATGAATATGATATGATACTAATGGGATTTCAGGAATCCTATGGGCAAAGTGATTCAGAAGATGGGTTCAATAGAATTGTCTCAGAGCAGGTCAATAGGTTTATTGATTCGGGAAAAGCGACATTATATACGCATGATAACGTTTCGAATGAGAATGTTCCAATAGAGAGATATCCTGATAGTAGTGGGAGTACAATCATATCGAATATTTGGTCATATTCAGGTTATTATTTAACACTTTTAAATAGAGGGGGATCAGGGCAAGATCCTTATGGAATTGTGAGTGAAAAATATGGGTTTTCGCAGAACGCATACATAGCAGATGCAAATACAAATGGAACTCATTATATTGCTAGTGGTTACAGCGGTGTTGATGATGTAATTGAAGAGCAGATTAAAGATGCAGGATATGGAATCGCCTATGAACCAGGCAGTGACAGAGGAAGTTATGTACATGAAACCCAAGCCTATAACAACTATTCATTGATGGCACATAGAGCTGCATCATATGGAAAGGCACAGACAGATGATATCTATGTTAGAAATGGAACATTTGCAACAACAAGTGATGTGTCCCAGGTGAACAAGGGAGCAATTACTACCTACCCTTATGATGTGAATGTTGGAGAATTCTACACAGAGGGAAATGTGGTAAATGGAACAGGAAAAACTACAGAAACACTAGAAGTTGGATCGACCCATCACCAATGGTATCAATTAAATATGTCGACAGAAGATATTGTAGTATGGTACTGTCTGACAGATGATGGGACATCATCAGGAGATACTTACTCTCATGGATACAATGATGTAATGAATGGGTATTATATCTATACGCTAGGAAATGTAACCTACACTGGAGCGGGACATTTAGGAAACGATAACCCACCAGATTCTGAGGTGAAATTATTTGTTAATACGATTATTGCGTCGTATCGTGTATCACTAGTGGAGCCAGAGGTGGAATTTACGGATAAGAACGGACGTGCGATTACGAGTCATTATCTCCCAGCTGAGTTAAGTGATGAGGCAGGAACAGATTTTGACCAAGTGTTAATGTCAGCAAATGAAGATTTTGCAGGAAGAGTACTGGATTTTCAGTTAGAAGATATCAACTTGGATGCAAACAAGCAAGTAAGTGTAAATTTGTATTATGAAGACCCTTCGTTTGAAGTAGGAGAGTCCTACTATGAAGTGGACGGAGAAATGGTGATGGCGAAAGAGGAACAAAACAACGATGGAATCATGTTATATAGAAAAGTTACACAAGAGGAGATGAAGTTAAAAGATGAGTCAGGGAAACTAGTTCCGACAGGTGACTCCTTGCAAAGTGGAACTGTGTATGCTTATTCCATGAGTGATGAAATGATAAGCATTGTATCAGGTCTTGGGGAGATGGAGTTACGGTTAGAAGTTGTGACTACTATACCAGATGAAGAGCCGTTGAAAGGATTGTCAAACCCATTGAATGTCCTCGTGTTAGGGTTACAAGAATTGAATTAAAATAAAAAATACTTGCATTTTGCAGAAAAATCAGTTATAATTCGTAACTGTAGAACAAAGGCGTTCCATTTAATGGGGCGCCTTGTCTTTTTTTATATAGAAAGTGAGACTTGTGCTCATGAATAAAACGCTAGGATTCTTAATAGAATGAGAACAATTTTAGAAAGAAGGTAAAACAATAATGAGTGAATTTACAAACGTAGCAAAAATTTTTGGTGAGAATGTATTCAATGACATGGTGATGCAAGAGCGTCTTCCAAAGAAGGTATACAAAGAGTTGAAAAAGACGATTGAAGAAGGTAAAGATTTAGATATTACGATTGCGGATATGATTGCACATGAGATGAAAGAATGGGCGATTGAGAAGGGCGCAACTCATTATACACACTGGTTCCAGCCGCTTACAGGCGTGACGGCAGAGAAGCACGATTCTTTTATTTCAGCACCAAATGCAGAAGGAAAGGTATTGATGAGCTTTTCGGGAAAAGAATTGATAAAAGGAGAACCAGATGCATCTTCATTTCCATCAGGAGGACTTCGTGCTACTTTTGAGGCAAGAGGATATACCGCTTGGGATTGTTCATCGCCAGCATTTGTAAGACAAGATGCAGCAGGGGCAACACTTTGCATTCCTACAGCTTTTTGTTCGTACACAGGCGAGGCGCTAGATCAAAAAACACCGCTTCTTCGTTCTATGGAGGCGATTAATAAAGAGTCACTTAGACTTTTAAAGCATTTTGGAAATACAACAGCAAAGAAAGTAACACCATCAGTAGGTGTGGAGCAAGAGTATTTCTTAGTAGATAAAGCAAAATATTTAAAGAGAAAAGATTTAATCTTTTCAGGAAGAACATTATTTGGGGCGATGCCACCAAAAGGTCAAGAGCTAGATGATCACTATTTTGGAACTATCAGACAAAGAATTTGTGCTTATATGAAACAAGTAAATGAAGAACTTTGGAAGATGGGAGTTGTATCTAAGACTCAACATAACGAAGTTGCACCAGCACAGCACGAGCTTGCGCCGATTTATGCACCTTGTAACATTGCTGTAGATCATAACCAGATCGTGATGCAGACATTAAAGAGAGTTGCTTGTCAGCATGGAATGCAGTGTTTACTACATGAAAAGCCATTTGCAGGTGTAAATGGTTCTGGAAAGCATAACAACTGGTCAATCACAACAGATGAAGGAAAGAACCTTCTAGAGCCAGGAAAAACTCCTCACGAGAATATTCAATTCTTATTAGTACTTACTTGTATCTTAAAAGCAGTAGATAAGCATGCAGCACTTTTAAGAGAGTCTGCGGCAGATGTAGGAAATGACCACAGACTTGGAGCAAATGAGGCACCTCCAGCTATTATCTCTGTATACTTAGGAGAGCAATTAGAAGATGTAATTCAACAACTTGTAAATACAGGCGAGGCAACGTCTAGTATAGCAGGGAAGAAATTAGAGACAGGAGTGAAGTCAATTCCAGATTTCACAAAAGATGCAACAGATAGAAATAGAACTTCTCCATTTGCATTTACAGGTAACAAATTTGAATTCCGTATGTGCGGTTCACGTGATTCTGTAGCAGAGGCAAATACAGTACTTAACACAATTGTGGCAGAAGCATTTGCAGAAGCATCAGATTTTATAGAAGCGTCTTCGGATAAAGAAGAAGCAGTACATGATTTGATTAAAAAGTATGCGAAAGATCACCAAAGAATCATCTTTAACGGAAATGGTTACTCTGACGAATGGGTTGTAGAAGCGGAAAAGAGAGGCCTTCCGAATATCAAATCGATGATAGAAGCGATTCCAGCACTTGTATCGGATCAATCTGTAGAAGTATTTTCTAAATTTGCTGTATTTACAAAAGCAGAATTGGAGTCACGTGCAGAAATTCAATATGAAGCATATGCAAAAGCGATTAACATTGAAGCGAAAGCTATGATTGATATAGCGAGCAAACACATGATTCCAGCAATTATCCGTTATACAAAAGGATTGGCAGATACTGTTGTATCAGTTAAGGCGGCAGGAGTAGATGCTACAGTGCAAACGGAATTATTAAAAGAGACAACAGAGTTATTAGTGGCATCGAAAAACGCTTTAAGCACTTTGATTGCAACAACAGAAAAAGCAGCTGGAATGGAAGAAGACTTAGAAAAACAGGCAAAGTGTTATTACGAAGAAGTTTGTCCGTCAATGGTTGCGCTTAGAGCTCCAATAGATCAATTAGAGATGATTGTAGACAAAGAAATTTGGCCAATGCCTTCATATGGGGATTTATTATTTGAAGTATAGAAAATCATAAATAGGTCTTTTAATCTAAACTAGATTATGGTATCCTAAGTGAAAACATTTAGGAGGGGCGAGTAATGAACGAATCGGAATTTCTATCAAAATTAGAAGAAGCATTAAGAAATGATCTACATGGCGATATTATTAGAGAGCAATTGATTTATTATAGAGGGTATATAGATACAGAGAAAGCCTCAGGAAGAGATGAACGAGAGGTAATTGAAGAACTTGGAGATCCTTGGGTTATTGCTCGAAATATTATAGAGATGGACGCAACGACTAGCCAAGCAGAAGAAGTAAAGAGTTCAGCAGTGAAAGAAGAGCAAGAAAGAGCACAAAAGAATTTTCAAGTGAGATATATGCAATCGAGGATTGGTTGTTTCATAAGTGTATTGATTGTAATTGTGTTAATATTTTTCTTTAGTAGCATTGCGCTTAGATTACTGTTTATGGTTTGGCCAATAATATTAGTGTTTATTTTAGGTGGAATGTTGTTTAGATTTTTTACGAGACGATGAAGAAATTAATATAACAATGAAAAATAGTGTGCATTTTTGCACACTATTTTTGCGAATAAAACTAATGGTTATCCGAGTATTTAGAACAGTTTTTAGCTTTGTTGTCGTAAGCATTTGTTTCAGAAGAATTTTCTGCATTTTTCACCTTACTCTTATCCATGTTTTTATTCATTTCTTTGTTTTGTGATTCATAATTTTTGGTTTCATTCATATAACTGTTTCTCTTTGACATTGTGATGTCCTCCTTGATATTTATGATTCGGTTATAGTATGCGCAGATGAAATATTTCTATTCAAGAATGAATTAAGAAATATTAAAAAAATTTGTTGATTTTTTATATGAACTATATTATACTTCTACTTGTAGGAAAAACTCCTACACCCCTTATTAATTATTTATACTCCCCAAAAGACCGATGGCTCCCCCATCGGTCTTTTAACGTAAAAAAATATTGACAAAAAAAGGATAGTTGTGCTAATATTTGGTTAGATAACGTTAACAGGCGTTTTGCGTTGCTATAAAAGTATGGAGGCGAGTTGAATGAATGATACAAGTATAATGTTATCAGAAGCTGAAGTGGATAAAGATTACATAATTACAGCGATAGATACGCGAGATGAGGAACTGGAGAGCTTTTTGCTCACACTTGGGTGCTATATTGGAGAAGTGATTACAGTTGTTTCTAGTCTTGGAGAGAATTTAGTTGTATCGATTAATGACGCTAGATACGGTATCGATAGAGAATTAGCAGAAGCTTTGAGTGTGAAGTTGGTGTAGTGAAAATGAAAATAAGGGTACGAAGAGTGCGCTTTTTTTTGTGTAAAGGTTAGAAAATACTAACGAGAGATTGAAGAGAAAAAGAAAAGTTGGAGGATGAAAAGATGAGGATTGCGTTAGCTGGTAACCCGAATAGTGGGAAAACAACTATTTATAATGCGATAACGGGAAGTAATGAAAAAGTAGGTAACTGGGCTGGAGTAACAGTTGAAAAGAAAGAAAGAACTATAAAAAAAGGCTTGGCAAATACGTCGCAAGAATTAGTAGCAGTAGATTTACCAGGGGCATATTCGATGTCTCCATTTACGTCAGAGGAGAATATCACAAGTGATTTTGTAAAGTCGGCAAATGTAGATGCAATTATCAACATCGTAGATGCAACTAGTCTGAGCAGAGGGTTATTTTTCAGCACACAATTGTTAGAATTAGAGATTCCGATGGTAATCGCTTTGAATAAAGCAGATATCAATAAGAAAAAAGGAATTGAAGTTGATGAAGCAAAATTATCTGAACAGTTAGGCTGTCCAGTGGTTGTAACTACTGCTACAACTGAAAGTGGATTAAAAGATGTGGTGGAAAAAGCAGTATCATTAGTAGGGGCTACGCAAGTTGCGCCATACAAAGGAAGTGATATTGATACAACTGACAAAGCCCAAGTTGAGAGTGCTGATAAAGCAAGATATGAGTTTGTAAAAACAGTAGTTGATAAAGTTGAAAAGCGAAAAGTTGCAGGGAATAGACAGAATAAACAAGATAGAATAGATAAAATCATTGCTCATAAATGGCTTGGAATACCAATTTTCGCACTAGTTATGTGGGGCGTATTTGCACTATCACAGACATATGTTGGACCAGTGATTGCGGATTATCTAGTAGGGCTGATTGAAGGTTTCCAAGGCTACGTTGGCGATATGCTAGGAGAGAGTGTTTCACCAATTTTAAGCGCTATTTTAGTAGATGGAATTATTGGTGGTGTAGGTGCAGTTGTAGGTTTCTTACCATTAATTATGGTTATGTTCTTTTTATTAGCATTATTAGAAGAATGTGGGTATATGGCAAGAGTTGCTGTAGTAATGGATAGATTCTTAAAAGGCGTAGGTCTTTCAGGTAAGTCAATTATTCCTATGGTAATAGGAACTGCATGTGGTATTCCAGGAGTTATGGCTACAAGAACAATTAAAAATGAGCGTCAAAGAAGAACTACAGCGATGCTAGCGCCGTTTATGCCTTGTGGAGCAAAACTTCCAGTAATCGCATTGTTTGCAGGTGCGTTTTTTGCTGATGCATCTTGGGTTGGAACATTGATGTATTTTGTAGGAATTGCAATCATTATTTTAGGTGCATTAATTACAGTTAGAATAACAGGTGAAAAAAATGCAAGATCATTCTTTATAATGGAGCTTCCAGAGTATAGTTTCCCAAGTATCAAAAGAGCGACAATATCAATGTTACAAAGAGGGAAAGCTTTTATTATTAAAGCAGGTACGATTATTCTATTATGTAATGCAATAGTACAGATTATGCAGACGTTTAACTGGAGTTTCGAAGTGGTTGCAGAAGGCATGGAAGGAAGCAGTATTTTAGCAAGTGTTTCTTCACCATTTGCAATGCTGTTGATACCGTTAGGATTTGGAACTTGGCAATTAGCAGCAGCAGCAATTACAGGTTTTATTGCGAAAGAGAATGTTGTAGGAACTCTTGCGGTAGTATACGGAATTACAAATTTTATTAACACTGATGAGTTAGCTTTAGTGGGTGGTTCTACAGAGGTAGCTACAATTATGGGGCTTACACAAGTGGGAGCTCTTGCATACTTGATGTTTAACCTATTTACACCTCCTTGCTTTGCTTGTATCGGTGCGATGAACGCAGAGATGGGTAGCAGAAAGTGGTTGTGGGCTGGAATTGGGCTTCAATTTGGAACTGGATACATAGTAGCGTTCTTTGTATATCAAATCGGTACTTTAATTACAACAGGAGCATTAGGTGGTGGATTTATTCCCGGATTGATAGCCGTTGCAATAATGTTGGGTTATGTGGTATATTTAGTACGTAAAGGGGATAAAATAGCAGAGAGTAAGGTTGGAGCAAAAGCGAAAGCGTAGGTGATGTTATGCAGAATTTGATTGTAGGCGGCATTATAGTTTTGATTATTACGGCTGTGATTGTGTACATTGTAAAAGAAAAGAGAAAAGGTACAAAGTGTATCGGTTGTTCTTGTGGGTCTAGTTGTGGTTCGGACGCAGATTCAGAAGATGGATGCAGTTGTAAAAAATAAAAGAGAGAGAGGCGCAAGAGCGTCTCTCTCTTTTCTATGTACAATACTTGACAACGCAAGAAGGAAAACGTAAGATAAGCATAAGCAATGGCTTAGAAGTAAGGAGGATCCCATGAGTAAGATGGAATTAATTGCACCCTGTCATTTTGGATTAGAAGCGGTGTTAAAAAGAGAAATACAGGATTTAGGATATGAAATATCAAAGGTAGAGGATGGGAAAGTATACTTCTATGGTGATGCAACAGCGATTTGTAGAGCCAATATCTTTTTGCGAACAGCAGAAAGAATACTTCTAAAAGTAGGTAGTTTTAAGGCGACTACATTTGATGAGCTTTTTGAAAATACGAAGAAGTTACCGTGGGAAGATTACGTTCCTGTAGAGGGGAAGTTCTGGGTGACGAAAGCGGCTTCAATTAAGAGTAAATTATTTAGCCCATCGGACATACAATCTATTATGAAAAAAGCAATGGTGGAGCGTTTAAAGAGCAAATATAAGGTGACATGGTTCGAGGAGAATGGAGCATCGTATCCAGTGCGTGTATTTTTAATGAAAGATATGGTGACAGTTGCCCTTGATACAACAGGAATATCTCTTCATAAAAGGGGGTATAGAAAACAGGCAGGAATTGCACCAATTACAGAAACTTTAGCGGCTGCACTGATTATGTTGACACCTTGGAGAAAAGATAGAATCTTAGTGGACCCATTTTGTGGTAGTGGAACATTTCCAATAGAAGCTGCTATGATTGCAGCTAATATAGCACCAGGGATGAATCGCTCATTTTTATCAGAAGAGTGGAAAAATATCATTCCAAAGAAGGGGTGGTACGATGCGATAGATGAAGCGAATGACAATATCAATGATGATATCGAAGTGGATATTCAGGGATATGACGCAGATTATCAAGTGGTAAAAGTGGCGAGAGAGAATGCAGAATTAGCGGGTGTGGAACACTTGATTCATTTTCAAGTGCGTGATGTGGCGCAGCTAAGTCATCCGAAGAAATATGGATTTGTCATAACGAATCCGCCGTACGGAGAACGTCTTGAAGAGAAAGATGCATTACCACCACTGTATCAGTCGTTTGGAAAAGCATTTGGGAAATTAGAGACGTGGTCGGCGTACATGATTACGAGTTACGAAGATACAGAACTACATTTTGGTAAAAAAGCAACGAAAAACCGCAAAATTTACAATGGTATGATTAAGACGTATTACTATCAATTTGAAGGGCCTAGGCCGCCGAGGAAAAATAAAGGAGTGTAGTAGATATGGAGAAGCGTATAATATTTGCGACTGGAAATGAACATAAGATGGTTGAAATTAGAGAGATTCTCGCAGATATAGGCATATCAGTTATATCAATGAAAGAAGCGGGAATCGATATTGAAATAGAGGAAAATGGAGCCACCTTTGAAGAGAACGGAATGATTAAGGCAGAAGCAATTGCAGCATTGGCAAAAGATGCAATTATTCTTGCAGATGACTCTGGTCTTGAAATTGATTATTTGAACAAAGAACCAGGAATTTATTCAGCTCGCTATGCAGGAGAGAACACACCATATAAAATCAAGAATCAGATGCTGTTGGATCGATTAGAAGGTGTGGAAGAATCAAAGCGTACAGCTAGATTTGTCTGCGCTATAGCAGCAGTCTTCCCAAATGGAGAAAAGAAAGTTGTAAGAGAGACCATAGAAGGAATTATAGGTTACGAAATAAAAGGGGAGAACGGATTTGGTTATGATCCTATCTTTTTCTTACCTGAATATGGGATGAGCACGGCAGAACTATCTCCAGAGAAAAAAAATGAGTTGAGTCATCGAGGGAAGGCGTTGCGAGAAATGAAAAAAGTGATTGCCAATAGTATTTAGGAGAGAAAAGGTAAAAGATGAAAATTCTTATAGTGAGCGATTCTCATGGGAGAAATGGGAATTTAGAAGTTGTTATCGAACGAGAGAAGCCCCTAGATTTATTAATCCATCTAGGGGATATTGAATGCGATGAAGCTGATATTGAAGTATTTGCAGAATGTGAGATGAAAATGGTGTGTGGAAACAATGATTTCTACTGTAGATTACCAGAAAAAGCAGTGTTTGATATCGGGAAATCAAAGGTATTTATCTGCCATGGTCACGGGTATAATGTATATTATGGCACAAAGCAGCTAGAAAAAGCAGGGCGTAGTGAAGGCGCAAATATCGTTATGTATGGACACACCCATCATCCATTGATAGAGGAACATTTAGGAATGGTTATAATCAACCCGGGGAGCATATCTTATCCGAGACAGCAAGGTCGAAGAGCGAGTTATGCAGTAATGGAAGTCGAGAATAACGGAGAAGAAAAATTTGAAATTAAATATTTATAATTTGTAAATATGGGTAAAATGTATTATTTTTTTAAAAAAAATAATAGCGAAAAAGCCTGTATTTACAAGGGAAAATGAGGGAGTGAAAAAATAAAATAAAAAAGTTTTGAAAAAGTGTTGACTTCTGTTGCTATGTGTTATATAATCATTCTTGCGTCAGAGATACGGCGGAAACAACAATAGAATATCGGGGTGTGGCTCAGCTTGGCTAGAGCGCCTGGTTTGGGACCAGGAGGTCGCAG
>CAYJHQ010000014.1:0-56439 GCA_964369775.1 uncultured Lachnospiraceae bacterium
GCGCGATAATTATAAATGGATTATGGAAGGAAGTGACAACTCTGTAGTTACCAATATAGCTACAGGCGTCGCATATATAGTCGTATTCAATTCAGACTCTATTCCTCCTATTATAGTTTGTGACAGCAGTGACGCTTCTCGTATCAAACAAGAACAAAACCCACTTAGCTTGAAAGTAGTTGAAAGCTCTTGGTATGAAGATATACATATCCATATCCAACGTATTTGTTCCAACTATTTTACTAACCCCACTTATTGCAGCGACATGCTATTATCCTATGCTTCATACGAAATAGATTCCTTCGTGAATCTCAGAATGCAATTATCACAATTTGAAATCATTCGCTATCGCCAATTGGGACAAGACTGTGCCTCTATTGTTGAATCTGTGACAAAACAAGCTGAGATTGGTATGAGTGAACGCATAATTGCCAATCTCATAAAGAAAGAGTGCCTAGATAAAAGAATCACTCCTGACTGTGTACTCATCGGAAGTGATGAACGAATTTTAGACTATCGTCACCCTATGCCCACAGAAAAATCTTTTCAGAAAAGCCTTATGATTGTCCTAGGTGGTGAACGTGATGGATTAAATGTTAGTCTTACACGAATGAGATACGATGGCGAAATTCCCGAAAAAGTTAATTCTATAATGGAATGTACACAATATGTTTTTGCAATGTCACAATTATTAATGCAAAATACACCTTCTTATCAAGACTATTTTGGAGAATTGAAAAAAGTTTATGATTATGTCGGATATTCCGATGAGTGGAAAAAACATCATCAAGGTGGACCTACAGGTTATAGTTGCCGCGAGTTCATCGTTTCTGACAGTACCCTTGATTGTATCAAAAATAACCAAGCCTACGCATGGAACCCTACAATCAAAGGGACAAAGTGCGAAGAGACTACTTTATTAATCAACAATCAAATCGAGATTCTTACCAAATCAGACACATGGCCACGAGTCCCTGTAAAAACACCTCTTGGCACTGTGGATGTCGCTTCTATTTATTGCAATCCGTAAAAAAAAGAGAGAGAAGATAGCACTTTGCTTCTTTTCTCTCTTCTATATCGCAAGAATTATGAAATTTCAATCATAACCTTTCCTGCTCTTCTATATTCTGCATCAGTAAATACTTCTACGATATCATCTAACTTTACTATATTAGTGATGATACTTTCCACATCGATTCTTCCCGATTCAAGTACTTCTATTGCTCTGTCAAATGTATAAGGGTTGATAAAAGATGATGTGAGTTTAAGCTCTTTCTTAAAGATGTCATCTGGTTTTACAGGCATCTCATCGTCTGGGCTTGCCAGTCCAAAATACATTACTGTTGCCCCTTTTCCTGCAAACTCAATCGCTTGTGCTTGTGTTCTGATATTTCCTACGCATTCGATAATAACATCCACATTATCACAATACTCATCTAATACTTTTTTCACGTCCTCTTCAATTGGATTAATCGCTTTACTCGCTCCTAGCTTTAATGCCAATGCTCTCTTTTCTTCTACTGGCTCCGAAAGAATCACTTTTCCAGCTCCTGCATAGATTGCTAATTGCAGCATAATGATTCCAATTGGGCCTCCACCCATTACCAACACTGTATCTCCTGCTTTGATATTACATAGGTCTATTCCATGTAGACAACAAGCCATAGGCTCTGCCATCGCAGCTTCGATAAAACTCAAACTCTCTGGAACTTTATAAACTACTTTTTCTCTCATAATTATATATTCGGCAAAGCCACCATCTTGTGTTGTTCCAATTCCAATATTATTTGTACAAAAATGCGCCATTCCTTTTTTACAGAAATAACATTCTCCACACATATCATTTGGGTCTCCACTAACTTTATCTCCTGGTTTTAGTGTAGTTACAGCTGCCCCCACTTCTGCTACAACTCCTGAAAATTCATGTCCTGGAATTAATGGTGGAGTTACTGCAAATGAGCCTCCATCTCCATTAAAAATGTGTATATCTGTTCCACAAACACCACAATATTTTACTTGAATTTTAACTTCATTGTCCTTTAATGCTCTTACTGGAACCTCTTCTACTCGTAAATCCTCTTTCCCATGGTACACTGCTGCTTTCATAACTCGTCCTCCTTTATTACTAGATTTTTATATATACTTTACAAATTCATCTATATACGTATTTGCTGCTCCCGCTGCAGCTGCCTCAACTTTATACTTACACGGCAACAAATAATCTCTCGCTTGATCTCCAAAGGTATTTCTTTTATCTACTTTTTCGCACAAATCATCAAAATATGGCGTAATGTAGGGTCCTATATGTCCTCCTAAGATAACCTTTCCATCAAAAAGAATACGTACATTATGTATTCCAAGTGATAGGTTTTCAAGATATTGCTCCCACAACTCTTTTGCCCTATTATCACCTTGTTCTAATAAGATAAAAAATTCTTCTAATACACCATCTGTATAATGTAATAGGGTTCCTGCCTTGCAAAGAGTATCGAAACAACCTTTTTTTCCACAGTAGCAAAGTTCTCCACCTTCTGGCACCAATGTCATATGGCCGATTTCTCCACCCTTATGTGCATCACCACGGTAGATTTCGTAATTGATTATTATTGATCCTCCCACACTTCCACTCAAACTAATATAAAATGCATTCTTCACGCCTTTAGCGACTTTTCCTTCTGCATACCCTGCTGCATAAGAATCGTGTAACAATCGATTGGAATACGGAATATATTTTGTAATCTGCTCTTTAGTTTTTCCTGAAAACCCTAATGTCAGTCCATACCTAACCGTCTCTCCATCTTCTGATATCAGGCCTGGTACTGCTATACCAATCCCCAATAAATCATCTGTAGAAACACTATTTTCCGACTTTATACATTCAACAACTTCACCTATCTTTCGCAAATAAGCATCATCTTCAAGGTTAAACTTTATTCTTTCTTTTACTGCATAAATCACCTCTCCAGACAAATCAACTGCTACTCCATGAATATGATTGCCTGTTGTATATATTCCAATTGCTGTTTTAGCTGACTTCACATAGGAATAAGCTGTTGCATTACGTCCTCCTGTGTTGCTAATTTTTTTAGAAGTATCTATTAATTTTTTTTGCTTTAAATACTGTAAATTCTGAGTAACTGTAGGTAAACTGAGCTGTAGTCCTACTACAATATCTTGTTTTGATACGCTTTTTTCTTTTCTTATGTATTTATAAATCCTCTGCCTATTGTTAAGCTTTATCTCACTTGTGCTCAATCGCTTTTCTCTCATTTTTATTACCTACCATTTCTTACTTCACTCCGAAGTTCCTCACACTCATAGTAGTCTCTATCATTTCCAGTGTCAATATTTTAACGAAATAAATCTCTAAAAAATCTCTAAACTAAAATTCAATTTCAAATTGTTCTTCTTCTTTTAACGAAACCACTGTACAATCATTCATGTAAGTGCACTCCGGCAGAATAACAATCGCATGCAATACATCCTCTTTGCTAGGTAATGGCGCCAAATGCCAGATTGCTGTATTTAACTTTACCATCGTTCCTTTAGGTACGATAAAGGCTTTTGTCAACTCTGTCTTTGGCACACCTCCCGTTGCTGGTGCTACGTGAATAATCATACTATCATTCATCGGTATGATTAATTCTGGAGTTGTTGTATGATATTCGACATCCGTGATTACCATTTTATCTGGTTTTTTTACTAATAATGGTGAAAATGCCATTCTCCCTGTACATGATTCCGTCATTCTATCTGGATAAAAACTATGTAGTTCACCTTGCAATGCGTATCCACTTGGATTAAGCATATCATAATAGCTTCCGAAAGGCGCAAAGTTTTCTTTTGTTATTTTTTCCACTTTTATTATCTGCATCTTTAACCTCTTTCTATCGTTCCCAATCCAACATATATCTTTGGAATTCTAAAGCTTGTTTCGCATCTTTGTCCAATTCTTCTTCACTTGCACCTTTGCTTATATCTCGCCATATCTTAATATCTGCTCCTACTTGTCCACCCATTTTAACAAATGGCTCCATAATGACATCACCACTGTATTGAATTTCACGAAGTGCATCTCCGATTTCTCTCCAAGGAGTACGCCCTTTTCCTGGAACCATCCGATTACATTCACCTGTATGAAGGTGCCCAAGGTGTTTTCCAGCATAGCGAATCGCATCTCCAATGCTAGTTTCTTCAATATTCATGTGAAATGTATCTAACATTACTTTTACATTCTCTTCTCCAACTTCTTTTACAAAATTTACGCCTTCTTCTGAAGTATTTAGAATATGGCTTTCAAATCGATTCAACACTTCCATACCTAATGTAATTCCATGGCTTGCTGCTATCGGTGCCAAAATTCGCATCCCTTCTACACTATATTTCCAATCCACTTCTTTATTTGCTGTAGAGTAATCTACCGGCCAATACGAGTATAGTGCACCACCTAATTTTTTCATTTCTAGTGCTTCCATAACCTCGAATAATTTCTTATACCAATTGAGCGCTTCTTCACGGATTTTACTGTCCGAGGAACCCATATTATGATTAAAAGTTGGTCCATATCCTGCCGTCAAACACATATTGTTGTCTTTCGCACATTTATGCAACTCTTTTATTTTTTGCTCTGTGTAATCCGGAAGTGGTGCTGCTCCAACTTCCAACACATCAAATCCTAATCTTGCTGTTTTTTCTACATATTTTTTGTAATCTGCCGCCCACTGGTCTTCCCAGTACGCATAATAAATCCCATGTCTCATCTGTTATTTCTCCTCACTTTTAAGGTAATTTCCATATTTCTTTATTTCATCATTCATTGCTTCCATTACACTCTTGTCATACTCTATATCATGGCTTGGTCTCGCAATATATCCTCCGTTTTTCGCCAATGCTTCAATACAGTTTCTTACTTCTTTACGTACTTCATTTTCTGTCACATTTGAGCGCCCTAGTACGTGTTGACTATCTATTGCACCACAAAAACTCACTTTATCCCCATACTCTTCCTTTAGCATCTTGTAGTTATTACAAGGTTGTACCGGATCAAATACATCCATCCCCATTTCTACTAAATCAGAAAATATATCTTCTATCTTCCCACATGAATGTTGAAATACAATACCACCTTCTTCATGTATCGCATCATAGATTAGCTGTACAGCTGGTTTTATCAACTGTCTCCAACTATCTGGACTCATTATTAGTTGATCTTGCACTCCCCAATCATCTCCATATCGAATCATGTCTGGTTTTACAACCTGAAAAAACTTTTTAATTACTCTTACATTATACTTGGCAATATCCATTGCTAAGTCTGCTACTTCTTCAGGATTTGTAATCGTATAAATCAATAGATTCTCCATTCCCAATAACAAGTACATCCTTTCAAATACACCGAAGTCTAGCGCTCCTGTAATCCAATGTTTTTCTCGATTAATCTCTGCTATATTAATTGGATTACGATTCCAAGATTCTTTTATCTCGCTCCAATCATAATCATCTACTTCCGGAATTCGAATAACTTCTCTCCAATTTTCTATCTCTGAGATAATTGGTTCTTCATGCCCCGGATATGTTCCACCTTCTGCTTCTTCTCGATAATCCCATAGTACTCCCCAATCATCCCGCCCCGCGCGTAAAGGACGTTCGATAATCGGATGCACTAAGAAAATCTCACTTTCCATACCACATGGCACCCAATTAGGATTATCTCGCATAATGACTCTTCTAAGATTTTCTTTTTTTGTCATCGCAGCAAATTTCTCCTTTATTTCAAAAATCCCCAGCAAATGCATAATGCTGTTACTGGAGATTTTCGTTTTATTAAGTTGCTTGTCTTTTCTTTTGTAAACAATCGAATCCAACTGCAAGTGCTAAGATAACACCCATTACTACGTCTTGTAGATAGATATCAATGTTCATAAGTACCATTCCATTTTGTAGTGCTCCGATAATAAATGTACCGGCTACTACTCCTGATATTTTACCAAATCCACCGTTTACTGAAACACCACCTAAAACTACACAAGTGATAACATCAAACTCAAAACCTAGACCTGCATTTGCAATACCTGAATTTGTACGAGATAGCATAACAATACCTGCAAGTGCTGCAAATAATCCTGAAAGAGCAAATACTAAGTATTTTGTTCTTCCTACACGAATTCCCGAAAGCTTTGCCGCTTCTTTATTTCCTCCAACAGCATAGAAATAACGACCAAAATATGTTTTATTTAAAATAAACGATCCTAGCGCAAAACATATTATCATAATAATTACTGGTACTGGAACTACACTTACATAACCTTGTCCAATAATTCTAAAATCTTCTGTAAATCCATTGATTGGAAGTCCTCCACTAATGATTAGCGCCAAACCTTGGAACGCTATCTGTGTAGAAAAAGTTGCAATCAAGGCCGGCATACCTAATGTCGAAATCATAAAACCATTTAACAATCCAATTAAAACACCAATTACTAAAGATACAAGAATTGCTAGCCACATGTTCATATTCATATGTACCATAAAATATGCACAGACAATATTTACAAATGTAATAATCGAACCTATCGATAAGTCGATATCTCCTAATAAGATTACAAATGTCATACCTATTGATGCAATACCAAACATAGATACTTGTCTTAATACTTGAAACAAGTTAGTTGCTGTCATAAATCTTGGGTTTGCAATGGAAAAACCAACTACGAGAGCAAGAAGCACCACCCAAATCGCCTTGTCTTTTATCTGATTCTTTACTTTATCATTCATTCTTCTCTAAACCTCCCTACTTATTCCCATTGGATGCGTATGCCATAATGGTTTCCTGTGCAAATTCATTTTTTGCTAATTCTCCAGTCATTTCACCTTCTGACAACACTATTATTCTATCTGACATTCCCATCAATTCTTCCATTTCAGAAGAAATCATAAGAATTGCCTTTCCTTCTTTTTCAACCAAATCGTTCATCAACTTGTAGATTTCATATTTCGCACCTACATCGATTCCTCTTGTTGGTTCGTCAAAGATAATCAACTCTGAATCAGCCGCAAGCCATCTTCCAAGGATTACCTTTTGCTGATTCCCTCCACTTAGGTTTTTAATCAACTGTTCTAAGTTCGGAGTTTTAATTGCCATGTTCTCTCTATACTTATTCGCAATTTCCATTTCCTTTTTAGAGTCAATCACACTAAGTGTAGAATTCCTTTGATAAATCGGCATATTAATATTGTTCTTAATTGATATTCCAAGCATTGCCCCATGTCGTTTACGATCTTCTGGGACCAATGCAATACCATAGTCTATCGCTTGTCTCGGCGTCTTTGGATGAATCTCTTGGCCTTTAAACTTCATAGTCCCTGATTTCTTTGGAACCACTCCAAATATCATCTCTGCAAGCTCAGTTCGACCTGCACCAACCAGTCCTCCAAGTCCTAAGATTTCTCCTTTATGAATCTTTAGAGACATATTATTGTTTCCATGTCCACAGACATTCTCCAACTCCAATACAACCTCTTTCTTATCGACACAGTCACCTCTCGGAGGGTAAGTCTCTGTAAGTTCACGACCAACCATCAATTGAATCAATTCTTGTACATGACTGTCTTTTGTAATCAGTGTTTTCACATATTCTCCATCACGTAATACTTCTATTCTGTCTGATAATCTGTAGATTTCATCCAATCTATGAGATATGTATATGATTGAAATTCCTTCTTTTCTAAGCCTTTCAACCACAAGGAACATACTCTCAACTTCTGCACTTGTAAGAGGTGCCGAAGGTTCGTCCATAATCAAAATTTTTGCATTTTGTTGAATCGCCTTTGCAATTTCAACCATTTGTTGATAACCAACTGTCAAATCTTTCATCAAAGATTTTGGATTGATTTTTATTCTTAATTGTTCAAAAGCTTTTTCTGCTTCTTTTTCCATGGCTCTTTTATCAACCACGATTCCTTTTTTAATCGGCCTTCCAAGAAATAAGTTCTCTGCTACCGATAATTCCTTTACATTATTAAATTCTTGATAGATAATAGCAATTCCGTTCTCTGCTGCAAGTTGTGGAGTCATACTGCTGAATTCTTTTCCATTTACAATGATTTTCCCTGATGTTGGAACAACTGCTCCTGAACAACACTTAATCAATGTAGATTTTCCTGCTCCGTTCTCGCCGATTAATGCTAGAATTTCTCCCTTTTTTAGCTCTAAAGTAACATCTTTCAATGCCACAACACCCGGGTATTCTTTTCTTATATGTTGTAACTGCAATACATATTCTTGGCTCATAATTCCTCCCCCGTAAGTTATAGTGGTAACTCTCTTTTATTATGCGTAGAGGCGATGTAACATCGCCTCTACCAAAAACTCATTATACAAAACTTATTTTCATAATTCTATTACATACCTTCAATAATACCATCCACTGTATCAATAGTAATTTCATTTGTTGGTCTGTATACATTGTGATTATCTCCTGAGAAATCATCTCCTGCTAAGATACTTTCAAACATTGCAAAACAAGCTTCTGCAGTGTCTAAACTAGATCCTTCGAATCCTACGATAGCTCTTACTGCTTCATCTCCAGCTTTTAGTGACTCTAATTGTTGCATAGTAACGTCAGTAGTGATAACTCCTACATTTTCTGGGATATTTCCAGCTCCGCCGTATTTTTGAAGAAGTGCTTCATTTGCTCCGTTCATCGCACCAGAACCAACCCCTACAAATACTGTTGCATTTGGATTTGCTTGAAGTGCTGTTTCTACATTTGTAAGTGCATCATTTGTCTCAATTCCTTCAACTTCCGCTACAATCTTATAGTTTCCTGGATCACAGTTTTCTTCAAGTCCTTGTTTAATTCCGTTTGCTCTCTCTAGAAGAACTTTTGTAGAAGGGTATCCGATTACTACTACTTCTGCTGGTGCATCCGCTGTATAATGCTCATTGATAAATTCAGCTGCTGAAGCTCCGATATCTGCTCCAAGTGCTGTGTTATCAAGAACCCAGTTTGCAGTTGTGTTTTCCATTGGATCATCCCAGCACATTACATCAATTCCAGCATCTCTTGCTTGTTGTGTTACTGGTTCAACAGCATCAGCATCTGATGGATGAATCATGATTAAGTCTACACCTGCTGTTATAAAGTTTTCTACTTGACTGATTTGAGTTGCTGAGTTATCGCTACAGTCTATGATTGTATACTCATAACCATTTTCCTCTAAAACGCCTTCAAGTTTACCCATAACGCCTGCCCAGTAATCATTCTTAAGAGATTGAATAGTAATACCTACTGTATAAGTACCATCCCCTTCTTCACCTTCTTCTGTCTCTTCGGCTGCAGGCTCACTAACTGGTGCCTCAGTTGTACAGCCTACTGCAAACGATGCTAACATTGCTACACTTAGAATAACTCCCAAAATCTTTCTCTTCATACTTTCTCTCCTCCTAAAATTGGTTTATTCAAAACGCCCCTATGGCATTAGAATCTTAGAAACACGAAAATGCTCCGTCTACTATAAAATCCGAACCTGTTGTAAATGAACTTGTATCGCCCGCCAAGTATACACAAATCGATTGTAGCTCTTCTGGTTTACCCATTCTTCCAACTGGTGACAAATCATTCCACTTTGCAATCAATGGTTGAAGATGTGCTGCTTTACTAATCAACTCTGTCTCAATGTATCCTGGGCTTAATGAATTCACACGTACATTTTTTGTAGCCCACTCAACTGCCATTGACTTTGTCAACATAATTACTGCTGCTTTTGATGCATTGTAAGCACATTGTGGTTGTGGCACATTCACGATGTGTCCTGACATAGACGCTGTATTGATAATAGATCCACCACCATTTGCTAACATGTATTTCCCTGCTGCTTGCGCTGTTAAAAATACTCCATTCAAGTTAACATCAATTACTTTTTTCCATTGTTCGTAAGTCATCTCTTCTGCTGGAACATTGATACAGATTCCTGCGTTACAGAACGCACAATCTAGACCGCCTAATTCTTTTACTATAGTCTCCATCATTTGGTTAACTTCATCTTCATTCGTAACATCTGTCTGAATTGCAATCGTTTTTACACCATGCTCTTTTGCAATCTCTTCTGCTGTTTTCTTCGCTTCATCGATATCCATATCTACAATTGCTAGGTTAGCTCCAGCTTCTGCGAAAGCTGTTGCAACACTTTTCCCAATTCCTCTAGCTCCGCCTGTTACAAAAATACGTTTTCCGTCTAATCTCATTTTTTCAATAATACCCAATTTCGTATCCTCCTATTTTGAATTTTTCTTGTCCTCATTTAAACAAAATACTTTTGTAAAGCTATTTTATAAATGTCAATAATGTTATTATACACTCTATTCAAAATTGTGCAATACTTAAATTTTAATAATATTTCTCTGCATTTTTTATGCACATTGCACAACAACTTTAAATCTTTACTACCGCTTTTACAATTTCTGCTTTTTCTTTCACACTGCGATCCATTGCATTTTGAATATCATCAAACTCAAAAGTATGAGTTACAATACCTTTCAAGTCTACTTTTCCAGATTTTACTGCTTCAATTGCCATCGGATAGATATGGCGATAACGAAATACGGTCTTAAATGTGAGCTCTTTATCCATCGCAAGACTCATCATTGTATCCATCATGCCAGTTTTTCCATACCCCACAAGCACTACATTTGATCCTTTTCGGACCACTTGAATTGACTGATTAGTAGTAATTTCAGTTCCTGCCGTTTCAATTGCAAGATCAAATCCTTCCCCTTTTGTCAATTCTTTTGCTCGTTCTAGTACATCTTCTTTCATTCCGTTGATTACACCTGTCGCACCTAATTCCAATGCTTTTTCCAATCGCTTTTCCATAATGTCTACTACGTATACGTAATCTACTCCACATGCCTTCAATGCCATCATTGTAACAAGTCCAATGCATCCAGCGCCAAATACAATTGCAGATTGTCCAGCTTGTGCTTCTCCTTGCTTTGCTGCATGAAATCCTACTGCTAGAGGTTCAATCAAAGCACCTTCTAATGTGTCAACACCTTCTGGTAATTTAAAGCATAAATCTGCCTCATGAGCTACATACTCTTGAAATACACCATCAACCGGTGGTGTTGCAAAGAATATTACATCCGGACAAAGGTTGTATTTCCCCTCTCTACAAAATCTACACTTACCACAAGTCTTTCCTGGTTCTAATGCTACCTTGTCCCCTATAACTAGATGCGTAACCCCCTCTCCTACTTCTACAACAACTCCACCTGGTTCATGACCAAGTACAAAAGGCGGTTCCACTATGTAATCTCCTATACGACCTGTCTCATAATAATGCATGTCACTTCCGCAAATTCCTACATATTCTAATTTAACTAATACCTCTCCTGCTTTTACAGTAGGGATTTTTCTTTCTGTATATCCCATCTGTCCGATTCCATTCATTACTGCTACTTTCATCTTTCCATCCATTGTTGCTATCTCCTTTATCTCTTTATCTATATTTCATTTACATATTGCTCTATATAATAAATTGCCGCGCCTAGAGCTGATGCATCAAACCTATACATACAAGCTCTGACATACTTATCTTGGTTTTGGAAAATTGCTTTATCTTTCAGTTTCATCTGTAACCGTTCAATATAGGGTTCCATATAACTCCCTACATATCCTCCTAGTATTATTTCGCAATCGAAACACATCCTTAAATTATCTATAGCAATTGCTAACATCGTAAGGTATTCTTCAAACACCTTCGCTATCTGCACATCTTTTTCTTCTAACTTTTGAAAAAACAGTTCCAAGTTTCCTTCTGTATGCTCTGTCAGTCTCAGTGCTGAACAGTATGCATCAAGGCATCCATCTTTACCGCAATAACACTTTCTCCCCTCTGGAATCATTACCATATGCCCAAATTCTCCACTACACCAACTATTCCCCGTATAAAGATTTTCATATGTTCCACCTATTTGATAGGCTTTATCGCTACCTCCACCAAGAGAAATTGCTCCTCCTACCGTATTACTTAGGGATAAGTACACCTTATTCCGCCTTCTTTTATCAAAGATAGATTCTGCAACAGCTGCTGCATTAGCATCATTAACCATTATATATGGAAAGTTCGTATATTTTGAGAATCCATCTAAAGACATCTTTGGAAGTCTTAATGCTCTTGAATTTTCTATTGTATTATCTTCTCTATTTACAATAGCAGGCACAGAAATTCCCACTCCTAGAAGTCTCTCCCTCACACCTGCATTCTCATCAATAAAATTCCCCACCAATTCTGCTATTTCTTTATAATATTGATCTTCATTGCAAAATGCCTTTCTAGTTCTAGTATGGTTTAATACTTTTTCTGATAAATCTGTTAACACCATGCTAATGTGGTTTTTTGTAATCTCTAATCCCACCGCATATTTTTTATCTTTTACAGTAGCAATTGCTTTTGCCTTTCTTCCTCCTGTAGACTTCAATGCCCCTACTTCTTCAATCACACCTTCTTCTTTTAGTTCTTTTATGATCTGAAGAACTGTCGGACTACTCATATCTAAGGCAGTCGCTATCTCTGGCATAGAACACTTATCCTTGCTGTTCAAAAACCGAAACACTCGATTTCTATTCGCCTTCTTCACATCTATACTACTCATTGCGTACTTCATTCTCTCACACTCTTTCTTTATACCCACAATTGTATCGCCACTTTATTAAACAGTTTAACAAAGTCTTTTATGTACAAATTGTACCAATATACTTTCGCATTGTCAAGTTTTTTATCATTTTTCACAATAAAAAAGAGCAATAACAAGAATTCCTTCTTTTTATCACTCTCTTTTGTACATTTATTGCTATAAATCCTCACACTTTTATTCTACTGTTACTACTTTCGCTAAATTTCTTGGTTTATCTACATCCAATCCTCTATCTGCTGATGTATAATAAGCTAAAAATTGTAATGCTACTGATGCTGGCATGATCATAAATTCGTCTTCTATGCTTGGTAATGCATAGCAAATAGAGAACTCTTCCGCCTCAATACCGTTTCCGACAAATTCATCTTTTACAAATCCTATTACCGATGCTCCTCTAGATTGTACTTCTTTGATGTTCAACATCTCCTTTAACATCAATTTTGTCTGTGTTACTAGAGCTATAATCGGAGTTTTCTCTGTAACTAAGGCAATTGTTCCATGCTTTAATTCACCCGACGCATAAGCCTCTGAATGAACGTAAGCAATCTCTTTTAACTTAAGAGATGCTTCAAGAAGTGCTGAATAATCTAGACCTCTGCCTATCATAAACGCATCTTTTGCTTCAATAATAGATTTTGTTATCTCACGAATCTTTTGCTTATCTTCCAATACTTTTGAAATTACAGCAGGAATCTTCTTAATTTGCATTACGAATTTTTCTGCTTCTTCCTCCGTCATACTTCCATTAGTCACTGCCATCTTACACACAAGTAGATAGAACATCGCCACTTGAGTTGTATATGCTTTCGTACTTGCTACTGCAATTTCTGGCCCAGCCTGTGTATAAAGTACATAGTCTGTTGCACGTGCAATAGAAGTCTCTCTTACATTTACGATAGATAGCGTCGTTGCCCCCTTTGACTTCGCATGTTTAATAGCTTCTAGTGTATCGATTGTCTCTCCTGATTGTGAAACCGCCACAACTAGTGTTCCTTTTTCGATTACTGGATCTGTATAGATAAACTCCGAAGCTACCTCTACCTCTACTCTCACATTCGCTCTTGCTTGCATCAATGCTTTTGCAACTAAACCTGAGTGCATTGCAGTTCCACAAGCGATGATACAGATACGTTTGCACTCTGTAAATAATTCGTCTGGAATATTGTCTACACTAAAATCTACTTTACCGTCCACAATTCTGTTCTCGATAGTTCTTTGAATCGCATCTGGTTGCTCCATAATCTCTTTTTCCATATAGAATGGATATCCGCATTTTCCATCTTGTGTTGTATCCCAATCGATTTCTAGGTAGTCTATATCCATAATTTGATCTAAACTGTCATACACAGTTATCGTATCTTTTGTAAGCTCAGTGATACACATCTCCGGAGCAACAAAATATTTCTTTGTATGAGGGCTTATCGCTACGATATCAGACGCTAACAAATTTCCTTTTTCAGAACTTCCCACGATAATTGGACTCACGTGACGAATCGCAAAAATCGTTCCTGGTCTATCTGCAAACATTACTACTAAGGCAAATGTTCCTTGTAACTTCGCAACTGCTTTTCTAATCGCTTTCTTTGGATCTCCATCATAGTATCTTTCGATACAAGCTGCAACAACTTCACTATCAGTCTCTGAAATCATATCAAAATCGTAGCGTTCTATCAATTCTTTATAATTTTCCACAATTCCGTTGTGAACAAGTGTTACTTTTCCTCTGCTATGAGGATGTGCGTTGATATCAGTTACTCCTCCATGTGTAGCCCATCTTGTATGGCCAATTCCGCAAGTTCCAGACAAACTATCCCCTTTGCAAACCTCCATTAAATCGGTAACACGTCCCGTACATTTTTTTATTTCCGAGTGTTGCTTTCCTGCAATTGCAATCCCTGCACTATCATACCCTCTGTACTCTAAAAGTTCCAATGACTCTAATAAAAGTTCCTTCACTTCACCATTTCCTGTATATCCTATAATTCCACACATATATGTTTACCTTCTTTCAATTTTATAATTATTGTTTTCCATCTTCTTTCATGTCACTTTGTTTTGCGGTTGCCCGCATATTTGTTTCCATGTCTCGCGCAAGAAGTAGCACGAAAGAGCATCCGCCGAATATTCGATCACTCTTTTCCTCGTCATCCCACATTCTATGTGGGCTCATGGCGCTTTATTATTGCATATGTGTATTTCTACACATATATGTGTGTATAGGATTTATAGCTGTTATTCTATTTTCAATGTACCGCTATAGTATACTAATTTATTTCTTTTTTGTAAAGAGCTTTTTATTTCCCATAATAGTCTAACAATAGCAAATCCACAACTTCTCCATAGCTGACCACTCCTTGTTCTTGCCCATTCGCCTTCAAGTAGTTATCATTAATCTCTGTAAATACTTCTGATACTAGTTTGTCTTCAAATTGCTCCCAGTATTCAAATTTTACTCTTCGATCTTCTACTTGTTCCTCACTCAAATGCGATAACGCTTCATAATAATACTCTGTATCAACTCTACTTAGTGTTCCTAAACAGTTGCTTATAGCAGCCATATAAGCGCTATATTTTGTATATACATCCTCTCCTTCTCTACCTGCTAGAAATGCGATGAAATTTGCTTCATTTTCTTTCATAAACCCTCGCTGATGAGCTTGTTCATGCAACATGGTATAAGGTATTGTATAGTGTGGTACCGCCACATTAACATTCGCTTCCATTGTAAATGGATTAAAAATCCCTGTTATTTCCGTATAGGACATTAATTCTGATATTAAATACAAAGGTTTTGCCTTACTATAGCTACCACTCAATGCAGGATATAACTCTCCTAACATTTCAAATGAATCATTCGCATTAGCCGATAACTCCAAATAGGATTTTTTCATATCTTCTTCTGTGATAACTTCTCTTAACTCACTTGCTATTTCTATGTAATCTATCGTCATGTCTAAAAGTTCTTCTTTTGAATACTCTCCTGCTTCTTTTCCTAAATAATAAGAAAAGTCCATTCGATAGTAGTTAAGCCCACAAGATATTACAAATACAAAGTAAACACAAGATCCAATTCCTATCAAAGAAAACATGTCATTTATCACGGGAATAGTACTCTTGTTTTTTATTGCTTTTTTGATTGTGTTGGCAATTCTAAATATCAATCCGATAAATAAAACTATCAATAATACTTCACCCACGGAGAATGGCAGTATCGAAAAAATGCTACTAATTGCCTGCGAGTATATTTTGTAAAAGCCTGTGGAAAATACTTGCTCTGTTTGCCACGGATCTCTGGATGCCATAACTATCAAAAGCACTCCTAGTCCTGCAAATATAGAAAAGCACAGTGGCTTATATTCTAATTTCATCCTTTTTTCTCCCTTTTCAACCTTATTTCGACAAATTCATTATATCAGTTATTGACATTTGCTACAATATACTGCTATAATTTGCAAGGTTTGTAAAAAATCACATCAAAGTTAAAATTAAGGAGAAGTACTATGTCTAATCAACCTTCATCACCAGCTCAGGTTTCTGTATCAGTTGGAAACCCTTCTGCTATCGGCCTACTTGGACTTGCAATTGTAACTCTTGTTGCATCTTCGCAAAAACTTGGAATCACAGAGGGAACATCACTTGTTATCCCTTGGGCTATTTTTTTAGGAGCTGCTGCTCAAATTTACGCAGGAGCGCTTGATTTCAAGCTCAAAAATGTATTCGGCGGAACTGCATTTTGTGCTTATGGATTCTTTTGGCTAGGAGTCGCTAGCACTTGGCTTATCCAAAATGGTGTATTTGGAAAAACAATGCAAGAGTCAGCAGATGTACACCAACTAGGATTTGCATTCGTTGGTTATTTTATTTTCACATTCATCATGACAATCGGGGCTATCGAAGTTAACAAAACACTATTAATTATTTTTATTTTAATCGATTTCCTATTTATTGGACTATCACTAAGTACTTTAGGAATTCAAGAACATTTCTTCCATAATGTAGCTGCAGTTGCTGAGCTACTAATTGCACTTGTTTCATTTTATGCTTGTGCGGCAAATGTTCTTAATGCGACATTCCAAAGAGAATTCTTACCGCTTGGTAAACCACTTGGGATTTTCAAAAAGTAATACATATAAAAACACAACCTCAATTTTTTATCTGGTTGTGTTTTTTTTGACTTTTTCTATGATTTTTTTCTTGATTCGAAGGATTATCCTTTCAATGCTTTTCCACAAAACATTCATTATGGCTACACCGCAAATAATTCCCATCACAAAATACCACCTTATAGCTCCTCTGCATACTAACTGAATTTGTTGGAACAAAAACCACGTAATCCCAACCCAATACACGTAATCTTCTATGTCAATAAGCCTTTTATTGTGTTTGATAAGAATTCTCACTATCTTTAATCCACAATAAACTCCACAAGCAACGATCCCTAACCAAAATGCTACAAATAAGATGTATAATTCTTCTGATATAGGCATCATACTATTTAAATAGCTTAGAAAGCAGGTTTTGTTCAGCTTTCTGTACTTGTTTTGATTCTGAATACGCGATGCTATTTATACTTCCCGATACATCTACCTCTCCCTTTTCTAAAGTGAGCCTATTCACATGCAAATCCACCCCTTTTATCATCAACATCCCCTGCTCTGTCTCAAGCAATATTTCAGAAAGGTCAAAGGCTAATACATCTAGAACTCCTGTAACCATACTTGATTTTCGATTATTTATAATAAGTTTATGCGGCTTTACCAATTGTCTCTCTTCCACAATTTCACTCCCTTCTAGATTGATAGTTATGATTTATACACTATATGCTAAATGGGACGAGACTATTCCTAAATATATTTGTAAAGTTCTTTTGCATCTTCCTTCTTTGTTGTATCTTTAATATCTAAAACTTCTACCTTTACACTTTTCGTTCCAAATTGAATCTCGATGATATCACTTTCTTTTACCGCTGTAGACGCCTTTGCTACCTTATCATTTATAAGCACTCTTCCCGCATCACAAGCTTCATTTGCTACTGTCCTTCTCTTTATCAACCTAGATACTTTCAAAAATTTATCTAACCTCATATTTAATCACTTCCTTTTCTTATATATGCAAAAGGGCAAAGGCCACGCCTTTACCCTCAATCTACAATATCACTATTGTAATTATTCATCTTTTGCAATTATGCATTTACCGCATCTTTCAATGCTTTTCCAGCTTTGAATTTTGGTGCTACACTTGCTTCGATTTTCATAGTCTCGCCAGTTTGTGGATTTCTTCCTTCTCTAGCTGCTCTTTTGCTTGTTTCAAAAGTTCCAAATCCAACTAATTGGATTTTCTCACCTTTTTTTAACTCATCTGTTACAACGTCAACAAATGCTTTTAATGCTTTCTCAGCATCTTTTTTTGATAATTCTGAAGCTTCAGCTACTGCTGCTACTAATTCTGTTTTGTTCATGGAAATATTTCCTCCTCTTTCTCAGTTTGAATCCATTTATCTTTACGTATTTTCTTGAGCTACTCACTATCCTCTTTAGATAACTCGCTCCTATTAATGTTATACAGCGTTGACCGCTTTTTGTCAAGCAAAATTCAGTGAAACCCCTTATTTTTCAATGCTTTCTACCATTTTTAATACTTCTTCTCGGAATTTTTGTGAAATTTCACAAGCTGCTTCCATCGTACTTCCTTTTACACCGTAATAGAACTTAATTTTAGGTTCAGTTCCTGATGGTCTAATACAACACCAAGCATTGTCTTCTAGGTCATAATACAGCACATCTGAAGATGGAAGACCTGTTGATGACACTTCTTTTGTTTCTAGATTCATAACAGTATCCGCTTTATAATCTCTAGCTTCTAGCACTTTCATTCCCGCTATACTCTGTGGTGGATTTGTTCTAAAGCTTCCAAGAATAGTCTGAATCTTTTGAATCCCTTCAATTCCATCTAGTGTGATTGCAATTATATCATCTCGATAGTATCCATATTTCTCATACATATCAAGCATCACATCCCACAAAGTCTTTCCTTGAGTCTTATAAAATGCTGCAGCCTCACAAAGTGCCATAGTCGCCACAATCGCATCTTTATCTCTTGCGTGTGTTCCTATTAAACAACCATAGCTCTCTTCGAATCCAAATAAGTAGTTTCCTTTTCCTGTTGTTTCAAACCCTAATATCTTTTGCCCTATATATTTAAATCCTGTTAATACCTCTATCAATCCCACATCATAGCCCTTTGCAATTGCATCTGCCATATTTGATGTTACAATCGTCTTTATTAAGTAACCATCTTCTGGTAATCCTTTTGTAGCCAGGGTTTGTCCTATTTCATAATCTGCTAATAAGCATCCCGACATATTTCCTGTCAGTTCATAATATTCTCCAGTAGCAGTATCTTTTACGTATACACCTAATCTATCTGCATCCGGATCTGTTGCAAGGACTAAATCAGCATCTACCTCTTTTGCCAGTTTCAATCCCAGCTCAAAAGCTTCCTTCGCTTCTGGGTTTGGATAAGAAACTGTAGAGAAGTTACCATCTGGTAGTTCTTGTTCTTTCACCACGTATACGTTTTCAAATCCTAACTCTTTTAACACTCTTCTCACAGGGATATTTCCTGTTCCATGTAATGGTGAAAATACAATCTTCAAATCTTTTCCAACTGCATCTATAGCTTCTTGATGCAACACTAATTTTTTTAATTCTGCAATATACGAATCATCAATATCTTGTCCAATCACTTCATATAAGCCTTCAGCTTTTGCATCTTCAAGACTCATCGTCTTAAGCTTTGTATAGTCTGTTAGGCTCGCCACTTGATCCATAATTCCTTTGTCATGAGGTGGTGTAATCTGGGCGCCATCTTCCCAGTATACTTTATATCCGTTGTACTCTGGTGGATTGTGACTTGCTGTGATATTAATACCAGCAATGCAATTCAATTCTCTTACGGCATAAGAAAGCTCTGGAGTAGGTCTCAATGACTCAAATACATATGCTTTAATTCCGTTTGCAGCCAAACAAAGCGCTGCCTCGTCTGCAAATTCTGGAGACATATTTCTTGAATCATAGGCTATCGCAACACCTCTTTTAGTCGCTCCATAATTTATGATATGGTTTGCAAGTCCTTGTGTCGCCTTTCTCACAGTATAGATATTCATTCTATTTGTTCCTGCTCCGATTACTCCACGAAGTCCTGCTGTTCCAAATGCTAAATTCTTATAAAATCTCTCTTTTATCTCTTGATCATCATTCTTGATTGCCAATAATTCATCTTTAGTTTCTTGATCAAAATAATCATTTTCTAACCATTCGTTATAACTTTGTAAATATTCCATATCTTCCCTCCTAGACATTTAATAACAAACTCGCTAACAAGCACATTATACACTAGTTCACAAGTTTTGCAAAGAAAATATCTCTCTTAGGAACCTTTTCTTTTGCTCCATCTGCAAGATAACTGCATTTAATTTTTCCACAGATTTTTCAGAGATCCACGCTTTATTGCTATTATAGTAGTAGTTCGTAATTTTCCAAAATTTTTCTGGATATAAGAGCCGAAGTCCAATATAGGACTTTTCCGTCTCGGATAATGGACGAATTCCTTGGTACACACGCAACATCTTCTCACCTAATTCTTCATTCCAGTTCTTTTTTTCCAGAATTTTGCGCATAAAATAGTATAAATCAGACCCTGGTATATTTATTTGGAATCGTTCAAAATTTGTAATCACTGCCCTTCCATCCCTATATATAATATTGTGATGATTGTAGTCCCCATGAGCTATGCTTTTATTCTGCAAAGCGCTTCTATATAATTCTTCATAACATTCTTCTTTTAATAGTTCCACAACTTTTGCAGCTATATCATAGATTTTTTGAAATTCCTTCAAATAAACCACTTCAAACTCACCTTTTGATACTTTTTTTCTTACGAATCTTCTCACCTTATTCAACTCTCGGTTGCGACGATTTAATTCTTCTAAGAAATGACGTCCAGAAAAATCATCCCATCTTACGTCATAAGCAAGACTTTCTTGCATTAATACAACTTGCTTTGATACAATATCCATTTCATTGTGTAGCTGCGCAAGCACCTTCGTAGCCTCTAACACTTCTCTTTCTCTCTTAATATCACACTCTCTTGACCCTACCCACCTCTTTAATATGAACTTCTGACGCTCTCCTGGTATCTCGCTTACATACACACCTTCTTTATTCGGGAAAATCTCATCTGCGCAAATATTCCCCTGCTCGCTTAGCTGTTCACATAAAAACTGTACATATGGCATTTTCTTATCCGAGGAGGATAATTCTTTTAGGAATAACACACCCTGCTCTGTCTCGCAGAGAAACCCACCTCTAACCTTGCGC
Organism: uncultured Lachnospiraceae bacterium; assembly: GCA_964369775.1. Taxonomy (GTDB): domain Bacteria; phylum Bacillota; class Clostridia; order Lachnospirales; family Lachnospiraceae; genus CAUPWF01. The sequence continues at coordinate 21,073 of CAYJHQ010000014.1, forward strand.
AACACTTCGACTTCTACGCAATATTTCTCTAATATCTTTTTTTCAATATCTCTCATTTTCTCCCCCTCTTCCATCACACCAAAAAGTTCTTATCCGCTCTCTTTTATAATGTTCTTTCTAATGTATGAATGGGTAACGAGAAACATTCGTCTCTTTATTTATCTTTCCATATTTTGTGCTATTTCCAATAGTTTCTCTTTATAATTTTGCTCTGGTTTTTCTAGTACAACCTGCAATAGTTCTTGTAAGATATCCCCCATAGCTTTCCCAGGTGTTATCCCTATTCCCATCAAATCCTTTCCGGAAACTGCAAGTTCTTTCAAATGAGTACACTGGTTCTTCTCTTTTATCTCTTTAACTAGACTTTCTATAGCTTTCACTCGATTCGATTCGCTTTGATTCTCCTCTTCACTTGCAATCGCCAGTTTCAATACCAAATGTTTCCCTAAGATCTCTTCTCCCATTTGATTCATTGCCTTTCGAACTGAATATCCCTCAGCCTTTATATGCAAATCTTTAAATTCTAACAATCGATATACTGCATTTATAGTTGCATTATCAAATTTAAGCTGCTTTAATAGGGCTTTCGCCTGTGAAGGAGGTTCCCCATAGAGTAATACACCTAAGCGAAGTACCTTGTCTTTTGGAACTTTACTCAGCAACCTCAAAAGGCTTTCACCCTCACCTTTTTCCATCTGCTCATCCCATTTTGGAAGTATTACTTTTGTAACGCCTAATGTATATGCTGTATGGATATAGTCTGGATGATCTGAGAGCAATAATTTCACTAACTCAACTTGTATCCTCTCCACACTAATTTTTTTTAGCGTAGCAGATAATTCTTTTATAGCTATTTTCGTCTCATCTTCAATCACAAAGCAAAGCTGAGCTGAAAAGCGAATTGCTCGAAGTATTCGAAGTGCATCCTCACTGAATCTCTCCTGAGCATTTCCCACGCATCGAATCCTTTTCTTTTCAATATCTTGCATCCCTTCAAAGATATCTACTAACCCCTCTTTATCATTATAGGCCATTGCATTAATCGTAAAATCTCTGCGCAACAAATCCTCCCCCAAAGTTCTGGTAAACACAACCTCTGTTGGATGTCTAGAATCTTCATATTTTCCGTCTATACGATAGGTTGTCACCTCATAACCTTTTCCTTTACTAAGGACTGTAACAGTTCCATGTTCTATTCCTGTATCTACTGTTTTTTGAAATAATCTCTTTACTTCCTCTGGCATAGCTGATGTAGTAATATCCCAATCTTCTGGCACTCTTCCCAGTATAGAATCTCTTACACAACCACCTACACAATAAGCTTCATATCCATTTCCTTGTAATTTTTTAATAATCTCATTCACTTCTTTTGGTATCTGCATATATCCTCCAAAAAGGCGAGGTGATTTAATCTCTCCCCGCCTTAACTTGATTTTCACTCTAATATGATTTACCCCAATAAGCCATATTTGTAGCTGGCTTACCGCAATAGATACATTTATCTGAAATCATCTCTTCATCTTCAATTAGACATCTTGTAGATGCTCCACCTGTAAGGTATTTTACTTCGCCTTCACATTCTGGGTCTCCACACCAACAAGCTTTTACAAATCCTCTGTCTTTTTTGAATTTTTCCACCATCTCATCCATGGTTGTAGCTGTATAAATATGGCTATCCAAAAACTCTTTTGCCTTATTGTACATATCAACATGCATTTGTTCTAATATCTCTCTCAACTTTGTAGCTATTTCATCAAGGGAAACAACAATCTTTTCTCTCGTATCTCTTCTTACAACAACTACTTGATTATTCTCGATATCTTTTGGACCAATCTCTATACGTGTAGGAATCCCAAGCATCTCTTGCTCTGAGAACTTCCATCCCGGACTCTTCTCTGAATCATCAATTTTCACACGATATCCTGCTTTTTTCAGTTCTTCTAATAACGCATCTGCTCTATCTAATACACCTTCTTTATGTTGTGCGATTGGGATTATTCTACACTCTACTGGTGCAACTCTTGGTGGCATTACAATCCCACTGTCATCGCCGTGAACCATGATAATCGCTCCAATACTTCTTGTAGACCAACCCCATGATGTCTCATATACATTTTGTAATTTATTATTCTTATCTAGGTATTTAATTCCGAACGCTTCTGGGAACCCACTTCCAAAGAAATGACTAGTCGCTGATTGCAAAGCTTTTCCGTCGTGCATAAGAGCCTCAATTGTATAAGTATCTTGTGCACCTGCAAACTTTTCATTCTCTGCTTTTCTTCCTGATACGAATGGAATCGCAAGCACATCTTTATAACAATCTTGATATACCTTTAGCATCTTTAAAGTAAATTCTTCTGCTTCCTCATAAGTCGCATGAATTGTGTGACCTTCTTGCCATAAAAACTCTCTTGAGCGAAGGAATGGTCTAGTAGTTTTTTCCCAACGAAGCACTGAGTTCCATTGATTCCAAAGTTTTGGAAGATCTCTGTGTGACTGTACTGTTCTTGCCCATAATTCACAGAATAATGTCTCTGATGTAGGTCTAAAGCAAAGTCTTTCTTGTAATCTCTCCATTCCCCCGTGTGAAATCCAAGCAACCTCTGGTGCAAATCCATCTACATGATCCGCTTCTTTTTCTAATAAACTCTCTGGAATCAACGCTGGTAGATATACATTTTCCACACCATGGTCTTTAAACATGCGGTCTAGGTTCTCACTGATTTTCTCCCATATAGCATACCCGTTTGGTAAGTAGTTTAGACAGCCCTTTACACATGAATAATCACATAGCTCTGCTTCGCGCACAACATCTGTATACCACTGTGCAAAATCTTCATCTCTTGAAGTAATCGAATTTACAAATTTCTTATCATTTCCCATAACTATTCTCCTTTTTATCTTCATTTATATTCAAAAAACGCCGAATATCTCATCCCCAAAGGGACCGAAATATTCGGCGGTACCACCCTAATTAACTGCTATCACAGTTCGCTTTCATACCGTTAACGCCGGTCTACGCTGCATTTTCACGCAAAAGCTCCAAGGTAGGTTCTATATGCCTCTCATGAAAATCTCACACCTTACGATTCTCTCTCTGCAATTCAAGTCATATATACTATTCCTCTTCTACACTCTTTTATTAGAAGCTATTTTGATTTTTTATCATTCTACGTTAAATTTTCCTCTTTGTCAATACTTGATTGCTATTTACTATCGCACCAATACATAAACAAAAAAAGCTACATAGATTAATAGATATATCGCACCTTCTGTTTTTGTAATCTTGTTTTTCGATTTCGCTGTAACAAATACTACTATATTAATTGCGATTAATATAATTGTATCATATATTGAAGTAATCGATACTGTAATCGGTGAAATCACTGCTGATGTTCCAAGGATAAATAATATATTAAATAAGTTTGATCCAACCACGTTTCCAATTGCAAGGTCGTTTTCTCCTTTTTTTGCAGCTACAAATGAGGTTACAAGTTCCGGCAGCGATGTCCCTAAAGCTACAATTGTTAACCCAATAAAACTTTCTGTCATCCCAAAATTTCTTCCGATTTGAGATGCGGATTCTACAACTAAATTCCCTCCTATCACAATACCTACGCACCCAAAGATAATAAAAATTCCACTTTTCAACGGTGATAATATTTTATACTCCTCATCCTCTTTGAATTCATGCCTCGATTTTAAAGCACCTCGAACTGTAGTCACCATAAACCACACAAAAAGAATTAATAATATGATAGAACCTATTCTCCCTAATGTGAACTCTCCGCCACCCTCAAATATCCCTGATACATTCGTCGCTATTAGCGCAACTAACAATACTGCTGTTGCAACTATTGAGAATGGAAATTCTTTTTTCATAACTGATTCTGGGGCTACAATAGGTTGTACTAATGCACACGCCCCTAACACAACTACTAGATTAAAAATATTGGACCCTAGTACATTTCCAACTGCCAAGTCATTTGCATTATTAATTGATGCCGTCAAACTCACCGATAATTCTGGCATACTTGTTCCAAATGCTACCACGGTCAGCCCTATTACAATTGTTGGGACTTTCAATATTTTTGCAACACTCGAACTTCCTTCTACAAAATAATCTGCTCCTTTAATCAACAGTATAAACCCTACCAATAACCATACGTATTCCATCTTTTTCCTACCCTTCTCTATTAAAGAACAAAATAGACTTTTATTACAAACACACCACTAGTGACTAGCCGTATGTATGCAACAAAAGTCTCGCTAATTGACAATATGAACCGGATTATGTTTAAATAATCGTGATGACGACTCATATCACACTGAATTTCAATGGAAGCTACTCCCTTTTATTCTTTGTCTATGAAATTGTTTACTATTTTATAACATCTCTAATTCTATGCCCAAGCCTCATAGTTGTCAAGAGATAGTTTGCCCATTAAAGGAGATTTCTATGAAACCATCGATTCCTATACAAATTGTTTTTGAAGATAAACATATAATTGTGTGCTTAAAACCACCTGGGATTGCAACACAGACAAAATCACACACTCAAAGAGATGTCACTGATTATTTAAAGCAACACCTTTTTACCACCTCGCAAAGCGATGGCGAGCCTTATCTAGGCGTTATCCATAGATTAGATCAACCTGTAAGCGGACTGTTAGTCTTCGCCAAAACACCGGTTGCCGCTAGAGGATTAAGCCAACAACTTACTAACAAAGGCTTTGGTAAGCATTATAAAGCCTTAATTAAAAGAAGCTCTGTCACTTCATCTGATACACTTATTCACCACTTAAAAAAAGATGGTCGCACCAATACTTCATCTGTTTGTAGCTCAGACGACAAAGAAGGTAAGATTGCCATTCTCCACTATCGATTCCAGGATAATATTAAAACTGAAGATTTAGCACTCTTTGATGCCTTTACCTTAACATCTATCGATGACTATCAACTTATCGTAATAACTTTAGACACTGGAAGACACCATCAAATTCGAGTTCAGATGTCTCACATAGGCTGTCCTATTCTTGGTGACGACAAATACGGTTCGCCTACTCCTAAACGCCATAGTAAGGCTATTGCTCTTTGTGCATATAAACTTGAATTCTCACATCCGATAACAAAAAAAATGTTAACCTTTGAACTTCCACTTTCTCAATAGCAAGAAGAGACAGTCGCTTTGCGCCTGTCTCTTCTCCTCAACATAACAACTATATTTATTTTATACTTCTTCTTCGAGAAGCTCACCATATTTTTCTAATACGATTGTTTGAATTCGGTCTCTAGTTGAAGAATTTATTGGATGTGCAATATCTCTATACTCTCCATCAAGCGCCTTCTTACTAGGCATTGCTATAAATAGACCCTTTTCTCCTTCAATTACTTTAATATCATGAACTACAAATTCATCATCGATAGTAATTGAAACCACTGCCTTTAACTTGCCTTCTTTTGTTACTTTTCTCACTCTTACGTCTGTAATTTGCATAGCCATTTACCCCTTTCTAAGTCACATGTCTACTTACATTACATCGCATACCTCTCAGTGTTTTCGTACACAACTTTTACTCCTGTGTCTCCAACAAAGCGAGAGTTGGCGCGAATTGTATTCCTACTTTCTACAATACAATTTTCTATGTATGTATTATCGCCTATGTAGACATCATTCAGTATTATAGAGTTTTTAATCACACAGTTATTTCCAATGAAAGTCCTCTTGAAGATTGCAGAACTCTCTACGGTTCCATTGATGATACATCCACTTCCCACTAAACTATTTTTTACTACTGCACCAGGATTGTATTTTGCTGGTGGCATATCGCTCACTCTTGAAAATACGTGTGGTTCTTGTTTGAAGAAATAGTCTCGCACTTCACCTTTTAGGAAATCCATATTCGTTCTATGATAAGCATCTACTGTTGCTATGTTGCTCCAATAATCTTTCATTTTATAACCATAGATCTTTTTTAGTCCTTTATAGCGTATTAAAATATCATTTACAAAATCGAAGCGTTCTTCTTCTGCACACTTTTCAATTAATCCAATTAGCTGCCTGCGTCGAATTACGTATACCCCTGTTGATACAGTACTGTATTTTGCAACCATAGGTTTTTCTTCAAATTCTTCAATTCTTGAATCTTCATTCATCTTTATTGTTCCAAATCTACAAATATCATCTTCGTTTGGATTAAGATCTTTGCACACTACTGTAATATCTGCTTTTTTCTTAATATGGTAGTCTAGCACTTTGTTATAATCTAGCTTGTACACTGTATCGGCAGATGTAATGATTACATACGGTTCATGGCAACGCTTAAGGAAATCAAGGTTTTGATAGATTGCATCTGCTGTCCCTCTATACCAATATCCATTATCTGCTGTTATCGTAGGTGTAAATACGAATAGCCCACCTTGTTTTCTACCGAAGTTCCACCACTTCGAAGAGTTTAGATGTTCATTCAATGTTCTTGCATTATATTGTGTAAGAACTGCTACTTTTTGTACGTTAGAATTTGTCATATTACTAAGCGAAAAATCAATACTTCTATAACTACCAGCGATCGGCATAGCTGCTATCGCTCTCCTTTTCGTTAAATCACGCATCTTATTGCTAGTTCCACCTGCCAAAATGAGTCCGATTGCTTTCATTATTTTTCACCTACCTTTATTAGTGTCTCGCCACCTTCTAGCACACCGTCGTTATAATCATCTTCCGTTGTACATCCTGCAATGGCCGTATTTTTTCCGATTTGAACATTTGATGGTATTACACTTTTTTCGCCAACGGTCACAAGACCAAATGTATATATCTCTGACTTTAGAACATTTAGGGTCATCTCACCAATTCCCATCGTTACATTATCACCTATCTTCGCATCATCTGCTATGATACCTTTATCAATCACGCAGTTGCTTCCAATTTCAACATTTTGCATGATAATAGAATCTCTTATCACCGTGCCCTCTCCAATCACAACTCCTGGGCTGATAATACTGTTATGTACTTCTCCATAAATCTGTGCACCATTACCTATCAAACTTCTTGTAATCAACGATTGATCTGAGATATATTGAGGCGGAAGAGTTGTACTATTCGTATAAATCTTCCAAAATTCTTCGTATAGATTAAATTCTGGAACTATATCGATTAGTTCCATGTTCGCTTCCCAATAAGACTTTAATGTTCCTACATCTTTCCAATATCCATTGTACTCATATGCAAATAGTCTCTGTCCTTTTTCGTGACAGTAAGGTATTATGTGCTTTCCAAAATCGCAACTTTGCACTTCCGACAATTTCACTAATGCTTCTTTTAATGCTTTCCAACTAAATATATAAATTCCCATAGAAGCTAGATTACTTCTAGGGTTTTCTGGCTTTTCTTCGAAGTCGTTAATTCTACCTTCTTTATCTGTAATTACAATACCAAATCGCTTTGCCTCTTCCATTGGTACAGGCATAGCCGCAATCGTAATATCTGCATTATTTGCTTTATGATAATCAAGCATCACTTCATAATCCATCTTATATATATGGTCTCCAGAAAGGATTAGTACATATTCTGGATCAAACATCTCCATGTAATCAAGATTCTGATATATCGCATTTGCAGTTCCTGTATACCATTCACTGTTGCCACTTTTTTCATACGGCGGCAAAATTGTCACCCCACCAAAATTTTTATCTAAATCCCATGGTATTCCAATTCCAATATGCGTATTAAGAGCTAATGGTTGATACTGTGTTAAAACTCCTACTGTATCAATACCCGAGTTAACACAATTGCTCAATGGAAAATCAATAATTCGATATTTACCACCAAATGCAACTGCTGGTTTTGCTACTTTTGATGTCAAAACCCCTAATCTACTACCTTGTCCACCTGCTAACAGCATGGCTATCATCTCTTTTTTCATCTTGCTTTCACCCCTTTAGTCACGTATTTACCATATTATATCACATCTCACCACTATTTTGTCTGTTTTTATTGTTTTTTTTGTGTTTTTCTTAGTGTTTTATTATTTTTAACTTAAATTGTTAGAATAATAATAAGTTTGCGATTTTATACATATGTATAGTATAATATCATTGTATTCATATTATGATGAAATTATGTCACAAAAAATTTAAAAATAGGATGTGTAAAGAAAATGTACAAAATTGATTTTAAGAAACCAATGCATGTTCACTTTATTGGTATTGGTGGAATAAGTATGAGTGGACTTGCCGAGATATTATTAAACGAGAACTTCACTATCTCTGGTTCTGATACAAAAGAGACCCCCCTCACACAACGACTGACTGAAAAAGGGGCAACCATTCACTATGAACAAGTTGCCTCTAATATTACTTCGGAGATCTCATTAGTCGTATATACAGCGGCGATAAAAAAGGAAAACCCTGAACTTATGGAGGCCATAGCTAATAAGATTCCTACGCTTACAAGATCTGGACTCCTAGGTCAATTAATGACTAATTACAAAACTCCAATCGCAGTATCTGGAACTCACGGAAAAACAACTACAACTTCCATGATATCTCATGTGCTGCTTGCTGGCGAATTGGATCCAACCATTTCAGTAGGTGGAATTTTAAATGCAATTAATGGGAATATTCGTGTTGGAAATTCTGAGACTTTTATAACAGAGGCTTGCGAATATACTAACAGCTTTTTAGACTTTCACCCTTACATAAGCATCATTTTAAATGTAGAGGAAGATCATCTCGACTTTTTTAAAGATATCGAAGATATTCGCCATTCATTCCATCAATTCGGTAAGTTACTACCATTAGATGGAACCCTCATCATCAACGGTGAGATTGATTGCTGTGATTCAATCACCAGTTCTTTAGAATGTAATGTTATAACTTATGGTTTTTCTAAAGATTTTGATTATTGTGCAGATAACATTACGTACAACGAACGAGGTCACGTAGCTTTTGATTTTTACAAAGCTGGAACCTTTGTCTCTAAGATTCAACTAAGCGTTACCGGCGAACACAACGCTTCAAATGCATTGTCTGCAATTGCAACTGGAGAATTGCTTGAACTCACTCTTGAGACAATCCAAACTGGACTTTTGGCATTTGAAGGAACGAAAAGACGTTTTGAATACAAAGGCACGAAAGACGATGTCATTATTATAGATGATTATGCTCATCATCCAACTGAGATTATCGCAACTTTAAACGCAGCCAAGCACTATCCTCACAGAGAGGTATGGTGTGTATTCCAACCGCATACCTACACAAGAACCAAAGCTTTCTTCAACGAATTTGCTGAATCACTTTCCTTAGCTGATCACTTGATTTTAGCAGATATCTATGCAGCTCGCGAAACAGATACTTTAGGAGTCTCTTCAGAATTGTTAGCAAAGCGTGCAAAGGACTATGGTGCTGATGCATATTACTTAGGAAACTTTCAATCTATCGAAAACTTCTTAAAAGAGAACTGTAAACCAGGTGATTTGTTGATAACTATGGGTGCCGGAGATGTCGTAAATATAGGGGAATCTCTTCTCGAAGGATAGTTACTCACATTTTTATCCACAAAATAACCTGTCCTATCCACGAAAAACTTCTTTCTGTAAAAGCTAGATAGTGCTATAATATGCCTTACCGAAAGAGGACGGACTTTGAATTCATTCTCTTGTTAGGAATAGAAAAGGATGGGGATTCTATGAAACCACTAAGAATTAAAACGCGCAATCAAAGTAACACCACAGTCATTGAAAATGAGTTCATCGACCAATATATGCCAAGAGCTAACGGCGAATTCGTTAAAGTGTACTTGTATCTGTTGCGCCACTTAAACAATCCGAAAAACAACCCAACCCTCACAAGTATTGCGGATGATTTGGAAAACACTGAAAATGATATACTAAGAGCACTGAAATATTGGGAGAAAAAAGGACTTTTAGCTTTAGAGTACGATGAAGATCAAAAAATTTGCGGTTTAGACATCGCTACATTATCTCTTGCTAATGTAGGAGAAGCGCAACATACACAACTACCGAAAAAAACTCCAAAGCTACCTCCTATGCCAAAAGAGCACAAGGAAGTTGCTAAGGAAGTTCCTTTTACACCTATAACTAATATAACTAATAGTTCACGAAAAGATTTTAAACAACTACTTTTCATAGCGGAACAGTATCTTGGAAAAACGCTTACAAAAACTGATGTAGACACAATTGCTTATTTTTATGACACCTTACATTTTTCCACAGAACTCATCGATTACCTCATAGAGTATTGTGTAGAAAATGGTCACAAAAGTATTCACTACATACAATCTGTTGCGCTTGCTTGGTCTGACAATAATGTTCAGACTATTTCAGATGCTAAGACTCACTGTTCATCCTATAACAAGGATTACTACACTGTCTTAAAAGAATTTGGAATCACTGGTCGCGGACCTGTGACTTCCGAAAAACAAATGATTGATAAGTGGATGAAGACATACGGTTTCTCTATTGAATTGCTATGCGAAGCATGTAATCGCACAATGTCTACCATTCATCAGCCTAGTTTTGAGTATACAGACTCCATTCTCAGCAAATGGAAGCGTCAAAATGTTCAACACGTATCTGATATAGAACGATTGGATACTGAATATCAACAAAAGAAAAAAGCCGCTAAGCCAACTGTAGAAAAAATTGCAAAAAAGTCTGCTAGTAATTTTGAGCCACGCACATATGACATGGCAGATTTAGAAAAGAGACTACTTCAAAACAAGTAACGATAGGAGATAAAAATTGGCACTTTCAAACGCACAGTACGATAGTATCATGAGAACTTATGAAGAAAAACGACTATTGCATCACACAATTTTGCAGGGTCACTACGCCGAAATATATCAAAAAATACCCGAAATAAAAACTATTGAAGAAAAGGTTGCAACACTATCTCTAGAAAAAGCAAGACAGATGTTAGCTTTAGATGGTGTTGCATCTCTTTCTGACCTTAAAAGTAATATTTCAAATCTATCACTTCAAAAGAAAGCGCTTTTAAAGTCTAATGGCTATCCAAGTGATTTTCTTGACACCCATTATGATTGTGATTTATGCCAAGATACAGGTTATATTAATAGCGAAAAATGCCAGTGTTTCAAAAATGCTATTATAGACTTACTCTATGCACAGTCCAATCTAAAAGATATTTTAAAAATAGAAAACTTCTCACATTTTGATTTATCTTATTATTCAAACACCTATATGAATGAGCTTACAGGGAAATCTTCTTTAGAAACTATGCGCGAAGCACTTGACATCTGTCGGAATTTCGTTGATAATTTTGACACAGACCCTAAAAACTTATTTTTATATGGGGATACTGGGATTGGAAAGACTTTTCTTTCCCACTGTATTGCAAAAGAGTTAATGGATTGCTCGCATTCTGTAATTTATTTTTCTGCATTTGACCTATTTGACACTTTGGCCAAAAGTAGATTCAGCAAGGATGCTAACGCACAAGATAAGAATGACTATATACTGGACTGCGACTTGTTAATCATAGATGATTTAGGTACAGAGTTAGTCAATTCCTTTGTAATATCACAATTTTTCTTGTGTATTAATGAGCGTCTGTTAAGAAACAAGTCAACCATAATATCAACAAATCTAGCCTTAGATTCCATTGTTGATATCTATTCAGAACGAATTTTTTCCCGAATTACTAGCAATTATACTATGCTAAATCTAATCGGTGAAGATGTACGTATAAAGAAGAAATTAATTAATTTGGAGGTACAATAATGTTACATCGCAATGAGCGCACTTTGGACAACATTCCTGTTGGCTCACTAGGTATTATTCCAGTTACTGGATGTGAACCTTTAGGAAATAAGGTAAATGACTTTCTAGTGACTTGGAGAAAGGAAAGTACAATTTCGCAAAAAAGTCTTCCGGCTTATGCTGGATATGAAAAAGATTCTTTTATTATCGATGCTAAAGTTCCACGTTTTGGATCAGGAGAAGCTAAAGGAATCCTAAATGAATCTGTACGCGGAAGAGATTTATATCTCTTAGTGGATGTATGTAACTATAGTCTAACCTATTCTTTATCTGGTTTCACAAATAGAATGTCACCAGATGATCATTTCCAAAATTTAAAACGTATTATTGCTGCTGTAGGCGGAAAAGCTCGTAGAATCAATGTTATCATGCCATTCTTATACGAGAGTCGCCAACACAAAAGAAGTTCTAGAGAGTCTCTTGACTGTGCTCTCGCTCTTCAAGAGTTAGTTCGTATGGGTGTAGATAACATTATCACTTTCGATGCTCATGACCCTCGTGTACAAAACGCAATTCCACTCAACGGATTTGAAACTGTTATGCCTACCTATCAATTCATAAAAGGTCTATTTAAGTCATACACTGATTTAAAAATTGACAGCGAACATATGATGGCCATCAGCCCTGACGAAGGTGCTACAGGACGTGCTGTATACATGGCAAATGTTCTAGGTCTAGACATGGGAATGTTCTACAAGCGAAGAGATTATACTACTATCGTTAACGGACGCAATCCTATCGTTGCACATGAATTCCTAGGTTCTTCTGTTGAAGGAAAAGACGTTATTATCTTGGATGACATGATTTCATCCGGTGATAGTATTCTCGATGTTGCAAAACAACTAAAAGATCGCAAGGCGAAACGTATTTTTGCTGCCGCTACTTTTGGTCTTTTCACAAATGGGTTAGAAAAATTTGATCAAGCCTATGAAGATGGCATCATCGATAAAATATTAACTACTAATCTGATATATCAAACTCCTGAGTTGCTAGAAAAACCTTACTATGTAAGCTGTGATATGAGCAAATATATCGCACTAATCATTGATACAATTAATCACGATGCATCACTCAGCGAAATGCTTACTCCTATTGAGCGTATCAATAATATTGTTAAGAAATATAAGAACGGCGAAACTATCGTTTAGTTAAAACATAGTATCAAAATAAGAGCTTTGTCCAGTAATCAACTACCGGCAAAGCTCTCTTTTATATGTTAATCTCATTATACAATATTCCCATCTCTTCTAAAATATCTCTTTCTCTCTCTTGACACGAGAAAATAACAACCTGCCTTTCGCATTTTTCCAACCATTGAAACAACCGTTTCAGTCTTTTGCTGTCGTAGTGGCCAAATGCATCATCAAAAATAATTGGCAGTTTTTCCTCTTGCATCACTTCTGCAACTGCTATTCTTAAAGCGAAGTATACCTGCTCTATTGTACCTCTACTAAGTTGATTGACAGAAATCAATCGCCCTTCTGTTATTATCGTTACTTTCAAATCCTCATCCACAAACATCTGTTGATAACGGTTTTCAGTCAAATATTCTAAGACTTCAGATGCAATAGTGTTCAATTTTGCACCGAATTCTTTTTGTACAGAGGAAGCCGACTCTACTACCTTTTCCATAGCTAGCGAAATACACACCTTATCACTTTCATATTCGTCATCTGTCTTCGTAGGCAAGCTTTCTTCAACTAATCTTTCATTTAGGTTTTCTAACACAATTCTCTTCTCTTCTATTTGTTCTTCTATCGCCTGTTTCTCCCACTCTTTCCTCTCTGCATCTCTATTGTATATTTTATACTCATCTCTCTTTTTCCACTCTTTAATAGTGACAAAGATTGCAAGGCCAATCCATGCTGCCACTACAATATAATTAAGCGGCTTCCATAGAAAAAACCAACTCAATATAGATGCTATTCCAAACAGCCCTATCAGCAAGGCACCATTTGATTTTGTAAGTAAAGAGCTATCCACATCTGACTCTAGCTCTCCTAGCTCATTGCTTTTATCTTCTAATTCTATAATCTCTCTTTCTAGGAATTCTTCTTGCGCTTTAATCCGTTGTATTATACTCAATTTTTTTTCTCTATATTTTAAATAGTTCTCTTCTATTGTTTTCTTCTTACCCTTTAAATCTTCTATTATCTCCTTTATTACAACTTCTTCATTTTTAGTATCATGATAATTTGCCGCATAGTTTTTAAGTTGCTCTTTTAATTGTTCCGATGTTTCAACTTTCCCTTGTCCTATACACACTGTATTTTCGAAGTTAGCAGCATCAATTCCACCTAAAAGAACTTCTAGATCTCCATCTTCAATACTGAGCAACTCTCCATCATCTTCACAAAATAGCTCCGATTTTTTCCCATGCTTTTGAAACTCTCTATGGATGATAAATTGTTTCTCACCTGTGGAAAAACGAAGGCTTCCTCCGAATCTTCCCGAATTTTCCCATGGCTCATATCTTACAAATTCATCCGTTCTCGCAGCACGTCCCCTTTTTCTCTCTATATCAAAAAACATGGCTTTGATAAAAGAATACACCGTGGTTTTCCCTGCTTCATTTTCTCCAAGCACCACATTGATTCCTTTTGAAAAGATCACTTTTTTCTTATTGATTTTCCCAAAGTTTCCAATCATTAATTCTGTAATTCTCATTCATAACCCCTTTTTATACGCATGATCGAGTCAATCCCTTCTAGCATAGCACGATGTTCCACACTATCCATATCAACGCTCCCAAAACTTTTAATAAACTCACTAATTAAGATACCTTCTTTTCCTGCAATTAATGCATCTATATCATAACCACTTCTTGTTTTATCCTTTATTTTTATCACATTTCCTATATCATCAAGATATTCAGTATGTATGTGCAAAAATTCTTTCTTTACCCCTTCTAGTGTCACAATATACATATGCTCTCTCCCTAATCGATCGCACGCCGTTCTTAACTCTTCCTTTATTTCTCGCATAGTCTCCAGACTCGTGATATCTATAGAAACTTCGCTATATTCCCTTTTAGAAAAAGGTATAAACCGAATTATCGTCTGCCCTTCTTTAATCTCTCCTTGTATATAACCTCGCTTTCCTACATCTCCTGAATCAGTCGGTTCTAGGCACCCTGCATACGCCATTTTATTCTTTATAATTTCTTTTGGTTGATGAATGTGCCCTAGCGCAATATAGTCAAAATCAGAATATTTCATCACCTCTTTCGAAAATGGCATATGCTTTTCATCGCCCCCATGAAGCAACAATATATTATTTTTAGACACACCAATAGACGGAACCTGTTCAAATTCATTTTCCGTCCGCTCTACGCTATGGTAACTGCAACCTGAGATTGACAAATCTAAGTCTTCTATCTCAACTGTATCCATCGTTTCCGATAGTATGGGCACTACGTTCTCTCCCCATTTATAAGTCCTATAATAGGAATTCTTCTTTAAGTAATCGTGGTTGCCTACTACAAACACAACTTTCGTTAGCGATAGTTGCGAAAACAGATAATCCACTTCTTTTAGCTCTCGAAGCAATGGCTGCCTATGAAATAAATCCCCTGCTATAAGAAGGATATCTATTCTCTCTTTCTCGCATATATCGACCACTTTTGAAAAAGTATCCCAAATCTCTTTTTCTCTATACTTTGAATAAGCCTTTCCACCTTCTGGTGATGCTCCTAGATGTATGTCCGCAATGTGTATAAATCGCATCTTATTCTCCTACTATTTTTGCTTTTGGAAGTCTCACTACAAAGCTTGTCTTTCTATCGTCGCTCCTTGCAAATATTTCCCCTCCATGCAGTTTTACAATCTCTTGTGATATTGCCAATCCAAGCCCTGCACCACCTGTTGTACTTGATCTAGAATCATCCAATCTATAAAACTTTTCAAATATTTGCTCTATCTGGTCTTCTGGGATTTTATTCCCTCTATTTGAAAATACAATCTCTACTCTATCCTTTATTTCTCGTCCAGTAATCTCAATATCCGTATTCTCATAACAATACGCTATTGCATTTCGAATGATATTTTCAAATACTCTAGCCAATTTGTCAGCATCTGCCTCTACCATAAGCATCTCTTCCACTTCCACTATACAGCGCAAGCTCTTTTCCGATAAAATGCTGTATACTTCATCCGATATCTGCTCTAACATTACCGCCATATCCAAAGTTTCTTTATTCAGCATGATATCTTGTATATTGAGTCTTGTAATCTCAAAAAATTCATCTATAAGCTTTCGCAAGCGCAGTGCCTTTTCTAGCGATATTTTTGTGAATTTATCTCGGTCTCCATGACTAATCTCTTCATCTGAATTCAGAATGCTAAGATATGCTACAATTGAAGTTAGAGGCGTCTTTAAATCATGTGCCAAAAACACCACAAGTTCATTTTTTTTATGTTCGCTCTCTGCTGCTGCTATCTCCTTCTTTCGCAACGCAATCTTGATCTGGTTTAATTTATCTTCAAGTGGTTTCATCTCTTTTGCCAATCGCACAGGCTCCATCGAATCACACATGATATTGTGTATGCCTCTCTCCACCTGATTCATATATTCAGTCAGTCTAGAAAGCGCAATATAAAAGAATAAACTAAACACGGCTAAATGAGCCGCCACAATAAACCATATACCATTATTTTCTACTACTTTAAGATAAACGTCTCTCGCCTCTTGATTGCTCATACCAAATTTCATAATAAAATCAACAAAGAAAGCATGAAAACTATCACCATACATTCTATCAACATACCAACTTAATACCAACTCACCCAATACCACTGTCAGTATGGTTATTATTATGGTTTGAATCAAGATACTAACTTTTAGTTTTCTATAATTATTCTTCAACTTTATAACCTACTCCCCATACGGTTTTTATAAAGTCTGATTTCCCCGTTGTTCCACTCATTTTCTCTCTTAGGTGCCGAATATGTACCATCACTGTATTATTGCTATTTTTATAGTATTTCTCTCCCCATACACTTTCAAACAGCATCTCAGAGCTCATTACTTTTCCTCTATTCTCGCATAGTAACCATAAAATTTCAAATTCAATCGGTGTTAAAATCAGCTCTCTCTCGTTAAATACACATTCATGAGAAGCTTTGTTTAATACTAACCCACCAAAATCTATAACGTCTTCGCTCTCTCTCATACCATCGTTATATTGCTTCGATCTTCTTATTTGAGCTTTGACTCTTGCTACTAATTCAAGAGGATTGAATGGTTTTGCAATGTAATCATCAGCCCCCATTGTCAACCCATTAATCTTATCCATGTAATCCACTTTTGCAGTTAGCATGATTACAGGGAATGTATACTTGTTACGTATTGTCTTTAATAGACTAAACCCATCGATATCTGGTAGCATTACATCCAAAATGAGTAAATCTATCTTTTGTGACTCAATTACCTCTAGAGCCTCCTTTCCATTGTAGCTTTTCACTACACTATATTCGTGATTTTTTAAGTAAAGTTCCAATACATCAGCAATCTCAATTTCATCATCCACTATCAGTATATTCATACATTTCACCTCACTCTTTCGCACTCCTGTGCAAAGAGGGACAGATGTCTCCATCTGTCCCTTGTTATTATAGTTCGCAATTTCCAACTGTCCTTGGGAATGGTACAACATCTCTAATGTTCGACATTCCTGTCAAGTACATCACCGCACGTTCAAACCCTAATCCAAACCCTGCATGACGTGTTGTACCGTACTTACGAATGTCTAAGTAAAACTCATAATCAGATTTCTCTAACTCCATTTCCTCCATTCGCTTCACTAACTTGTCGTAATCATCCTCTCTTTGGCTTCCTCCAATAATCTCTCCAACTCCTGGAACTAAACAATCCATTGCAGCCACTGTTTTCCCATCGTCGTTAAGCTTCATATAAAAAGCCTTGATATCCTTTGGATAATCGGTTACAAATACCGGTTTCTTATAAACTTCTTCTGTCAAAAATCTCTCATGCTCTGTCTGCAAGTCAACACCCCACGATACTTTATACTCGAATCGATCGTTATGCTTTTCTAGCAATTCAATAGCTTCTGTGTAAGTTATGTGCCCAAATTGAGAATTAACTACACTCTCTAATCTCTCCTTAAGCCCTTTATCTACAAAACTATTGAAAAATGCCATCTCTTCTGGCGCTTCCTCCAAGACATAATTTATAATATACTTCAGCATGCTTTCTGCTAAAATCATATCATCCTTCAAATCTGCAAATGCTATCTCTGGCTCAATCATCCAAAACTCTGCTGCATGTCTCGTCGTATTAGAATTCTCAGCACGAAATGTCGGGCCAAAAGTATATACATTTTTAAATGATTGCGCAAATGTCTCTGCATTTAGTTGCCCACTTACTGTAAGATTTGTCTCTTTAGTAAAAAAATCATTCGAATAGTCAATCTTTCCTGCATCCGTCTTTGGCACTTGCTCCATGTCTAGTGTAGTTACACGAAACATCTCGCCTGCACCCTCACAATCACTCCCTGTTATAATTGGAGTATGAACGTAAACAAAACCCCTCTCTTGGAAAAATTTGTGTATCGCATAGGCAACTAACGATCTCACTCTAAACACAGCTTGAAACGTATTAGTTCTCGTACGTAAGTGAGTTACTGTTCTCAAATAATCTAATCCATGTCTCTTCTTTTGTAATGGGTACTCTGGTGAGGATTTCCCCTCAACCTCAATACTCTCCGCTTGAATCTCAAATGGTTGCTTTGCATCTGGAGTCGCTACTAATGTTCCTGTTATAATAAGCGCTGCACCGACATTTTGCTTTGAAATATCTTGAAAATTCTCCATAGTATCATGATATACCACTTGAAGCGGTTCAAAGAATGTACCGTCATTAATCACGATAAATCCAAATGTCTTTGAATCTCTAATGCTACGCACCCACCCCCCAATACTCACTTTCTTGTCTATATATTGTTCAGAGTTGCGAAACAACTCCCTCACTGTAACTAATTCCATATTAATGCTCCTTCGTCCTTCGTCTATCTTCTGTATTCTAAGTATACTTCTTTTTTCACAACAAAGCAACCTTTGCTCTTTCTTTCTTATTCAACCTCACTAAAGTTTAATGGTTCTAATTCCGGAATTACAAATTTTCCATCTTTTCGTACTAAAACGTCATCAAAATACATCTCTCCACCACCGTAATCTGCTCTTTGAATCATCACTAAATCCCAGTGAATATTAGACGAGTTTCCGTTTGGTGCCTCATCATAACAATTTCCCGGCGTAAAGTGAATTGACCCTTTAATTTTCTCATCAAACAATGTATCTTTCATCGGATGCAAGATGTATGGGTTCACTCCGATTGCAAATTCTCCTATATATCTAGCTCCTTCATCTGTATCTAAAATTTCATTTAATCGTTTCGTATCATTTGCTGTAGCTTCTATGATTTTTCCGTCTTTGAATACAAATCGGATATTTTCAAAAGTAACACCTTCATATAGAGATGGCGCATTGTATGTCAACACACCATTTACCGAATCTTTTACTGGTGCCGTAAATATCTCTCCATCTGGAATATTCATATTTCCAGCACACGGAATCGCTGGAATATCTTTAATCGAAAATGTTAAATCTGTACCTTCTCCTGTAATTCTGACCTTATCTGTTCTATCTAAGTATTCCACTAATGGAATCATTGCTTCTCCCATTTTCTTATAGTCAAATGTGCATACATCAAAATAAAAATTTTCAAAAGCAACTGTGCTCATATTTGACAACTGTGCCATTGACTCATTCGGATATCTAAGAACTACCCATCTTGTCTCTTTCACTCTCACATCTTGATGCACTGGCGCAAAGTATAATTTGCTATACATCTGCATCTTTTCTGCTGGAACATCCGATAATTCAGATACATTATCAGTTCCTCTCACTCCAATATAACAATCCATTTGCTTCATCTCAGCTGCGTCGATCTCCGCCATAATTTTCAACTGCTCCTCTGTCGCGTTGAGAAGCATCTCTCTTTGCACTTTTGAAGAAGTGTAGTGCGGAAATGGAATTCCTCCTTGGACATATACCTCTCGAATCAATTGCATTGCTAAGTCTTCTGTCGCAGATCCTACATAGTGGATGTATACCTTTTCTCCTTTTTTCACTTCACATGAGTGTTGTACTAAATTTTTTGCTAATTGTTTTACTCTCTCGTCCATATTGTCCTCCTATTATTTAAATATTACCTTCTCCTATCAGGTCTTTCACGCTATTGTTCAACTCTTCAATACTTACATTTTCACGATTTCCGCTTTGATCAAAATAGGTCACTTTATCACTACTGTTGTATCCGATCAACAAAATCCATTGCCCGTCTGTCAAATTCACCGCTACAGGTCTCTCTTGATTCACAACATAAAGCATCTCTTCTACTCCACAACCAGAATAGTCAATCGTTTCACCTGCTCCTGACCCTTCTACAACTTCTAGAATAGTGGTTCCAGCTAAAATTCTTTGTTTTAACTCTTCTCCATTTGTTATCTCATAGGATAAATCCCTATTTCCGCTTTGCCAAATATACGCTTGGTTTTGGTTAATGACAGCGCCTTCATTTTCTTTTGCTAATAAAATTGCATCTCCCGCATTTTCAAATGTGTCTATTATTTTTCCATAGGCAAATACGTGGTATTTATTTTTTTGCATTGACTCAAAAGAAATCTCCAATGCATCCTCATTAAAGATAACTATTGGTTCTACATTCGTCACTTTTGCATCTTTTTCGATACCATCCACTAAAATTCGATACTGCGTCTGTTTGAATTCTGTTACATATGATTCTAAATCTTCCACCACGTCTTCTTTATTATTTGTCAAAAACTCTTGTCCTATGAATCTATATCCTCCCCCTTCACTTACAACCATCTCCATAGCCACTCGATTTTCCTCTATCGTAACGTCCTCAATAAACTGCCCGTCTTTTTGAAATTCTGTATGGCTCTCATCTTTTTCATTTCCAATTACTAACTGATACAATAGGGGCTCTGCCTCAGCTGATTCTTTTTGAAGTCCATAGACAAAATCGTCGCCAATAAACCCTAGCGCTTGAATTGCTTCTCCTTCTTTCGCTTTTACTACAAGCTCCTCTCCAGTAGTAAAATTCATATATACAAATTCTTCTCCTACACCATTTTTTTCATTTATATATATAATCTTTTCCCCATCTGTAGAGATTTTATACTGAAATGCATCTGTATCGGCTGACAATTTCTCTTGACTCTTCTCTGTTACATCTACCTCGTATAGAGCTTCTTGAGCCAACACATAGAGGAGTTCATCCTTGGCATTATAATAGAATGCATTCCTCAACTCTTTTTGAATCGTCGCAAATGACTGGTTCTCTTCTACAAATACTTTTTCTTGCAATATTTTCTCTGCTGCATCGTAGTAATAGATAACAGTACCAACTCGCCCTTCATGCTCTCCACGATTCATATACCCATAGAGAGAAAATGTAATATCTCCTTCATTTGTAACCGACATTATTCTGATGTCATGGTTATCATTTTTATTCCGCACATCATTGTGATTTCCATGGTCAAAAGCAAAGACTTCGTGCAGTACCTCATCTTCTACATGGTAACTCCAAAGCTCACGTTCTTGAACAAATGCCAAAACCTTTTCGTTATCACTTTTCATAATGGATACATCATCTGAAGAAATCCCCAAGTCAATTCCACCTTCTGTGATCACAAAATCGTCCGCTTCTTGAACTTCTACCATTTCTCTATTATACTGCAACAAATAGGTGCTTTCTCTATCTATATCATAGCGGACTTTAAAAAATTCTGTTACATCATAGAAGTCTTCTCCTTTGGAATCATCTTCATTTACACACATCACCTGATACTTTAACTCTATCGAAGTAAACACATTGTTAGCTTCTTTAATACTCCACTCAACATCACCATTTATAACCGGCTCTAATTCTCCCCAAGTAACTTGATTCACATTCGAATTTATCGTCACCTTCTGCAACGTTGAATTATCACCTTCACTGTTTGACTCTAGATTATTCTTTATCTCGCTTCCATTTTTTCCGATTGCCGACGCGTGGAAATCTGCCACAAATTTAAAGAGAATATCATTGTTATCTTCTTCTATCTTCGTAAGCCTTGTATAGTAATGAACTTGCTCGTCTTCCTCTAAACGAAGTGTGATTTTCAGCACTTGCTCCATTCCTATCGCCACTTCATTTTTCAAATCTATCGTCTGTATCTCTTCACCTGTCTCAATCTCACCTTTTTTTATTACATTACTCCCATCAAGAGTTAACACTTCATATTCAATCCCTTTTATAGTTTCACCATAGGGATTAATATCTAACTCTAATTTTCCAGAGTCATCTAAAGGAACAACTGTATTTCTCATGGATGGAACTTCCATCTCCGTCTTATAGCCGACCAAAGTGTTCATAGATTGCCCCTCTATTTTAAAGGAAATTGTCGGCAGATTTGGATGTCCTGCATCAGCGATTATGTTAATATTTTTTTGATTCAGAATTATAGCAAAAGCAACTAGTGAAACTAAAAAAACGCCTATTAAAACCCCAATCTTTGCAACTATTCTCTTCATGCTACTGCCCCTCCTCTTGTCGGCCTAACAATCGACCCAACAATAAATCTGTATGTAGTAACTGATTTATACTGGCAATATCTTGCTTTGAATTTTGCTTATTCTTTCCTTTATATGCACGCAGTAGTATGTTTTTCGGAGTATGCTCCATATCTATGAACTCTAAAACTTGCACTTCATATCCCATCATTTCTAAATACTGCGCCCTTAATCCATCCGTTACTAGTGAAGCAATTCGCTCTTTAATCAACCCGTATTTTAAGATGCCGCTTAGCTCGTCACAATTCAACTGTCCATTCAACTCATGTTGGCAACAAGGCACTGCTAATATCACCTTCGTATTCCAGTTAATCGCTTTTGCCAATGCTAAATCTGTTGCAGTGTCACAAGCGTGTAGCGTTACAACCATATCCAAATCTTCTTCACCAGAATAGTCGCCAATATTCCCTACTTGAAAAGATAATTTTTCATATCCATATTCATTTGCAAGAACATTGCACTTTCGAATCACTTCTTCTTTCAAATCCAGACCTATAATCCTTACATCATACCCTTTCAATTGATGTAGATAATAATACATCGCAAAAGACAGATAGGATTTCCCACACCCAAAATCAACAATTTTTATTTCTTTATTTTTTGCTAATTTAGGCAAACTATCCTCAATAAATTCTAAATATCGATTAATCTGCCTGTATTTATCATACTTATTTTTTACAATTTTTCCTTCTTTTGTCATCACACCTAATTCTTCCAAAAAAGGCACGTAAACACCTTCTTCTAAAATATAGGTTTTCTTTCTGTTATGCGAAGTCACATCCTGCTTTTCCGCATTTTTATTCTGACTTCTTTTTACAGTGACTTTTCCTTTTTTACTAACTAACACTGTATACTGATGACTCTTTGTCTCTATCTGCATTTGACGAAATCCAATCATCGCCTCTTCAATATATTTCAAAGCCTCACTCGCATTGAGATTTTTTTGAAACGCTTGTGTTGATGTGAATGACTCACATTGATAACACAAAACCTCTCTCAATAAAATAGGGCGAACTTTCATCTTTATAATTTTATTCTCTGAATTCGCTTTGTTTGGATTGCTTAGAATCATACGAATCAAATCTATGTTTAATGTATTTTGCAATACTTCTATAATCTCTCTCATTTAACCTCTTTACTTATTCAGAAAGGACAGGATTTCTTTTATTCAAAAAAATCCTATCCCTTCTAACTCTTATCTACTTTAATCAATCATTTTTATCTTTCATCCATAGCTGTATATTCTCTATGGTCTGCAAGTGGCTTATATGCAGGTCTAATAATCTTGTCTACGTTCTTTAACTCCTCTAGTCTATGAGCACTCCATCCTACAATACGGGCTGCCGCAAATATTGGTGTATATAACTCTTCTGGCAATCCTAACATATGGTATACCAAACCGCTATAAAAATCTACGTTTGCATTTACACCCTTATAGATATGACGCTTTTCACCGATTACTGCAGGCGCCATATGCTCTACCATCTCATACAAGTTGTATTCTTCTTGATATCCTTTTTCTGCAGCTAGTTTTTTTACAAACTCCTTAAACACTTCTGCTCTAGGATCTGATACTGAGTATACTGCATGCCCCATACCATAAATTAACCCTTTTTTATCAAAAGCTTTCTTGTCTAATAAGTCTTCTAGATATTGCTTTACCTCTGCTTCATCTGTCCAGTCTTTTACCATTTCTTTCATGTCTGCAAACATCTGAGTTACCTTAATATTTGCTCCTCCATGCTTTGGCCCTTTTAATGATGCCATTGCTGCTGCCATTGTAGCATAAGTATCTGTTCCAGAAGATGTAACAACATGAGTGGTAAATGTAGAGTTGTTTCCTCCGCCGTGATCCATATGTAATACCAGTGCCATATCTAGAATCTTCGCTTCTAAATCCGTATACTTTCTGTCTTCTCTCAGCATCATTAAAATATTTTCTGCTGTTGATAGATGATCTAGTGGCGAGTATATCCATAAGTCTCGACCTGTCTCATAATGATATGCATGATAACCATACACCATAAGTCTTGGAAACTGCGCAATCAGATTTAAACACTGTCTCATTACATTTGGTATGGAGGTATCCTCCGCCTTCTCGTCTGCTGAATACAGCGAAAGAATAGAACGACTCAAACTATTCATCACATCTTTACTTGGCTGCTTCATTATAATATCTCTTACAAAGTTTGGTGGCAATACTCTTCGCTCATTAATGATCTTCTTAAATTCCTCTACCTCGCCCTCTGTAGGTAGCTCTCCATACAATAATAAATATGTAACTTCTTCAAAACCGAATCTATCATCTTTTAAGAATCCGTTGACTAAATCCTTAACGTTGTACCCTCTGTAATATAAATTACCTGCACAAGGCACCTCTTCGCCATCTACAATTTTCTTTGCAGATACGTCTGATACATTGGTAAGTCCTGCTAAAACACCTTTTCCATTTAAGTCTCTTAATCCTCTTTTAACCTCATACTTTTTGTATAAGTCTTTGTCAATCGCATTTTTTTCATCACACATTTTTGCAAGTTTTTCTAATTCAGGCGTCATTTCTGCAAGTATGCGCTCTCTACCATATTGTTGTGTCCCCATATTGTTCTCCTTCCTTTCAAAACTAAACTATAGCTTCCCTAAGTATAGCAATTTTAGATGTTTTTTGCAAGTATCTCTACTGCTGCAATACCTATTTTATCATTTCCGTATAAATATCTGACAGTCCAGCAAACTCTTCTAGTGTCAGTGCTTCCCCTCTAATTGTAGCACTTTTGCCTAGTTTTTCTATTCCACTTGCAATTTCCCCTTTGCTCAATGATAAGACATCCGCGTTAGATAATCCATTAACTAATGTCTTTCTCCTTTGATTAAATGAGGCTCTTATTAATCGAAACATCATAGATTCATCCTGTACAGATACTGGTTTTTCTTCATGTGCTTTTAATCGTATCACAGCTGACCCTACCTTTGGACGTGGCATAAAGCAATTAGGTGGAACATTCGCTACGATATATGGCTTCGCATAGTACTGCACCGCTAAAGATAGTGCACCATAGTCCTTCGTACCTGGTCCTACTTGCATTCGTTCCGCTACTTCTTTTTGCACCATCACAGTAATGCTCTCTATCGGCACATTATTCTCAAAAAGCCCCATAATAATCGGTGTCGTAATGTAATAAGGCAAATTCGCAACCACTTTAATCGGCTTTCCATCGTTTTGCTCTATCGCTAGTTTTTGAATGTCCACTTTAAGCACATCCTCGTTAATAACCTCCACATTATCATATTCTGATAACGTGTCTTCTAGAATCGGTATGAGCGCCTTATCAATTTCGACAGCTACCACTTTTCTAGCTGCACATGCTAAATACTGAGTCATCGTTCCAATTCCTGGCCCAATTTCAAGAACAAAATCATCCTTTGTTATTTCTGCCGAATCAATAATTTTATCCAATACATGAGTATCAATCAAAAAATTTTGCCCGAATTTTTTTTGAAATGCAAAATCATATTTTTGCAATACCGCTATTGTGTACTGCGGATTTCCTAGAGTCGGTTCTTTCATATATTAAATAATTCCTTTCCGTTCTCTTTCGTCTTGTCAAGCACCTCTTGGTAAGAAATGCCTTTTAGATTCGCTATCTCCTCTGCTACGTACTTTAAGTAACCTGAATGATTTCTCTTCCCACGTTTCGGCACAGGCGCTAAGTATGGTGCATCAGTTTCTAGTAAAATAGATTCTAGCGGAATCGCTTCTATCACTTCTTTTAATTTCTTTGCATTCTTAAACGTAGACACACCTCCAATTCCTATATAAAACCCCATCTCCACGTACTCTAAGGCAATTTCTTTCGAATAGGAAAAACAGTGAATAACCCCTTTTAGCCCCATTCCTTGTTCTTTCATAATTTCAAGAGTGTCATTTGCTGCATCTCTACTGTGTATAATAACAGGCATCTGATGCCGTCTAGCTAACTCAAGCTGTTTGATAAACCATTCTTTTTGAATCTCTTTCTCTTCTTTATTCCAGTAGTAGTCTAGACCGATTTCACCGACAGCTACCACTTTTTCTTCACTTAGCCGTTCTTCAAGCCACTTAAAATTAGCCCCATTCAGTTCACCGACTTCATCCGGATGAACACCTAGTGCTGCGTAAACAAAGGGATACTCCCTTGCTAATGCAAGAGAATCTTCACACCCTTTCAAATTAGCAGCTACATTAACTACTGTCTCTACCCCTCTATCTACAATCTTCTTCATCACTTTTTCGCGATCTTCTGCGAATTGTTCGTCATCATAATGAGCATGGCTTTCAAATATCATAAAATTTCAGCTCCTGCTGGCATTGGTTTTTCCGGTGCCATTACTGCTAAGTTCCCTTCTGAGTCTTCTGCACATAGAATCATTCCTTCTGATACAACTCCTGCTAACTTAGCTGGTTTTAGGTTTACAAGTACCATAACTTTCTTACCCACCATCTCTTCTGGCTTATAATACGCTTTAATTCCAGAGACAATTTGTTTAACTTCACTACCTATCTTCACCTGTGAGCATAACAATTTCTTAGATTTTTTAACTTCTTCACATGCAATAATCTCTCCTACTTGAAATTGCATCTTCATAAAGTCTTCGTAACTAATTTCTGGTTTTCTTTCAATGTCGATTGCAGGCTCGTCCTCAACTGGCTCTTCTTTTACAGGTGGGTGAAGTTCTTCTACTTTCTTTAATACCTCTTCAATATCTAGTCTAGCAAATAAAATCTCTGGCTTATCAGTCACCACTCCATCTTTCATCTGCGCAAAAATTTTCTCTGCAGTCTCCGGCATAAAAGAAGCTAATAATTCTGCTCCTTTTGTAATTCCCTCAATCAGATTCCACAATACTGTTTCCAGCCTGTCTTTCTTTTCCTCATCTTTTGCTAACGCCCATGGCATTGTCTCATCAATATATTTGTTACAACGCTTAAACAAGTTAAATATCTCTGTCATAGCGTCCGCAACCCTAAGGCCTTCCATTTTCCCGGCCACTGCTTCTGGAGTTTTGGCAATAATCGCTTTAAGGTCTTCATCAACCTCTGCCTGTTCTAGAGAAACCTTCTTGTCCGCTACAGTTCCTCCGAAATATTTATTTGTCATAGAAATCGTTCTATTTACTAGATTTCCTAAAGTATTCGCAAGATCCGAGTTCATACGCTCCACCATAAGTTCCCATGTAATCACACCATCATTGTCAAATGGCATCTCATGTAGCACAAAGTAGCGTACTGCATCTACACCGAAGAACTCTACCAATTCATCCGCGTATAATACATTCCCTTTCGACTTACTCATCTTTCCATCCCCTTGCATCAACCAAGGATGTCCAAAGATTTGCTTTGGCAATGGGATGTCTAATGCCATTAAAAACACCGGCCAATAAATTGTGTGGAAACGCACGATATCCTTTCCAATCAAGTGTAAATCTGCTGGCCAATTCTTATTAAATAATTCCGAACTATTTCCATCGCAATCGTATCCGATTCCGCTGATATAATTAGTTAGTGCATCTAACCACACATAGACTACGTGTTTATCATCAAAATCTACTGGAATTCCCCATTTAAATGAAGTTCTCGATACACATAAATCTTGTAATCCTGGTAATAAGAAGTTATTCATCATCTCATTTTTTCTAGATACCGGTTGAATAAACTCTGGGTTCGCATTAATATGCTCTATCAGACGGTCTGCGTATTTGCTCATCTTAAAGAAGTACGCGTCCTCTTTTGCTGGTTCCACTTCTCTCCCACAGTCAGGACATTTTCCACCTTCTGCTTGAGATTCTGTAAAAAACGATTCACACGGAGTACAGTAAAGACCTTCATAATGCCCCTTGTAAATGTCTCCTTGCTCATATAGCTTTTTAAAGATTTTTTGAACTTGTACCTTGTGCTCTATGTCAGTCGTACGGATAAATTTATCATAAGAAGTATTCATTTGGTCCCAGATTCCTTTAACCACACCTGCAACATCATCTACAAACGCTTGTGGTGATACGCCCGCTTCTTCTGCTTTTAATTCAATCTTTTGTCCATGTTCATCGGTTCCTGTCATAAAGAACACATCAAACCCCTGGCTTCTTTTATATCTTGCAATTGCATCCGCCAATATAATCTCATACGTATTTCCAATGTGTGGCTTTCCAGAAGTGTACGTAATAGCAGTTGTAATATAATATTTTTGTTTACTCATAAATTTCCTCCTCGCATTTTGCTTATCCTTCATAATACCATCTAATATATAGCTCCGTCAAATGTATATTTCTTAGCTTTTTCTCATAGATTGATTAATAATTATCTTTTTGGAGTGCCTATGCCAACCCTTTATTTGCGAAGATTTTTTTCCATTATCTGCTTATGCGCCATACTACTATCTGGATGCACCTCTACTAAGCCTCAGACAAACTCTGATTTCGAGTCTTTCACCACGACTTTATTTGTAAACGAAGTAGGAAGCAATACTTTAAACCTCCAGTACACGCTTGAATCCCCTGAATATTATGGCATTGCCAATGCCCCTCTCACCTTGGGGTCTTTTCAAACAGACTCTAGCGCAACGCTTTTACAAGTCGAAAACTATACGACTGCCCTTTCGTTGTTTTTATATAGCGACTTATCCTTAGAAAACAAGCTCACTTACGATATACTTTTCCATTACCTGGATACCACAAGACAGCTATCTAGCTATCCTCTTTACTCCGAGCCACTCTCACCTTACACTGGAATCCATACACAACTTCCTATTTTGCTAGCAGAATTTCCCCTTAGAGATAGTAATGATGTAGAGCTTTACCTCAGTTTATTAGAGACAGTCCCTACTTATTTCCAATCATTAATCAACTTTCAGCAAGAAAAATCTAAGCAGGGGCTTTTTATGAGCGACTCTCAACTTGACGCTGTAATTGCCGACTGCAACGCTTACCTTTCAACAATAGATGCATATCTAGACTCTTCTTTCTCCACTCGTCTAGAATCCATCACAACGATACCCCTACAAGAAATCGATGACTACCTTTCGCAAAACGCCACTTTAATAACGGAAGTTATATTGCCAGCTTATCAAAATCTCATGACCGAATTAAATGATTTAAGAGGTTCTGGTAAGAATAGCAATGGTCTCTATTATCTTCCCCAAGGTCTAGAATATTATGAAATCCTCACAAAGGTTTCTACTGGCTCTTCTCGGGAACTTTCTGAAATCAAGTCTTTAATATATAGTCAAATTTCAGAGGACTATTCAGCTATACAAGAATTAGCGTTAGATTCTAGCATTGATTTTCAATCACTAGACACCCTACCTATTCAATCCCCAGAAGAGATATTGGAAAACCTCCAACTACATACACAAGCTAGCTTCCCTTCGTATCCAACTGTTTCTACCACTATAAAATCTGTCCCTCAAGAAATGGAAACGCATCTTAGCCCTGCCTTTTATCTAATCCCCACTATCGATAACACATCAAACAATACTATCTACATCAACAACCGTTACTTAGAAGATCAGCTCTCTCTCTATACAACTCTTGCGCACGAATCTTACCCTGGACATTTATATCAGACTACATACTTTGATTCAACCAATCCTAATCCACTTCGACAAGCACTCTCTTTTGGCGGATATGCTGAGGGATGGGCTACTTATGGAGAAATGTGTTCCTACTATTTTTTAGAACTTCCAAGTTCAATTAGCACGCTTTTACAAAAAAACAATTCCCTTTCTCTCGGTTTATATGCTTACGCTGATATCGGAATTCATTACGAAGGTTGGCTTTTGGATGATGCAGAGGAGTTTTTTGCTTCCTATGGATTGACCGATAACGTCGCCGTATCACATATTTATAACTTGATACTAGCAACACCTACCAACTATTTGAAATACTACTTTGGTTACATTGAGATTTTGGAGCTTAAAAAACAGTACATAGAGAAATGGGGCGATGATTTCACCCAAGAAAAGTTTCACAAAGCTGTCCTTGATGTCGGACCAGCGCCTTTTGAATTAATTGAAAAATATATAGATTAATTGTTCGTGTACTGGAAGCACATTTCCAGTACACGATATTAGTATCATCCTTCTATCACCTTACAGGGCAAACACCATTTTCACACCCTTCATTTCCGATATCAAACAACACTTCTTCCTTCTCATATTTAGAAATCAACGAAGGTACAAATTGATTCATCTTCCCCTTGCGTTTCTCATATTCTTTTTCTGTAATCGCTTCATACGGAAGCAAGTCATAGAAACTATCATCATATGATAGAAACGATAATGCAACTGTGTCTTCCCAGTTATCATACACCCATTGTTCCACGTCCTTCCATTCGTTTTCACGAACGTGCACTGTGATTGAGCAGTTGTGATCCACATAATGAGTCATAAACATTTTGTATATCTCCAATTGTTCAATAGCACTCACATCTTTTTTCACTTTCCCTTGAGGCGCCTTTACAGGGAATTCTACTACTTTTGTTGTCGCATCTTCCATAGTCTGTCCAACTTCTGGGAACACCGGATACCCCAACTCCTCACACACTTTTACAAGAGGATCGTTTGCCGATATTCGAATTCTTCTGATATAGTACGGCGCGTGATTAAAGTGTACACCACTTGATACTACCGGAAGTAATGATAAGGTTCCTTCTGGTTTTACTGTTGTCACAAGAAGTGGTTTTTCCATCCCTAGCTCTTTTGCATATTCATTCGCTGCATCCACAGCTGCCTTTCTAAGCTCTTTTAGCAGTTGAATCTGTTTGTCTTGCGCTAGCTGAGCATGATTCACTAAATCTTGCCACCCCGTCAAAGAGCATCCTAGTAACTTATCTCTTTGCTGTGTCTGATTCCAATATGAATTCTCTAATTCCGTACAAGTCATACGGTAAGCCGCTCTTGCCGAAAGTCTCTGCGCTTCTAACAATGACTTTTTATCGATTGTTCCATCTTCTCTTACAAATGCCATACAGTTGATAGTTGTCAGATTACAAAGGCCTTTAGAATCGAGTAAAATCTCGGCGCATGGATTGACCCCGTTGAAGTTTGGCCTTCTCTTTGCCCCGGCAATCTCATTTACCCACCCTGGTTCTCCTGAGTACCTCATCTGCTCTAAATGCCAATGTAACTGCTCTCTTGTTGGCTTTTCTCTGTAGTAGATTGAATTGTTAGACATCTGTCTATGCGCCAAGTCTTGATCTATGACCCACTTCTCATCTACTTTTTTATAAAGCTCGCTTTTCGCTTTTACGCATTCTTTATCATCTTGGTCAATCAATGCGATTTCTGCTGTTCTTCGAACGCCTCCTACAACCACATTCTCACCGATAATATTAGCGATATCTAGACAGTCAATAGGCTTTAACTTCACTTTATCCAGTGTCGTTCTATGTCCTGCACGCTCTATGATGCGATGCACCTTCTTAAACATATTTTTCAACGAATCATGCCCTGATGCAGTTCCTCCAAAAGTCTTTAACTTCTCTCCCTTTGGTCTAACATTATCGTAATTAACGATTACCGTCGTAATCTTACGATATTCAGTGCTGTGCAAAATTTTCATAAAGAAATCAAGAGACTGAACCCAGCCTTCCTTGCTATCTCCTACTGTAATCTTAACAGTATCATTATCTGTAAACTCAAGAGAGGTCGAGTCTTGCCTTAGGTGTTTTACGCAAGGAGTATAAGCTTCATGTATAATCTTCACTTCTGTTCTTATCTTTGGAAGTTTCTCAACATCAGTCTTTAAAACGCGAATCCCAACTCCTGCTCCTACCATCAGAAGGTAGAATACATCTCGAAATGCATCGAATGTATCAATCACCTGAAACGCACAATTATAATTAGACATCGGATAATGTTTTGATACATCCGTACTACCTACCCAAAAGGTTCTACCTGATAAAAATTGTTTCAATCCAAAAACATTATCATATAACTTCTGCGCCTCTTCTTTTGCAGTTGGTACAAGACTACAGTTGTATTCTACTGCCCTTCTAACAGTCTCCCACCAATACTCTCTTCTTCCCTCTTCTTGTATCCAGCGCGAATAAGTTCTGTAATACACAAAACTACCTAGTGGGTTCATGGGCGTAGCTACATGCTTATATTTACTTACAAACTCTTCCGAAATCACTCGCCCGTCCACACTCTTTCTCGAGTCCCTTGTCTTTTCTCGTTCGTGTCTATAAATAATAAACCGTTTTGCAGCATCCTTTCTTGGACTATTCATCAATGCATCCTCTACCATATCTTGTAGCGTCTCAACGTCAATAATCTTTTCCATCTCCTCTACTGCTACTTCCACACCCTCTGCTATGGTTGCGCTTAACTGTGTATCTTGACCTATCATCGTATCACGCATAGCATTCTCAATTGCTAGCTTAATCTTGTCCGCTTGAAAATCTACTATTTTTCCATTTCGCTTCATCACCTTCAAAACAACACCTCCACACAATATATAGTTTGTTCAAATCCCATATTCAACATTATATTGTATACTCGAACTTTTTTCAACAGTTTTTCATAATCAATTTACTATTATTTAAATTCCAAATATGTTATAATAACCTCAACACTTGTAGGAGGTTTTATTCAATATATGAAATTTTTAGAATATCATGAAAAAGTCAAGCGTGGAACTTCAGATTTCCCACTTGAATTCTATCACATTTCCCCATCTCATCCTCGCTATAACATGGCTTATCATTGGCATATGGAATGTGAGTTGATACGAATAATTAAAGGTTCTCTGTCACTGATGATTGATAACCAACATATAATAGCTACAGAAGGGGATATCATCTATATTCATGACGGTGCATTGCACGGCGGGGATCCAAGCAATTGTATCTATGAGTGTATTGTTTTTGATATGTCTTACCTTTTTGGCGATGTAAAACCTGCCCATGGAAAAATCCAAAAATTCCGTAACAACACATTACTCATACAAAATTACTTTCCAAATGCCCACCCTCGTATCCATGAGATTATCTACTCTCTCTTTGATTGCGTAAGAATGAAGACTTCTGGATTTGAATTAACTGCACTTGGTCACCTCTATCGCTTTTATGGATACGTAATAGAACATAGCTATTATACAAACTCCACAAGCATTTCAGATAAGAACAGTACTAGAGTTCTCCAACTTAAAAATGCATTGTCACTAATCGAAACTGAATATCAGTCTAATCTCTCTTTAACAGAGTTAGCCGATTCAGCCAATATGAATGCCAAATATTTTTGCCGTTTTTTTCATGAGATGACAGGACGAACACCAATTGATTATCTCAACCACTATCGGATTGAAATTGCATGCTTTCAGCTGGTTACTTCCAGTGAATCTATTACTGACATTGCTTTTAATTGCGGGTTTAACGATCTAAGCTATTTTATAAAAACATTTAAAAAATACAAGGGAGTTACTCCGAAAAAATTCTTAAATACACCATTGTAAACAGAGTCTTTCGAAAGGAGCTTTTCTATGCAAGAAATTCTTTTAGCTTTTTCCTTAACTATGATTGCAGGTCTTTGCACTGGAATAGGTGGTATTATTGCTTTTTTCACCAAAGCAACAAACAAAAATTTCCTATCTGCTAGCTTAGGTTTTTCTGCTGGTGTTATGATTTACGTGTCTATGATTGAGATTTTTGGCAAAGCACAAGAATCTCTCATTGTGCAATTAGGAGAACGTTCAGGCAACTGGGCTTGTGTTCTAGCCTTCTTTGGCGGAATGGGTTTAATCGCTGTCATCGATAAACTAATCCCATCTCACGCCAATCCCCACGAAATAAAAACCATGGAAGATTCTTCAGATTCCACTGATACAAAATTAAAACTAAACCGACTCGGAGTATTTACCGCTCTTGCAATTGCAATTCACAACTTCCCTGAAGGTCTTGCAACTTTTATCTCCGTCCTTCAAGAACCACAAATAGCAATTCCCATCGTAGTAGCAATTGCAATCCATAATATTCCTGAAGGAATCGCAGTCGCAGTTCCAATTTATCACGCAACGGGATCAAGAAAGCGCGCCTTTTTATACGCTTTCCTATCTGGTCTTTCCGAACCAATCGGCGCATTGGTTGGTTATTTGATCCTTCTTCCAATCATGAACGACTTGGTATTTGGAATTCTATTTGCAGGTGTAGCTGGAATCATGGTGTTCATCTCACTTGACGAATTACTTCCTGCTGCAAGAGAATATGGAGAACATCATTTATCTATGTTTGGCTTAGTTGCTGGAATGATGGTTATGGCAATAAGTCTACTACTCTTTATATAGTGGTAGACTTATTGCCGTTACTCGATTCCATATCTGCTGGAAATAAATCTGCTAGTCTAGAATACATAATTTTGCAAATAAAAATAACCACATCAGCAACGTAGGCTTTGATGTGGTTATTTTTTGCATTTGTACTATCCTCTCTTAGATAATACTTCTTTCTCATACTTTTCTACTTCTTGATACCAGTCTTCTTTTGCTGGCACTCCATTTTTTTCACAGAAATAATTCCACACGTCTCCAAATGGATATACTTTTACTTCTTCTTGAAGCATCATTAGCTCTGTGTATTTTCCTTCTTCTTGTAATTCAGCTAATTTCTTATTTGGAGAAAGTAATCCGTATAACAATGCTTTTTGTAGGTTTCTCATTCCTACTGTCCATGCTGCAACTCGATTGATACTCGCATCAAAGAAGTCTAACCCCATTATTACTCTATCTAAAGCATTATTTCTAACAATCTCTTTTGCAATTTCTCTTGTTTCATCATCAAATAACACAACGTGATCACTGTCCCAGCGCACAGGTCTTGTGATGTGAAGCGCAATCTTCTCATTGAATAATAACATTGATGAAATCTTGTCTGAAACCACTTCTGT
>CAYJHQ010000014.1:56539-64068 GCA_964369775.1 uncultured Lachnospiraceae bacterium
GAAAGCGTAAGATTATCCTTCATCATTGGATGTGCAAATATTGTCGGATTAAAATCTAACCCTAGTCCTCTTTCTTTTGCATACTCTACCCACTTTGCAAAGTGTTTTGGTTCAATCTTATCACGATCGACATGTTCTCCATCTTCAAAAATTGCATAGCATGCATGCATATTAAGCTTGTGTTTTCCTGGTATTAAACTAAGTGCTTTATCCATATCATCCATTAGTTCTTGTGGTGTTCTCGCTTTTCCTGGATAATTTCCTGTTGTTTGAATCCCTCCAGTCAAAGGACCCTCATGATCAAATCCCGTTACATCATCCCCTTGCCAGCAATGCATCGAAATTGCTACTTTTTCTAATTTTTCAATAGCTACATCTGTGTCAACACCTAATCCTTTGTATACTTCTTTCGCTGATTCATATCTCTCTTTTAAGTTCATAGTTCTTATCCTCGCTCTCTTTTTATGGTTTGAAAATTTTTATATCAAAAGAATGATGCACACATTCTCTCGCTTCTTCTTTTGTTGCAAATGCTTTGTCTTTTAACATCTGAGCTAATAAATTCCCTATCGCTGTCGCTTCTGTCGGTCCTGCATACACTGGCTTTTTCGTTGCTTTAGCAGTCAGTTCGTTCAAGTACTCTGCATTCGCTCCTCCTCCAACAATATGAATTCTTCCATAGCTTCTTCCTGTGGAGTATTCTATTCCTTGAATTGCTTTTGCGTAACATTCGGCAAGACTGGCATATACCACTGTCGCAATCTCTCCCAACGTCTCTGGAATGACTTGATCTGTTTTTTCACAATACATCTTTATAGCCTCTACCATATTGTCTGGTGCTAAAAACACATCATCATTCGCATCCACTCGCGAGGGAAAATCTTTATTTTTTTCTGCTTCTTCACAAATCTGTGCAAATGAATATTTATCCCCAAAGTTGTGCCTTACTGATTGAATCATCCAAAGCCCCATAATGTTTTTTATATAGCGAAACTTATAGTCATATCCACCTTCATTTGTAAAATTATTTTCTTTGCTTATCACAGAGCAATCCGCTTCCTCTCGTTCAATTCCAAGCAATGACCAAGTTCCAGAGCTGATGTATAGGAAGTCATCATCATTGGCTGGAACAGCAAGAACTGCTGACCCTGTATCATGGGTGCAAGGGACAACCACTTCCATATCAATTCCAAGCTCTTCTACCAATTCTTTTTTCAAAGTGCCAAGACTTGTTCCTGGTGTAACCATCTCTTGAAACATTTCTTTATTATATCCTAGTTTTTCTATCAATTCCCAATCCCAGTCTTTTGTAACTGGACTTACCAATTGTCCCGTAGTAGCCTCTGTATATTCATTTCCCTTTTTTCCTGTCAGTAAGAAGTGAAAATAGTCAGGTACAAACAGAATCGATTTCGCTTTTTTCATGTGCTCTGGCTGATTTTTTTTAACCGCCATCAATTGATAAATGGTATTGAATAATTGCTTTTGAATTCCAGTGCGTTCATATAGACTTTCTTCTGAAATCAATTTATAGACTTCTTCATCCATGCCTACTGTCCGCTTATCTCGATATCCAACCATACTCCCTAATATTTCATCATTCTCATCCAAGAGAACAAAATCTACCCCCCAAGTATCTATTCCAACACTTTTGGGATATTTCCCAATTTCTTTACATTTCTTAATTCCTTCTTTGATATGTCCAAACAATTCCAGATGATCCCAGACTTTTACATCGCCTACTTTCTTCATATCGTTATCAAAACGATATACCTCTTCTAGCTTCATTTTACCATTTTCCATACTTCCTAAGATATGTCGCCCACTAGAAGCACCAATGTCTATCGCCAAATAATAATCGCCCATTGATTGGTCTCCTCTCTCTTTCTATACGCTTATTATACCTTCCTGCCCTCTTTATGTTTAGGTCTGTAGTTGCAAATTTTAACGTCCTTATTTGCAACTACATCTAGATTTTTTTCCTATATCTTGTTATACTATCGTTAATAAAAGGGAGGTTTTTCAATGGATTCTAAATTATTAACAGCATTAAAAACAATATCCGAAGAAGAGAAGCGTATATTACAGGGTGATAAAAGCGTCCAAAAAAATCTATACACCTCTACAGACGACTTTATTGTAGAGAGCAAAAAAATGCTGGAGGCCGGAAAATTGATTACCGTGAGACCTCATACGAGATTTGTTCACTTTCCTGCTCATAAACATAATTATATAGAAATCATTTATATGTGTAGTGGTACAACTCTACATGTTCTAAATAACAAAACCGCCATCGAGTTAAAGCAAGGTGATCTGCTCTTTTTGAACCAAAACACCACTCAAGAAATCATGCCAGCAAAGCTTGAAGACGTAGCTGTCAACTTTATGGTGCTCCCTGAATTTTTCGATCGTATATTCCCCATGATTGAAGGCGAGAATATGTTGAGAGATTTCCTGGTTGGTACACTCAAGCAAAAACATAGTATGGTAGACTATCTGCACTTCGAAACAAAAGACATTCTTCCAATACAAAATCTGATTGAAAACATGATATGGTCAATTCTAAACAAAGAAACATCCCAAAATAGCATTCTTCAAACTACCATGGGATTACTTTTTATGCAATTATTAAATTATAGCGATAAAGCGAATCTAAGTAGCCCTGATCAGTTCGAACAAAACTTGGTATTTACTAGTTTGAAGTATATCGAAGAAAACTATAGAAATGGTTCCTTGACTGAGCTTTCAGAAGTCACAAAACAACCAACCTACTATATCAGTAAGCTAATAAAAAAACATACAAGTCATACTTATAAGCAACTTTTACAAACTAAACGCCTAACGCAATCAGCTTATTTACTTACCCACACCACACTAACCGTAGAGGCTATTATCGATGCTGTCGGTTACGATAACACCAGCTACTTCCATCGAATATTCAAAGAACAATTCCAAATGACTCCAAAAAATTACAGTAAAATACATAGAAGTAGTAATAGTAGAAAGTACTCAAGATAACAATAAGCCAGCGATTTTCACCGCTGGCTTATTTCTATTCATTTCTGCTTTAGTTATATGGTTGAATATCTACATCTTCTGTCCAAATACCTGTCGTTGGGTCTACTGCATTAAAATTATCATTTTGAACTGCCTCAGCTACTACGCTAATCGTAAATGATTGATCAGCTGCAGAGTTATCCCAATTTGGAACTGTGAACTTTTCAATTAACACTGCACTTGAAGTCCCTTCAAAGCTTAATGGATTAATTAAATAGTAATATCTCACACCATTTTCATCTACTGGACTACTCCAAATAGTTTTATCAACTTGCTCATCAATCGCATCTAATAATGATGCTTCTGTATAATCTGTCAAGCTCGTTCCTGTCTCAAACTCACCAGTTAAATCAATCGCTAAACGAATTCTTGCATCTTCCGAAGTTCCAGCTAAACTCACCGTAATTTCTTTACTTGCTACGTCTAAAGGCAATGCTCTGTTATAAGTATGACCTATTACAGTCTCATTATCTTCTCCAAGAACTGGAGTTCCAACCAAAAGTCCTTCTTCATTTGCATCTGAACTTTCTTCTGTCAAAACAATGTCAACATTTCCCATTGTTACTGCATTGGTTACTTCTGCTCTATCTGTAAAGTAGGCAAGTGTTGCACCAATTCCTACTGCACCTATCAATCCTAACGAAACCAAAAGTGTTATTAATTTTTTCTTATTCATCTACTTTATCCTCCTCTTTATTATTTATTATCAAAAAGACCTTTCACAGCCTCTAATGACTCGCCTAGTGTCTCTACGTTTGAAGCTTGAATAGCTGCTGCGTCGACAGTGATTTTATTAACATTGTCTAGATTTGTTTGGGTTGAAGCAATTTTTACTGTTGTAAACAATGGCTCCGTAACAATTAGCCCTGAATTAACATCTTTTATAGCAGCTTCAGTGATGATGCTTGTGTTCTCTAAGGTTAAATCCGCCATAGTCAACTTATCATTTCTTGCTCCCGTATAAATGTAAATCCCATCCACACCGTTACTCTCTTCTACTTGAGTCCAGTTATTAGTAAATGTCACTACTGCACCTTCATTCATCATAACTTGTGCGCCCTCTAATTTAACATAAATTCTAGAATTTGGTGACTCTGGATTCAAGCTAACTGTTGGCGCTTTAGGAATCTCACTTCCTGGAATAATATCGCCATATACGATTCCTTCTACTGTACCTCCTGCTTCTGGATTATCACTTTCCCAGTCCGCTACACTAAAGTCTAAATCAGTATTTGAAGTTGAACTAACAGTGTAGGTATGACCATTCTCTGTTATATCTCCCGGAATTTTTGAACCTATTACGTAATCTGATTTAAATTGCTCTGTTGTATTGTCTCTTGTAACTTGATATTCAAAGATATCCAATGCTGCATCTGGATATGATCCTAGTGTAAATGTATTAGTAACTTGCGTTGTCTGCGCTGTTAGATACGCTATCGTTCCACCTATAGCCACTACGCCTACTAGCCCCATTGCTGTTAACATTGTTAATAGTTTCTTCTTATTCATAATCTCTTCCTTTCATAAAACACGCGCTATAGTCACACTCATTTTTTCTTTTTTTCTTTTTTATGCTTTGACTCTTCTTCATCTTTTTCAAAAATGTCTGGCAAGAATGTCACTAGTATAATTACAACTAACACTCCACATATTACACCAATCCCAAGTGGAGTTGTTGCATATATTGAGACAAATCCTAGATATGGTATGCAGTACCTTGCTTCTCCAATGATATTATCATATTGCACTGGTGTAGAATCTTCCGTACTATTCGCATCCCCCTTGGTTATAAATTGTTTTTCTTCTGCCAGCACCTCATAGATACGATGAGTTACTACTGTTTCTTCTCCTATGTAGTAAGTAATAACATCTCCCACTTCTAACATTGTTGGATCTACATCTTTTTTTACCCCTATCATTGATCCCACTGGATATTCTGGTTCCATACTTCCAGAAAGAACCGCCATAGTTTCATAGCCTAATACTTTTGGCAAGAGTAATGCTCCTGCTAAAACAGCTAGAAGAACAATTATTATTGACGAAATAAATCCGCATATTTTTTTTAGCATTTTAACTCCTTTAGCCTAGCCTAGTTGCATTTCACACACTACTCTGTGTAACCTTCGCTTTCATTTTCTTTGCCTGTGCTGATATAATTGAATCTTTTCCTTATTGTATCTACTGTTGCATCTACATCATTAGCATAACAAGATTCCGAATAAATATTTACTTCAAATGATTCTGTGAATCCATCATCTGGTGTGATAACAAATGTCATATCCGTTGTTTTATCTGAATCATCCGTTACATTCATTCCGCTTAAAGCTTTTTGGTAATAGTAAAATCCATTCTCATCTTCTTCTGACCAATTCGCACCCCAAGTCGGAACAACTTCTACATGCTCTCCTGCCCCTTCTGGAGAAACTTCTACTCTCACTCTTACATACGCTGGGTCATTAGTTTCGTTCATCACACGCGCTGTCTTTGTCATTGAATCACCATTAAGTACTACTTCTTCATTAATTCCCGTAGCATGATCAACTACATCAAATGTATTTGTTACTTTTGTTGTAGTTGATGTAAGCAATGCTACTGTTCCGCCTACTAACACCAGCCCTACTAGCGAGA
Source organism: uncultured Lachnospiraceae bacterium (assembly GCA_964369775.1). Classification (GTDB taxonomy): domain Bacteria; phylum Bacillota; class Clostridia; order Lachnospirales; family Lachnospiraceae; genus CAUPWF01. The sequence continues at coordinate 62,225 of CAYJHQ010000014.1, forward strand.
AGGTTAGTAGCGTTTTTAGCGTCATATTTTTTAATCTATTCTTCATTCCCTACCTCCTTCTCCTAGTTCTGATAGCCATTACTTGGTCCTTGACCACCATAATAATTCCCTACTTGTGTCTCACCTAGTGTCGCGCTATCGTCGCTCATTGTCCATGCACCGTTTACATATACAAATTCATTCGATACAACATCTGTATCTGTTTCTGCAATTTTTTCTATTGCCTGGTTTGTAAATAAAACATATGCATTTTTTTCTTGCTCAACTGCTGATTTTTCGAATCCAGTCAACTCCACTTCACTTCCCATAAAGAAATCAAAGTTTGTGTCGCATTCAATCACAAAACGTATATTATTTCCATCAACTGTATATGTTTCAACTAACTCTGTTCCGTCTGTAGGGTTGTTTCCAGAAACACTTTCAAAATCATAACGCAATACGCTAAGTTCCGCAATCTCGTAAGTTCCTCTTGGCAATCCTTCTATTATTTTTGCTGCCTCAGTCTCAACAGTGCTATTTGGCTCTCCAATTCTGACTGTTCGATACCAATTTTTTTGTGAATCAGTTCCATCTCCAGCACTCTCATCAACCTTCGTAATCTTGAATTGGAATATCGCATCTCCCGCTTGCTTTTGGTTAATAATTTCGTCAACTGCTTTCGTAATATTAATTTCCCCTGCAATAACCGTTGATTCAAATGTAGCTTTTGATTCTAGTGCTTCCGTATCCTTCTTTTTCAATTCGTAGTCTGGATCAGTTCCAAAAAACTCTTTACTACTATTATTTTCAACCACTGACGGATCTATGTATTTTTCAAGTCTCTCACTCACTTCATTTACTGTATAACTCAGTTCCGCTGTATATTTCACTGTACCTTCTTTTTCCCCGATTTCATCATCTAACTTACTCAAATCAATTATGTCACCGTTTTCATCATATAATTGAATCGTTAGCGTCCCAAGTTCTTCTGCAGTGCCTGCGTATCCATATGGGACTTTTCCCGTCACAAACAATTCTTTTAAAATATCTGCATCCTTCACATTCACACCTGACTCTTCTGCCAATCTGGTGATAAACTCTTTAACTCCTGTCTCCTCATCAATAAATACAGTCTTGTAACTCTCTGCATTTTCCATTGCTGCATCCACATTTACATATGGTTCCGGGAACCCTTCTGCATGAATGATATTTTCGCCTGTATCAAGTTCCACATATGAATCACTTGTGTTCGATGGCACTACATTTCCACCCATGAAGTCCTCTTTAGCTGTAATTCCAATCTTATAATTCCATCCGTCATATTGATTATTAGATTCTCCATCGTCAACTGCAATCCACGCTGCTGCACCACCCCAAACAATTGAGATATCGCCTTCTTTGTTAATTATTTGTAGTGTTCCACCATTATCCGCTGTCCATGTTGTCGAATTTTCAATCACAGCTTTATTTTCTGGATTCGTTTTTCCACCATTGTTAGCATAGAATTCATCAACAAGATTAGTAATTTGTGTATCGCTCATCGTAAATCTAGGATCTATCGTATCCTTAATCTCATTTGCCTTTACCATAGATGACGCTGAAATATCCTCAGCTATTTTTGAAAACACAGCACTCAATGCATCTTCCTTCAATAAAGCTGCATTTTCTACGATGACATTTGTACCACCATTTTGGCTTACATAGGTAGAAAGAAATGCATCTGCTGTAATTCGCTCTAAATATGTGTCTGAATTATAGGAATTATCTTCGTTAGCTTTTTCATCTTGAATATACGTTAAATCCCCATTCACCTTCCTTGGATTATTCGTTGCTGTTTTAAAATCCACATTTTCATCCAACATTTC
>CAYJHQ010000014.1:64168-65586 GCA_964369775.1 uncultured Lachnospiraceae bacterium
TCTTGAGAAACAGTCATTGATCCACTATCATCTAATAAAATCACAACATGTAGCGGATTATGCTTCTTTAGCGGAAGATTCGATTCTGCACTTAAGTTAATCGTATATGTTCTTCCTCCTTCGTAGTCATACTCATCTGCTTCTGTTATCTTAGCCACCGTAATATCCTCTGCCTTATAAAAGATTTCTTCTGGAATTTCTGTTGTTGATCTTAGCAGATTACGCGCTCCTATCGCTGTTGCAATCGGTTGAGTTTCTATCGTTACAGTTGCCAATTCCACTCCTTGCACGTCTACTGTTTCTTCTCCAACTTTAATCTCCACAGATTCTACTACTTGTAATCCCTCTCCTTTAGTCTCCTCTGTTGCTTGCACTACAATTGTCGTATCAAGCGTCCCATTTTCCGGAAAATTCAAGTCATAGTCGTCTGCTTTAAGTTCTATTGACGGTTTTTCTGTCTCCGCCACCTCAAATCCATCTGCAAGTACAACTTCAACACTATCTGCCGTAACATCAATCTTCTTTTGCGAGTTCGCTTCAATTGCATTTAGTATATCGCTTACTGCTGTTTTACTAGTTGCTGATTTCGCATTTCCATCATTCTCTTTTGCTGTTGCTAAAGATTTCATATAATTTGCATTAGCTGCTACTTCTATTGCTTCATCGTATCCCACTGTGAAAATCGTTGCTTTTTCTTTTAGCGATTTAATAATATCGTTCTCCGTCGCTCCAGTTGTTGAACCGCCATCAGAGAAAACAACTACATTCTTATTAATCTCTCCATCTCCTGCTAATATAGCATCGGCATACTTCAAAGCTACTTGCATATTCGTTGTTGTGGATTCTGCTCGTTCACTACCTTTGATTCCATCTACAAATTTGAGTAATTCTGCTTTGTTGTCTGACACTGTAATAGCATTGCTAAATTTCGCTCCATCTACTGTATCTGCAACAGTTACTACAGCCACTTTATCTTCATCGTCTATATTATTAATAAACGACTTCGCTGCTGCCTTCATAGCTTCGACTTCCGAATTACTAATCGACGTACTAATATCTAAAAGCAAGACTGTCTGTGACTCTATCTCTTTTGTTGCATTCGAGGTTCCGCTCAATGTCACATCGAACACTTTACCTGTTGTATCCTTTGCATTTGGCGCTACTGCTATTGTAGCCTCCAGTGCCGCTCCCGCTTGCACGTCCTCTATTGCTATACTTTGGCTTGGATATGTTATTCCACTATTGTTTGATACCTCTACTGTAGGCTGTGCGGATGAAGTCTCTTCTAGTTTTGGTGCTGCCTTATCTGTCGACGTTGACTCTTGTGCTAATGTTGGTTTTGGCAATTCACCCACCTTAGTATCTATTGCATTTTTCATCATTCCTATGTTTGCAAGCGATGTATTGATTGCATTATA
>CAYJHQ010000015.1:0-1863 GCA_964369775.1 uncultured Lachnospiraceae bacterium
TACATTTTGAAAATACGAAATTCCTGCATTTACACCATTTGTAATGGCTTCAGATGTGATAGTGGCACCACTGATACTATCAATCATGCCATCTCCACCATCACCTGATTTAGTAACAGTCAACTCCGAAGCTGTTTGATCTTTAAATTGGTCTTTAAACGCTGGATCAGTAGCGTTCATACCTAATCCCGCTGTCTCTCCAATACTTAAAAATGAAATTCCTGTAATTGCCCCCTCTAGAGTCACTCCCATTACAAATCCGATATCTCCAGCGTACCCTTCTGACGTATTTATCGATAGCACATACCCCAATTTCTCTCCGTCCTTTATCGCCTCTACTGCTTCTAGAAGTTCAATGCCTTCAAATCCCAATGTCGTCAACTCTGAAGTGGCTACAGTTGAATCAAATCCTTCTACAGATACAAAGTCTGTAGCTTCTGAAAAAATCTCTCTAAATGATTCTTGTTTTGCATTTTCTTTTGCTTCTGCTATTGGTTGCTTTGTAATTTCAAATACACCACCAAGCAAAAATCCTGATATTATAGTAATTAATGTCAATACAATTATATTCTTTTTCATCTTACTCGCCTCCTCTTCCAAACGGCTTAGGGATTGATATTTTTTCAATCAGAGGAACTAAGAGATTCGAGAATATAATCGCATAGGACATTCCCTCTGCTGCCCCGCCAAATACACGGAAGATAGCTGCCAGAATCCCGATGAAACATCCATATATCAATTGACCTCTCTTTGTAATCGGTGATGTTACATAATCAGTTGCCATAAACCATACACCCAACATGAATCCACCGCCAAGCACTTGAGTTGCTAAAAAGTTCAAGTCAAATCCTTGTCCACCAAATAGCAAAATAAAAAGTGAAAAGCTTAAAATAATAGTTCCTGGAATTCTAAAATCAATAATTTTTAAATATAGTAAAATAGCAGCTCCGATTAAAATTGCAATTGCTGATGTCTCCCCTAATGTACCTGCAGTAGTTCCGATAAACTGATCCATAAGTGAAACTGAAAGCTCTTCTCCTGCTTTTAGTTGTGCTAACGGTGTAGCTCCTGTAAAGGTATCATATGCAAAGTCTGTCATTCTCCCTGTAAAAGAAAGTAATAGAAAGCATCTAGCTGCAAGAGCTGGATTTATGATATTTTGCCCTAAACCTCCAAATAATTGTTTTACGAGTAGTATCGCAAAAGCACTCCCTAATACACACATCCACCAAGTAGCTTCTGGCGGAAGATTAAGTGCTAACAACAACCCTGTAATAGCTGCGCTCATATCTTTAACGGTCTGCTCTTTTTTTAATAACTTACAATATAAAAACTCAAATACAATGGCTGAAAACGTTGTAATTCCAACAATTATTACTGCTTTTACTCCAAAGTGGTAGAACGAGAAAAAAGTCGTTGGCAATAGCGCGATAAATACCCATAACATGATATTACTTGTGGTAATTTTATGCCGTAAATGCGGCGATGTAGAAACACTGAGATTTGTATTCACTATTTTTTCACCTCGCTTTTCTTAGTTCTTTTAAGAGCCAGTACTGTTCGTTTAGCTCCAGCTATAGATTGCTTTAAGTGCCGCTTGGCGGGACAGCTGTAGCTACAACATCCGCACTCAACACATTCTAATCCTTGCATTTTTTCAAATGCTTCATAATCTTTTCGCTCCCCAATCTGACTCAGTCTAGACGGGACCAAGCGACAAGGACAGACGCTTACACAGCGACCGCAGTTGATACACGCACTCTCTTTTGAATTTCCCACTTGGTCCTCCAATAGGCCTAAGAAGCAAGATGTAGTCTTTGTAACAGGTATTTCTGTTGTAAATAGTGCAAATCCCATCATCGG
>CAYJHQ010000015.1:1963-65462 GCA_964369775.1 uncultured Lachnospiraceae bacterium
ATGTAGTCTTTGTAACAGGTATTTCTGTTGTAAATAGTGCAAATCCCATCATCGGGCCACCTGCGATTATCTTATTAATATCTTCTCGAAATCCTTCACATTGCTCTAATAATTCATTCACCATCATTCCGATTGGAACTAGATAATTTCCCTTTTTTATTGCAGCCTCCCCAGTAATAGAAAGTACTCTCTCTATTACTGGTTTACCTTCCTTTACTGCGCGATGAATCGAAACTAGAGTCTCCACGTTTTGTACAACACAACCCGCATCCGCTGGTAATAAAGATGAATTAATCGCTCTACCTGTTGTAGCATAAATTAGTTGACGCTCTCCACCTTGAGGGTATTTAGCTTTCAAAACGGCCACACTCATACGATCTTTATCTTTGATTTTCTTCTCTATTAATTCCACGCAATCTAATTTGTTCGACTCTAAGCCAAATATCGCTCTTGCATTTGGAAAAAGTTGCAGAACTATACTCACGCCACTAATTAACTCATCTGGATATTCTAACATCCTCCTATAATCTGCTGTTATATATGGCTCACATTCTGCTGCGTTGATAATAAGGTATTCTATAGATTCTGGATCCTTTGGCGATAGCTTTACTTTCGTCGGAAATCCAGCCCCTCCCATTCCTACTATTCCTGCATCGGAGATTTTTTTTAGAATTTCTTCCCGATTAAGAGTCGAGACATCATCAACAGCCTCATACTCCACTTCATCATACTGATTATCATTCTCAATAATTACACATTTCACTTTTGCACCAGAAGCGTTGTAGCGTGGTTCAATTGACTTTACTTTTCCAGAGACACAAGAATGTACTGGTGCAGAGACAAAAGCGTCACAATTACCAATCATCTGACCTTTCATAACATAGTCTCCAACTTCTACACAAGGTTCTACTGGTGCTCCGATGTGCTGTGACAAAGGAATTGCAACTACACTTCCTGGTGTAATAACCTCAATCGGTTTGTCATATGCATGCGTTTTCCCATCATCTGGATGAATCCCGCCTTTAAACGATAGAAACTTCATATCTGTTCCTGCCTTTCGATTTATTAATTATTTTTTTATCTATAAATATTTATCTATTTTGACTATACTAAACTGAACAAAAAAAATCCACCAATTGTTTTGTATTTTTTGTACAAAATACAAAACATCTTGATGAATTTTTAACAGTTTTTGTTCAATTTTACTTGTTTTTATTTATCTTCCAAAACCCCTATTAGTAATTTCCATGTTCTTTCTAATGATTTAATATCTAATTTTTCTTTTGGTGAATGTATATCATGAAGTGTAGGACCTATAGCTACGCAGTCTAAACCATTTATCTTAGATGCAAAGATGCCACATTCTAGTCCTGCATGTATCGCAGAGACTTCTGGCGCTTCTCCATATTGACTTGTATATATTTTAACAACCTTATCTCTTAATGGTGACTCTTTTTGGAATGCCCACCCAGGATAAGAGGCACCTATTTCGCAAGTACCACCTATAGATGTTATGGCGAACTTCATTCTTTCTACCAAGAAATCTTTAGCCGATTCTACAGAACTCCTAATTCCATACTGAATATGAATTGAATTTTTATCTGCAGTCAAAACTCCCATATTTAATGAAGTTTCTACTAGCCCATTTATCGCTCCACTCATCTGTTGAATACCATTTGGGAAATTCAAAAGGACAGTGAGTAATTTTTGCAGACTATCTTTTGTCATTACTTGGTTCGTATTTCCTTCAACACCTACACATTCCACCTCTAATTCCGAATCAGACGAGAGATATTCCAGCTGTAATTCTTTATTCATTTTAGCGACAGTAGATTTTAAAATAGCTTCATCTTTGTCAGAGACAATAATCTCTGCTGTGGTATAATTTGGTATTACGTTATCCTTTTTACCACCATTTACAAAGATAAGATTTAGGTCTATTGCATTATTCAATGCATATAACACTCTTCCCATTAATTGATTTGAATTCCCTCTACCTCGATGAATGTCACATCCTGAGTGACCACCTACTAAACCTTTAATGACAAGTTGATGTTTGATTCCACTACCTTCTATTGTGCGAACCGGAATATCACCTTTTATATAGGATCCACCTGCACAGCTCGTTGTAATAATTCCTTCATCACTAGAATCTATGTTTATCATAGTTTTCCCTTGAAGATTAGATAAATCTATATGGCTTGCTCCTACTAGCCCTATTTCTTCATCTACTGTAAACACAGCTTCAATTTTGGGGTGCTTTATAGTTTTTGAATCAAGCACAGCCAGTGCCATTGCTACAGCAACGCCGTCATCGCCTCCTAATGTAGTTCCTTTAGCCCATAGATGCTCTCCATCTGATTCCAACTGTAATCCTTCTGTTAAAAAGTCAAATGTAAATCCTTCTTCCTTCTCGCAGACCATATCTAAATGCCCTTGTATAATAACAGGCTTTTCATCCTCATAACCGTTAGTAGCTTCTTTTGTGATAATAATGTTAAACCATTCATCTTGAACGACTTCTAATCCTCTCTCTTTTGCAAAAATAGCACAGTAGTCGCTGATTGGTTTCATATTATTTGATCCGTGTGGGATACTACAGATCTCATAAAAGAATTTGAGTACTTCTTTTGGTTCTAATTCATTTAAATTAATCATTTCTAATTACCTCCACTTTTCATTACATAAAAGATACTCTGACACCATAAATTTTATACTGTCAGAGTATTGTGTAGTCATAGCCACATCACATATTCAACTGAATGCTAAGCTTCTTCTGAAACTTCGTCTAATTCTTCTATTTCTTCTGATTGTAAAGCTTTGATACTTAAGCTAATCTTCTTATCAGCTTCGTTTAGGTCTACAACCATTGCTGTAATCTCTTCTCCTACTTTCAATGCATCTGTAGGCTTTTCTACATGATCACGTGAAATCTGAGATACGTGTAGTAACGCATCTACTCCTGGAGCCAATTCGACAAAAGCTCCGAAATCAGTCATTCTTGCCACTTTACCTACAACAGTTTGTCCAACTGCATATACTGTACTAGCATTTACCCAAGGGTTACTCTCTGGGAATTTAAGACTAAGTGCAACTTTAACATCGTTGATATCTTTTACAAGCACATTCACAGTATCGCCTGCTTTGAAAAGTTGTTTTGGATCATCAACTCTTCCCCAAGACATCTCTGAGATATGTAAAAGCCCATCAATTCCACCTAAATCAATAAAAGCACCAAAGTCAGTCACGTTCTTAACTGTACCTTCTACAGTATCTCCTACTTGAAGGTTTGCAAATAATTCTTTTTGTTTTTCGACTTTTTGAGCAACTAATAACTGTCTTCTATCACCAATTACTCTGTTTCTTCTTGGGTTAAATTCACTGATAACAAATTCAATTTGCTGTCCTGAATACTTACTTAGGTCTTTCTCATATGAATCAGATACTAAACTAGCTGGGATGAATACACGTGCTTCCTCAACTACAACACTTAGTCCACCACCTAGTATTTGAGCTACAGTCGCTTTAAGAACCTCTTTGTTCTCATAAGCCTCTTTAAGCTTTTCATTACCTTTTTCTGCTAGTAATCTCTTATAAGTGAGTAATACTTGACCTTCTCCATCATTCACCTTTAATACTTTTACAGTCATTGTATCTCCAATTGATACAACATTGGTTAAGTCTATACTTGAATCATTTGTGTATTCATTCTTAGAAAGAATACCATCTGACTTATATCCTATATTCAGAATAATTTCTTCTTGCTTAACATCAATTACTGTCCCCTCGACTACTTCACCATTACGAATCGTCTTAAACGACTCCTCTAACATTTGTTCAAAACTTAATTCCAACATTAATTTGAACCTCCTCAATTAAATTCTTGGGTGTTGAAGCACCCGCTGTTATACCCACTTTCTTAACTCCAGCTAATTTCTCTATCTCTAGATCTTTTACCGTCTCTATAAAATGAGTATTCTTACATGCGTTCCTACATATTTCAAATAATTTTTGTGTATTTGAACTATGTACGTCCCCGATAACTATCATAGCCTCTACATCATTTGCAATTTCATATGCTTCCGTCTGGCGTTCTCGCGTTGCATTACAAATTGTATTTAAAACAATTACATCATACCTCTTTTTTGAAACAATTTCAACTATATTTCGAAATTTATTGTAATTAAATGTCGTTTGAGCTACGATACATAACTTTTTATCTAGATTTTTTAGTAATTCCTCTACTTCCTCTTCAGAATGTACAACTGCTATTTCTCCATTTGACCACCCTACAATTCCTTCTACTTCTGGGTGTTTTTTGTCTCCTACAACGATAATGAATCTACCTTCAGTACTTTCTTTATCGACAATTTTATGGATTTTCTTTACAAATGGGCAAGTTGCATCTACATAAGGAATTTTTTTTTCCTCAAGATGTGTGTAAATAGACTTTGCCACACCGTGTGATCGTATAATCACTTTGCCTGCCTCTAATCCCTCTAGTTCTTCCTCAGTATGTAAAACTTCCACACCTTTACGCTTCAAGTCATCGATTACCTCTTGATTGTGAATGATAGGTCCATAAGTAAATATCTGTTCACCCGTACCTTTCTCCACTTCATCAAACACTTTTTTTACAGCTCTCTCTACACCAAAGCAAAATCCAGCTGTTTTCGCTGTAATCACTTCCATTGTCTACACGCTCCTACGATTGACTCCACTACTTCATCAATGTTCATATTCGATGTATCTAGTAAGATTGCATCCTCTGCTTTTTTAAGCGGTGCAATTTCTCGCTGCATATCTCTTTGGTCGCGTTGTTCAATATCATGCGCAACTTCCTCTATATTACACCTAAATCCTTTATTTTGCAACTCCATAAATCGTCTTTTTGCTCTTGTTTCTACACTTGCAGTTAAATATATCTTCAAATCAGCCTGTGGTAGAATGTTCGTACCAATATCTCGCCCATCCATAACCACGTCGTTTTGAGCTGCTAATTTCCTTTGGATTTCCAATAAATTTTCCCTTACACATTCAATACTAGAAAATATTGAAGCAGCTTCACCAACAGATTCTCTTCTTAATTTATCTGTTATATTTTCTCCATTTAAAATTACTTGTTGATAATTATTTTCATAGATTAATTCAATATCAATTTTTTTACAGTGTTCCGCAATCATTTCTTTATTGTTTTCACTGATTTCATTTTGTAAAAAATATACAGCCATAGCTCTATACAAAGCCCCTGTATCTACATATATATATCCTTTTCTTTCAGCAACCATTTTTGCAACTGTACTCTTCCCTGCTCCTGCTGGACCGTCTATTGCTATATTATACCCCATACATCCTTACTCCTTTTTTATCATTCTATATTTAATGCTGCTAGATACGCAGTTGACCAGGCTATCTGCAAATTAAACCCACCCGTTAATGCATCTAAATCGAGAACTTCTCCAATAAAATATAAATTTTTATATAACTTGGACTCCAACGAAGACGGAGATATCTCTTTTACGTCAATTCCACCTTTTGTTATAATCGCTTCTTTAAACCCTCTTGTTCCTATCGCAGTAAAATGCATATTTTTCAAAATATGTAGTAACTGTAATCTCTCTTCCTTAGAAATTTCATTTACTTTTTTATTGTTATCAATCTCGCTTAACATTATTACAATCGGTATTAATTTTTGCGGTAACAACTTGGATAGTGCATTCTTAAATTGCTTGTTTTGAAATTCTTGAAAATCTCTCAATAGCCGTTTATCCAATTGTTCATTACTAAGGGACGGTTTTAAATCTATATATATATCCAACTCTCCCTCGTTCAATTTTTCTGTCACATATGAACTTCCACTTAAGATAAGGGGACCACTAAGACCAAAGTGCGTAAATAGCATCTCGCCTTGATTTTGGTATAGAATTCTTTCCTTTTCTTTCACCGTCACTTGTACATTTTTCAATGAAAGTCCTTGCAAATCGGACACGTAGTGCTCTTGTACAACTAATGGTACAAGTGCTGGATACAACTCTGTAACTTTATGTCCTAGCTCCTTCGCCATTCGATAACCCGCACCTGTAGATCCAGTGGTAGGATAACTTTTACCTCCACTTGCTACTATACATGCATCCGCTTCAATTTTTTGTTGGTTTTTTAAAACTATTCTAGAAAACTTTCCAGATTCACATTCAATTTTATCAACTTCTGTGTTTAAGTGTATCTTCACACCTAACCGTTTCATCTCCTTTTCCATCCCAGTAATCACATCAAAAGCTTTGTCGGATGCTGGAAATACGCGATTACCACGTTCAACTTTCGTACTAATTCCTATTTCATTAAAGAACTCAATTGCTTGTTCATTAGTAAAGCTATAAAAACTACTATACAAAAACTTTTCATTACTTATTATAGAGGAAAATAAAATATCCATATCTGAGGCATTTGTGATATTACATCTGCCCTTTCCAGTGATGTATAATTTTTTTCCTAATTTTTCATTTTTCTCAAACACAATTACTTCATGCCCATTTCTAGCCAGAAATATCGATGCCAACATAGATGCTGCTCCACCGCCAATAATTACAACCTTACTCATTTTCTTTTTCACTTTCTTTTATCTCCGGAATATCTGCTTTCAAATTATAAACTTGATACTCGTCCCAAATCTCTTCTAATGTTTCTAACGTCTCCAACACATCATCCCGATTATTCATGCATAGTGATACCACTAAGGCATTTACAATGCTCAGAGGTGCCACCAATGAGTCCACAATTGATACAACATCACTTTTTGCTATCAAGTTACATTCAGAGTACTCGCACATCGGTGACTGATAGCTGTCTGTCAGAGTTATTACCTTTGCACCACGTTTTTGACCAAATTCTAGAGCCTTTATCGTACGCTGTGAGTATCTTGGGAAGCTGATTCCAAACAATACATCTTCTGGTCCAATGCGAAGCATCTGTTCAATAATTTCATTTGTATTTGTAGTTTGTATCGTTTTTACATCTAACAAAATCAGATTCAGATAAAATGATAAAAATTGTGCAATCGGTGCACAGCTTCTAACCCCTACTATATAAATTTTTTTCGCCTCTCTTATACTTTTTACAGCTTTATCAAAAGTCTGCTTATTCAATGTATGCATAGTCTGCTTAATCTTATCAATGTCCGATTGTAGAATTGTCTCTAAAATCTCATCACGTCCGATTCGACCTTGTGTAACTTCCAATCTCTGAACCGAATTCAATCGATTCTTCACTAAATCTTCCAACGTTTTTTGAAATTCCGGATAACCTTTATATCCTAATTGAGTCGCAAAACGAACAACCGTTGATTCACTGACACCAACAGTCGTTCCAAGTTTTGCGGCTGTCAAGAAAACTGCTTTTTCATAATTATTTATTATATAAGTCGCTAAAAGTTTTTGTCCTTTACTAAAAGAATCATATTTACTTTTAATGCTATCTATTAATTCAATTGAATTATCGTTCTTCACAATATCTCCCTACCCACTTTATATTTATTAATATTATAACATAGTATAACATAAAAGAAGGAATTGCAACCATGCAATTCCTTCTTTTATGTTATACAGGGTAAGCCCCATCTTTTGTATCAGCTACTGTGGCGTCCACTTTGGTTTTTTGTGCGTCTCTATATTTAAAGAAATCTGTTGCAACCTGTGGGAACAAAGCATAAGTCAAGACATCTTCATCTTGTTCTCTGTACTGTGCCATCTCTGCTTCAAGAACGTGTAGCTCTGCTGGCAAAGTATCTGCAAAACGGCAAGTAATCGGTTCTAAATCCCCGTTTACTTTCTTTTGAACCTCAGGATTAAATGGTTTAATTGTTTTTCCATATTTTCCTGCTAGTACATCTTTTGTCTCTTTTGTTGCCATCTTATAACGCTCACCCATTAATACGTTGAACACAGCTTGCGTTCCGACAATTTGAGATGATGGTGTAACCAACGGACACTCTCCTAAATCTTTTCGCACTCTTGGCACCTCTTCGAGTACTTCATAGTACTTATCTTCAGCGCCCTGCTCTTTTAATTGTGAGGTAAGATTTGATAACATTCCACCTGGTACTTGATATAATAACGTCTTGATATTTACCCCCATATTCTTTGGATTTAGTAATCCAGAATCAAGAGCTTTATCTCGGATAGGTCTAAAGTAATCTGCAATTTCTGACAGTAGATTTTGATCATACCCAGTATCATAAGGTGTACCTTTAAAAGTCTCTACCATTACTTCTGTCGCCGGTTGAGAAGTTCCTAGTGCAAATGGTGACATCGCAGTATCGATTACATCAACACCTGCCTCAACTGCCTTTAAGTAAGTCATAGCAGCAACTCCTGAAGTGTAGTGAGTGTGAAGCTGAATTGGAATCTCTACAGTATCTTTTAATGCCCCAATTAATTCTGTAGACTCATAAGGTAATAATAGTCCAGCCATATCTTTTAGACAGATTGAATTTGCACCCATCTCTTGTATCTTCTTCGCTGTTTCTAACCAATACTCTAATGTATAAGCGTCGCCTAATGTGTAAGATAAGGCTACTTGTGCATGAGCACCTTCTTTATTTGCTGCAGAAACCGCTGTTTGTAAGTTTCTTAAATCATTCAAGCAATCGAAGATACGGATAATATCCATTCCATTTGCTGCAGACTTTTGAACAAAATACTCAACAACGTCATCCGCATAAGGACGGTACCCTAAGATATTTTGCCCTCTAAACAACATCTGAAGTTTTGTGTTTTTAAATCCATCTCTAAATTTACGAAGTCGCTCCCATGGATCTTCTTTTAAGAATCTTAGAGATGCATCGAAAGTTGCTCCTCCCCAACACTCTACTGAATGGTATCCGACTTTATCCATCTTCTCAACAATTGGAAGCATTTGTTCTGTAGTCATTCTAGTAGCAATCAAAGATTGATGTGCATCGCGAAGAATAGTTTCCGTTATTTTAATTGGTTTTTTCTCCATTTTATAATCTCCTTCTTATTTCGTTCATTGATATTTGCTTTACACTCCAAATATAGCCATAAATGTCCCCGCTGCTACAGCTGTCCCTATTACACCTGCAACGTTTGGTCCCATTGCATGCATAAGCAAAAAGTTTGTCGGATCTGCTTCCGCCCCAACTTTTTGTGAAACACGTGCTGCCATTGGTACTGCGGATACACCTGCAGAACCTATCAATGGGTTTACTTTTCCGCCAGTAGCTTTACACATGATTTTTCCGAATATAACACCTGCAGCCGTTCCTATCATAAACGCTATAAGTCCGAGTCCTACGATATACAACGTATCCAGATTCAAGAATGCTTCCGCACTAGTTGTTGCCCCAACTGAGGTTCCGAGCAAGATAACAACAATGTACATCAATGCATTTGATGCCGTTTCTGTTAGTTGCTTTACTACCCCTGACTCGCGGAATAAATTTCCTAACATCAACATTCCAACTAGTGGCGCTGTAGATGGAAGAATAAGGCATACTACAATGGTAACGATAATTGGAAATAGTATCTTTTCGATTTGTGTAACAGGTCTTAGTTGCTCCATCTTGATTTTTCTTTCAGATTCTGTTGTAAGCAACTTCATAATTGGGGGTTGAATTACTGGAACCAACGCCATATATGAGTAAGCTGCTACTGCAATAGGTCCCATAATAGCTGTTTGTTCTAGTTTTCCAGCAAGAAAGATAGATGTCGGTCCATCTGCTCCGCCGATTATCGAAATCGCTGCAGCTGCCTTTCCCGAGAAACCTAAAGCCATTGCTCCTAAATATGCTGCAAAAATACCGAACTGGGCTGCAGCTCCCAAAATAAAACTTTTTGGATTCGCAATCAATGGACCAAAATCTGTTAATGCTCCCACTCCTAAGAAAATGAGTGATGGAAGCACTGCCCATTCATCTAACAAGTAAAAATAGTGAAGTAATCCTGCCACTCCATTTGACGTCTCGTCTGCCGATGCCATGATATCTGGATAGATGTTAACCAATAGCATACCAAAAGCGATTGGAATTAGCAGAAGTGGCTCAAATCCACGTCTAATAGCTAAATATAGGAAAATACACGCAACTAGAATCATTATGATATTTCCAAAGGTAATATTCAAAAATGCAGTTTGCTGTACTAAATTTCCTAAAGTGCTTGAAATATATTCCATGCTATAACCTCCGTTATCATCTCTAGTTTAATGTTGCCAATACAACGTCTGAATCAATGCTATCTCCAACTGCAACATCAATGCTTGCAACCGCTCCATCTTCTGGTGCAACAACTGGAATTTCCATTTTCATAGATTCTATAATTATAAGTGAATCTCCTTTTTTTACTGTTTGACCTACTTCGGACACAATCTTCACTACTTTTCCGGCTGCTCCTGATTTAACTTCAACACTTCCTGCTCCACTAGTTTTTGGAGCTACCGCTGCTTTAGCAGGGGCGCTTGCAACTGGTACATTTACTGTCTTTGGCTTAGCAACCGGTGCACTTCCTACTGAACCAGTCTCTTCTACAGTTACATCGTATGCTGTTCCATTTACTGTGATTGTATAATTTTTCATTGCTATTCCTCCTAAATTAAGCTTTCCACTTATTTGATTTTTTTCTTCTAATTGAACGTACTACAAATCCATCTGTAGAAGTTCCTTCCATCGCTGCTATAGCTGCTGTAATTACTGCAACTAACTCTAAATCATCTGTTACATTTTCTTCAACAGCTTCAAATGCAGTCTCTGCAATAACTTCTTTATCGGCTTCTTTTCTTGATGCTTCTTCTGTTGTTCCTCCCACTAGTGCTGGTATATGTTTAAACAACGAAATAATAAAGGATATAAAAATCAGAACAAGAAATACTGTTCCCATTCCAAGTATTGTATTAAGGCCTGCCTGTCCCATAGTTTCACCAAGCGAATACTCAGGGTTAATAGTTAACGACTCAATTTTATGATCATCATCAAACATAAATACAATTTCTGCATCTCTCTTATCAAAGTCAGCAACCGCCTCAAGCTTTAGGTCTCCACCAGTTTCAGTCACACGGAATTCATTAATTGCAATAAATGTGCCACACTCTTCTCCAACGCTATGCCATGCATCTAATGCTTTCACAAACTCTACAGGACCTATGTTTATACCCGCTTGCACTAGTGACAGTTCTAACTCTGTCTCATTTGCTCCTTTAAACTCTTCTACTGCCTCTTCTGGTAATTGTACTAAGTTTTGTACCAATAAGTTCGCTGAGTCCTGTGCAGCTGTATAGTCTGCTTCCTCTGATGCACTACTTCCACAGCCCACAAGCGAAAATATGATACTACTTGCCAATCCTATTAAGAAAATTCTTTTTTTCACTAGTCGTCACCTCACTATATCGAACCATGTTTTTTTATTGGACGATCTTCTTTTTTTGTGAATAACATCTCAAATGCACCAATCACATACTTACGAGTATCTTCTGGATTGATCAAAGTATCTAC
Source organism: uncultured Lachnospiraceae bacterium (assembly GCA_964369775.1). Lineage (GTDB taxonomy): Bacteria > Bacillota > Clostridia > Lachnospirales > Lachnospiraceae > CAUPWF01. Next base: position 13,461 of record CAYJHQ010000015.1, read on the forward strand.
ATAGCCTCTTTTTGCAGCAGAAATAGCACTTGCTTGTATTTCTTTATATTCTTGTGCTTTTTCCTTGATTATTTCAGGAGATTCTTGAGCATACATGATTTTCGCAGCCATAGAAGCGTCCATCATCCCGATTTGAGCATCTGGCCAAGCGTATACCATATCAGCTCCTAGCGATTTACTATTCATCGCTATATACGCACTTCCGAATGCAGCCCCTACTATAACATTTACTTTTGGCACTGTAGCATTTGCAAATGCATAAGTTAACTTTGCAGCGTCTCGTGCAATATTTCTTTCAGAGCACTTAGTCGCAACATAACCTGTTACATCCGTAAGTGTCAATAGTGGGATTTCAAAAGCATCGCAAAACGAAATAAAATCTGCAGCTTTTTTGCACCCTGCTACTGAGAGAGCTTTCTCAAAAGTCTCTGACACTTCTCCATTTTCATCGTAAATTTTCGAACGGTTCGCAACAGCTCCAACTGTTACACCGTTTAGACGAATAAATCCTGTAACCATATCTTTTGCATAATACTTCTTGCACTCTACAAAAATATTGTTATCCGAGATTAAAGATAGCGCTATCGACGCATCTTCTTTACTGTTTTGGATTCCTTCACAAGTTCTATTTAAATCATCTTCACATTCATCATATGAGTAATTATCATCATTATTTGCTGGTAAGATGGTAACCAATTCTCTGATTTGTGAAATCACTTCTTCTTCACTTCCTAGATCATCTACAAGACCTGTAGTTTCACTTTGGTACTTAGCATCTGACGTATCGCATTTTGCAGAAGTGTTTCCCTCTAGAACATTTGGTGAGTTTACAAACAACTTACCCTTTTTTTCTTCCATAAATGTAAAATCTGTCAATGTAGGAATTAGTGCTAATCCCCCTCCACAACTTCCAAATATCCCCGTGATCTGAGGAATCACTCCAGAAGCCATTGTCTGTTTTAAGTACAAATCTCCAAATGCGTGTAACGCATCTGTCGCCTCTTGCAGTCTAAGTCCTGCACAATCAATAAATCCAATTACAGGAGCTCCCATTTTCATAGCCATATTGTAGATATTGACTATTTTCTTTGCATGCATTTCTCCAATAGCACCATTTAGCACGCTTACATCTTGGCTATACGCATAGACTAAGTTGCCATTAACAACTCCATAGCCAGTAATTACGCCGTCTGCAGGAGTGTCTTTTTCTGCCATGTTAAAATCTGTCGATCTTGCTGTAATAGCTCCTCCGATTTCAACAAAACTTCCCTGATCAAATAACAAGTCTAATCTTAAATTTGCAGGGTTTGTAGTGATGTTACTCATAGAATTACCTCCGTTTGTGTATTATTTATTGAAAATAACCAAAAATGTTACCCATTGTATTATACTTTCTATACATTTTTTTATCAACCCTTTCTTAAGAAATAATTAAAAAAATTCTTTTTTTCTAAAGTTTCACCCATAATAATACCGTCACTTTTCAATATTTCTCCATTTATGCTATAAGAAATCACGCCTAAAAGAGTATCTTTTTCGATTGTAGGATAAATCACCGTAGGGTAGTCGTAGCTGATTTCAACTTTTTCATCTTCTCTTATTAGAACTTTCACATCTTCTGAGGGAATCACCACCAACTCTGCCACTTCTTCTACTCCGTCTACTACGTTCACATCAATTACTGTCTCTGAATGCTTCAAAATTGTTTGTTCATAGTTTGCCATACCATACTCTAGTATTTTTTTTGCATCAGCCCACCTATAGCTCCTATTATTTGGCCATCCACTTGCTAGAATGGCAACAATAAATGTACGTCCTTCATTTTCAAGAGCTCCCACATAACAATATCCTGCATCATTAGTGAATCCTGTTTTTCCAGAAAATGCCCCGGACATCATTGTAAGCAATTGGTTATAGTTATTACAAGAGAAGCTACGTTTTCCATCCGTTGTACTAAAGGAGTAATTCATTGTTTTGGTAATAATTCGATACTCTTCCTTTTGGGGAGATTCCATGACACAATATGACAATATCCGTGCCAAGTCAGATGCAGTTGTGCCATGAATTCCTTGCTGATCTTCTGCATCTAGTCCATTAGGGGTAATGAAATATGTATCTTCACAACCTATTTCACGAACTTTTTCATTCATCAATATTGCAAATGCCTCTACACTTCCTGCCACTTCTTCTGCGATTGCTACTGCACTATCATTGTGAGATTCTAGCATAAGTGAATACAAAAGATCCTCTAAATAATACTGTTCACCTTCTCTCATTCCCAAGTGAACTTCAGGCTGTGACTGCGCCTCTTTTGATACTGTTACTACTGATGATAAGTCACCTAGTTCTAGCGCTAGAATAGCAGTCAGTATTTTAGTGGTACTTGCGTTCGCCATTATTTCTTCTCCATTTTTCTCAAATAAAATACGCCCAGAATCAGCATCCATTAATATCGCTGATTGGGCGTACAGTTCACTAGGCTCTTCGTTTGCATCTACCTTTAACGAAAGGCTACTAATCATTAGAATAATAAAAAGCAGAACCTTTTTCATAATTATTTCCTTTACACATCTAGTTTTAATTGAATCTCCTGTGTCGCTTCACTTCGAAATTCTTCAATTTGTTCCTGATTGATAATTGGTAATTCTGTAATAGAAGGCATTCCAAACCTTCTTAAAAATTCTTCCGTCGTTCCAAATAGGTGTGGACGACCAGGTGCATTTAATCGCCCCGCTTCCTCTATTAAACCATATTCTACCAATTTATTGACAGCATGGTCTGATTTAACCCCTCGAATCTTTTCTATTTCAAGTTTCGTTACTGGCTGCTTATACGCAACAATAGAAAGAGTCTCCATCATAACATCTGTAATGATATGCCTTTTGGGTTGCTTTACAAGTTTTATTAAGTAATCATAATTTTCTTTTTTTGTGCACATCTGATAAGCATTATCAAGCTCTATAATTTTAATTCCTCTATCTTCACTCTCATATTTATCCATCATGTTCCGAATCAATTTCTTCGTAGTTTGCTCATCTTGCTCTAGCACATTTGCTATCTTTTCTAACTCTACCGCTTCACCTATTGTAAATAATATCGACTCAATTATACTTTCCATTTGATTAATTCTCACCTATAACCTCTTCTATTATGCAACTTGTATCATGATTTCATCATATACGCTGTGCTGCAATACTCTAATCTTTCCTGATTTCATCATTTCTAAAATAGCTAGGAATGTCACGACAATATGCATTCTACTCTTTTGATTCTCTAATAATTGTCTAAAACTGAATTTACTATGTAGCTTCGTATACTCTTCAACGTAATCTAATTTTTCATCTAAGGTAACTTCTTCTTTTTCAATTTTCCCAAACTTACTACGAATCGGATCCAACTTATCATTCGTGCGTTTCATTACTTCTTTAAACACAGTATTTAACTGATGCATCGATACGCCTTCTAACAATTGCTCTAAATCTACAGGAGCTTCATACTCCTTAATCTCATCTGGAATACTCGGCTTACGATAAAACATGTTCAATCCGTTCATCTCTTTATCTTTCAACTCATTTGCCATGTGCTTATACATCTTGTACTCTAGGAGTTGGCGAACCAATTCTTCTCTTGGATCTTCCTCTACGCCATCTTCATCCACTTCCTTTGGTAATAGCATTCTACACTTAATATCAAGAAGTGTTGCTGCCATAAGAAGAAACTCACTCATGACGTTTAAATCTCGTTTTTCCATCTGCTTGATGTAAATCATATATTGCTCTGTGATTAGAACAATCGGAATATCGTAGATATCTATTTTGTTTTTATCAATTAAGTGTAACAACAGATCCAATGGACCTTCGAACACTTCTAATTTTACTGGAATTCCCATTATTCACCTCAATTATTTCGATCTTATACAACATGCATTATAATCGTATTTCAGTCAATTTTCAAGTTATTTTTCACCACTTAGACGCAATATGATCAATTCAGGTTGATTGCAAAATCTGATTTTCACTGTATGTTCTCCTAACCCAGCACTTACAACAATATCTGTACCTCCTTCTTTATATCTGCCTCCTGTGTGCTTAGGAAACAGCTTCCCTTGAGGACTTATTAATCCTCCTAGAAATGGTAGCCGTATAATACCACCGTGAAAATGGCCTGACAATACAAGATCAGCTCCCCATTTTACATACGCATCCATATGCGCTGGATTATGTGCCAATAAAATATTGTATTTCTCCTGATTGCATTTTCCTACACAAGTTAACATCTCTGAATCTGTCATCTTTTCTTTCATCATTTTATCGTAATATTTGGATGGTATTTCTATACCTGTCACCCTTATGATTTTTTTATCATCATCTATGTCAAAGAACTGGTTTTCTATTCTCCTTATGCGATATTTATCCAATGCACTTTTCAAGATTTCAAATTTATTAGAAAATCGATGTGGTAGCTCTTTCATCCTTTGTTCATGGTTCCCATTCGCATATATTACAGGTGCGATAGTCATTAATTTTCCAATAAACTCAAGAGTTGGCTTCATATTGTGGTTTCTTTTTCCAATAATCATATCACCACCAACGAAAATGTAGTCTGGTTGTTCTTTTTTTATAGCGCAAAAAAGTGATTGATTGTTTTCATCATATTCTTTACCATGTAAATCGCTTAGAAATACTATTTTCAGGGGTTCATTTAATTGATTCAATTTTTTTGATTTTATATTATAACGAGTAATTTTGTATCTCTTCATTTTCCTCACCTATCTTTTTTAACTACAATAAATATGACTCTATTGCATTTAATAGACTGTGCCTATATTTCATTTTCTCTATATCTTCTCTTGCAACGATATCAACTTCTCCAATTTTTTCGCCCTCTAACTCATATGTAGCAGTTCCTAATACATCTCCTTTTTCTATAGGAGCTTCTAAATCATTATATTTAACACTTCGTTCTATATTGTTGATGTCAGCACCTGTTACGTCTACATAACGAAACACCTCTTTAATTTCACCTGATGCGTATGGATCTACACCTCTAGATACAGAGACTTCCTCAAAAAATTGTTCTTCTTCGTCCTTGTAGACTTGACAATTTGCAAAACCATAATTGAAGAGAGCTATTGCATCATTATTTCTTGATGTACTATCCGATGCCGCCATTATTACCGCAATAAGACCCACACCGTCCTTCGAAGCCGTTGCTGATATGCAGAATTTCGCTTGGCTAGTAGAACCTGTTTTTAGTCCAGTTGTATATGGATAATTTCTTACTAACTTATTAGTGTTTGTTAATCCGAATTCTGATGTCCCACTGCTTGTTGTATGTGTAATATTCTCCATCCATATCGTAGTATACTCTTCGATAACTGGATGATTATTCATTAATTCTCTTGACATAAGTGCTATGTCATAGGCTGTTGTAGCGTGACCTTCAGCATCTAACCCGTTGCAATTTTTAAAAACTGTATTTTCCATACCTAAGTCGTTAGCTTTCTCATTCATCTTCTTTACAAACTCTTCTTCTGTACCAGCAATGTGTTCCGCCATAGCAACGCTAGCATCATTTGCTGAGGCTACTGCAATACATCGTATCATTGTATCCACTGTTTGCACTTCCCCTTGTTCTAAAAATACTTGCGAACCACCCATTGAAGCTGCGTTCTCTGATGTAACCACCTCATCTGTCAAAAGGATTTCGCCACTATCTAATGCCTCAAATATCAATAGTAGCGTCATTATCTTTGTAACACTCGCAGGTGGCAACACTTCATTTTCATTCTTTGCATATATCACCTGCCCCGTAGTGCTCTCCACCAATACAACGGAAGGAGCATCAACTGCAACCTCTTCTGCACGTACATTTCCATTTGGCAATACAATCAGTATTGATAACCCAATGCGTAGAACTGCTTTTTGAATCGCTCTCATAACAACTCCTCAGATTAAAATATATTATATCTTACGAGCCGAGTTCTAGAAATATACATCATTTAGTTGCTAATTTATAATAAAGAAAAGGAAGTGTATTCACATACACCTCCTTACTTTAAGTAAATTATATTCCAATAAACTATTACCTGTTTATTAGTTGAACTTACGTTTTCTAGCCGCTTCTGATTTCTTCTTACGTCTTACGCTTGGCTTTTCGTAATGTTCTCTTTTGCGAATCTCTTGTTGGATTCCTGCTTTCGCACAGTTTCTTTTGAATCTGCGTAAAGCACTATCTAACGTTTCGTTTTCTTTTACGATTACATTTGACATAGTCTCACACCTAACCTCCCCTCCAGTCCTATATTGTGCACCATACGACTGATCGGGTATATTTTCTGCACTACATAGAATTATAATCTTTTTTGTCCTATTCGTCAATACTTATTTTTACTTTTCGCTAATTTGTTCACACAAGGCTGTTTTTGCACTCTTTAAAGCATCTTCAATTCCAGCTGGGTTCTTACCTCCAGCTTGTGCCATATTAGGGCGACCACCGCCACCACCACCAACACATTTAGCAATTGATTTGATTAAATTTCCTGCATGGGCACCGCGTTTTTGTGCTTCATCTGTAGCCACTACTAAAAGATTTACTTTATCATCTACTTTAGAAGCGATAACAACAACACCTTCTCCTAGTTTGTCCTTCATAGAATCTCCAAGCTCTCTCAATCCGTTCATATCCACATTATCAACGGCAAAGGCAAGGAATTTTATTCCGTCCACCTCTTCTGTTTTATTAAGCACTTCACCTGCTGATGCTTGAGCCACCTTACTCTTCAGGCTATCATTTTCACTTTGTAGTGCTTTTAACTCTTGCATCAGAGACGCTAATTTCTCTTCTAATTTATCTGGAGTAGATTTAACAATCTTAGAAGATGCTGTTAATTTCTTTTCTACTTCAGCATAGTATTTCATCAAACCTTCTGATGTCAAAGCTTCAATTCTTCTAACACCAGCTGCAACTCCTGTCTCCGATAAAATCTTGAACGCAGAGATGCTTCCTGTATTTGAAATGTGTGTACCACCACAGAATTCGCTAGAAAATTCCCCCATTTTGACTACACGTACAATATCACCATACTTCTCACCAAACAGTGCCGCTGCTCCTGTCTTTCTAGCTTCTTCAATCGGCATCAACATTGCTTCCACCGAAAGAGAATTACTAATTTGGTCATTTACCAACTCTTCAACTTTTTGAATCTCTTCCGATGTCAATGCTGAAAAATGAGTAAAGTCAAATCGCAATCTTTGATCATTTACATTCGATCCAGCTTGTTCGATATGGTTACCCAGAACGATTTTCAAAGCTTTTTGTAATAAATGTGTAGCACTGTGATTTCGTGCAGAAAGGCTTCGTTTTCTTTCATCAACAACTAAAGTGACCTCTTCGCCTTTAGAAAAAGACCCTTTCACCACTTGTCCTACATGTCCGATTTTTCCACCTAATAGCTTAATTGTATCTTTTACTTCAAAAGAACCATTTTCAGTTTCAATAATACCAGTATCAGCTTCTTGTCCACCACTTGTAGCGTAGAATGGAGTTTTGTTTACAATGATAGTACCCTGAACACCTTCTTCTAAACAATCTACTAATTCAGTCTCTGTCGTTAATACTGATATTTCGGAGTTTGACTTAAGAGAATCATATCCCACAAACTCTGAAGTAATATCTGTATCGATAGATTCATATACTGTAATATCAGCTCCCATATAATTTGTAGTTTCTCTTGCCTCTCGCGCAGTCTTTCTCTGCACATCCATTGCTTCTTCGAATCCTTTATCATCCACTGCGCATCCAGACTCTTCTAAGATTTCTCTAGTTAAATCAATTGGGAAGCCGTAAGTATCATATAATTTAAAAGCATCACTACCTTTTAAAACTGTCTCACTCTTCTCTTTCATTACTATTAGCATTTCTGTTAAAATCCCAAGTCCCTGGTCAATTGTTTTGTTGAATTGCTCTTCTTCTTTTTGTATAACATTGAAGATGAACTCTTTCTTCTCTTCTAATTCAGGATATCCATCTTTAGAGCTTTCGATTACAACCTCAGCTAATCTTGTTAGAAAATGTCCTTCTATACTCAATAATCTTCCATGTCTGCAAGCTCTTCTAAGCAGTCTTCTAAGCACATACCCTCTACCTTCATTAGATGGCATGATTCCGTCAGATATCATAAACGTAACCGAACGAATGTGATCTGTGATTACACGGATTGAAACATCAGTTGTCTCATCTTGCTTATAAGATACTTTTGCAGTTTTACATACCGCTTCGCGTAAAGATTTAATAGTATCTACATCAAAGATTGACTCTACATCTTGTACTACTGTAGCAAGTCTTTCAAGGCCCATACCTGTATCAATATTTTTTTGCTCTAGTTCTGTATAGTTATCGTTCCCGTCACTATTAAATTGTGTAAATACATTGTTCCATACTTCCATGTATCTATCACATTCGCAACCAACTGTACAATCCGGATTATCGCAACCGTACTTTTCTCCTCTGTCAAAATACACTTCTGAGCAAGGTCCACAAGGTCCAGCCCCATGCTCCCAGAAATTATCTTCTTTTCCAAAACGAAAAATACGTTCTTTTTCTACTCCTATCTCCTTGTTCCAGATGTCAAATGCTTCATCGTCTTCTAAGTATACAGATGGGTATAGGAGATTTTCGTCGATACCTACTACTTTTGTCAAAAACTCCCAAGTCCACTCTATAGATTCGCGTTTAAAATAATCTCCAAAGGAAAAATTTCCAAGCATCTCAAAAAATGTTCCATGTCTTGCTGTTTTTCCAACATTCTCAATATCACCTGTTCTAATACATTTTTGACAAGTAGCAACACGTTTGCTCGGAGGTGTCTCCTGACCTGTAAAATATGGCTTTAATGGGGCCATCCCTGAATTAATCAATAATAAACTTTTATCATTGTAAGGAACTAGTGAAAAACTTTTCATAACTAGATGTTGTTTCTCCTCAAAGTATTCCAAAAACATTCTTCTCAATTCATTTACACCGTACTGCTTCATTTTAATCTTTTCCTCCTAAAAAAATGGAGTGAACACAGTTGTCCACTCCATAATATTCAAATATATTACTCAGCGTTTTTTTCTTTTTGTGTCTCCATTGCAATCTTCGCATTCTTCTTAGCTCTTAAATTTTTCCCAATAAAAACTCCGCCTACGGCGACAGCTCCAATTAATGCAGCCTGTATAATGGTTTCGATCACACTTGCTAAAAATTCCATACTCTAACCTCCCTAGTGGAAATATCTACTACTTACTCTAATATAACACACACTTCGTAGATTTTCAACAGTCTAAAGATTCTCATATAATGCTTCGTACTCTAGGGCTGATCTACTCCATGAAAAATCTTCCATCATAGCCCTTTCTACAATCTTATTCCAGTCACGCTTTTTGTTATAGAAGGTATGCTCTGCATATCTTACTACCTCTAGCATCTCATGTGCATTATAATTCGCAAAACTAAAACCAGTTCCTTCTTTATTGTACTCGTCATAAGGCTTCACTGTATCTTTTAAACCACCGGTTTCTCTAACAATTGGTAGTGTTCCATATCTTAGGCTCATCAACTGACTCAGACCGCAAGGTTCAAATAAAGATGGCATTAAGAACGCATCACATGATGCATAAATCTTGTGCGACATCTCTTCTGAATAATAAATATTCGCGGATACTCGGTCAGGGTATTTCCAAGCGAAATGTCTAAACATATTTTCATAACGCTCTTCCCCTGTCCCAAGAACTACTAATTGAATATTATCTTGGCATAATTCGTCTAGCACACACGCAATCAAATCAAATCCTTTTTGATCCGTTAATCTTGACACAATACCTATCATCATTGTCTGTTTATCAACCGTCAACCCAAGCTCTTCTTGCAATGCTGTTTTGTTTTTAAACTTTGTTCTTCTAAATGTATCGACTGTAAAGTTTTTATATATTTGACTGTCGTTTTCAGGATTATAAATATCATAATCAATCCCATTTACAATTCCTCTTAATACATTACTTCTCGCACTCATCAAGCCGTCTAACTTCTCGCCATAAAACGGTGTCTTAATTTCTTCTGCGTAAGAGGCACTTACTGTTGTCACCATGTCTGAATAAACAATGCCACCCTTTAGGTAGTTAGCATCTTCAAACGCCTCTAACTTGTCTGGTGTAAAATAATAATCTGGTAATCCTGTAATATCTTGTATTGTCTTTGTATCCCAGATTCCCTGGAATTTTAAATTATGTATGGTTATAACCGATTTAATGTCTCTATAAAACTCTCCACCAAATCGGAAGTTGTCCAAATAAATTGGTACCAATCCTGACTGCCAATCGTGACAGTGAATAATATCTGGCTTAAAATCAATGATTGGTAACATACTTAGTGCTGCTCTTGAAAAAAATGCAAATTTCTCAATATCTTCATAAGTGCTCCCATATGGCTGATAACCTCCAAAATAGTACTGATTATCAACAAAATAAAAGGTAATTCCATCTAGCTTAGTTTCTAGGATTCCTACGTACTGACTCCTCCATGCTAATTCCATATAGAAATGTGTCTTATACTGCAATGTTTCTGCAAATTCATCTTTCATACATAAATACTTTGGTAACACAACTCTTACATCATACTTTTCCTTATCAAAATATTTCGGTAATGCTCCAACAACATCCGCTAGGCCACCCGTCTTAATAAATGGTACAGATTCTGAAGCTACAAATAGTATATTTCTCAATGTTATATCCTCCTTATGTAATCAATACTAAATAAACAACATGACTATTATACCTCATATTTGGCGGCTTGATAAGTACTTTCTATCTTTTTTTAAATTTTAATCGTATTGTATCTGCAATTAACGCAATAAATTCTGAGTTTGTAGGCTTTCCTTTCCCATTGTTTACTGTATAACCAAAGAGCTCTTCTATTGTATCTAATTTCCCTCTGCTCCAAGCAACTTCTATCGCGTGGCGAATTGCTCTTTCCACTCTACTTGCCGTAGTTTGGTTCTTTTTTGCTACTGTTGGATATAAAACCTTTGTAATTGCATTCAATACATCCATATCTTCAACAGACATCAAAATTGAATCTCTCAAATAATGATACCCTTTGATATGGGCTGGTATTCCAATTTCGTGTAACATATTTGTCACATACTCTTCTAGCTGTATCTCGTTTACTTCATCTGCGGTACATGATGGGACCATTTTACTTGGCATCTTGTATATCTGGCTAACACTTTTAATCCGATTCAAAATCATCTCATTATTAAATGGCTTCATAATGTAATAATTTGCACCTTTTTTGAAAGCATCTTCAGTTATACTTTCCTGCCCTACTGCAGTAATTACGATAAAATCTGGCTGTTTCTTTAGATTCTCGTCTTGTTGCACACTGTCCATAACGGATAAACCATCCATTCGAGGCATAATTAAATCCAGTAATACAACATCTGGCTGTTTGCTTCTAATGATTTGACACATATCTTCACCATTATTAGCACTTCCGACAAGAGTTAAGTCTTTATCCTTCTCAATAATTTCGCCAAGTAAGTCCAACATCTTCTCATTGTCGTCAGCAATTGCTACGTTTAACTGTCTCACCATAACCTCCTTCTCTACACGACAGCACCACTCCTCTTTATTCTTATTATATATACAATACTAATTAAGTCAAGAATATTCTCTAACAATCTTTCGACAACTTTTTTATTTTTTCACTTTATATTTGTATTTTATAAAGCTTCAGAGTTCTTGACAACAATTGTATTTTTCAGTAGAATTAAGGTAATTTATGAGGTATTTGCTAGAGAAAATATAAAAAGAATTTCATATAAATCATGAAGCATCACTAATATATATTAAAAAGGAGCACATTATGACTAGACTAGCCACACTTGAAGATTTAGATGCAATACTTACGATCTACGAAAGAGCGAGAGTATATATGTACGATAACGGCAACTTAAACCAATGGAATAAGAATTACCCTAGTATCGAATTGTTAAAATCAGACATTGAAAAAAAACAACTTTATGTCATTTTGTTCGAAGACGAAATCTGTGCTGTTTTCGTTCTTGCACTTGGTATCGATCCTACTTATTTACGCATTGAAGATGGGAATTGGAATCACGATTACGATTATGGAGTTATTCATAGAATTGCTAGTAACGGAAAACTAAAAGGAGTCTTTGAACTATGTCTTGATTTTTCGAAAAACCAATGTAATTACATACGAATCGACACTCACCCTGATAACAAAACTATGCAGCATTTGATACTTAAAAATAAATTCAAGCGATGTGGTATTATCTATGTTGCTGATGGGACAAAGCGAATTGCATTTGATAATTTATTTGTAAACCTAGGTGGTAAACCATGATGAAAGTGATTCCACAACCAACGCTTACTAGGCTTCCCATCTATTTAAATTTCATCAAACAATTAGACATTAATACCCTTCCATACATCTCTGCTGGAAAAATTGCAAGTGAATTGCTCTTAAGCGAGATACAAGTTCGAAAGGACTTATCTTCCATAAGCTGTAATGGACGACCCAAAAAAGGATTTGAAACTGTGCAGCTCATAAAAGATATTGAACACGCCTTGGGTTACGACAATATTAATGATGCAATCTTAATCGGTGCCGGAAAGATGGGAACTGCACTTTTGTCCTATCCTGGTTTTCGTACCGCTGGTATCCATATCATTTCTGGATTTGACAATGACGAGAGCAAACACGGCATCACCGATTGTGGAATCCATATACTTCCAGTACAAATGTTACCTAATTTATGTATGCGTATGCATATCAGAATTGCAATTCTTACCGTACCACCTTCTGAAGCTCAAACAGTTACTGATATACTGATAAGAAGTGGAATTAAAGCAATCTGGAACTTTACATCTGTGCATTTAGAAACACCTACCACAGTCTTTGTAAAAAATGAAAATCTCGAATCTTCTATTGCGCTTTTGTTAAACCAACTGCCACAAAATAATAACAAATACTCGGAGGTAAAAGAAATTGATTAACTCATATCGAAACTGGCTAAAAGATACGCCTATGCGTAGAAAGTTAATGCCTACAAAAGTAGTTACCATTATATTAGTACTTGCGATGAGCTTGATATCCGTACTTGCACTTTGGACGGTCAATTCCGCATCGCAGACTATTTTTACACAAAACGTAGGAAACACCGAGGCGCTCAATAACATAATTGAAACAATGTATATGTGTCGTGTTACAGGGCGTGATATTTTATTACAAGATGACGAAGATGCACGGATGGAACTTTATGATAACTATTTAGAATATTTTAACACTTTAGACCTCCTAATGTATGAGTTTTATGATTCATTAAGTGGCGAAAAAGCCTCTATATTTGCCGAAATTGTCGATTTAAAAAATCAGTATAAGGAAAGTATGATATTATCTGCTGATATCAAGAACAACAGCGGTGATGACGAGGCTGCACTTGCGGCCCTTCGCAGTGTAACACCTGTTGCCAACGATTTTTTTGATAGTATGTCAACATTTTTGGAGGATGAAACTCTTTTAATTGATGAAGCGCTACATAATAATAATTCTACTTTCACTATTGTTATTATTGTAATTCTTATCATTTCATTAACCGTAATTCTTATATTGGTAGGTATTGTACGAATCTATGAACTTACAATGTCTGAAAAGCTTGTTAAACTTCAGGATGCAGTCTCACATATTGTTACGACTGGGGATACCACTACTGATATTCCTGATGAACTATTTAGTAAGGACGAGATCGGATTAATTGCTACTGAAATGGATAATCTTACAAAGATGTTTGTCCAGTATTCTGAAATCGCAAATTCTATAGCAAATAAAAATTATAAAGTAGATGTGCCTATTAAATCAGATAAAGATACACTTTCTATCAGTTTGGATTCTATGGTTCGTTCCACGAATGATGTTTTACTCGATATCAAGCACACTGCAACTAATGTGCATTCAGAGTCTGCTTCAATTTTCTCCAATGCAAGTACATTAGATAGCGGAGTAAAACAACAAGCTACATCCCTCGGAGAACTTTCAATACTACTAAATGATATCACTAAAGAAATTGAAGACAACTCTAAAAACTCTCAGCATTCCGTTGAATTAGCTGATAAAGCAAGCGCTGATATGGATGAAATCGATTTAAGGATAAAGGAGATGATGACTGCGATGAGCGATATCACCGCTTCCTCGCAAGAGATTCAACGAATCATAACTACGATTGAAGATATTTCGTTCCAGACAAACATCTTAGCGTTAAATGCAGCTGTAGAAGCAGCTCGAGCTGGAGAAGCTGGAAAGGGATTCTCGGTAGTCGCTGATGAAGTAAGAAATCTTGCTGGTAAGAGTAGCATTGCTGCAAAGCAGACAGCTACCTTAATCGAAAACTCCGTTAACTCTATTGTAAACGGTGAGAAAATAGCTAATGGTGTAGCAAATGCACTAGTATCCGTAATGCAAAGTACGGAGGGAATTTTACAATCAATAGATAGTATAAGCGAATCAAACAAAAAGCAAAACCTCTCTATTGAGCACATACAATGTGAAGTTAATCAGATTAATCAAGTTGTTGAATCCAACAAACAAAACAGTAATGAAAGTGCAAGCATTAGTCAAAATTTAAATTCATATGCTATAAATATGAGTGGGCTAGTGAGCGATTTTAATCTAAAAGAATAAGTAAAAAACACTATGATTTTCACATACCGAAATCATAGTGTTTTTATATTCCAATTATAATAATTCTCTAATTGCTTTGATAAATCCTTCGCTATTTAGAACCGTAGGGTTTTCAATAGATGTAATTAACGCTAAGTCTTTTGTCATCTTACCTGACTCTATAGTATCTACTGTAGCTCTTTCTAACTTATCTGCAAAATCTATCAATTCCTTACTTCCGTCTAATTCGCCTCTTTTTCTTAGAGCTCCAGTCCACGCAAAAATTGTTGCAACAGAGTTTGTCGAAGTTTCTTCCCCTTTTAAATGCTTATAATAATGTCTCTGCACTGTTCCGTGTGCTGCTTCATATTCGTAATACCCTTCTGGAGAAACAAGTACCGATGTCATCATTGCAAGTGAGCCAAATGCAGATGATACCATATCGCTCATAACATCCCCATCATAGTTTTTACAAGCCCAGATATAACCACCTTCTGATTTCATTACCCTCGCTACAGCATCATCGATTAGCGTATAAAAATATTCAATACCAGCTTCTTTGAACACCCCATCGAACTCATTATCATAAATCTCTTGGAATCTATCTTTGAAATGATGATCGTACTGTTTCGAAATAGTATCTTTCGTAGCAAACCATAAGTCTTGCTTCGTATCAAGCGCGTATGTAAAACAACTTCTTGCAAAACTATCAATCGAGGAATCTATATTATGTACACCTTGTACAATTCCTGATCCATTAAATTCGTGCACTAATGCTTTTGTCTCTACGCCATCTTCTGTTGTATAAAGTAATTCAACTTTTCCTGCTTGAGGAATTTTCATTTCAGTTCCTTTATATACGTCACCGTAAGCATGACGGGCAATTGTGATTGGCTGTTTCCAATTCTTCACACATGGTTCGATTCCTTTTACAACGATTGGAGCACGAAATACTGTTCCATCTAGAATAGCACGAATTGTTCCATTAGGACTCTTCCACATCTCCTTAAGGTCATACTCATCCATACGGGCTGCATTTGGCGTAATTGTAGCGCACTTCACTGCAACCTTATGTTTCTTAGTCGCCATTGCAGAATCAATTGTAACTTGATCATCTGTTTCATTTCTATATTCGAGACCTAAATCATAGTATTCTGTATTAAGTTCGATAAATGGATTCAATAGTTCATCCTTTATCATTGTCCACAGTATCCTTGTCATTTCATCTCCATCCATCTCTACAATTGGGTTTAACATTTTAATTTTGCTCATCTTGTCCTCCTTTAAATCGGTTGTTAGAATTATAATTTTGCACGGATTTCTTTTGGTTTATATCCTGCTTCAGTTAGTGCATTTAGTATTTGATGTTTATGCTCAGTTCCAAATGCCTCAAGTGTTATCCTTAGTTCCACTGCTGTAGTTCTATTTATATTAACAAACTGATTGTGATCAAGTTTGATTACATTTCCTTGTTCAGCTGCAATAGTTGAAGCAACTTTTACAAGTTCTCCCGGCTTGTCAGGAAGTAATACTGATACAGAAAAGATTCGATCTCTTTGAATCAAACCATGTTGGACAATAGACGACATAGTAATTACATCCATGTTTCCGCCACTTAGAATAGAAACTACTTTCTTCCCTTTGATATCTAAGTGTTTTAGTGCAGCTACTGTAAGCAATCCACTATTTTCTACTATCATTTTATGGTTTTCTACCATATCCAGAAAAGCCTCTATCAACTCATCATCTGCGACAGTCACGATACTATCTACGTTTTTTTGAACATATGGGAAATTTTTCGTTCCAACCGTTTTTACAGCAGTACCATCAGCTATTGTATTTGCTGATTCTAGTGTTAGAATTTCTCCTGCTTTTAATGACTCTTTCATACTTGCTGCTTCTTCTGGCTCTACACCTATGATTTTGATTTTAGGGTTTAACATTTTAGCAAGTGTTGCTACACCTGTAATTAATCCGCCACCACCAATTGGCACTAAAATATAATCCACTGTTGGAAGTTCTTGTATAATCTCCATTGTAATGGTTCCCTGACCAGTTGCAATATCTAAGTCATCGAATGGATGCACAAATGTAAGGCCTTGCTCCTCTGCCATCTCGATGGCCTTTTTGCACGCGTCATCATACACATCACCATGTAGGATTACATCTGCACCATAGCTCTTTGTACGATTCACTTTAATCAGAGGAGTTACTGTTGGCATGACAATAGTCGCTTTACAACCATAAGCCTTCGCAGCATATGCAACTCCTTGAGCATGGTTTCCTGCTGACGCAGCTATCAGACCTTTTTCTCTTTCTTCTTCACTCATTCTGCTAATCTTATAATAAGCACCTCTTACTTTATATGCTCCCGTATATTGCATATTCTCAGGCTTTAGATAGACTTTCGCCCCTGATAAATTACTGTAATACTCGCTATAGATCAGCTTTGTTCTATTCGTAATCTTTTGAACAATCTCCGTTGCCTCTTCAAACTTTTCTATTGTTAACATAATTGTTCCCCCTATTCTCCTGTGTAAAACAACGCGTTTACAAACTCATCTGAGTTAAACTTTTCTAAATCGTCAATAGTCTCTCCTATACCGATATACTTAACCGGTACACCTAACTCAGCTTGAATTGCAACTGCAATACCACCCTTTGCTGTACCATCCATTTTCGTCAAAATAACACCGCTTATATCTGCTATCTCATTGAACTCTCTTGCTTGAGCTAATGCATTTTGCCCTGTGGTCGCATCTAGAACAACTAACGTTTCTTTATGAGCATCTATGTAATCTCTATCCAATATTTTGCTGATTTTACGCAATTCTTCCATCAAATTCTTTTTATTATGCAACCTTCCTGCCGTATCACATAAAAGAATGTCAGCTTTTCTTGAAATAGATGCTTGTACAGCATCATAAACCACTGATGCTGGATCTGAACCTTCTTGACCTCCGATCAAATCCACACTTGCTCTATTTGCCCATTCAGCTAGTTGTTCACCTGCCGCTGCTCTAAATGTATCTGCAGCAGCTAAGACAACTCGCTTTCCTTCATTTTTGAATTTACCAGCTAATTTTCCTACTGTTGTAGTCTTACCTACTCCATTTACACCAACAACTAAAACTACAGAACGTTTAGTTTCAAATTCATAAGCAGTCTCGCCCACATCCATCTGCTCTTTGATGCTATCGATTACAATTTGCCTGCAATCCTCCGGTTCTTTAATTCCTTGTTTCTTCACTTCTTTTTTTAGGTTCTCAATGATATCCATCGTTGCTTTCACACCAATGTCGCCCATTATTAATGTTTCTTCCAACTCTTCGTAAAACTCATCATCAATATTAGAAAATCCTGAGAAAATACTATTCATCCCTGAGACAATGTTGTTTCTAGTCTTTGATAAACCTGATACTAATTTCTGAAAAAAATTCATTTCTACTTCTACCTCCCTATTTTATTTCACTCTCAAGTAAATCTACTGATACCAGCGTAGATACACCTTTTTCTTGCATTGTAATACCATACAGTCTATCAGAACTTGTCATTGTTCCTCTTCTATGCGTAATGACTATGAACTGTGTATGTTTTGTAAGCTTATGTAAGTATTTTGCAAATCTTACAACGTTCGAATCATCCAATGCCGCCTCAATCTCATCCAGAAGACAAAACGGAGAAGGCTTTAGGTTTTGAATCGCAAACAATAATGAAATAGCTGTCAACGCTTTTTCGCCTCCTGACAACTGCATCATATTTTGCAATTTCTTCCCTGGTGGCTGAGCGATAATTTTAATCCCTGCTTCTAAAATATCTTCATCTTCGTTGATTTCAAGGGTTCCTTTTCCACCTCCAAAGAGTTGTTTGAACACCTTATCATACTCGGTTCGTATTAGAGCAAACTGAGACTGAAACTGCTCTCTCATCGCTATATCCAACTCTTCAATAATTTGAATCAAAGTAGCTTCTGCTTCTAATAGATCATCTCGCTGTGTTTTTAAGAAAATATATCGTTCCGACATGTTTTTGAAGTCTTCAATTGCATTTACATTGACTGCTCCAAGTGCTTTTATTTCACTTTTCAATGTTTGCGATTGGGATTTAATGTATGACAAATCTACTAATTCTGGATCTTTAAGCTCTAGAGCGTGATTATAGGTCAACTCATATTCTTCCCACATATAGAAAATGTTTTTCTCTAAGGATTCTTCACAACCTTCTCTCTTGTTATTAAGGCGGAAAATCTCTTTATCAAGTTCTGCCATATTTTTTGACAACTCTTCTCTCTTTTCCAAAATAATCTTATGAGTCTTAACTAATTCAGCTTTCTTCTCTGTATTTTCTTTTACCTCGTCCTCTAGCTCTACAAATAAATCTTTTGATTTATCTATAGCTTCCTCTAGTTCTTTGATTTCTCCTTCTTTTTGAAGAATCTCTCTTTCGCCTTCGCTAGAGTTTGCTTCTAAATCTTTTAATTCGGCATTAAAGTCTTCAATCTCTAATTTAATTCTCATCAGATTTTCATTCGAAAACTGTACCTGTTGCCTAAAACTCACAAGCTTTAACTGAATCCCATCAATCTTCGCTTGTTCAGCACTTTCTTCACTTCTTAGTCGGTTCAACTCGCTTTGCAATTTTTCTATTTCTTCTGTTAGAGATGCTTCACTCTCTTCTGAATGTAATAGTTCCCCACTGATTTGAAGACGATTTTTTTCAATCTCTTTGATTTGCTTATCGATTTCAGCTATTTCATCTTTGATTTTCAAATAGCGCTCTTCGTTTGCTTTTAGTTTTTCAGTCGATTGCTCTAAGTTCATAGTAATTGTATTCAACTGAACTGTAATTCCTTGATACTCTTTTTTTGCATCATCTAACTGAGCATATAACTTTGTGCGCTGATTCTTCTCTTCCTCTAATATCGATGCGTTATTTTTCATGTCCATGCGAAGTTTCTTTACAGAATCTTCTAACTCTTCAATTTCTCTACGTCTACTTAATAAGTTACTAGAATTTTTAAACGCTCCACCTGTCATTGCTCCACCTGGATTTAACACATCACCTTCCAAGGTTACAATTCTAAGAGATTGTCTATATTTTTTTGCAAGACGGATTCCCTTATCTATGTGATCTACTACTATAGTTCTTCCTAGTATGCTCTCTGCTAGTGACTGATATCTCTCTTCTACTGTTACCAATTCACTTGCAAGACCAATTACCCCCTCTTCTTTTAGTGCTTCTGGGGCATGAATTCCTTTACTGCCCTTTACAGTTGTTAATGGTAGAAAGGTTGCTCTTCCATATTTATTCTGCTTTAGATATGCAATCATTTTTTTTGCGGTTTCTTCTGTGTCGGCAACAATATTTTGAATGCTCCCACCTAGAGCCGTCTCCACCGCTACTTCATATTTTTTTTCAGTTTTAACAATATCAGCTACAACCCCTAATAATCCTTTGATTTCGTCCTTTTTCTCCATTACTCTACGAATACTATTTCCATAACCGTCATATCTCTCTGTAATGTTCTTTAGGGATTCAAGCCTAGAACCTTCCCTGTGGTATCTTTTCTGCGCTTCTTGCAATTCATTTGACCTGTTAGTAATCTGTTCTTGTAACTTTCTGATTTCGTTTTCTACACTTTTTATTGTAGATAAAAAAATCTGAGTCCGTGTCTGGATAGCTGTTTTTTGCTTCTCGTACCCTTCCTTTTCCTCGTTCAGTTCAAGATTATCTTTATCTAATCCATTATAACGCTCTAGAAGGGTTTTCTTGCGCGTCTGGTTTTGTTCTAACATCATCTCGTATCTCTGTACATTTGTACGTGTAGTTCCTCTGGAGTTTAGTAAAGAGATAATCGTTTCTTTACCTTCATCGACCTTTTGAGCTGTGGCGTGAATTAGAGCTTGCTTCGATTTCAGGTTATCACTTAATAATTCCTGATCTTTTCGCTCCTCGTCCAGTCCAGTGTTCAAAGTTTTCAGTTCGTTATTTAATGTATCGATATTTTCATTTCTCTTTGCAATTTCTTCACGAATACTCATGGAGCGACTGCGCATATGCTCATCACTAGTTGTAAGCGTGTTAATCTGCTCTTTCAAGACATTTATCTTACCTTTTAGTTGCTGCTTTAACAAATGAGTCTTGTTAAGCTTAGACTTTGCCTCTTCTAATGATTCATCTAGAGTCTCGATTTCTTCTTCGGCTAGACTGTACTCACCCTTGCGAGACTCAAAACTTTTCTCCATCTCACTTAGTTCATGACCTGCATTTGTAACCTTCATCTCTAATTCAGATATCTCGTTCTTTATTCTTGCTGTCTCAATTAGAAACATATTTATATCAAATTTTCTAAGTTCATCTTTTTTCTTCAAATACTCCTTAGCAATGTTTGATTGCTTTTCTAATGGTGTAACCTGTTTTTCGATTTCACTTAAAATATCATTCACTCTGACTAGGTTCTGCTTTTCTGCTTCTAGCTTTTTCAATGATAGATTCTTACGTTTTTTATATTTTACAATCCCGGCAGCCTCATCAAAAAGCTCTCTTCTCTCTTCTGGCTTACCACTTAATATCTGATCTATCTGCCCTTGTCCAATGATGGAATACCCTTCTTTTCCTATACCAGTATCATAAAACAGCTCATTCACATCTTTTAATCTGCAATGAGTTCCATTAATTGAATACTCGCTCTCACCAGAACGATACAACCTTCTAGCAATCGTCACTTCCTCATAATCAATTGGTAATTCTTTACCACTATTATCAAGCGTAATCGCAACATAAGCATAACTTAGTGCCTTACGTAGTTCTGTACCAGAAAAAATAACATCTTGCATAGAGCCTCCACGCAATTGTTTAGCTCTTTGTTCTCCAAGTACCCAACGAACTGCGTCCGCCACATTACTTTTACCACTTCCATTAGGACCAACTATTCCAGTGATACCTTCGTGGAAATCAAATGTTATTTTATTTGCAAAAGACTTAAACCCTTGTACTTCTATACTTTTTAAATACATATTTCACATTCCTATCTGTTATTTAGCACTTTAATTGCAATGTACGCTGCTTGTTGCTCTGCTGCCTTTTTTGTTTTACCAGCACCTGTTCCTAGTGATTCTTCGCCCAGCTTCACTTCCACCTCAAACATTTTGCTATGATCTGGACCCGATTCTCCGATTAACATATAAGTGATTTTTTCGTCATAATTTGCCTGCACTATCTCTTGCAAAATTGTTTTGCTATCGTAAAATAGTTTCTTTTCTTCTAAATCACTCAATACAACTCTTCGAACGAATCTTCTCGCCTCTTCTAGACCACCATCAAGATAAATTGCACCAATTAAAGCCTCAAAGGCATCCGATAGTATCGAATCTCGGTGTCGTCCACCCATCTGTTCTTCACCTTTTCCTAATTTTATATATGTTCCAAGCTGGATTTCTCTTGCACACGATGCTAATGAAGATTCGCATACAACTGAAGCTCTGCTCTTTGACATCTCTCCTTCTGACATATTTGGGTTTTCCCTATAGAAAAACTCTCGTGTGGATAGTTCTAATACAGCATCTCCTAAAAATTCCAGTCTCTGATTTGAATCTTTTTTTGATTGCCCTATCTCATTTATATATGAGGTATGCATAAGTGATGTCTTTAACAGTTCTACTTCTTTAAATTTATATCGTATATCATTTTCTAATTGTTTCAGTTTACTCATTTATTCTACTTTCCGATAAATACATATTCTTGTACGCTCACTTACCATAAAGATAGAAAAGCCCATAAGGGCTTTTCTATCTTTATGATAAGTATAATTTCTTATACTTATCTCTTTTAATTTATTGCATTTCTAATTTTTTCAATTGCATCTGATACCGTTACAATCTTTTCTGCATCTTCTGTAGAAATCTCGATATCAAATTCATCTTCAATGCCTGTTATTATTTGAAAAATGTCCAATGAATCCGCCCCTAATTCATCCACAAAAGTAGTCTCCATTTTAATATCATTTTTTTCTACATTCAATACATCAACAATAATATCTTGTAATTTTTCAAATTCCATAACATCCTCCTAAACTATATGTTTTCTTCAATTTTTCTCATTATTTCTTGCCTTTTAAGTGTTGCACACTGAATTACTGAGTTTTTAACTTCAGCAGATTTTGAACTTCCATGACTCTTTACAATCATACCCTTGATTCCAAGCAGAGGCGCACCGCCATATTCGCTGATATCGAAAGTTTTCAAGGTCTTTTTAAGTGCTGGCTTCACTAATAGAGCACCGATTTTACTTCTGAATGTACTCATCATTCCCTCTTTTATCAATTCAATTAGCATTGAGCCAACGCCTTCATAAGTCTTTAAAATACAGTTCCCTACAAATGCTTCACATACAACGACATCTGCAGTTCCTGCTGGTATATCTTTACCTTCTACGCTCCCTACAAAGTTGATAACAGCACATTCTTTTAGTAGTGGGAATGTCTCTTTTACTAAAGCATTACCTTTTTCTTCTTCTGCTCCATTATTAACAATTCCTACTTTAGGCGACTTGATATTAAGCATATTTTCTACGTAAATGCTACCCATCTTTGCAAATTGAAGAAGGTGTGAAGATCTAGCGTCCACATTTGCTCCACAATCTATTAAAAGTGTAGCACCTTTCTTTGTTGGTAATAAAATTGGTAATGCAGGTCTTTCTACCCCTTTTATCCTTCCGACAATCGCTTGTCCTCCAACTAATACAGCACCTGTACTTCCTGCGGATACAAAACCATCTACTGATTGTTCTTTTAACATCTTCATGCCTACCACGATAGAAGAGTCTTTTTTTCCACGTATCGCAGCCACTGGCGGTTCAGCTGTCTCTATCACTTCTGTAGTGTGTACAATATCTATTCGACTATTGTCATACTCATATTTTGCTAATTCTTCTTTAACAATATCTTCTTTTCCTAACAGTACAACACGTATATCTTTTGTTGATTGTACAGCTTCAACTGCTCCTTTTACCAGTTCATAAGGTGCATTGTCCCCTCCCATGGCGTCTACTGCTATTGTTGTATACTCAGACACTTTTCTACCTCCTAGAATTACTCATTCCAATTTTACTAAAATTCCTACGAAAATGCAAGAGAAGTTTCCTATTATCTAGAAAGTAGCATTCGTTTTCTGTATCAAAAAAACACAGAATAAATTCTGTGTTTTTTATCGTCGATATTATGCTTGAGCAATAATCTCTTTTTTGTTGTAGCTTCCACAAGCTTTACAAACTCTGTGTGGCATCATTAATTCTCCACATTTGCTACATTTTGTTAAGTTTGGAGCACTCATTTTCCAGTTAGCTCTTCTCTTATCTCTTCTTGCTTTAGAAGATTTATTTTTTGGACAGATTGACATAGATTACACCTCCTTAAAATTCTTATAAACATCACGGATAACTGACATTCTAGGGTCAAGATTTGTATCTTCACAGTCACAAACTCCCTTGTTTAGGTTTTGACCACATATGCCACACACACCTTTACAGTCTGCATCACATAGAACCTTCATCGGCCATCCTATCAAAATCTCATTATAGAGCAATTTGTCTATGTCTAGATTATATCCGTCGATATAATTACTATGTTCTATTGAGTAGTCGTCTTCTAATTCAGCATCTAAATTTACTTCTTTATCTAATTGAATAACGATACTATCTTTAACAGGCTTTAAACATCTGTCACAAAAAAATTCTAAGGTAACCTCAGTCTCGCCTTTTATCGCTATTTCGTGGTTCTTATAATGATGTACAAGAATTGTAAACTCCTTCGAACCTACTACTTTGTACTTATCACTACCAACAAATATTTCTTTTGCTTCGTGATCCACTTGAAACTCTTTATCAGCATCATCTTTCGCTATTAGCTTCAGTAAATTTATTACCATAAAACACTCCTATTCACACCTAAAGTATTATACCACGATTCTGTCTTTTGTCAATTGTTTTTTATAAACTATTTTACAAGTCTTGCAGTTTCTCTTGCAATTGCTAACTCTTCATTCGTTGGAACAATTGCCACAGTCACTTTTGATCCTGGCTTAGAAATCACAATTTCTTTTCCTCTACCGTTGTCATTGATTTCCTTATCAATCTCAACTCCTAGATATTTCAAGTAGTAAGATACCTTCTCACGTACTAATTCATCGTTCTCTCCTACACCTGCTGTAAATACGATATTATCTACACCATTCATAGCCGCTACATAACTTCCAATATACTTAGCTACGCGGTATGAAAACACATCAAATGCTAGTGCAGCCATTTTGTTTCCTGCATGATACTCATCTGTTAAGTCTCTAAAGTCACTTGAAATAAATCCAGACACTCCGTAAACTCCTGATTTTTTATTTAGGATATCCATAACTCCATGGATGTCTGTATTTTCTTTTTTCATTAAGAATTCAATGATTGAAGGATCGATATCTCCTGAACGTGTTCCCATTGCAACTCCCTCGAGTGGCGTAAGCCCCATAGAAGTATCTACAGATTTCCCTCCATCGACAGCACAGATGCTTGACCCATTACCTAAGTGGCATACAATTGTCTTTGTCTTTTCAAGGTCTTGTCCTAGGAATTCACAAACTCTCTTAGATACAAAGCTATGACTTGTTCCATGGAAACCATACTTTCTCACGCCATGCTTCTCATAATACTCATATGGAAGTCCATACATATAAGCTTCACTAGGCATTGTCTGATGAAATGCAGTGTCAAATACACCTACCATTGTTACATTTGGCATTAATTCTTTACATGCATTGATTCCGATAATATTTGCTGGGTTATGAAGTGGTGCTAAGTCATTACAAGCTTCTACATTAGAAATTATTTCATCTGTAATGATCACAGAATCTGTAAACTTCTCCCCACCATGCACTACACGATGTCCTACTGCTCCGATTTCTTCTAAAGATGCAATCACTCCACATTCTTTCGACACTAAAGCGTCTAATACTTCTTTAATTGCTTGCTTGTGAGTCGGCATATCTTTAGTTGCCTTAATCTTCTCTCCGTCTTCTGGTTGGTATACAAATTGACCATCAATTCCAATTCTTTCGCAGATACCTTTTGCTAGTACATTCTCACTCGTTGAATTAATCAACTGAAATTTAAGTGATGAACTACCACAGTTAATTACTAAAATATTCATATTCTCTCTCCTCTAAATCATGAACAACCGCTCATTATTTCCTTATTTTTATAATTGGGCTTGGACAGCTGTAATTGCTACAGCTCCTACGATATCATCCGCATTACATCCACGTGACAAGTCATTCACTGGCTTTGCAATCCCTTGTGTGATTGGTCCGTACGCTTCAGCTTTCGCTAGTCTTTGAACAAGCTTGTATCCAATATTTCCCGCATCTAAATCTGGGAATACAAGTACGTTTGCTTCCCCTGCTACTTTACTATTTGGTGCTTTTGATTTTCCGATTTCTGGTACGATTGCCGCATCTAGTTGTAACTCTCCGTCAATCGCTAATTCTGGATATAATTCTTTTGCTATTCTTGTAGCCTCAACTACTTTATCAACATCAGGATGCTTCGCGCTTCCCATTGATGAGTGTGAAAGCATCGCTACTTTTGGCTCTGCTTGTGCTAATACTCTAAATGATTCTGCTGCTGATCCAGCGATTGCTGCTAACTTCTCTGCATCTGGATTTTGCTCTAATCCACAATCTGAGAATACAAAGAATCCATTCTCTCCCATGTCGCAATCTGGAACTTCCATTGCAAAGAACGAAGATACTAACTTTGTACCTGGCTTTGTCTTCAAAATCTGTAGACTTGGACGAAGTACATCTGCTGTCGAATGACAGGCTCCTGATACCATTCCATCGGCATCACCTTGCTTTACCATCATTACACCGTAGTATAAATAGTTGCTATGAAGCAACTCGTAGGCTTGCTCTTTTGTCATTCCTTTTGACTTTCTAATCTCAACTAGAGCATCAATATAGCTCTCAGTCTTCTCATATGTCTTTGGATCAATGATTGTCGCTTTACTCACATCGTACTTATCGCTAAATTTAGCTACCTCTTCTTGACTACCAATTAGGTAAATTTTAGCAATTTCCTCTTTTAAAATCACTTCTGCTGCTTGATATGTTCTTTCATCTTCACTTTCAGCTAATACAATTGTCTTTACACAGCTTTTAGCCCGTGCCTTAATGTCATCAATAAATCCCATTTCAGGACTCCTTTCTCTACCTCGTATAGAGTCATTATACCCCAAACCCTATACACTCACAAGGGCATATTTGTCTTTTAATAAAAACATATTGTTATTTTATTGACAATCAAGACTTTTTGTGCTAGTCAATTTATAATTACTTATTACTTGCTTCTAAAATATACGTGCACTACTCCACGTAATAATTACAAAGTAAATCAAAATGGAACCGCAATCTACTATTGTAGTAATAAGGGGAGACGCCATTATTGCTGGATCTAATTTTATTTTTGCCGCTCCCAAAGGAAGAAGGCAACCAATAATCTTTGCCATCACTATCGTAGCAATCAATGTCACACTCAATATAGACGCTAGCCACAAATCTTGATACATTAAATAAATTCGTAGTCCATTAATTACAGATAGAAAAACACTAACACCTAGTGCAACTCGAATTTCTATAAATAACACCTTAAGCCAGTCGCTAAATTTTATCTCATCTACTGCTAGTCCTCGAATGACCATCGTTGCTGTTTGAGAGCCACAGTTCCCACCTGTTCCCATGAGCATAGGTATAAAAGATACCACAATCGGTAATACACTTGTTACCTTGTCATACCTTGTCAATATCATCCCTGTCACTGTTGCAGATAACATAAGAAACAAAAGCCACGGCAACCTGTTTCTTGCATGTTCCCAAACACTCGTTTCAAAGTAGGAGTCTTCTAGTGGACGCATCGCTGCCATCTTATTAATGTCCTCTGTAATTTCCTCTTCTATGACGTTCATTGCATCATCTACTGTTATAATTCCGACTAAGCAATGCTCTCTATCCACAACGGGTACCGTAAATAATCCATACTTTCTAGTCAATTTAGCTACATCTTCCTGATCATCTGTAGTCTCTACAAAGAACACATTCTCATCCATAACTTCTTCTACCAAATCTTCATTCGAAGCAGCTAATAAGTCTTTCAAAGCAACGTAACCTTGCAATCGTCTCCGCTCAGTCACATAACAGGTATATATAGTTTCCTTGTCAATCCCTACTTGACGGATTTTCTTAATCGCTTGCTTTACTGTCATCTCTTTGCTTAGACCAATGTACTCAACAGTCATAATGCTACCCGCACTATCTTCCGGATAGTTGAGTAGCTCATTTATACGTACGCGGACTTCATCCTCAGTGTTTTCCAATAGCCGATCCACTACATTCGCTGGCAAATCTTCTATAATATCAACTGCATCATCGAGATATATCTCTTCCATGACTTCTCGTATCTCACCTTCGTTTAATGCACCGACCAACTTCTCTCTCGATTCATTATCCATATGTGTGAAGGTTTCAGCTGCTAACTCTTTCCCTAGGAGTCGAAATACAATCAAGACTTGCTTCTCATCTAAATCTTCAAGATAAGTTGCGATATCAACTGCATGGATAGTATTGATATAGTTTTTTAGTTGTTTATATTCTTTATTTGCTATGAATTGAACGATATCTTGCGCCTTCATACTTCTTCTCCTTTTACAGATTATATATTTGACTGATCACTAAAAAATAGACAAAAATAGAACTGGTATCTACAATTGTTGTAATCAATGGGGCAGCCATAAGAGCTGGATCTAGATTCACCCTCTTAGCTAATAGCGGCAATATACAACCAACTATTTTAGCAAGTACAATTGTCAAAACTAGTGTAATACCAATCACACAGGCTACTTTTGCATCTCCATACATCAGCCACACCCTTAGACCATTTGCAACACCTAGTACACTTCCTACTATCGTAGCTATACAAATTTCTTTACCTAATACATGAAGAATATCTGAAAAGTGAATTTCATCGACTGCTATCCCACGTATCATAAGAGCTGCGCTTTGAGCTCCTGAGTTCCCACCTGTCCCCATTATCATCGGTATACAAGACACCAAAATTGTCATCCCTGCAATCCATGCTTCATAATGTTCAATTACAAGTCCTGTAATAGTCGATGAAAGCATCAGAATCAATAGCCACGCACTTCTATTTTTAATATGTTGAAATACGCTTGTCCCAAAATAGGTTTCATCACTTGGCAATACAGCTGCCATTCGACTGATATCTTCTGTATTTTCCTCTTGTTGCACTAAAAGCGCATCGTCTACAGTGACAATCCCAACAATACACATTGTCTCATCTACGACTGGAACTGCCATTAGTCCATATTTATTGATTTTTTTAACAACATCTTCTTGATCGTCATGAGTATTTACACAGAGCACATTCTGATTCATTATCTCTTCAATTTTCTTTGTGTCACTGCTTGTAAGCAAATCCTTGATATCTACATATCCTACTAGCTTACGATTTTCCGTAACGTAGCTAGTATAGATCGTCTCAGATTGTAATCCAATTCTCCGAATTTTCTTAATTGCCATTTTAACAGTCATATCCTTTTTAAGACCTATATATTCTACAGTCATAATGGATCCCGCACTATCCTCTGGATAGTTGAGCAACTGGTTAATCTCTGACCTTGTCTTTGTATCTGTCACCGTCAAGATTCTGTCTACCACATTAGCTGGTAATTCTTCCAACATGTCAACTGTATCATCTAGAAACATGTCGTTAATGACTTCTCGAATCTCTCGATCTGTAAACGCATTAATTAACATCTTTTTCATCGTGCTATTCATGTGCGAAAACGTCTCAGCTGCTTCATCTTTTGGCAGCAATCGGTAGATAGCAATCAATTCTTTATAATCAACATCCTTCAAAGAATCTGCAACATCAATTGGTTCCATCGATGTTAAGATTTCTTTCAAATCTCGGTATCTTCTTTGTTCAAGTAAGTTTGCAACCATTTTTTCCATTGCTCTTCCTCCACAGCCTTCTTTACAAATTTTAGACTAACTTTTTATATTACTCTTGTCAAGCACAATAGTTTAAAATTCACTTTGCGAAACATCATTTCTATTGTATAATTTAATCGAACAGTTTATCTTAAGGGGGAAATTTATGAAAATTGTCGGTTTAATCGTCGAATACAATCCATTTCACAATGGACATTTATATCATATAAAAGAGGCAATTCGCACCACGAAGGCTGATTGTGCTGTTGTAGTTATGAGCGGTAATTTCGTTCAGCGAGGAACTCCTGCCATCATGCCCAAGCACCTACGAACAGAAATGGCGTTAAAAGCTGGTGCTGCCCTTGTTATTGAACTACCTGTCTGTTACGCGACTAGCAGTGCAGAATTTTTCGCAGCAGGAGCGGTGTCACTACTTGATAGCCTTGGTTGTGTTGATTATCTATGCTTCGGAAGCGAATCAGGTAATTTGAAATCTTTAACCAAAATCGCAACTACACTAGTAACTGAGCCTGATGTCTTTCAGAAACAACTGCAAACATACTTAAAAGAAGGGTACTCCTTTCCTCTTGCTCGTCAAAAGGCAATTCAATCTCAGTTTCGTTCTGATGAAGAGTGTACTAGATTACTAGAAGACCCTAATAACATTCTAGGAATTGAGTATTTGAAGGCTATAATTCGCCTTAACAGTTCACTTATTCCTTCTACAATTACTCGCATCGAATCCAATTACCACGATGTAGGTTTGAGGGAAACCTATAGTTCAGCGACTGCCATTCGCAACTTATTAGAATATAGCGGACAGAGGGTACATACGAATGAAAAATCTCCAACGCCACTATACTCTGCCGGATTAAGTAATCACATTCGCTCACAAGTGCCGAATTGGTGTTTTGAGATATTCAAAGAAAATTATCAACACCGTTTCCCAGTTTATACAAATGATATCTCTCTTTTGTTAAAGCATAAGTTAATGAATGAGACAAAAGAATCTCTTTTGCAGTACCAAGATGTGAATGAAGATTTAGCAAACCGTATAATTAATCAACTAAATAGATTCCGAAGCTACGAGCAGTACTGCGAGTTGTTAAAGACTAAAAACACCACGTATACACGGATTTCCAGAACTCTCTTGCATATTCTACTCAATATTCGCAAATTACCGACACAAGGAATTGCGCCAATTTACTATATAAGAGTTTTAGGCTTTAGAAAAGACAAGAAAAAAGTATTGAATATAATCAAGAAAAATTCAAGCTTACCTCTGATTACTAAAATAGCTGCACAATCTAATCTCGATTCAGAAGGACTCCAAATGCTAGACCAAGATATCTATGCAGCTAATCTTTATGAAAGTATTATAACAAACCGCTATAATACCCATTTTATTCACGAGTGTGAACACTCTCTTATAATGGTTTAGCACACGCGAGTGCCAAGCATCCCGGACCCACATGACAAGCGATACTAAGAGATAATGAATCGCATTTGATTCGAAAGTCTGGGAAGCGCATTTGCACTTCTTCTACCCACTTTTCCACAACTGACTCTTCACATGTATGGGCTATAAAAAGGTTCATCTTTTCACCTTTGAATTTTTCTTCCAAGTCTTTTTCCATTGCATCTAATATTATTTTTTTGGCCTGCTTTCCACCTCTTGCCTTTGCAAAGGAATCTAACTTTTCCGTTTCTAAACACAAAACTGGCTTTATATTTAATACTGTTCCTATCGCTGCTGCCCCTGGTGTTATTCGCCCACCCTTTTTTAGGTATTTTAAAGTATCTACCATAAGATAGATATTTGTCATTTTCCTGTTGAATTCCAAGGCTTCTCTTATCTGTCTTGCGTTCTTTCCTTCATCACGCAATTTGAGAGCATTAAATATCGCTTGACGCTGTGTAACCGATATGGTTTTGTTATCTGTAACTACCACTTTTCCATTGTAATCTTTCGCTAAGACCATCGCTGTTTCACAAGTACTGCTTAAGCTACTAGACATAGGTATCACAAGCAGTTCATCGTACTCTTTTAAAAGTGCATCCCAAAACTCCATCACATCTCCAGGTGAGGGTTGAGATGTAGAAATATCGGCGCCTTTATCTAAATACTCGTAAAAATCTTCTTCTGAAAGTGTAACCCCTTCAAAAAATAACATCTCATTTACATAAAATGGCATCGGCAATATATGTATCCCTAATTTTTCAGCCTCTTCTGCCTTTATCCCACAATTACTATCTGCAACAATACCTGTCTTCACTATCATCCTCTTCTCCTCCGGTTACAATTCTATTACATCTGATACCGTATCGCGTTTTGCAACAATCATACGGAAATCACTGACATCAAAAGGCACTTGGCTCATATTCACTTCTAATTTCACAGTCTCATACGCCAATTTTTCATAATTATTCTCTTTACTTAAATGCCCCAATATCACAAATTTTAAATCTTTATGAAGTATATCACATAATAAACGCCCTGACAATTCATTTGATAAGTGACCTTTTTCACTTAATACCCTTCTCTTTAATGGGTACGGATAGTTCCCAACTTCTAACATATATGTGTCGTGATTAGCTTCCAAAAATACAGCATCTAATTTACACAACTTCTTCACCGTATACTCATCATAGCATCCAAGATCAGTAGCAACCGCTACATTTTTACCGTCGCAACTCACTTTAAACCCTGTTGGCTGATTTGCATCATGGGAAATAGAAAATGCCTCCACTTCAAGATCTCCTATTTGTATCACTTCATGCACTTTCAATTCTTTATAAATACCCTCTGGCATCTTTCCTAGCCCTTTGTATTCCCTAATTCCTTCTATTGTTCCTTTTGTACCCCAAATTTCTTTTTTATATTTCCTTGAAAAAACACCGATTCCACTGATGTGATCGCTGTGTTCATGAGTAATAAATACTCCGTCAATCTCTTCTGGACTTACACCGATTGACAGCAATCCTTCTTCAATTCTTTTTTTGCTGATCCCTGCATCTATTAGGATATGATTACTCTCACTGCCTATATAGATACAATTCCCACTACTTCCACTTGCTATACTACATATCTTCATGCACTTCTCCTACCAACTTCTTATATCGATCTTTTATATTTAATCTAAGTTCTGATTGGGAACCATTGTTCTCGATTACAACTTTACATTCAGCTAAAAACTCGCTGTGTGTCTTTTGGTTTTTTAATACCTTCCAAAAGTTTTCTCTAGAGACACCACGATTTTTTTCTACTCGGTCTTCCCGAATTTTTTCTTCTGCATATACATACCATATCTCATCACAAATAGATTGGTAACCTGCCTCCAAAAGTAGCGCAGCTTCAATAACAAATAATGTATCGCCTTTTTCTGTTGATTCTCTGAGTTCTAATTCTATTTGTTTTTGAACTGCTGGGTGTACTATCTTATTAATGGTCTCAAGTAATCGTTCATCAGCAAAAACTAGAGCGCTTAATTTTTTTCTATCGATTTCTTTCGAATCATCTAAGATGTCATCTCCAAATACTGTTACAATCTCTTGATAGCAAATCGCTCCTTTTTTCTGTAGATTTCTTGCAACGTCATCAGCTCTACATATAGAAACACCTTCATACTCACTCAACATCTCAAGGAGTAAGCTTTTCCCACTTCCTATCCCACCAGTAACCCCTAGAACTTTCACCTTATTTTGCTTCATACCAATTAGCACCTTGATGCATATCAACTTCTAACTTCACTTTCATTGAAGCTGCACCTTCCATCTCTTCCTTTAAGATTTTCTCCACTTCTTGAACCTCACTTTTATGTGCTTCTATTAGAAGTTCATCATGTACTTGCAATACCAACTTCGACTTTAAGTTCTTTTCTTTTAGAGCATTATTGACATTTATCATTGCAATTTTAATAATATCCGCCGCTCCGCCTTGGATTGGCGCATTCATTGCAACTCTCTCACCAAAACTTCTCTGCATGAAATTAGATGAACTCAGTTCTGGTACTGGTCTCCTTCTTCCGAACATGGTTGTGACATGCCCATTTTCTTTCCCTTCTTTTACAAGTCCATCAAGGTAGCTCTTTATAGACGGATATGTCTCAAAATAGCGATTAATATATTCCGAAGCTTCTTTTCTACTAATACTTAAATCCTGACTCAGTCCAAATGAGCTAATTCCATACACGATACCAAAATTTACTGCTTTTGCATTTCTTCTTTGAATCTCTGTCACTTCTTCAAATGGAATGTGAAATACTTGTGATGCAGTAATTTTGTGAATATCAGATGCCGCCTTATACGCTTCAATTAGCTTTTCATCGCCCGATGCATCTGCCAATATTCTAAGTTCTATCTGTGAATAGTCTGCATCAATAAAAATATAATCATCTTCTGGAACAAATACTTTCCGAATCAATCGTCCTTGTTCCATTCGAATTGGAATATTTTGTAAGTTAGGCTCTGTGCTGCTTAGCCTTCCCGTCGCCGTAATAGTTTGATTGAACTTCCCATGTATCCTTCCGTCTTCGCCAATAAAATTAGCAAGTCCATCTGCATACGTAGACTTTAGTTTTGTCAACTGTCTGTACTCTAAAATTTGATTTACAATCGGAAACTCTCCTGCTAATTTTTCTAATACTTCTGCTGAGGTGGAATAGCCCGTCTTTGTTTTCTTCCCATGTGGCAGTTGCAGTTCTTCAAATAGCACCTGCCCTAGTTGTTTTGGTGAATTAATGTTAAAAGTTGTATTTGCTAATTCGTAGATTTTTTTCTCTAACAGCTCTATTTTTCCTTTTAGTTCATCACCATATGCTTTCAATTCATCTTTCTCTACTTTGATCCCTACTCGTTCCATATCATATAATGCGAATATCAAGGGAATTTCAATTTTTTCGAATAGCCTTAGCATGGATTTGTTCTTTAATTCATCACTTAGAACTTTACAACACTTATTTGCTACATAAGCTTCATAACAGCCTAGTGTTTCTGGTTCTAACTTTTCATCTATCATAATACCCAAGTACTGGTTTGCAACATCAACATATGTGTAATCATTCTTTAGAGGATTCAAGAGATATGCTGCTATTGTACTGTCAAAGCAAGCATTTTCCTTTATATTGATATAATCCAATTTTGACTTAACATCAAATCCACTCACTAAAGAATACTCAGGAATTTTTTCATTTAACATTATAAGAATGCTTTCAATACTACAATCCCCATTTTCTTCTAATAAATATGCTGTATCATCAAAGGAAATCGCTACCGCAGTATACCCTACTGTATTTTGAAACAGTGGCAATACATTTTTGTCACTTTTTATAAGTGCTACTCCGATGTTATCCTTTTTAGTTCCTTTATCTAATAATTCTTGAATCGCATCTTTTCCTTGTACCGTTGCAAACTTCTCTTCAAGATTTTCGTTGGATGAAACATTGTTAAATCGTGTTAAGTAGTTTTTAAATTCTAATCTGTGAAACCATTCATAAGCTGCCTCTGTATAAAAATTATTAATTTTTGCATCTTCCATCTCCCATTTTAGTGGAACTGCTGTTTCTATGGTTGCCAGCTTTTTACTAAGTTGTGCCAATTCGTAGTGCTCGTTTAAAGCCTTACTAGCTCGTGGCGGTTTTAGCTCATCAACGTGTGAGTACGCCGCTTCTATGGAATGGTACTCTACAATAATCTTTGTAGCGGTTTTCTCTCCAATACTTGGAACTCCTGGAATATTATCCGATGCATCTCCCATAAGTGCTTTTACATCGATAAATTCTTCTGGTGTTACTTGATAGCGCTCTTTTACGTCTGATGCAAAATAATCTTCTATCTCTGTTTTTCCTTTTCGTGTCTTTGGTATTCGAATCTTCACAGTATCTGTTGCTAATTGCAGCAAATCCCTGTCTCCTGATATAATTACAACATCTAGACTTTTTGCTTCTCCACTTTTACTCAGCGTTCCTAGCACATCATCAGCTTCAAACCCTGGCATCTCAAGTACTAGTACATCCATTGCATCTAGAACTTCCTTCATTACTGGCACCTGTTCTCTCAATTCATCAGGCATTGATTTTCTTGTCCCTTTGTACTCCGGAAACATTTCATGGCGAAACGTCTTTACAGGAGCATCAAACACAATCGTCAAATACTGTGGTGCCTCTTCCTCTAAAATCTTAAATACAATATTTAAAAACCCATAAATTGCATTGGTGTGAAGTCCTTGTGCATTAGTCAAATCGGGCACTCCATAAAACGCACGGTTCAATATACTATGACCATCTATTAATACTAATTTGTCTCTCATTTTTTTCCTACCTAATCATTTTTATTGTCAAAACCTATACACCATACTATACACCATTTCCTTGTTTTTTACCAACAATTATGGTATTATTAGCGAAGAATTTTATATCCAAATTAGGAGATGGCAAATGCGTACAAAAAAATTATCTACATCCATCGTGGTGTATTCTGTTTCTATTTTATTAATTTTGAATCTTATTACTATTGGATTGGTGGGATTTATCACCAGACAATCCATGGAAGAACAGCAAGACCAGTATTTTCAAGCAGTAAAACACCATGCTGTGGAAGAGCTTGACTCTTTTCTAGGGCAATATGTAACAATTGTAGAACTTTTCACGCAAGATACCGAGTTGGTGAATGCACTAGGTGAGAGCAACACAGAGATGCCTCTATCTACACACTCTTCTTTTTCTAATATTATGGCTACATTAAATCAAACAATTGATACTTCTGAAAGCGTAATGAATTACGGTATAGGAATCATATCAGAAGATGCTATGTATGCCCAGACAGGTGAACGAATTGAAGGTTATTCACTGAAGAGTGGAACCCCTTTTCAAAGTGTTTCAACGAATCAAACCATTTTAACCGATCCTTACATAGATTCCTTCAGCGGTGATTTATGTGTGTCAATTTCATCACCGATCCACGATTCTAACGACAATATTATCGGTTTGGCTTGTTTAGACCTATCTCTTGCTAGTCTTTCTGATATGGTAAATGATAACACGTTTAACAATGCTGGAAATGTCTCTATTTTATCAGCGGATAACCTTCTTATCGCATATAGCGACAGCACTATAATTGGAGAGGACTTCACACAGTTTCACGAAAATGATGAAGCATTGCTCACTGCACTTGAAGCTTCAGACGGTACTCATTTTGAATATATAAGCGATGGTGAAGACACCGAGGGAATTATCAGCACTACTTCTTACGGTTGGAAGGTCTTAGTCAGTATGCCTCACAGTGAATATTTTCACGATACCACTGTCCTACTCACTTGGTTAGTTTCCTTACTACTTGTCAACATTGCTATTGTAGCAATATTAATCTTCATCTATGTCAAGAGGAAATTGCGTCCAATCGCTAAAGTAACCGACACTTTGATGAAGATGGATAATGGAGAGCTAAATATCAATATAGAGACCGCTGGAATAGACGAGGTATCTAATATCCTTGCGTCATTAAAGAGTACTACTGGAAAACTTTCCACATACATCTCCCAGATTGACACTGTGATGGGGCGCTTGGCAGGTTGTGATTTGACAGCTACTATTGATATTGACTTTATTGGAGATTTTGCGTCGATTAAACATTCAATTCAAGATTTTTCATCTACTATAAAAGATGTAATTCAAGATATTTATAAAGTTTCTGACCAAGTGTATTTGAATTCACAGCAAGTCTCCTCAGCAGCTAACTCACTTGCTATCGGAGCCACCAGTCAAAGTACTGCCGTTGAAGAACTAGCGGCTACTATCACTAATGTATCTGCAGTTGTTTCAGCTAGTGCAAAAAGTGCCAATGATGCACAGTTACAAGCCGAAGAATCGAGTGACGCTTTGAATAATTGCGATCAACAAATGACCCTACTTGTTGCTGCTATGGAGTCTATTAATTCAAAATCAATTGAGATCAGCAGCATTATAAAAACGATTGAAGACATCGCATTCCAAACTAATATTCTAGCTTTAAATGCTGCTGTTGAAGCTGCACGAGCTGGCGAAAGTGGAAAAGGATTTGCTGTAGTAGCCAATGAAGTACGAGAGTTGGCATCAAAAAGCTCAGACGCTTCCACTGCTATTTCAGAGCTTATTACTGCAACACTTTCTTCTGTAGATGCAGGACTTGTAGCTACACATAATACTTCTGAATCATTGATAAATGTAGTAAAAAAATCCACAACGGTATCTAGTATGGTAATTGATATCGCCCAAAATACAGAAAAACAAAACACCGCTATCTCAGAGATCAGCCAGGGCTTGACGCAGATTTCATCTATTGTACATACCACCTCTGCAACAGCTGAAGAGTCTGCTGCAACCAGTCAAGAACTTAGTGCTCAGGCTGAAAAATTGCGTGATTTAGTCGAACAGTTTAAATTCAAAAATTAATTCACTACATGCAAAATCCCATTTATAAATTTATAAATGGGATTTTTTGTTATAGCTCATTATTTTATTAAATATGTCTTCGCGACATTACGTGGCAATTTCACAACTTCTGATGATTCACTAATTGCTCTTTCATCTAAGTTTACTTCACTTGTAATCTTAAAATCCTCCACTTGAATCTCTGTCTCTAGTGTCTCTATCACTGTTTGGAATCCGCGTAAGATAAACCCTTCTTTTCCTTGAGCTTTCTTAAATGCTGTCACAACAAAGTCTTGTGAAGATTCTGTTAAGAAACTGTAGCTGTAAGGTGTGTGATAACTTGCAGCATTTAGCTTCATAGCATTGTATGGCATCTTGTTGTAAGTAACAACTGGAGTTGTATACTCTTTTGCAACTTTTGCAAGATTACTGCAGTCAGTAGTTAACGCTAGTTCATAACAATTAACTCCTAGTAGTTGTGAGTCTGGAGTAGGCATCTTGATTCCAGATGGTCTTCCTGGTCTTCTATACAACTCTTCTTTTCCAAGGAATCCTACACATCTAAATAACGTAATTGCAATTACATCGTAATCATCTCCAATAATCTCATACTCTCTTACAGAATTTGATAATACTGCCATGCTACCTTTTGCATCCGTACTTACATACGATAAGAAAGGATAGATTGAATCTGGTCTTTCATTCCACTTTTCTTTTTCCCATACATCCATTGCACTATCATACACTGGTCGTTTTATTTCACCAAATTGGTTATCTGATAAGGAGAATTTAGAGCCTATTCCATTTGGAATTAACAAACGCACTCTGTGATCTTTCACTCTGTTATCTACTGTAACTTTTACATCTATAATTTTGCTTCCTTTGGTCAAGGATACAACAAGATTCATATCAAAGCTACCATCAACCATTTTTGCTTTTCTGCTATCTAAATCTTTTGATGTCTCCATTGTATAATCAATTTCAATAACAGTTTTGTTTTCTGTAGAAACAACTGATGATACAGCTTTCACGTCTTTAGATGTCAAAATGAAATCATCTTCTAATTCCGAGAAATCATATCCATCGCCATCATCAGCGCCGTCTTCTACTAATAGTACATTCTCATATACTTTTTCAGTGTCCTTATCCGTTATACTTAAAGTACCATTTTTATTTACAACAATCTTGTAAAATTCGTTCTCTGTAGTAGTACCTTGTGATGCTGCCTCTAATTGACCTTCTTTTTCAACAACAATATAAGTTTTGAATCCCATTGCTGGTAGTGTATCATAGATTGCAACAGTATATCTCACAAATGGATCATAATCTCCATAATGAACAATCTGTCTATCGATCAGTCCTGCATCTACAATCTCTGTAGACAGTACTTCAAATTCATAGGATTTTCCATCTCCATCTACTAGATCAAAATTTTTCATCTTTGTAATAATTTCACCTTCAACCACTGTTGTTCTAGCATAAGAAACTAAGTTGAACGCAGTTAATTTATCTAGTGCGATATCCATTGACATTGCATCAACAATTCTTCTCTTATAGAATTTAATCAACTCATCAGTTTTGTTCTCAGCGAGGTGGAATCTATTTTCAATATCTGTATGAACAATATCCGAACAACAACAACCAATCGAATCATGTGCATGGTTTTTCATCAACTCTTTCCAAATAGCTTCGATTAATCCTTCATGGTACTCTTCTCCGAAACTGTGAGCTAAAGATGCTAGTGGCTCTAAGATATTTGTAATTTTATTTTCTATACGTGTGTTGCTCGACTTTAAATCTGCTCTTGATGAAAATATGCTTCTGTGTACTCTCATATATTTTCCATCGAGTAACTCTCCTTGTAAAGTATCAAGGTCTTTTACTTGTTCTACTTCTTCAAACACATTCTCATATTTACTCAAGAAGAATGTTTTATCTGGATAGATTTTTTTCATCGTATCCATCACTTCATAAATATCCTTTTGAATTGGCATCTGATCATGACCATTAGCTACTAAAATCGCATCGTTTACTGCTCCGCGCTCTAGTACTGGCATGTACTTGCTCATTCGCTTTCTAAGAGCTTCCTCTTCTACTGGCAAATATTTACCAATTGCATATCCAAGAGGCATTAAATGCACTAGCACTTCACCTTCTGACTCACTCTTCCAATAAAAGTTATTCTTTGTCGAACCATGTCTTTCGGAAGCACCTCTCCAAAAAATTGCTCTATTTATATCAAATCCATTTAAAATCTGTGGCAACTTTTCACTTTGACCAAAAGAATCTGGCAGATAACCAATCATCATCGGTTCTCCTAATTCTCTACTGTCTTTTAATCCATACAGCAAGTTACGAACGATAGATTCTGCGCCTACCACCATCTCATCTGTCTGTGTATACCAAGGTCCAACAATCAGTTTTCCTTGTTCTACTAATTTTTTTACACGTTCTTTATTCTCTGGTTTAATATCAAAGTAGTCTTCCAATATCGCTGTTTGACCATCTAATACGTAGTGTGGATAATTTTCATCTGTTTCAAGTCTCTCCATAATTTCTTCCATATTGTTAACCAATAAGATTCTAGACTCTTCCGTTGTAAAGTACCATTCTCTATCCCAGTGCATGTGTGGCACTATATGAACATTTTTTGACATAAAATTCACCTTTCTTGTTTATAAAAGGAGCAAATCTCTTTGCCCCTAGTTATTCGTTACTTTTTCTTTTGTTTTTTCAATCCATGCTTCATCCATGGAACTAAAATTGCTGTTGAAATAGCTGCTCCTATTATAGCTGCTACTAACCAAATAGCTGTTCCCATAGCTGGGCTTACTACTGCATTTTCGTAGTCTAATAAGAACATCGAGAAAATTCCCGCACCTGGTACATTCAGACCGATATTAGACCAAGCAACAATTGCTCCGCATACTGCTGACCCTGTACAAAGAGATACAATTACTTTTAAAGGATTCTTCATCATAAAAGGAATTGCACCTTCTGTGATTCCACCAAGAGCTAACATCCAAGTTGTCTTACCTGCACCTTGCTCTTCTTTGTTGTAACATTCTTTTGCAAGAAGTACTGTCATAGTAATTGCGAAACCTGATACCATCTTAACTGAAGCGAAAATTGCATATGGTAGTAATACACCTTCATTCATAACACTAACACAGAATGCATATGCAGCTTTGTTTACAGGACCACCAAGATCAAATGATGTCATAATTCCAATTACGGCACCTAACAACATTGCATTTGTCCCTTGTAATCCAGCAAGGAAATCTGTAAGTGCAGTATTAATATAGGCAACTGGCTCTCCGATTACAAAGAACATAATTGTTCCAATCAAGAAAGTACTCACAACGGGATATACGAAGAAACTCACAAATCCTGAAAACGATCCTTTTGCTGGAATCAGCTTCTTCATATAACGTACTAGGTAACCTGCAATTAGACCACCAAGCATACCAGCAAGGAATCCACCGCCTATCATATTCGCTGCAAGACCTGCTGCAAAACCTGCGCAAAGGGCTGTTTTTTCTGAAATTGCATATGCCATATATGCTGCCATTACTGGTACTAATAATGTTCCTAATAAACCACCTGATAATTGTCTGTATAAGTTCAACCAACTACCCTCGGTGTTGTATAGTTCTACCAAATCAAATTGTTGTGAGATTAAGACTGCAATCGCTAGAATCATACCACCAGCTACTACAAGTGGCACCATATGCGAGATACCAGTCATTACTGCTTGCTTAATTTCTTCTCCGACACCCATTTTTCCTTCATCAGATGGGTCTGCTACATACTCACCTTTTTCAAAATTTTCAGCTTTTTCAAGTGCTCTTTTAATAATTGCTTGCGCGTCCTTTAGAGGCTCAGCCACTGAAGTTTTTGTTATTGGCAAATGATCGAATCTCTCTGCGTTTTTAACTGCTACTCCTACTGAGAAAATCGCTGCATCAGCTTTTTTCAAATTCTCTGCTGTATGCTTACCTTCGATTCCATTAGCTCCTTGCTTTTCAACAAATACTTGTACACCTAACTCTTTTCCTGCTTTCACAAGAGCTTCAGCTGCCATGTAAGTATGCGCTATTCCTGCTGGACAAGCAGTTACAGCAACGATTGTCTTTGTATATTCTACATTCGAATCATTCTCTTCAATCTTTTCAGCATCTAAATTCATCACGAATTCATCAACTGTCTTTGATGCAAATAATGCCTTCTTGAAATCTTCATCTGCCATCTTAGTCATAAGTGCTGCAAGTAATTCTAAGTGAGTGCTTCCCCCTTCGCTTTCAGGAATTGCTAGAAGGAAGATATATTTCACCTCATTATCTGGATCCAAGCTTTCCCAATCTGCTACTATTTCTTTTGTAGACATTACTGCAAATGCAGCTTCATTTACGAAAGAAGATTTCGCATGAGGAATTGCTAGTCCCATTTCCATTCCAGTCTCAGATAGTGACTCTCTTTCGTATACATCATTGATGTAACCTTGCACATCTGACACTTTACCATTCTCATATAATTTTTTTGCAAGCGCTTCTATAACCGCTCTTTTCGTAGTTAAATTGCTATTTAACTCGATTAAACCTTTGTTTGTTAAACTTGAAAGTTTCATCCTATTACCTCCACAGATTTGTTATGGTGTAATATTAACATAAGACTTTTATTGTATGTGTTTTCCGATATTTATATACACTTCGATTTTAAATTGTGTATATATACACATCTACTCACTTACTTCACAAAACGAAGTAATCTTTTTGCTGCGAGTGAACAAAGCTCTTTCGCATGTTCTATTGCATAGTCTAACTCCATTACGCCATCCACACACGTCATAATACTTGTAATGCCGTGGTTATACATCTCTTCGTATTCTTTCCCAAGGCTACCAACTATTGCATAACATGGAATTCCATACTTTTCACAAAGAGACCCTACTCCAAATGGTACTTTTCCAAAAGCAGATTGATTGTCCATTCTGCCTTCTCCTGTTATCACAAAAGAATCACCCTCTAATTGTTTTTCTAATTCTAGAATCTCTAAAATCGTAGTTACACCAGATTTCATTGACGATTTTGTAAATGCTAACAGCCCCGCTCCAAGTCCGCCAGCAGCTCCTGCACCTTCTCGATATGATATGTCGATACCTAACTCCGACTTAATTAATCCTGCCATGTGAGTCATTCCTCTTTCTAGCGTTACCATCATCTCTTCATCGGCTCCCTTTTGCTTCGAAAAAACATAAGTTGCGCCGTCCTCACCTAAAAGCGGATTTTTCACATCACTCATAATGATAAATTTCGTCTCTTTT
Source organism: uncultured Lachnospiraceae bacterium (assembly GCA_964369775.1). Taxonomy (GTDB): domain Bacteria; phylum Bacillota; class Clostridia; order Lachnospirales; family Lachnospiraceae; genus CAUPWF01. The sequence continues at coordinate 56,954 of CAYJHQ010000015.1, forward strand.
ATAACTTCATTTACTTCTTTCGTATCTATACTAGCTATTCTTTCAAAATTTGCAGGAATTGGGGCAATCTCACCTCCATCATTATCATAAAACTTTACTCCAAGTGCACTTGCAAACCCAAGTCCACAATCATTAGTTGCACTTCCACCTAAACCGATATAGATTGTTTTCACTCCTCTTTCAACAGCATCTAGTACCATCTGTCCCGTTCCGTACGTATTCATCTTCATGATATCACGATTCTCAACAAGAGTAATCCCTGAAGCCTCTGCCATTTCCATAATCGCCTTATCTTGATCGAAAATTCCATAAGTTGCTTCAATCTCTCTGAAGTCTGGGCTTTTAACTTTCGTTGTGATCCGTGTTCCTTTTAAATATGACAAGATAGATGCGACTGTTCCTTCTCCCCCATCTGCCATTGGAACTTTTACTACTTCCACTTCCCCTAATACACTTTTTGCCGCCTCTTCTACAATATCGCAAATTTCAATCGCTTCTAGAGACCCTTTGAATGAATCTGGTGCTACAATAATCTTCATTAGTTATTCCCCCTTACTGTAACTGGCACTGGAATATTGGTTTTAAAATCAACTATAAAGTTTTCATATAACTTCGCAATCGACTCACTCACTTCAACTTTAGCGCAACATTCAACTTGTAATTTGTTCTTCTCTAATAATTTCGCAACTTGCTCTCCCAATACTTCTGCATTCTCTGACTGTGCAATCTCGCATGTACTTAGTACCTTGTCATCTTCACCTATTACAGTCAACATCTGCTTATCTGATTCTGCTGTCAAAAGCAATTCAAATAAGTTATCTTTTTTATCAACTGTAGTAATCAAAGCCTCCAGCTCTCCTTCGAGTTTGTATATTCCAGTGTTTGCTTCAATGAAAATACTATCACCTTTTCTCACTTCTAGAGTGGTATCCTCTAGTTTAATATACCCTGTTCCTTCGATAATTAAGACACTTACAAAAGATTCTTTTTTGGCTTCACTTGCAAATGTTTCACCTTTTATCTCTACCTTATCTACAGTAAAATAATCACACTTTGCAATATGTGGAAATACCGATTTAGGCTCTGCTTGTTTTGATAGATTTGTTACATCTAATGCTTTTTCCACATGCAACTCTCTTCCATTTCCTTGTGCGTCTACACGCCCATAGTCATATACACGATACGTAACATTAGAATTTTGCTGAATTTCTGCAATAATAATATCTTTACCTATCGCATGAATCGTACCGGCTTCTATAAATAGGACATCTCCTTTTTTTACTTCCACTTTATTTAACACTTCTAAAAGTGTATTCTCCTTGATTCTCTTTTCAAACTCTTCCTTTGTAATATCACGATTGAAGCCAAAATATAAAAATGCTCCTTCTTTACAATCTGTTACGTACCACACTTCCGTCTTTCCGTATTGTTTCTCATTCTTTAGTGCATAGTCATTTTTTGGATGTACTTGAATAGAAAGATTGTCTTTTGCATCGATAAATTTAATCAGTATCGGAAAATCGTCAAACCTCTGGCAGTTTTCTCCTAGTACTTCTTTCCCTGACTCTTCTATATATTTCCTTAATGATTTTCCTTTATGCTCACCATTAGCTATAATAGAATCCCCATCCTTATGACAAGATAGTTCCCAAGACTCTGCAAGGACCTCCCCTTCATATACTTTATTGTATTTCTCAATTAGGTTCGTTCCACCCCAAATATAATCTTTAAAAGCTGGTTCTAGTTTCAACATCGACATCTTTTTCACCTCATACATTTTTATAATTTCTTTGTTATTGCCATTTTGATACACTCATAATTATAGCATCTTAAAAAAACCTCATTTGATTTTTTTTATAAATTCACATTTAATAATAAAGCATGTAAATAAATTCACATGCTCAAAAGGATATTCACTCAATTTTATATTTTTTTCAAATACATTTCACAAATCATCTTTATCAACATAAGCAGACCTGCCCTATCTGTAACATTATATCCATTTACAATTCTTTTATCACCCCAAAAGCACACTTGATTATCACAGAGTAGGCTTAATGGGTTATCTCCAAAATGTGTAATACAAGTGACATTTAGAGTTTTACATCGTTTTTTCAAGTTGCGCGCCAAGTTCACCAATCGTTCCGGTTCTCCTGTCACACTAATAATAATCACTAGGTCTCCTTCTTCGTAAAAGTTAGAAAAATATTCGATGTCATGTATCTGCGAAAAATACTCCGTCTTTTTATTCAAACAACGTAGGTATCTGCCAAAGTACTCGCAGAAATATACTGAATCCCCAAGACCCGCTATCAAAATCTTACCTGCCTCTACCATCTGATCTGTAAGTGTCTCTATAGCCGCCTCGTCTAATACATCAATAGACCTTATGATACTCTGTGGTAGCTTTTCAAATACCTTATTCTCAACGGTAGTGATTTCACTCGGATTATCTTCGCTTTGTATAGAGAATTTCAATTCTGAAAAACCGCTGTATCCTAATTTTTTTGAGGTTCGAATAATTGAATTTGGTGAAATAAATAAATCTTTTGCAATCTTTTGCACCGAAATCATCTGGATACACTTTCGATTTCTCTTAATATATTCAATGATACTATCGTCAGTATCGTTGGATTTTAATTCTATATTGTAAACTCGCTCTTCAAAAGTCAATGTATTGCCCCCTTCTTTTTGTTTCTAGAAAATATTTTAGCACTTTTTTTGTTTTTATTCTACAGAATTCTTCTTAAAATTTACTAGACTATTGACTAGGTTAACTGTATAATGAATAATACATTGTTGAATTTATTGACTTGCAACTGAAACTTGATGCTAGAATACAGTAAGAAAAGATGGTTAATTTTATGAAATATCAAACTAAGCAACTCAAACTAATTACTAGAATAAGTGCATCTATAATCCTTGTACTTTCTATAGCTTTTTTAATATTCTTGTTTCGTTACAGTGACTCTGAACTACATCGAACAAGTACTAATCTGATAAAAGAGTCAATGGATCTTCAACTGGATTTTGTTGATTCTAGTTTTGATACTCTTACAGACGTAATTACTTCAATTACGGATTCAGTATCATATAATGATTCAAATATCGATAGTGTCTCTACATATATTAAAGAACAAAGAGATGTTTTTAACTTTGTATCTATTACTTATATCGATACCAATGGAAACCTTTTATCTACTACAAATCAAGATGTTAGTTCTCTTACAGCCCCACCAGATTCAACTTTTGATGATAAAGATATTGCTTTTTCGCAACCTTTTCTCTCGGCTACAACTGATGATTATTGTATCACCATTTATTCAAAGGTGTATGAGAATGACTCTCTTAAAGGATATCTTGTCTTTGAGTATTCAATGAGTGCTATTATGAACAATTTAACCGCTGCACTAGAAGAAAATGGATATGCTCTGATTACTGATTCAAAGGGTTATGCATTTTTGTCAACCGATAAAGATTATATTGATTTTGATTCATTTGTTGATGCTGAATTCCTAGATGATAATACTGATGACACAGTTATTAAAAACCTTAAAGAAGGCACGAGTGGTATGGCACGATTTAATTTGGAAAACATAGATTATGTTGTTTCTTATACACCGCTAAACTTAAACGATTGGTTTTTAGTTCTTGTTATTAACGAAGATACAGTCGCAACTGATATTCGTATACTCGCTACTGTTTTGATTACTTTTGTTATGAGCGTTTTTGTAGGATTTTTATTGTTCTTACTCTATTTTTGGTATTCAAAAAGAACTTTGGAACTTGTTGCCTATTACGATGAATTAACTAACCTTCCAAATCTTGCAAAGCTCAAACTAATCATTGAAGAAAAAATTAAAAAGTACCCAAATGAACAATTTGTAATAGTCAAAATGGATATCGATAACTTTAAAGCTATCAATGAAGTCTACGGGTTTAATATGGGTGACAAGGTTCTTAAATCTTTCCAAAAAACTGCAGCTACTGTAGAAGAAAAATCTTTCTCCATCGCAAGAACTAGCGGTGATGAATTCATGATGTTTTCTGGGAATGGCCTGTTAGAAAACCTAGATACCCTTAGAATTCACTATGAAGCTTATTTCAAACAAACGATTCCTGAGTTAAAAGATCACTATCTTTCCTTTAATTATGGACGCTATTATATCGAGTCCGCAGAAACAGATATTAACGAAATTATAACAAAGGTAAGTATTGCACATGCCATGTCCAAAGAGATAAAAAAAGGTAAGATTAAAGATTATGATAACGCTTATAAAGATCAATTGCGTTATCTTACTGAAGTTACAAATAAAATGGAGTACGCCTTAGCAACTCATGAGTTTGTTCCATACTTACAGCCTAAAGTGCGGTTGTCTGATAATCACATTATAGGCGCTGAGGCTTTGGTTCGTTGGATAGAAAAAGATGGGGCAATTGTTCTCCCAAATGTGTTCATCCCACTCTTTGAGTCAAATGGATTTATACAGAAACTAGATAAGTACATCTTAGAGCGAGTCTGTATATTGATTAAGAACTGGATAAAAAATGGCTATGAATGCGTACCTGTATCCGTAAACTTCTCGAGGATGCATTTTATCAATCCAAACTTTGCAAATGAGATTATTGACATTGTAGATCGTTACAACATTCCTCATAAATATATTGAAATCGAAATAACAGAAACTACGATTTTAGAAAATAAAGAAGCAGTCAAAAATCAGATAGTAGATTTAAGATCCTCAGGTTTTTCAATCTCTATTGATGATTTTGGTGCTGGTTACTCTTCACTTGGGATGTTAAAGGATTTTAAAGTGGATACATTGAAACTTGATAGAAGCTTCTTTTTGAATGAGTCTAAGCACGAGAATGGAAACCTTGTAGTTGACGGTGTAATCAAACTTGGTCATAGTTTAAATATGAGCATTGTCGCAGAGGGAGTTGAAGAAGAATCTCAAGCAGAGTTCTTGCTCAGCTTGAATTGCGAGTACGCTCAAGGATATCACTTTGCTAGACCAATGCCTATTGAAGAGTTTAATAGATTATATCTTACTACTATTTAACTCGAAAGCTATTGCATAATTAAACACAAAATACGCCAACGTGTCTAAATGACTTTCGTTGGCGATTTTTTTTATATTTAGAATAAAACCTTGTTATCTAATAATAGTGTTCTTATTTTATTTATTTCATTTAGTGTTTCTTCTTGCATATCAACTTCATTTGGCAGATGACATGGTAAAATTTCATCTAAAATACCATTTTTACGAACTACAATACCCTCGTTACAGTTATGCCCATATCCACAGGTGTAACACTGATTATACTGATTCACTTGCATTTTACCAATTGTTTTAATTTGATTGAAGTTAAACATTTTTTCGATATATTCTGCTACTGGATCCTCTGCTTCTCTGCTTTCGCATGTTGTTACGACTACACCAAGTTTATTTTTGAGTGAGTATGTACTTCTATGTCTAAAGGCAAAAGTTCTCTCAAGACAGGCATGAGCAAGCGCATTTACCATACCAAAGTAATTCGGAGCTCCGAAGATAATAATATCCGCTTGTTTCATTTTATCGCCAATTTCACTAAAATCGTCACGAACCTTACATTCGTTGTCTAATGCACAAGCTGTACAACCAATACACCCGTTTATTTTCTTGCCGGCAAGTGAAATTATTTCAAATTCATCCTTGCAACCTTTTAAAATATTCTCGATCGCATTATGCGTCATTCTTCCTTTTCTTCCACTACCACTAATTGCTAAAATTCTCATTCAAAGCCCCTTTTTAAATTTTCTTCTTTAATTTTGGTTTTGTAATTTCATAACTATTTGTTATAAAATCTTTGAGTCTTTCTAATCCTACATCCTCGTTAAACCAAATGCTATTCCAGTGTGTTTTGTTCATGTGATATCCAGCTGTGACGCCTTTGAAAGCTTGCCTTAGAAAGTCTGCTTCCATCGGCTCACATTTAACATTTACATATTCTTTGCCATTAAGATTACCTACTAAAACAAAAATTTTCTTGCTCGATCGGTGACGAACAACAGCAGTATTTAACGACTTGTTTTTGAACGGATAATCAACATAGACACCCGGAAATTCTAAAGCAAAGTTTATGACTTGCTCCCGTGTAAAAGTGTTTTTCATGACTACCTCCTTGAAAGCAACTCATATAGTGCTTTAATTTCATTTTCAGATTAATTATTTTTATAAGTCAGTGCAAGCCTTGCTTTATCAGCATTTTTATGAACTTCTTTTCCTTTTTCGGTTATTTTTACTTTTATTTCCTTTATAGAAGGTGCATCTTCTTTTGCTATATCTCCTTAAATAGTTAATAACTTTTCATTTTCTTTAAGAATATTAGTAAGTGGAATACCCATTCCATCAACCTCTAAATCAAGAGATTTTAATTTTTCAGTTACACCAAACATATTTGTGCAAGAAATACAAGCCTTAACAACAACACCTGCCTGTTTTGCAAGTTTAATTCTTTCTTGTATAGTTTCATCTTCAGCTACAAGTTTTGCAGTAGCTCCCCAAATGATTATCTCTACCTCGTCAAACCAACCTTGAGTTTTAGCATTTGTTGCATACATAAATACCATTGTATGTGCTGTTTGTGGATTGTCATTTACCCATAGAATATTAAGTTTGCTATTCATAATTAAAAATCTCCTTTCGCTTTATATTATACATGATATATGACACAGAATAAAAAGTCAAAGAATTGTATTCCACGTATCATTTTTCAATGGAACTATATTAAATTGAACGGACGGACTTAATGGTAACATTTCATTGATTCCGTCCGTATATACATTTTTTCTTTAAGCAAATATTATTTTTAATAATTTTAAATTTTACCAAAATTAGTTTTCACTAACTAATTCACCTTCACAAGGTGTAGCAAAGCTACGAGCTTTTGTCAAATCGTCTTTCAAAAAAACGTTAGCCCTAATACTAAAACGTATTATAGAAGATACTAAAGTACAATATTTAGTTAATAGGTGTAAAAAGTGTCGTTATAATACGATAGAACGCTAGCTCTATAATAAAAGGTTAATGTATTGGGATGCATTAAAATAAAATTGTGCAAGGAAGGGGTATATGATATAATCTGACATATATCGTATAAGAACAGTATGAGAATAACAAAAGAGTATTAACAGTGTTAATGTTAGCTATAATGGTTATTGGAACAACAACGGTATCGCTTGCTAGTGAGGAGCGGATTTCGCAAAGTGTTCTGGTAGATCAAGAGTTGTTCTTGGAATTCACAAAAGAGAATGCCAAGAACGGAACTAGAGTAACAATTGTGATGAAAAACTTATACAGATTTCTGGAACTTGATATGCTAAAAGTAGTAATCTCCTATCATCATCAGATTATTTTAGACGATATATGACGGTTCCTTTTTATCTTAGCGGTATAAGATAGAATTCATCTAAAGAATTAATATAAAGGAGCTCAAATGAGGAAGATAAAGAATTCGCGTGAACATGATATGGAAAGAGTGGAAGCATATATAGTAAAAGAACATAATGGTGTAAGGTCTCAACTTTCTGAAACTGAGGAAAAAAGGATTACACAAAATGTCATGATGCAATTCTATGAACTTTTTTTGAATGAAGATGAGATACCCTATATTATGTGTGGTAACAAAAGAGATGTAGATATATTAAAATTAATGGCTATTATAGAAAGTTATCCAATAACAGCACTTAATTTTAAAGTAGTTAACTATAAAATACTTTTGGAATCTAATAATTATGTTGAAGTTCAATTGGAATTTATAACAGGATATATTACATTGAGTATAGCTAGTGAATTGAAAAGCGATATTGATATATTAGAGAGAATTAATCGAGAATTGGTATTACGTAGAGGTATTAACCAAGATGATATTGATACTCAAAATATGTTTTATCATCATTATCAATTAGCCAAAAAGGAATTAAGCTATATCGACATTAGCACGTAAATTAAAATCTTGTATTACTAACTGGGGTGTAGAATCTGTGAACTTTATTCCCTTGACGTTATTATTAATCATTAGATAGTAAATCGAATTTGTACATTGAGCCTTAATTCGGAGCATGTGCTAAAACTCTGCAAATAATGTGATTTAAGGTCTTTTGCGATAAAATGTTAAATCGGCTCTTTGTCAAATGTTGGGGCATGATTCACAAGAATCATGCCCCCTTGCTAAATAAACAGAGGTTTGACTGTTCTTAATTTCAAACACATGTCGTTTTAGAATAAGTGTACGGCAAGGAAGTATATCTAAAATTTCCCGCTTTTTCCCATCGATAATAATACATTAAAACTTCAGATAGTAATACAATACCAATGATATAACACAGCTCTAAATGGCGGTATCATTGATAGTGTATTAAGATTTGATTAATTGTTATTTTCATTAGAATCTGCTGACTCAAGCATATTCTCAATAAAAATACCGTAGCCTTTGGTAGGATCATTTACAAAAACATGGGTAACCG
>CAYJHQ010000016.1:0-63768 GCA_964369775.1 uncultured Lachnospiraceae bacterium
TTTGCCGAGAGGGAGATTGCTGAAATTATACTTTCCAGGATCTCCATTAGCATCTGTACGAGTAAAGGTATATTGTAGCAATTGATTATTTTCATTATAGAGAAGTACACCAACATCATTAAGTAAAGATTCTTTATCTTGATGGAGTCCGTCTAGATTAGTATCAAACCAAGAATAGCCAGATATAGTGAAAGTGTTAGCGTCAGGTGCTACGATTTCTACACCTGTTTTTTCAGGTTCGATTGCAAGTAAAGTTTGCGGAATATTATTTAAATCACGATAGACAACACTTGCAGCAAAAGAGTTCCAAGATACGCTAGATATAGGTAAACTGACAGGGGTAGATGCCATGACAGCAATTTTTATTGTTTCGTTAGGAAGTAATAAAAGATTTTTACTTTTCAATTTGAAAGATTGTACGGTACTTAAATCCTCAGGGACATCGAGCGTCCAATTATCATCTTTCCCGATCACGTCAAATTTTTTACCGAAACGAAGGGGGTCTTTACTGGTGGAATAATATATCTCCAAGTCTGCTTCTGTACTTAACGAATCCATGAAGGTAACAATCTCGCTTAAACTATAGATTGGGTATTCACTTAACCTTAGAGTTGTTGTTTCGATGACTCCAGTATCTCCGACATACGGTAAGATATCAACAATTTCCACAGATTCTATTATAGCATTTCCTATATTTTTAATTGAGATTAGATACTGTAGGCTTCCTCCTGAATAAGTGTGGCCGACTAGAGGTTCTTCAACGAAAGTGGTATCTAAATACCCTTTTACTTTCATGTTAGAGGAGGTGGCAACAAAAAATAGGATATTAGCATCTAGAGTAGAGCTTTTGGCATACTCAATAGTGACAGAAGGGTCTTGGGCGATATTGAATGTATCGCTATAGACTTCTACAGCACTTGGAATAACACCTGTACTGCTAAGCGAATTAAGCAAGGAAAATACTTGAAAACGTCCAATGGCACCGATACGCACTTTTGTATCAAATGAGATGCTGAATCGGCATAACTGATGAAATGAAAAGGCGTAATCATCCTTAAATTCGAATTTTACAAGGGTGGAGCCATTACCATCAAAATCGGAGATGAGTGATTCGGGTGGATTAGGTGGAACGATAGATGGAAAGAAGTTATTATAGTTATAACTCACATTTCCTATATATTCTAATTTATCAGGTAAAATTATTGCCATTAAAGGGTTTTCTAAACGAGAACTTCGGCAGTTAAAAGATAAAGTATAACGGATAGTATCAGAGGGTTTTACAGGAGTAATACCGATATCCGTATCTAAGCGTGGGCGCAATACACAGTAATTGCCTAAGAGTGTAGAAAAATTCTCCACGAGCTCAAATGATTCTGACCCGATACGATAAGATAGGTAAATATGATTTTGTAAGGCACCATTGCTATCAGGTTTTATAATACCAAGAACTTGTGGTACATTACGATTTTTGACTCCGATATCCAATGAATTAAGATTCCAAAAAAGTTTAGACAAGTTATCATCAGCGGTAATGATACTCTCTAAGTTTACTGTAGTATTCACATCGCTGTTAAAGGGGCCTAAAGTTCCTGTAACCCCATTCCTTGTTTCATAATCAATGAAGTATTGGATAGAAAGATTCTGGTCAATTGCAGCTATAAAAAATGAACCGGTCTGTAATTGATAATACTGAACTCCATCTGGCAATTGATTTTCGAATATAGCGTTAGTTAATTCTTGATTTCCTGTATTATGAACATTGATTCGATAGCACAAGTACTCGTTAGGCAAGGAGTACTCTGGCCCATAAATTCCAAGCGCTGCTTGATAGGTTGGTGCGATAATAGTAAACTCGCTAATGTTATTAGACTGTATAACACCATCGATACTTAACGTAGAAATAGTAGAAATCTGTTCTCCAATTGAAGCATCTGAATTTAGCACACCTTTGTAATAGAACTCATATCTCTGTCCTTTGTAAGCGATAAGAGATATCGAAAATTGATTGTTGTCAAATACACCAATGATGCCATCCATGCTGGTATCAGAAAATTTTGAAGAATTATCTTTTCCGATAACGACAAATTCTGGGTCTAATAATAAGGTGTCTGAACCATTACAGGTGATGAGTACATTTTCAATAGTAGAACCTAAATCACCGAAGTTTTCCAAAGTGACTTTATAAATTACGGAACCTCCTGGTGCAGGTGCAATGGTAGGAAGAACCAATTCTCTTGAAAGTTCAAACTGTGGAATCAAGCTCAATTGTATAGGGGAGCTCTCAGCATCAAGATAAAGATTACCGTTAATAAATAGTTGTGGCGAACAGATGTAGGTTTGACCGCTTTGCGCAGTTGTATTAAATAAAGCACCGATACCGACTCGAACAACGACACCTAAATCTGTAATAGAATCAAATAAGTAAGTTACTTCTACGCCATTTTCGATAGGCACTTGTAATACATCTTTTATAGGGAATTGAGCATCTCCTAGTGTAATATCAATATATGAGGGAAAAAAGACTTTGATATATGCAGATTCGATGGCACTTTGGATTCCGTTAAAGCTTACATCTAGAGAGAAAACAAACGTCTGCTCATAGTTACCGATGGTCTGATCAACTTGGACTGTTAAATTAGCCATGATATATCCTTTCAATAAATTTTATGCGCTTTATATATATCATATTCAGACTTAAAGCTTCTGTGAAAAGGCATAATCAAGGCTTGCGACAGTTGTTTGAAGGATGAAAACAGTCATTACAACTAGGTTCTACTAGTTGATTATGGAGAGACATAGCAGTAGATAATTTACTCAACATTATCCATTCTTTCATGATTAAGCTGTTAAGGATATCATGAGTATCGTTACATAGCGCGCGAAATTGAGAATAGCATACTTGGCAGTTCTTGTATTTATCGATGATTTCTTGCAATTTTTCCCCTTCTGCATTCATAAGATGGGCCATAGCAAGTTCTTCAAAAGCAATAGATTCGACTAGTTCGACAATGACATCAGAAAGAGAAGGTATATGATCGCGTTCAGGTACTTGTGGCATTCCCATAGAAAAATCCTTCCAAATTACTTAGTAAATCATATTCAACCATGTGGCAACAATATACCAATAAGAATACAATATATTACAATTATTGTTTGTTACAAAAACATAAGAGAGGTTATAGAGTATGAAGTGGTTTTCAAAGAAAAATGATAAACAAGCAGTGGAGAGGCGTGAAAAACTGAGAGAGGAATTAATGAAAATTATAGAGATATCGCCTAAGATAGAGTGCGATGAGCTAGCGGATTATTTAGGTATATATGAAAAAATATGCGGCCTAGATGATTTCCTTATTTATATGTTAGATACGGTTCCAAAAATGAAAAGAATGATGGAAATGCAAAATATCACGTATAATGTGAGTAAGCTAAGAAGCATTTATACAGGAGATATAGAAAGCTTAAACTTATTAATCACGCAAGAAAAAAAGGTAACAGAGGAGATTATTCAGTATAGTGATGCAGTTAGAGATATGCAGGAAAAATACAAACTATCTATGGATTGGGGAGGGAAAAAACCACATATGATTAACTTAGGAAAACAGCTAAATAAAAAAAGAGAAAGCTGTTTAGTGGCAGAAAAAGCGATTCGTGATAAATTAAATCCTTTAAATCAAGCATTTGAAGAAGTGATTAAAACGCTACAAGAACAATACACAGCGATTTCTACTGAATTACATACAAATAGAGATTAACGATTTCGATAATCTCTAGGAGAAAAATTATATTTTTCCTTGAAAGCATGATTGAAAGCACGAATAGTGGAGAAACCGCTAGCAATAGCGATACTAGTGATTTTTTCATCGGTATGTTCAAGTAAATATAATGCATGCTCTAATCGAAATGCATTTAGGAAGGATGAGAATGAGCATCGAAATGACTTATTGAAGTAATTTGACAAGTAGGTATAGTTGTAATTTAAATCCTGAGCAATGCCTTTGAGGGTTATATCTTCTGTGTATTGCTCTTGAATATAAGATATGATCTGAGCAGAGAGTTCATCTTGAACCTCTGCTATTTTTATAAGGTTAGAGTTTCTATAGCACTTGTCGCAAATCTCATACAAGATAGATTTGAGTAAAAATTTAGAGGAGGACTTAGATTTTAGTGATTTATATTTGTTGTTATCATTATAATTGATTACTGGGTTTTCAAACCAATGTTTACGTACGGTGTTATGAAAGGTTTGAACGTAATCTTTTGAGAAGATAACTAGATGGCTAGTAGAATAAGTCTTTGTGGTATAACTGTGAGGTTGATGAGGAAAAAGTATAATAGCTTTTCCTTTTGTTAGAGTATACGAAGTAGACCCTATTTCGCATTCGATTTCACCGTCACTTACGAATAAAAATTCGTAGCTATTATGAAAATGTTTTACAAAAGAGAGATTTTCATCATCTTGAAAATATAAATAATTAGCATGGTCTGAACGTTGTTTTTCGTAATATATCATAATACACCTAAACTTTTTTCTATAATTATAAAATAATATTCTAGAAATAGCAACTAGAAATTGCTATGATGAGGACAAGAAAAAAATAGAAAGCGAAGGACGGTAAATCATGAAAAATTATAAAGACATCGAAAAAGTAACATATCAACCAGGGAGCAATGATCCATTTACATTCCAATACTATAATGCAGATGAAGTTATTGGCGGAAAGACGATGAAAGAGCAATTGAAATTTGCATTGAGCTGGTGGCATACTATCTGTGCTGGTGGTGTTGACATGTTTGGAGGAGAAACAATTTCTAAAAAATTTGCTGAAGATCCAATCGAGCAAGCAAAAGCAAAAGTTGACTTTGGTTTTGAAATAATGGAAAAGCTAGGAATTGAGTATTACTGCTTCCATGATATCGATATCGCTCCTGAAGGAGAGACATTAGAAGAGAGTGTAAAATATCTAGAAGAAATTACGGATTACCTATTAGAGAAGCAGAATGCAACTGGAATTAAACTTTTATGGGGAACAGCAAATAATTTTAGTGAGAAGAAATTTATGGCAGGGGCATCTACATCTCCTAATGCAGATGTATTTGCAATCGCAGCAGGTAAAGTAAAGGCAGCAATTGATGCAACAATTAAATTAGGTGGAACAGGATATGTATTCTGGGGCGGTCGAGAAGGATATGATACATTGATCAACACTGATATGGGGTTAGAATTAGATAACATGGCAAGATTGCTTACAATGGCACGTGACTATGGTAGAGCACAAGGATTTACTGGTGATTTCTATATCGAGCCAAAGCCAAAAGAGCCAACAAAACACCAATATGATTTTGATGTAGCGACATGTATATCTTTCTTACAAAAATATAACTTAATGGATGATTTCAAAATGAATATCGAAGCAAACCATGCGACATTAGCGCAACACACATTCCAACATGAGTTAAGAGTGGCACGTGTAAATGGTGTCTTTGGTTCTATTGATGCAAACCAAGGAGATACACTATTAGGATGGGATACAGATCAGTTCCCAACAAATGCTTACGATGCAACATTTTGTATGTATGAAGTGTTAAAAGAAGGCGGATTTACAAACGGAGGTTTGAACTTTGACTCTAAGACTCGTCGTCAGTCAAATACATATGAAGATATCTTATTGGCATATATTGCAGGTATGGATACATTTGCATTAGGTCTTAGAAAAGCACAGGAAATAATCGATGATGGAAGAATTGACAACTTTGTAGAAGACAGATACGTTTCATACAAAGAAGGATTTGGAAAAGAATTATTAGATGGAAAAGTAACATTAGAAAGCGCATATGACTATGCGAAATCTCTAAAATCTGTTGATGTAGCATCTGGACGTCAAGAATACTTAGAAAATGTTATGAATAATATTATGTTTAAATAATGCAAGTACTAGGGGGCAAAATGTTTTGTCCCCATATCACAATTATCATAATGAAGAATACGAGGTATAAAGTATGTTGTATATAGGAGTAGATTTAGGAACATCAGCTGTAAAGTTATTGTTGATGAATGAGAAAGGTGAGATAGAGAAAATTGTCTCAAGAGAATACCCACTGCAATTCCCTAATCCGGGATGGTCTGAGCAAAGTGCTGAAGATTGGTATCATCAAAGTGTGGATGGATTAAAAGAGTTACTCAGTGAATGCGATAAATCAAAAGTAGCAGGAATCAGCTTTGGAGGTCAGATGCATGGTCTTGTAATTCTTGATAGCGAAGACCAAGTGATTCGTCCAGCTATTCTTTGGAATGATGGTAGAACAGGTGAAGAAACAAAATATTTAAACGAAGTGGTAGGTAAGGAAAAATTATCAGAATACACTGGGAATATTGCATTTGCAGGATTTACAGCGCCTAAAATACTGTGGGTAGCAAAGCATGAGCCAGAAAATTTTGCTAAGATTGCTAAGATTATGTTACCGAAAGATTACTTGGCATATAAATTGTCAGGAACATTTTGTACAGATGTTTCTGATGCGTCAGGAATGCTATTATTTGATGTGAAGAATAAATGCTGGTCAAAAGAGATGATGGAAATCTGTGGAGTGAAAGAGTCACAATTGGCGACAATTTATGAAAGCTATGAAAAAGTTGGAACTTTAAAACCAGAATTAGCAGCAGAATTAGGACTTTCAGAGAATGTTATAATAGCAGCAGGAGCAGGAGATAATGCAGCAGCAGCAGTTGGAACAGGAACAGTGGGTGATGGGAGCTGTAATATTTCTCTTGGTACATCAGGAACAGTATTTATTTCTAGCAAAGAATTTGGCGTGGATAAATTCAATTCATTACACGCGTTTGCACACGCAGATGGAAGCTTTCACCTAATGGGCTGTATGCTCAGTGCAGCCGCTTGCAATAAATGGTGGATGGATGAGATTCTAAAGACAAAAGATTACACAAGTGAGCAAGAAAATATCAAGAACTTTGGTAAAAACAATGTATACTTCCTCCCTTATCTAATGGGAGAGAGATGCCCACATAACAACCCAGATGCTCGTGGAACGTTTGTGGGAATGACGATGGATACAACGAGAGAAGATATGAATCAAGCAATATTTGAAGGTGTAACTTTCGGTTTGAGAGATTCAGTAGAAGTAGCAAAAGATTTGGGTGTGAATATCACGAGAACAAAGATATGTGGTGGTGGAGCAAAGAGTCCGCTTTGGAGACAGATGGTTGCAAACATTATGAATGTAGAGGTAGACATCTTAGAAAGCGAAGAAGGACCAGGATACGGTGGAGCTATTTTAGCAGCAGTTGCATGTGGTGAGTTTGTTAGTGTAGAAGAAGCAGCAGCTAAATTAGTAAAAGTGGTAGATACTGTAAAGCCGCAACCAGAGATTGCAGCATTCTATGAAGAGCGTTATAACAAATTCCGCCAAATCTATCCAAATATCAAAGAAGTATACAATATTATCAAAGGATAATACATACTCGAAGAACCCTAAGCGTTTGCTTGGGGTTCTTCTCTGTGGTACAATGGAGCAAATACATTGTATGAAAACAGCAAGGAGAGACTAAATGGAAAATAATATTTTTCTTTCAGCAGACATCAAGAAAAAGTGGATAAAAGATTTAAAAATATTTGATATAATTTATGTACATGCAATGAATGGATATGGGAAAACATCACAAGTTGAAGCGCTCGTAAGAGAGAATTTGATAAAAACGGAAGAAAAAGCTGTTATCATAGAGGATATACAAGAGATTAGAGATGGAGTGGAAAGAGAACAATTACTTTCAGAATTAAGTAATCGAGAAGATGGAAAGAAGGTTATCATAATCAGTAGCAGTGAGATTTTGCCCTATCTTTTACCATTTAAGTTGTCTAAGCGTTTGACGGTCTGGGGAAAAGACATTTTACGGGTTTTGCCAGAAGAGATTGTTGCTATGCTACAACATGACGAGAGGTTCGAAGGTTTAAACGAGATAGAAACAAAAAAACATGCCAATAAATGCTTCGAGTTTAGTTTTGGGTACGCATTTGGTGTAATTGCATATCTAGATAGACTGGCAGAACGGATGTGTGATGTGGAGTATGCGAAAAAATTTGCAGAAATCGATCTTGAAAATTACTTTGAGTTTGAGATTAAGAAAAGGGCATTACCAGAAGAGATACAATATCTTGCTGTGTATGAATCTTTTCATAAAGAGGATATAAATGGAATACTTTCAGAAGAAAGAGTGGAGAAGGTGTTTAACCAGTTATGCGCTTATGGGTATTTAGAACAAACCCACCCAGAAAAGTACACATTTGAACCAAATTTCTATCGATTTCTATGGAATCAGCTTACTAGGAAGATTGGAGAAAGAGAGTATAAATTAATTGAGAAGGCAGGAGAGTCACTTGAACAATCTTGTGATTATAAAGGGGCACTTCGTTGTTTTTCCACTATTAGGAACTACGAGAAAGTGATAGAACTTTTGATTTATTTAAGTGAAAATGCAGATGGGTGTGAATTTGCAGCAATTTGCGATAGATACATAAAAGAAGTGCCAGAGGAGTTATATAAGAGTAATCCGCGGTTAATAGGGGCAAAAGCATTGATTGCAGCATATTCGCTAAAGAGGAGTGAATATGAGCAGTTATTGCAAAGCCTAAAAGGTTTAGTAGAGAAGAATGCAGATAATATTGGTGAAGTAGCAAAGAGAGTCTATGTGAGAACAATAATTGCTTCGCCTATAGGAACCGCTGATAAATTAAAAGATAACTTATTTTTTTTCATTGATTATATTAGGAAGAACGGTATAAGATTTGACCATATTATGCCAACAGGAAATATGCCGAGTGTCATAAATGGAGGTATAGATTTATTACCGTGGTCTAATGAAAATAAACTAGCTCAATTAGCCATAAAAAAAGCAGCAGAAGTGATTATTGGAGATGAGTTTATCGGTGTCTATGATGTGGTAATAGGAGAACTCTACTATGAGAGGAATCAAAGTTCTAAAGCTCTTAAATTATTGACACAAGGTTTAAATACAGCAAAACGAGAAGAGTGTATTCGGGCGCAGTATGCAGCAGTAGGAGTGCTTGCTAGAATGTTTCTTTCAGAAAACTTGCAAGAAAAGGCAGTAGAAGCATTGGATAATATGTACCAAAAAGCAAAATCAGAAAAAAGACAAGAACTACTTCCTAATATTGATGCAAATAAAGTTGCAATTGCATTATTAAGAGGTGATAGTAGAACCTATAACAGATGGAGCAGAAAGTGGGCACCAAATGAGTTCGATAATTTTTATATCACTTTGCGATTAGAGTTGCTGACAAAAGCAAAGGTGTATATTGCCCAAGAGAAATATTTAAGCGCGTTATATGTACTAGATGTTTTGGAAGAGTATGCCACAACATGTGCTCGTCAATATATTATGATACAGATTAACATCTTAAAAGCTATTATTTATTCAAGGAGAGGGGAAGCGTGGAGAGAGTATTTGAGAAAAGCAGTAAAAACAGCTTCAAAGTATGGATTTATCAGGGTATTATCAGATGAAGGAAATCCATTTTTACAACTGTTTAACTTGATACAATGGGAGAAGGAAGAGATTTCAAAAGCATTTATAGAAAGCGTACTGAAAGAATCTAGAAAAATGGCTAGATACTACCCTAATTATCTAAAGGAATCGAAGAAGCCAAAAGAACTGACTCCAAAAGAATTAGAAGTGCTTAATTATATTGCAAAAGGTTATAAAAATGCAGAAATAGCAAGGTCTATGAATGTAAATCTTGGAACAGTAAAATTTCATATTTCAAATATCATGAGAAAATATGATGTGGGGAGTAGAGTTTTACTAGTGAAAAAGGCAAGAGATGAAGGCGTCATATAAATAAGAAAAACCTATCCGTTTGCATAGTTGTGTAAACCCATATATATATATATAATTGAACAATATTCGAAGTCATCAACGTAGAATGAAAGCAATTTATAAGGGTAAGAGGTGAACTGTAAATGGCGTTAGGATTTAAACTTAAAAAAGTAAAATTTAACAAAGGATATACGATAGAAGAGTTGTTCGATGTCATTAAAGACAGAGAATTTGAAGCAGGACGACCAAGTATAGAAAGGCAAGGTTTTGGATATTTGATTTCTTTTCCAGCATTAGATTCCCAAAATCAAGTTCAGGTTTTTCCAGCAACTATGAAAAAACAACCAAATGTTTACCAAGTATTAAAGGGTGAAGAGGCTGGGCTTAACCGCATGTTTGGAAATGACTTAAATAGCATAGTGTTTGATGAGTTCTTTGGTTTCAGAAACCGTGGAGGAAAGAATAAAAAAACGACAGAGCAACTTGTAGAAGTAACAGCAAGAGAATTAGAAGCAATGGGTCTTTAATATATAAATGATTAGGAACAAAAAATGCAATACTACATACTATATATCAGATAGATGATAATCTTTCTTATAGAGTATGAGTATTGCATTTGTATTTTATGAGAAGTATGTCATCTATCATAGTAATAAAATAAAAGGGGATACTTGCTATGGAAGAATTGAGTTTAGCTCACTTGTATATATAAGAGGGTCAAAGCTTAGTTCATTCTTTTTTTTCGAAAAATAAGGACAAGTTGAGAACATGACTAATTAAATACCGTAAGAGATTAAAACATTTAGGAGGGTTTGTTTTATACTTCAATATTATGAAGTATGAAGTAGACTCTCTTTTTGTTACCCAAAACAAAAAAAGTAGAATCTAGAGGTCGCTGCTTTTATAGACAAAATTGGAAAGTTGAATCATAAAACATTGTGTATTCTGCAATTTTAGAAGTATTCAAACCTAACTAACGCAAAATACGGTCACAAAATTAACACAATTGTTACACTTCGACAACACATTTATTTGCGATACTGAGGCACATCAAAGAAAAACACAAAAGTCATCGATGGGGAAAACTGGAGGGAGCATCACTATGAGAAAAATTTTAAATAAGCTTATCGGTATGAAGTTGCTCAAGCATTTGAAGCACGGTTTTGTGCTTATTTCTACCGTGATAAGGAGCCTTATAATGAATATAGGAAATACGTTAATAAAGAGATTGAAAAACCATTCAACTATAAAAACCATTGGTATTGCAATCTTCTTCCTATTAACTCTTATTGCGATACCTCTAACCGCACTACTCAATAAAATGAGTCAAGCAGACAGTTCTTCCGAGAGCTCTACTACCAGCACAGTAGAACCGTCAATTGAAATTGCGGACCCTACAACACCGTCTGAAGGCACAGTTTCTTTACCCGCAAACGCTGAAACGCCCGATATAATAACTGAGAACGAAAAGGCGATGGAACAGCTTTTTTTAGATTATATTTCCGAATTGGATTTAGAGAACAGTGAAATTGCAATCTCCTATTATAATCTCGTCACAAAAGAAAGCTATAGCTATAACGAAGACGAGATGTTCATGCCCGCAAGCCTATATAAGCTTCCTCTAAATATGTACTATTATGAACAGGAAGCGGAAGGTGCGATCAGTGCTGACACGATATTTGCCGGATACACTTTGGAAGAATGTCATATGCTCAGTCTTCAATATTCGGATAATGAGACATCGGAAGAAATGAAATTCTCACTGGGCACAGAGGAAGAGTTTAAAGAAGCTGTGCAAAAATACGGGCGTATGCCTGATAATGTAATAGGTGAGGAGTATTTCACTACTAAAAATTTTTCGGCAAAATATATGATGAACACTTTGAAATATCTAAACAATAAAAAAGACTTCTTTAATGAAGCAATTACATATCTCAAAAACGCGAACCCAGGTCAATATTTTGAAATGTATCTGCCCGACAGCGAGTGTGAGGTAGCACAAAAATATGGATGGTATGATGGAAATATACACACTATTGGGATTGTTTATGCAGCACAACCATATCTTTTGTGCGTGCTCACAGAAGATATGGCGTATGCTGAAAGTGTTATAGGAGAGATTAACCGTCTGTTTTATGAACACACGACAGAAACCGCATATGAGGAGACATGGTTTACGCCCAGTGACTATACCGTTTCGGTGAATGGTACTGAAAGTGAAATGCGTATTTATACACTTGCGGATGTGAACTATGTAAATATTAATGACTTAGCGTATACGCTAAGCAATACCGAATCGGAGTTTAATATAGACAGGAATACTGAATCCGGTGTTGTAAATATATCAACACAGGAAAACTATGAATCTTTTGGGCTTGTTCCAATATCTTTAGAAGCCGATGATAAATTAGGCACACCAACAGAATATGCTTACTACATAGACGGTGTAGACTTAGAGCTTATGTCATACATGATAGCCGATAATGAATATGTAAAGCTACAAGAAATTGCAAAAGTCTTGGATCTTGGAGTGACTATCGGTGAGGAGGAAAAGAGCATCAGTATAGATACGACTGTGGGATATGAAAACGATGCACGTTTCAACGCTTCGCCCTGACCACCACGCTGACTTCTAATGCTAGATTCTCAGGATTCAACTTCGGTGCAAAATCAACTCCTTTGCTATTAGTATATTCATTATAGTAAAAAAATTATCAGACAGCTTGTTTTTGTGTGCGTAAAATTGATATAATAAATATATGGAAAAAGTAGTAGTAGAATATAACCTTAAGGCAATAGATTTTTAGAGGCAGAATTTTAGATTAGGTATAGGAGGCTAGTGCAATGGCTAAACAGGAAAAAGCTATTACTGAAATGGTGTATGAACGTCATAAAAAAGAGGATGGATTCGATTCGGTTCTGAAATTCTATTAAAAAATCAGTAAAACCTGTAATTTTTGAGTGGTTGAATAAGTCGTTATATAATGAGTATAGGAGGAGTAAAAATGAAGAACAGACTTGAAGTTTTAAGGGAGTACATTGAAAGATTGATTTGCGCTAACCAACCGAGGGAACTGTGTATATATGCTGGGCATATGTTCAGTGTTTCTAAGTTTTGTGCTATATTAGCAAAAAAAAGAAATCTAAACATAGAGATTGCAACTACCTGCGGTATGCTTCACGATATTGGATATATGGAAGTTGGCGGAAGCAGTGTAAATCACGGACTAAATGGATCTAAGAGAGCAAGGTCGATACTAGGTGAAATGAATACTTATAGCGATGAAGAGATTGATATAATCGCAACCGCAATAGAGCATCACAGCTATAAAGCAGAGACTCACAGTGAATATGACGAATTACTAAAAGATGCTGATGTATTGGATCATTGCTTTTTTAACAATGAACTACCTGTAAAAAAGCATGAAATTGAACGATATAATAATTTGTTAGTTGAGCTGAGTATTAATACATAATAAGAAGCACCCATATAGCACCACGTTAACTAATGCTATATGCAAAATAAAACCATTCATAAAATAGCAATTTTTAAGTAGTTGAATAAATTTTATCTACTCTTGATTAGGGAGGTGTTTGAATGAGAATTGAAACAGAAAGATTAATACTAAGAAGATTTAATAATACTGATGCAAAGCAAGCCCACGAATTGTTTTGCGATGAAGAAGCTTGTGGGGGATAATCAGATTCGTATTTGTAGGTGGAAGAAACACGAAGGCAACTAAAATTTAGGAAGTAACACAATAAGCAAAATGACATAGTATATATCAGATAGATGGTAATACTTCTTATCGAGTATGAGTATCGCATTCATATGAGGTGAGAATTGCCACCGATCAAAAGAAAATAGAAGAAAATAGAGGAGAGATTTGCTATGTCAATGCCAACAATCCCTAATATTAATGCTACAGTAGATGTAGATCGTAATGATGCTATTAATATTATTTTATCGTCAATTGGTATGGAGGAATTGAGTTTGGCTCATATCCTTAATGCTGAGGCAGAAAAAATTCAGTTTGCACTCGGAACACTTGAGACAGCTACAGAAGCAGCTACTTTAGATGATATTATGAAGGTAAATAGCTCTGCGAAGAAAATGTTGAGAGACGTAATTAAGAACCAGATGCTAATTGGAATGAAGATGGAAGATACAGTAGAACTTGCGCAAATGGTAGGCGAAACGTCAGAACCTACACCAGAACCTACACCAGAACCTACACCAGAACCAGAGCCAGCAGTATAACAAAAGAAAGTTTAATAACGTAGTGCTAATAGGCTTTGGATATCCAAAGCCTATTAGTGCATTTAAAAGGAGGAATATAGAATGGGAAAAGTTTCAAAAGGGACTATAGTTAGAACGGCAGTATTAATACTAGCACTAATCAATCAGTTGTTATCAGTATTGAATATCGATGTACTACCGATTACAAATGAACAAGTTCAAGAAGTAATTACTATGGGAATGACATTAGCGGCTTCCGTATGGGCATGGTGGAAAAATAACAGTTTTACAGAAGCGGCAATAAAGGCAGATGAGATGCTAGGTAATGAGAAAAATCAAAAAGGGTAATAAAAACTTAGCATACAAAGGACTAGTAATTATTTTTGGAATATTGCTCATTCAGTCATCTATATCATTATTTTTTGATTCGGGGTCAGGACAATTAACACAAATAGATACTGTATTTCGGACTGCTATCAGTTCAATATTTGGATTTTTGATGAGTGGATTGGTAACTAGTAAAAGAAAGAAAGAAAAAACAGGTATTATCGCATATGATGTGAAGGTAGTAGAAGTGGAAAATGAAAAAGAAGCGCATAGTGAGGAAGAAAATGATAGTGTAGATAATCGAACACAGATATGGTCTATACTATGTGTATGCATATTTTGTCTTGTAATTATGATTGTAATAAGAAATTTTAGCCATTTTATTGTAAATAGCTCGTCAACGACAATTACAATAGCAATGTATAGAGACATTATTTCAGGGAGTATAGGGGCATTGATAGGCGCATCTAAAAATGGATAAGAAAAGGGTGAGATATAGAAACTTAAAACAGTTCTATTCTTACCCCTAAAATTTGATTATAATATTTTTATGAACGAAAGTCTTTTAAATTTTCGTTATAAATTGTAAAATTGTTTTTTCCTTTGTGCTTGGAAGCATACAGTGCTAAATCAGCAGAAAGAAAGAGAGCGTCATAAGTAGTACCATCCTTCGGAGCAGTAGCAATTCCTAGTGATACAGAGATTGTGACTTCCAATCCGGCAGGTGAAGTATAGGTGTGCTCTAAAGTATCACAGATTCGTTGAGCGATTTTTGAAAGTTCTTCAATAGAGATATCATTGTGAATAAAAGCTACAAATTCATCACCACCAAAACGCCCAATTAAATCCCCAGAGCGAAATAGGGTTAAAACCTTAGCAAATATCTCTCTAAGAACTTCATCACCAAATGTATGTCCCATATTGTCATTGATGTTTTTAAAATTATCAATGTCAAATACAAATAAAGAACCACAGGTTAACTCACTCAAATGCGCAGACACTTTTTCTTTTATAGTTTCTTTATTATAGGCACCAGTTAAAGCATCTTGCTCTGATTTTGTAAGTAATTCAAGTTCAGAGGATTTCTCATCATTAATTTCATCAATAGTACAAATTGAAATGATTTCGCCAGTTTCAGGGACAAGCCTACTGATAATTTGAATTTTGTGCCATAGATAATCAGAACTATGAATGAGGTCTCCGTCTGGGTTAGAATTCAAAGAGACAGATTGTGCCAAATATTCAAGGCTGAATTCATACTTGCCTTGAGAAAATTCTGCAATTAAATTTCGAGGTGAGAGTATTTCTAATAATTCTAAATGGTCTTCGTGCAAAATGTCCTTTACTCGCTTGTCGAGAAAATCAGAAAATCGAAGGTTGTGATCGAAAAAAATCTCTTTTCTATTTACGATGAAATGCATTATCTTATCTTGCGTACAATTAAATTCAATTACAATATCTGCATAGTTGAAAAGAGCATTGGAAAGCATTTGATCTTTGTCGATTTTTTGTTCTAGTGTTTCAATCACTTTTTGATAGGTATCAAGCATTACTAGTTTTAGCATAAAGACTAACATAAAGTAAAATAAGCCTAATAGTAAAAGTGGCAGTAAAATTTGTTGAATAGCCAAGTCTTTTGACTGGGGGCGTAGCAAGAAAATTTCACCATTGTAAATAAGGAAGAGCCCAAGTGAAATCATTAAATAACAAATATAATGATTTAAAGTCTTGCTAGCAACAATTTTCTTTGCCTCTTTGGGAGAAACAAGTGTTATAAACAGTATTAAAACAACAATGTGAATCCAAATTGCTAGTAAAGTATTAATAATTAAGAGGTCTTGAGTAGTTAGTAAGGTATACATTGAATTACCAGTTGCTAGTGCGTGTGAACCTATTACAATGGATCGACAGGTGAAAAAATGTATTAGTATACCAAATGCAATTCCAATTAAGGATAATTTATTATCTGAAAAAAGCAGTATGACTTCAAATACTATAACAATAGAGATTATAGTGTATGCCAAAATATTATTTTTTCCGAGAAGTTCAATGAGCAAAGGAGAAAGTAGACCATTAAGTGTGCAGATAAAATAGCGCAACACAGAATGAAAACGCTCCTTAAACAAAATGCGTTTTACAAGTAACATACAAAGGTATGAGTGTATAGTAAAAGATATAAATATAATTAAATAAGTCACTGTATCCATATTAGAACCTCTTATTGTTAGAATTTACAAGTTAATTTTAACAGCTTTTCAAATAAAATACAAGAATACATAAATATTGGAAAAGTATAGTACAATATGGATACTGGAAAGGTTCATTAATAAATGTCAATTTCATAAATCTCTACGTGTTGACTTTTTCCTTTTAACTTGATTTCAGAATCAAGCTGTTTTGTAGGAATTCGTTCATTCAATAGTTCTCTCACTTGTTTGCTAATGAGTATAGTCCCAGGTTTTGCATTGGACTCCAACCTAGCGGCAATGTTGACAGTATCGCCGACAGCAGTGTAATCCATTCGGTTTGCAGCACCAAAATTACCAATAACTGCAGGTCCGTAGTTGATTCCGATACCAATTTGAATTACTCGATTATATTTCTGCATTATTTCGATTTCCAGCTCTTTTGCCTTTGTAATGATATCGATAGCTGTAAGCGTTGCACTGTAGGCAGAATCTTTTTGCGGAAGAGGGGCACCCCAAAAAGCCATGACGCAGTCACCTATATATTTATCTAGAGTACCACCATGTGCAAAAACACAATCGCTCATCATACCCAAATAACGATTTAAGATATCAGCTACTTCTTCTGGTATCAAAGCTTCTGAAAGTGGGGTAAAGCCTCTGATATCTGCAAATAGCACAGCTATTTCAGAAAGAGAACCGCCAAGAATAGGCTCAGCATCTGTTGTTTCAAGAATTTTTGAGACAACCTGCGGTGCGACATAGCGCTTAAATGTATTTGTGATTCGTCGTTTTTCTATTGTTGATTTTAAATAGTTAATGATGACAGAGACAAGGTAGCAAATGCTGAGAGAAACGGGGATATAAAATATGTGTAGCACAATATCTAATTGCCACATTAAAAGGCAAATCAATACCCAAAGAATACTTGAGGATAGCCAAGTGATTGTGGCAGTAGTCATTTTACGATCATAAAACCAATATAATGCGACAAATGTAATTATCAGTAATAGCAGTTGTTGAGGGAAGTCTAAAACTTCTGTTTTTACATTACCATTGATTAAGGCAGCAATGGCATTTGCTTGGTATTCTACGCCAAACATCTTCGTAGCATGGTCGATAGAGGTAAAGTATTCATCGTTCATTCCTAGTGCATAAGGGCCGATAAGTACAATTTTTCCGTCAAATAAATCGGGATCTAAGTCACCGTTTACTAAATCCACAATAGAATAACCATCATCGTAGGATAGAGGTTTTGAAGTGAAGGGAACATACCATCGTCCTCTAGAATCTGTAGGAGGGGTGATAAGATCATCTCTGCCAAGATAAGACATATACTCTTTGTAAATCACTTGATGAAAAGAGGGATAAGTATCACCGTTTTCAAGTGTTACATCCCAGATAGCATGTCTCAATATTCCATCTGTATCAAGCATAGCGTTTAAATGACCGGATACAGATACGTCTTTTAATGCAGGAAAAGGCTCTTCTACTAATAATACGGAATAATCATCCATGTAAAAAGAGCCATCTTCATGTGTAACCAATTCATTTCCAAAAGTAATATTGGAAGCAGTGATTACATTTCCAGCTGAAGAGACAGCTGCTATGAAAGCAGCGTCCTCTTCAGGGGTAGATTCAGTTGTGTATAAAGTATCGATACCAATTACAGCAGGAGCTTTTTCAGGGTCTTCCGATAATTGTTCAATTGCAGTTGTAATAATATTCCTTGGCCAAGGCATAGTATCATAGAGCTCGAGAGCTTTTTCATCCATTCCTACAATTACAATTTCTGAATTAGGTGGCTGATGATTTTGATAAACTGAATCTGATATTATATTTGCAGTTGGCAAAAAGAAATCCAGGCTTAAAATGTAAGTGAGGAATATAGAGGCAAGAAGAATACTTGCAATTTTTTTGTAATTAATCGTCATCTTCAGAATCTCCATCATCATCAGGGTCGTCATAGTCTACATCAGATGCGTCATCATCATCGTCATCAGGTGCGGCTGTAGGGGCAGGCGATGAGAAATATGCATCATTATCATCATCAGGATCGTCATAGTCTACATCAGATGCGTCATCATCATTATCACTATCATTTATATCGTCGCTATTGTTAGCGTCGTAACTATTATCATCATTGTCATCATCATCGTTGTCATTATCGTTGTCATCATCGTTGTCATTATCGTTGTCATCATTGTTGTCATCATCATCGTCATCATTGTCGTCATTATTGTCATTATCATCGTCATCATCAAAATCATCAAAGTCACCGATTTCATCTTTTAAATCATCATCATCATCAATAGCTGACTTTACAAAATCAGGGATTGAACCCTTACTAGTGTTTGAAATTGTAACTTTATCTTCTAGGTCATCTGTATCATAAAAGGCAGTCTGTCCAGGTAGAAGAATATTTTCATTCAATAGGGAACCATCTTCATCAATCGCATGTATAGACACCTTTCCTGTCAATAAAGTGGTGGTACTATTAAGCGTTCCATTTTCTTCATGGGCTGATACGTATCCAGAAGTGCCTCTTATCCCAGTAATCATGTTGGATGTCTGGATATTCATAGTTTCGTCATCCTTAAGCGGTTCTGTAACGTTAAAGAATAATTCACCTTCATTTAAGGTAAGTAAAAGATTCTTTCCATCATCTTGGATTTCAACACTGGATAGGCTGTCAAGTTTTATGGACTTTGTATCATCTAGGCTGAAAAATGCAGAGGAATCTTCCTTTGTATGAATTTGGTAACCACTTTGGAGCTTCATCTCTTCGTTAGGGTTTAAGAATACTCCATCATCTGTTTCTATAAATACTTCTCCTGTAAATTCTTCTAGTCGGATGATATCGGCAAAAAGGTTATCTAATCCAGTTCCAGAAGAACAGCCAGTTAAAAAGATTAGTGTCAAGGTTAGTATTAAGGAAATTTTAACTTGCAATCTATTCTTAAGTTTTAAGGTATTTTTTATCATAATTTTCATCTACTTTCTATTTGTTATTTTTACTGTAAGTTAGGAGCGAGTTCCCAAGCTTTACTTTCTTTAAAGAGAGAGAGCAGTTGCCCATCTAATTTGTTTTCAAAAACCATCTCTTCCATGATGATAAAAACCTTATCAATAGGAGTTGGTTTCTTGTAAGGTCTATCACTTGCTGATAAACCATCAAACACATCAATGATAGTCAAAAGCCTTGTCTCCAAATCCAAATCTTTTGCAGTTAGTTTATTAGGGTAACCACTTCCATCTAAAAATTCGTGGTGGCTGCTTGCCCATTTTGGGACTTTTGTGAATTCGTATTTGAAATTCATCTTTTTCAAAATTTGAGCAGTCATAACAACATGTCTCTGAATGATTTTTCGTTCATTAGGTGTTAAAGTACCACGAATTATCGATAAATCCTCAATCTCATCTGGAGTAAACCAGAGTTTTTCGGCTTGTTCTTCATCGAGATAAGTTTTCTCTTTTAGCGAGTAAACCTGGGCTAAAGTAGTATCATCTAGAAATGGTAAAGTATTTACATGGAGCACAAATTCACGAGTTTTTTCAATTTCTTCAAGTTGCTCGGTAAAATCGGTTCCTTGTATCAAACAGTTTACTTTAGTGGTAAGAGCGATAATATCTAGCCTTGTCATAACGCGCTCAAGTTTTGAACTGAGTCTAGTAGATTTATCCATGACTTCCAAAGGCGTAATCAACTTTCCGATATCGTGGAGCCAAATACTCATAAAGAATAAGCGTTTAGTCTCTTCGTCAAAATGCAATCCTTTTTCAGGGTGTTCTTGTAACCAGTGCATAAAATTTTGAGCATAGAATTCCATGTTATGAGTGTGTGATACATTGTAAGGAGTGCGCAAATAAATTACTTCGGCAAAAGTTCGAACGATAGACTCCATCAATTCCTTCATTTCTTGCATGTAATTTAAATTTGTTAGCTTTATTGCTGATTGAGAGGCTATGGCAGTCAATACCATTTCATTTTCGGCACTAAAACTAATAATATTGCCTAAATCATCTTTTGCATTTAGAAGCTGCATCACACCGATAATCTTTCCTTTGTCGTTCTCCATTGGGATTACCAACATGGATTTGGTCCTATAATTGGTTAACTTATCATAATTTTTGGGGCCTGAAAAATCAAATAATTCACTTCGATATACATCAGGAATATTGATGGTTCGATTTTCTAATACTGCATAGGCACATACATTTGAATGTAGTAGTTCCACAGGAGGAAGTGTGATTTTTTCATTTTTCCCACCTTTTTTTATGTTCATGGATCTTGTCATCATCGTGCGAAATTCTAGTTTGTCATTGTTAAGGATGTAGAGGGTTCCCGCATCACAATTTGTAAGGTCAAGTGCACCATTTAAAATATTCTCTAATAAAACATCTTCATCTTTTTCAGATGCCATAGTGATAAATGTTTCTAACAGTTTTTGCATATATGATTGAATCATAAAATAATAGACCTCCCTTTTTGAGCTAAGAAATATTCAGCAGATATTTTCTTTAGTTCATTATCTATAGAAGTGAGATAGATATCATCACTATATGGGTCATGGTGTGTGATACAAAGCCTGTGGCAAGAAGCTTTTTGAGCAACTAAGACTGTACTTTGCCATGCAGAATGCCCAAATCCGATTTTCTCAGCAATGTTGGAGTCGCAGTATTGTCCATCACATATTAGAAGAGATGCATCTTGTGAAAAATCTATTAACTTTTGAATGGTATCTTCAGTGATTTCATAATCTGTAGCATATACGATAGAGCTATCTTTGTACTCTAAACGAAATACGCTACATCCACCAGGATGATTTCCTTCTATAGAATAAATTGTTATATCGTTAATATGTATCTCATCAGAAACATCGTGAAAGATAACTGTTGAAGAGAAAGAATTTACACCAACAGGCCAAATTGGTGGAACCATTAATTTTTCCAATTGCTCTCTAATTGTAAGTCCGTCTCTACTTTTGCCATAAATATGAATAGTTACACTGGGGTGAAACATATAGTTACATGCCATCAAACCAAGAATATGATCTAGATGAGGATGTGAGACGAAGAGGTGTAAAGTCGTACCTGATTTTTCGTCGATTTCAAGGTAGTCAGAGATATTCATAAATCCGGTACCAGCATCAAAGACTATATATTGACCATTTGCTTTTATCATGGTGCAAGTAGTTGCGCCTCCGTAGACCATATGATAGGAAGAATCAATAGGGATGGATCCTCTTGTTCCTAAAAATAGTATTTCCAAGTTGTTCAATTTGACAACCTCCTTTGTTCTACATATATATAATGTGTGAAAGTGTTATTTTATTGCAGTATTTCTGAAATATGATGAATTATATCATAATATTAATCTATTTGCACGAAAAGACTCCATCTTAGGATTCCTGATAACTCGACAATAATTCGAATATTAATTTAAGAGACTTCGATAGTTCTCTATCCTTGTGATAAACCAAGCTGAAATGACGATTCCATTCATTAGTATCGGGTCGAAGAAAAGAAATCTCACCGTTTTGAATTTCTTTTTCTAACAATCTTTTTGATATTACGGAAAGGCAATTATTATAGATAATCGCATGCTTTATAGCTTCAGGAAAAGGCGCTTCTACTTTAGGATGAATGGAAACTTGATGAGTATTTAGATAGTTTTCAAATGACTCGCGAGTCCCACTTCCTTTTTCGCGAATGACAAAATCTTGGCCTGATAAATCGGTTGGCTGAAAAACTGTTTTGTTGCAAAATGGGTGGGTAGAAGAAAAAGCCAGTACAAGATAATCTTCGATAATGGGATGTATGATTAAATCTTTGCTTTTGATTGAGCCCTCTACTAAGGCGATATCTAACTCGCCATTTAATATTTTTTCTTCAATAATATGGGTATTGAAAATAAAAGAAGTTATATCTACATTAGGAGATTTTTCTTCAAAGTCGCGCAAAAGTTGTGGAAGGATACAACAGCCACAAGTTATAGTCGCACCTAGTCGAATGTGTTCGATGTTAGATTCTTCGTTCATAGCTAATTGAAGGATATCAAACTGATCTACAGCGTTTTGTGCATAAGCTTTTAATTTCTCTCCACTTGATGTGATAAAAAGACGCTTTGAAAGGCGTTGGAATAAAAGCGTATCGTAATGAGTCTCTAATTCTTTGATAGCTTGACTGATAGTGGATTGAGAAAAATGCAGTTGTTGCGCAGCCTGACTCATACTGCTACAGTCAGCTACTTTTAAGAAAATACGTAAGTGACGAATTGTCATAGGAAGCTCCTTTTGATTCATCGGTTTTAGCGATGTTTATTATTAAATAATATCGTTTTTTGTTATAGGTTGCAAGTGGTATATTTAAAGATAGATATAAGTTGAAACAGTGCAGAATGAAGGAGGAAAAGATGAAGGTTTTTATCATTGGTGGTGTGGCAGCGGGCACAAAAGTGGCAGCGAAGTTAAAGCGTGAAGATAGAAGTGCGGAAGTTACAATCATCACAAAGGGGAAGAATATATCTTATGCAGGATGTGGACTTCCTTATTATGTTGGACATGTGATTGAAGACAAGAATGACTTGATTGTGAATTCGCCGGAAAGTTTTGAAAAATTAACAGATGTAAAGGTAATCACAGGGACAGAAGTTACTAATGTAGATGTGGAAGCAAAGAGGATAACGGCAGTAGCAGATGAGACAGGAGAAACGAGTTCATATACGTATGATAAGCTTGTAATTGCAAGTGGGGCATCTCCGATTATTCCGGAAGTAGAAGGTGTGGATTTAAAAAATGTATTTGTAATGAGAACACCAGAAGATGCGATTGAATTGAGAGCCGCAGTTGATGCGGGGGAAATAAAAAGAGCAGTAGTAGTGGGCGCGGGTTTTATCGGATTAGAAGTTGCAGAAAATCTAAAGGCACAAGGAGTGCGAGTAACAGTGATTGATTTGGCATCTCATGTATTATCCAACCTCTTTGATTCAGAGATATGTGAATATTTAGAGACAAAGATGGCAGAAGCAGGTGTGATGGCTATGACAGGTGTTTCCTTTGAAGGAATTACAGGCGAAGGGAAAGTCGAGAAAGTTATCACGAGCAAAAGAGCGATTAAATCAGATGCTGTTATTTTAGCTATGGGAATTCGAGCGAATACAGAATTTTTAGTTGACAGTGGAATTGAAATGGAAAAGGGAGTTATCCTTACAGATGCAGACTTGCAGACAAATATTAAAGATGTGTATGCAGTAGGGGATTGCGCTTATGTAGCGAATCGATTGACAGAGAAAAAAACATGGTCACCGATGGGATCTACAGCTAATATAGCAGGTCGTGTTTTAGCGCAAAACATGGTAGGTAACGCACAAGATTATTTAGGGGTTTTAGGAACTGGAATTGCAAAGCTACCAGGAGATATTAATGTGTCGCGTACGGGATTGACAGAAGCAGCTGCTAAAGAGATGGGGTATCAAGTTGAAGTCATAACGGTTGCGGAAGATGATAAGGCGCATTATTATAAAGGTGCAGGCGTAATGATCATTAAGCTTGTTGCGGATAAGGAAAGCAAAAAGGTTCTAGGAGTACAAGTAATCGGAACAGATGCTGTGGACAAAGTTACAGATATTATTGTAACTGGAATTTCACTAGGAGCTACAGTGGAGCAATTACAAAACCTAGATTTTGCGTATGCACCTCCATTTTCCACAGCAATTCATCCATTATCTCATGCGTTGAACGTTTTAACGAATAAAATGGGTGGTAAGTTTGTCTCGATAACGCCAGCAGAATTTGCTGAGTTAGATTTAGCGCAGTATAAAGTGCTAGATGTAAGTAAAACCCCAGCAATTGCAGGGGCAGATTATGTAGAACTAGATACTATTAATGCAGATTACAATAAGTATGGAAAAGAAGAGAAGCTCTTACTGGTCTGCACAAAGGGAAGACGAGCATACCTCGCACAAAATCGCCTAGACTATTATGGGTATAAGGAAACAGTTGTACTAGAAGCAGGAACTACATTTACAGAAGTGAATTTATAAAATAAAAACTAAAGGAGAGATTAAGAAGATGGCAACATTAACAATTAGCCCAGAAAATGAAAAAAGAGTAAAGGGAATGGGATTTTTAAGCAACAAGGGAACTGATGAGTTCTCAGGAAGAGTTATCACTGTCAATGGAAAGATTACAGCAGAGCAACAAAAAGTAATTGGTGAGGCAGCAGAGCTTTATGGAAACGGAGTTGTAACATTTACTACTCGTCTGACAATTGAAGTACAAGGAATCCATTATGATAATATTGAGAAGTTTAGAGAGTATATTGGAAAGGCAGGATTACAGACAGGAGGAACTGGATCAAGAGTGAGACCAGTTGTTGCCTGTAAGGGAACTACCTGTCAGTATGGCCTTTGTGATACATTTGCATTATCAGAAGAGATTCATAACAGATTTTTCGTAGATTATCATCCAGTATTACTACCGCACAAATTTAAAATTGCAGTAGGCGGATGTCCAAACAACTGCGTAAAGCCAAACCTAAATGATATCGGAGTAATCGGGCAAATGATTCCAAACTTTGATGAAGATGAGTGTAGTGGATGTAAAGTCTGTTCAGTGGAAAAGGCCTGTCCAATAAAGGCGGCAAAAGTGGTAGATGGGGTGTTAGAGATTAGTGATGAGTGCAATAACTGTGGACGCTGTATCGGAACTTGCCATTTTGATGCCATTGAATCAGGAACAAAAGGGTACAAGATTTACATTGGAGGACGTTGGGGGAAAAAGGTAGCTCATGGGATAGAGTTGACTAAGATTTTTACCTCAGAGGAAGAAGCGCTAAAAGCAATTGAAAAAGCGATACTTCTATATAGAGAGAAAGGTGTCACAGGAGAGCGTTTTTCTGACACAATAGAAAGGGTTGGCTTTGAGGTAGTAAATGCAGAGATTATTTCTGACGAAATCCTAGAGAGAAAGCAAGAAATTATAGAAGCCAAGCTTCATACTGTAGGCGGAGCAACTTGTTAATGATAATAAATTAAAATGATTTGAGGAGGTTATATGCAGCTGTATTCAGGAGAGGAAAATTTACAGTATCATATTCAGACGAGACCAGGTGATGTGGGGCGATATGTTATTTTGCCAGGAGACCCAAAAAGATGTGAGAAGATTGCAAAGTATTTTGATAATCCAAAGCTTATTGCAGATAGCAGAGAATATGTGACATACACAGGTTACCTAGATGGAGAAAAGGTAAGTGTCACATCTACAGGAATAGGTGGACCATCAGCATCGATTGCTATGGAGGAGTTAGTGAAATGTGGTGCGGATACTTTTATTCGTGTTGGAACTTGTGGAGGAATTGATCTAGATGTAAAAGGCGGTGATGTGGTAGTTGCTACAGGTGCCATCCGTATGGAAGGGACTAGTAAGGAATATGCGCCGATTGAATTTCCTGCTGTTGCAGATTTTGAAGTGACAAATGCCCTTGTAATGTCTGCTAAAAAAATCACTGAGAATTGTCATGTGGGGATTGTTCAGTGCAAAGATGGTTTTTATGGACAACACGATCCATCTATCATGCCAGTGAGTTACGAATTGATGAACAAGTGGGAGGCTTGGAAGCGACTAGGATGCAAAGCTTCAGAGATGGAGTCAGCGGCTCTTTTTGTCGTGGCAAGTCATTTGGGAGTGCGTTGTGGCTCTACTTTTTTAGTGGTTGCAAATCAAGAAAGAGCTGCACTTAATATGGAAAATCCTGTAGCACACGATACAGAGTTGCCGATAAAGGTAGCAATAGAAGCGATTCGCGACATGATCCATGAAAAAAGTAATCGTTTGTGATGAATGAAGAGGAGATATAAAGATGAAACAGATTGGACTGGGAAAAAGTAATTTAGAAGTGCCAACAATTGCAGTTGGATGCATGAGATTTTTGGACTTAGAAGTAGAACAAAGAGAGCGATTTGTGATGAAAGCTATGGAGTTAGGCTTAAATTTTTTCGAACATGCAGATATTTATGGGAAGACAGAATGTGAATTAGAGTTTGGGAAAATTATTAGAAAAAATCCAATTCTTAGAGAGCAAATGATAATACAATCAAAGTGCGGTATTGTTCCAGGAAAGATGTATGATCTTTCTAAAGAGCATATTCTAAGTTCAGTAGATGGTATTTTGAAAAGATTACAGACAGAATATTTAGACTTATTAGTCCTTCATAGACCAGATGCATTGGTAGAGCCAGAGGAAGTAGCAGAAGCTTTTGATGAATTAGAGCAAAAAGGGAAAGTGAGATACTTTGGTGTGTCAAATCATAAACCAATGCAGATTGAATTATTGAAAAAAAGTATAAAACAGGACCTGCAAGTTAACCAATTACAGTTAAGTATTCCAGCATCGACTATGATTGGCGCAGGGTTAGAGGCCAATATGACGACAGAAGGAGCAGTTGACCGAGATGGAGCAGTGTTAGACTATAGCAGAATTCAAGACATGACCATTCAAGCATGGTCTCCATTTCAGGTACCAGGGTGGAGAGGTGTATTTATTGGTCATGAGCAGTACAACGACTTAAATAAAAAGTTAGATGAACTGGCAAACAAATACCAAGTGACAAAAACGACGATAGCTACGGCTTGGATACTAAGACACCCAGCCAAGATTCAGGTAGTTGGAGGGACAATGAAGGTAGAGAGGCTAGAAGAGATGATAGCGGCGAATAGTGTAACCTTAACACGAGAGGAATGGTATGGGTTATATATGGCTGCAGGAAATATCTTGCCATAAGTAGCATACAATATAGAGCTATCGATCTAGCTAATAATAGAGGAAATCTACAATTTGGTAACGGTGGATAAGAAATTAGATAAAAAAAATAAAGTTTTTACAATATGAATAGACTTTTTACTTGCCTTGAGATACAATAAGCGATGAACGTACATATAAGCGTTCATAAATTAGTAGGAGGTTTTAAAGGATGACAAAAGAAAAAAAAGGAGGGTTTTTAAACCTGATAGAAAGAGTTGGGAATAAATTACCACACCCAGGAATGCTATTTCTAATTATGTCGTTAATCGTAATTGGAGTATCTGCAATTGGAGCAATTCTCGGATGGTCGGTTACTTATGAAGGGCTTGTTAAAGTAGACGATGTATATCAAGTTCAAGAGGTGACAGCGAATGCAAAATCATTGCTTTCAATAGAGGGAATTCAGTATATTTTCAGCAGTATTGTATCTAATTTTACTGGATTTACACCTCTTGGAACAGTTTTGGTTGCACTAGTAGGTATCGGTGTTGCAGAGCAATCCGGATTTATTGCTATTTCGCTTAGAACAGTAGCAGGAAAGACACCTAAACGACTTGTAAC
Organism: uncultured Lachnospiraceae bacterium; assembly: GCA_964369775.1. GTDB lineage: Bacteria > Bacillota > Clostridia > Lachnospirales > Lachnospiraceae > CAUPWF01. The sequence goes on from CAYJHQ010000016.1 coordinate 27,968, forward strand.
TATGATGGTTGTATTTCTAGGAGTTATGTCAAATGTAGCATCAGATGCAGGATACGTTGTGTTGCCACCACTTGCAGCTATGATATTTATCTCATTTGGAAGAAACCCAATTGCAGGTTTAGCAGCAGCTTTTGCAGGGGTATCAGGAGGATTCTCTGCAAACTTATTGCCAAGTTCATTGGATCCACTTTTAGCAGGGTTAACACAAGAAGCAGCACACATACTTAATCCAGAGTATGAAGTTCAGACATTAGGGAATTATTGGTTTATGTTTGCATCCACATTTTTAATTACGATTGTGGGGGCCATTATTACAGAAAAGATAGTTGAACCAAGGCTAGGTGAATACAAAGGCGACTTCAAAGGAACAATGGATGAGATTACAGACGTTGAAAAGAGAGGGTTGAGAAACTCAATTTTGGGACTAATTGTAGGACTAGCTCTTATAGTAGGATTATATTTCTTATTAGGTAAAGATATTTTCCTTGGAGCAGGTATTGTACCAATTATCGTAATTGTTTTCTTTATTCCTGGATTTATCTACGGAAAATCAACAGGGAAAATCAAAGATAGTACAGATGTTATGAATATGATAGCAGCTTCATTTTCAACAATGTCAGGATACCTAGTGTTAGTATTTTTTGCAGCACAATTTATTGCATTTTTTAATTACTCAAATTTAGGAACAATGGTAGCAGTTTTAGGCGCTGACTTCTTAAAAACATTGAATGCACCAGACTTAGTGTTAATTGCAATATTTATAGTTATCGTTGCATTTATCAACTTGTTCATGGGATCAGCATCTGCGAAGTGGGCAATTCTTGCACCGATATTTGTTCCAATGTTAATGGAACTTGGAATTAGTCCAGAGTTTTCACAATTGGCATATAGAATTGGTGATTCATCGACAAATATTATTTCACCGCTGATGTCTTATTTTGCAATGATTATCGTGTATCTACAGAAATATGATAAGAAAGCGTCATTTGGTACATTGATATCAACGATGTTGCCGTATTCGATAGCATTTCTGATTTCTTGGATAGTTTTACTGGGAATCTGGATGGGACTAGGATTGGATATTGGAATTGATGCAGTGATGCAATATATCCCATAAAAATAAAAATAGGTACGAGTGCTAGATGGCTTTCGTACCTATAATTATAAAATAATATAACTAAAGGAGGGAGCTAGAATGAAAAAAAGAGTATTTGGGAAAACAGGTGTACCAGTGTCTGAAATAGGATTAGGGACCTGGCAATTAGGCGGTGTATGGGGAGCAGAATATGACAGTGGAAAGGCGGATTCTATATTACAAGTCTCCTATGAAAATGGAGTTAACCTTTTAGACACAGCTGATGTGTATAATGAGGGCCAAAGCGAGTTATCTATAAACAGATTTACAAAAGATAAGAAAGATATCTTTGTGATAACAAAATGTGGACGAGGTTTGAATCCTCATGTGGCAGAAGGATACACTATTGAAGCTATGGAGAAATTCATCGACAGTAGTAGAGAGAGATTAGGTGTAGAGACGTTGGATATGGTGTTGCTTCATTGCCCACCTAGCGAAGTTTATAATGATAAAGACCTTTTTGATGGGTTGGATGAACTCAAGGCAAAGGGGAAGATTGCACATTACGGAGTGAGTGTGGAGAAAGTATCAGAAGCAATCGAAGCGATTTCTAAATACGATGTATCAGCAGTTGAGATTATTTTTAATATGTTTCGTTTAAAACCGACTGAAGAATTTTTCGCATTAGCAAAAGAAAAAAACGTAGGGATTATAGTTCGTGTCCCTCTTGCGAGCGGATTGTTGACAGGGAAGTTCACGGAAAATAGTAAATTTGGAGAGAAAGACCATAGAAGCTTCAATAGAAATGGAGAGGCTTTTGATAAGGGAGAAACTTTTTCTGGTGTGCCTTATGAAGTAGGATTAGAAGCGGTTGAGGAGTTGAAAAAAGTATTTGAAACACAAAACCTAGCACCTTATGCTTTGAAGTGGATTTTAATGCATGAGGAAGTAAGTACAGTGATTCCAGGTGCAAGCTCGCCGGAACAAGTAATATCAAATATTGAAGCATTGAATCTTCCAGATATGACAGAATTACAAATGCAAAAAGTAGAAGAAATATACAATAAATATATCAAGTCATCAGTGCATAATAACTGGTAAAAAGAGGGTGTCACGCTAAATCATTAGCGAGGCATCTTTTCTAGAATAAGTAAGTTGTAGAGCCTAGAGGTTGGAAGTAGGAGGGGAGAAAAAATGAAAGAAAAGCTATATACTATACCGGTTATAGACGCGATAAAAGAGGAAACAGAATGCCCTTTTTGCTACATAGAAAAAAGGATTGAAAGAGATACAATTGAATTTGTTTTAGGGAGCAGTTCATCTTATATGGAAAGGGATGTACGCGCAATAACAGATGAAAAAGGTTTTTGTAATCAACATTTTAAAAAGATGTTAGATTATGGAAACGTGTTAGGAAACAGTTGGATATTAAAGACTCATTATCAACAAAAGCTAGAAGAACTAAAAGCTGCATTTAAAAAGAATGAGCAAGGTGGTGTACAAAGGAAGTCTTTGTTTTCGAAACGAGAAACTAAAGAAAATCCTATTAGTACATTTATAAAAAGAGAAAAAGAATCTTGCTATATTTGTGAGAAACTAAAAAAAGATTATGATAGATATATGGAATCATTTATCGATCTTTACAAAAAAGATGACAATTTTAAAAAGAAAGTGTTAAAATCAAAAGGATTTTGTCTTACTCATTTTGGAGATTTATGCCTTTCAGCAGATAGGTGGCTTGTAGGTGAAGATGCGAAAAGTTTTTATAAAGAGATGGAAGTGTTAATGATTACAAATGTTGAGAGAACATTAGAAGATATCTCGTGGCTGATTGAAAAGTACGACTATCGAAATCGAGATGCACAGTGGAAGAACTCTAAGGACGCAGTGCCTAGAGGCATGCAGAAGTTGAAAGGTGACTTCTAGAGAAAGGTAAAGGGAAGTGATGAAAATGAAACTGAGAAAAACAATGAAGAATGATTTAGAAATGGCAATGGGAATTATCGATGGGGCAAAGAAACACTTAAAGGAGCAAGGGATCGACCAGTGGCAATCGGGATACCCAGATTACGCATGCATCGAAAAAGATACAAATTCTGGAAAAGGTTATTTTGTTTTTGAAGAGAACCAAGTGTTAGGATATTTATGTATAGACTTTGATGGAGAACCTGCATACGATAAGTTAGACGGAGAGTGGTCAAGTGATAAACCGTATGTAGTAGTTCATCGTATGGCATTTCATGAAAACGCGCGAGGAAAGAGATTAGCAGATGTAGTGTTTCAGCTAGTAGAGGAGTTGAGTCGTGAAAAAGGAATCCATAACTTCAGAGTGGATACTGACGCTGATAATGAGAAGATGCAGCATATTTTAAAGAAAAATGGATTTTCTTACAGGGGGAAAATCTGGTTTGATAATAGTGAGAAAATTGCATTTGATAAAATACTTTGAGATTAAAAATATCTTGTGTAATTTCTTGACTTTTTATTAAGTTTAGGTTATATTTATATATATAAAATAATTAAAAATTGGTTGAAAGTAATTTTAAAACAAAGGTGTTTTCTATATTTGGGTAGGAGTGCATCTTTTTTTAATATCCATTATAGTGAAAATTAATTTTTCTGTGAGATGAAGCAACAGAAAGATTTTACATAGATACAAAATACTACATATTTCAAGGAGGAACAGATGGAAAGTACAAAGAAAAAACTATCGATTTCGTTAACGACTCAAATTCTAATTGCTACAGTAGGAGGTATTGTTTTTGGTTCATTAGTTGGAGAGTGGTCAGCCAATCTTAAATTTATAGGAGATATCTTTATTCGATTGATTCAGATGTCAGTTGTATTGCTGGTCATGACTTCAGTTTCAGCAGCAGTAGGAAAAGGTGAAAGTGGAGCTGGAAAGATGGGCTTTCTTACAATTAAATGGATTATATTTTTTACATTAATAGCTGCAGCAATTGGACTAATGCTCGCACAAGTTGTTCAACCAGGGGCAGGGATTCCACTTGGACTTTCAGAAGAGACGTATGAAGCAGTAGAAGCAGCTTCATTACAAGAGACATTATTAGGATTTGTACCTACAAACATCATCGGTTCTATGGCGGAAGGGGCAATGGTACCAAGTATTGTATTTGCGATTTTCTTTGGGATTGCAACAGGCATGTATACGAAAGAAAGTGGGAATAAAAATGTAATTGACTTAATCATCGGTGTGAACCAGGTAATTATGAACATTATTAAAATTGTTATGAATGTTGCACCTATCGGAATTTTCTGCCTACTTGCTAATGTAGCAGGGGTTACAGGATTCTCAGTAGTAGAACCAATGTTAAAGTTCTTAGGAGCGCTTTTAGTAGGAGATGTACTTCAATTTTTAATATTTATTCCTTTTACAGCGATGCTTTGCAAGGTGAATCCTTTTAAAATGCCAAAGAAATTTTCAAAAATGTCTATGATGGCTCTTACAACGACTTCTTCAGCAATCTGCCTTCCAACGAAAATGGAAGATGCAGTAACAAAGTTTGGAATCAGTAGAAGAGTTGCAGATTTTACAGGACCAATTACAATGTCAATGAACAGCTGTGGAGCAGTACAATGTTACGTATTGGCAATTTTCTTCATGAGTCAAGCGACAGGCGTTGAGTTGACAGTATATCAAATGGGAATGGCTATCTTACTTTCTTGTTTGATGTGTATGGGAACAATCGTAGTTCCGGGTGGCATGGTAATCGTGTATACATTCCTTGCTACATCACTAGGGCTTCCTTTAGAGTCAATTGCAATTCTAATCGGTATTGACTGGTTCTCAGGAATGTTTAGAACAGTTATGAACGTAGATGTAGACGTTATGATTGGTATGCTTGTATCAAGTAAACTCGGTGAGTTAGATAGAGACGTATATAATGAAAAGAAGGAGGTAAAATACGTATGATCAATAAGGAAAGGTTATTCAATCGGTTATTAGAACTTGGTGAAATCGGAAAGACAGAGGACGGAATTTTCTGCTTAGCGCTTTCACCAGAAGATAACCAAGCTTATGAACTTGTAAAGTCTTATATGGAAGAAGCAGGACTAGAAGTAAGAGTAGATTTTGCAGGAAACTTAGTTGGACGTATGGAAGGTGAAAACAAAGATGCACCTGTTCTTATGACTGGATCTCACATTGATACCGTATATGGTGGAGGCATCTTTGATGGAAGACTAGGTGTTATTGCTGGGATAGAAGTCGCTCAAACGATGAAAGAAAATGGTCTTAAACCAAAGTGTCCAATCGAAGTGATTGCGTACCGTGATGAAGAGGGTACAAGATTTATGGGAAGCTATTCGGGAGCAGGGCACCTAACAGGTAGTTATACAAAAGATATTCTTGAGCATGTGGATAAAGATGGTAAATCTGTAGCTGAGTGTTTAAAGGAATGCGGAATTGACCCAGATAGAGTAGATGAAGCAAGACTTCCAGAAGGGTATGCAAAGGCTCATCTTGAATTACACATCGAACAAGGTGGAGTTTTAGAAAGCAAAGATTTAGCGGTAGGAGTGGTAACAGGAATCTGTTGCCAAATCCGTGCAGAGTTCACGCTTACAGGAGTTGCTTCACACGCAGGAACAACACCGATGGATCTGAGAAACGATCCAATGCCAGCTGCATCTGAGATTATACTAGCAATTGAAGATGAAGCAAAGAAATATCCAGAGGCAGTAGCAACAGTTGGTCGAATTGAAGCCTTTCCAGGAGGGGTGAATGTTATTCCAGGAAAAGTGAAATTCAGTCTAGATGCAAGAAATCAAAAAGCAACACTTCGTGATGATATGTTTGCGGCAATTGAAAAGAGAGCAAAAGAGATTTGTGAAGCAAGAGGAATCCAAATGGAGATTGAGCTTCTTATGAAAGATAAAGATGGAACACCTTGTGCACCACATGTACAAGAAGCAGTTGTAAAAGCTTGTGAGAAATCTGGACAAACTGTATTTAAGATGCCAAGTGGAGCAGGACATGACTCTACCGCATTTGGCAACTTTTGTCCAATGGGAATGATTTTTATACGTTCAAAAGATGGAATCAGTCATAGTAAAGTGGAATGGAGCACTGCAGAAGACTGTGAAGCAGGGGCTAATGTGCTTTATCACACGATGGTAGAATTATCAATGGAATAAGGTTAAAAGGTAGAAGATTGCAATGGCAATCTTCTATCTGTATAAAAACAAGTACAGTCATCGTACAAAAAGAGGAATTATGAAAAAAAAGTGTATAAAAACCTGGGTAAAATCAGCAGAAGGCTTGAAAAAAAGTGAAAAAAGTGGTAAAGTACATTCTATATATAAGAATGTGGTCAACCTTTTTATAGATGAACAGATTTTTTCTATTCACAATTCAAAAATACCTATGACACCCCTTTCAATTATCATTGATGATGAATTGGATATGAAGCCAGGTGATGTAGTACTATTTGTGAAACGAGGGTTTAAGATAGGGAATGAACTAGTGGAATATGAAAAAGCGAAACTCTGGAATCCGTGCATAGAAAAGCTAATTGATTTTCAGCAATGTAGAGCAGGGTTAGAAGCGGTGAAAGCATCACTTATAGAATATAAAGGAAATACGGGCTATGCAGATTCAGCGATTGAGCCTATGGGAGAAAAAGACGATTTTTTGACAGCTATTCTCAGAAAGCGAGTATGGGAATTGAAGAAGAATTTCTCCAAAGAGTCACTGGAAAATATGAATGTGTGGGAACCTTTTTTCAAAGAAAACATAGGAGCTGGAATCGGCCTTACCCCTTCGGGAGATGATTTTATAATTGGACTATTATTTGCAATAAAGTGTAGTGGCAACAATGAAATCTTTGAAAAGTTGGTGGAAACTATTGTGAAAAATATAGAACGAACCAATGATATCAGTGGCGCATTTCTAAAATGTGCATGTAAGGGAGAGTTTGGAGAAAAGTTACATGATTTATTAAGTGCTATAGCAGATTCAAAGAAGAGCTTAAAATATGAAGTAGAAAATATAGCTTCTACGGGACATAGTTCAGGAGTAGATACGCTGAACGGTATTATAATCGGGTGGGAGTTGTTAATAGAAAATGAAAAGGCGAAAGGGAAGGAAAGAAATGAAATATTATAGTGAAATTAATCCGTCACCACGTATGTTGATGACACCAGGACCAGTAGAGACAGATCCAAGAGTATTAAGAGCCATGTCGGCTCATATTTTAGGTCAGTTTGACCCAGAATTCACAGCGATTATGAATGAGACAATGGAGATGGAAAGAGAAGTCTTTCGTACAAAGAACCAACAGACTTATGTGGTAGATACCACATCAAGAGGAGGACTAGAAACGGTTCTTACAGGGGCAATCTGTCCAGGCGATAAAGTATTGATTCCGGCGTTTGGTCGTTTTGGGTATTTATTAGCTGAAATCTTAGAGAGATGTGGAGCAGAAATTACACTTGTTGAAAGAGAATGGGGAACTGTTTTTGAATTAGACGAAATTGAAGCGGAACTTAAGAAGCAATCATACAAAGCAGTTGCATGTGTGCATGGAGAGACTTCTACATCTATGATGCAACCATTAGATGGGCTTGGTAAACTTTGTAAGCAATATGGAGCACTTTTGATTGTAGATGCAGTTGCAACACTAGGTGGTGCAGATGTGCGAGTTGATGAGTGGGAGATTGATGCTTGTATCGCAGGTACTCAAAAATGTATTTCAGCGCCTTCAGGAAGTGCGCTTATCACATATAATAGTGCAGTAGAAGAGATTGTCAACCTTCGTAAGCAAGTAGAAAAAGGAATCAGAACAGATGCAGATGTAAGTGGAACATTGCCAAAAATCCCAAGCAACTATCTTGATTTAGGGCAATTGCAAGATTATTGGAGCCCAAGAAGATTGAACCACCATACAGAAGCTACAAGTATGCAGTATGCAGTGCATGAGGCACTTAGATGTATTTTGATGGAAGGGCTTGACGAGAGACTTGAGCGCCATCAGTTAAATAACAAAGCATTAATCGCAGGTATCCAAGCAATGGAATTAGAAATCTTTGGAGACTTGAAACATAAGATGCCAGTTGTTACGGCTATTGTAATTCCAGAAGGAATCACTGGTGCACATATGCGTGCTCAACTATTGCAAGAATTTGGTATTGAGATTGCAACTTCATTTGGACCACTAGATGGTAAAATTCTAAGAATTGGAAATATGGGATACTCTTGTCAACAGAGAAATATCTTAATGACGCTTGGTGCTATTGAAGCGGTATTATTAAAGAATGGAGTTAAGATTCCAGCAGGTAAAGCAGTTGGAGCAGCATGGGAAGTTTACGAACAGAATAGATAAGTTATAAGAACAGCAAACAAAGGCGTTTGAAACAAGGCCAAAGTTTGCTGTTTTTTTAAATAAATGATTCAAATGGAGGAAGGAAAGATGTACGATTTACTGATTAGAAATGGAAAACTAGTTACACCAGACCGAATTTATGAAGCGCAAGTTGCTATCAGAGGCGGTAAATACGCTGCTTTTTTGGCACCGGAAGAAAGTGTAGAGGCTAAGGAATGCATTGATGCAAGTGGGAAATTACTGTTTCCAGGAATTGTTGACTGTCATGCTCATTTAAATGAGCCAGGGTTTGAATACCGAGAAGATTTTGCAACAGGTTCACGAGCTGCAGCAATTGGCGGAACTACAACTTTGATTGACATGCCGTTAAACAATGAGCCAGCGCTTTTAAACAAAGATGCATTCGATTTGAAGTTTAGTTTAGTGGATAAAAAAGCGGTAGTAGATTATGCTCTTTGGGGTGGGATTGTCAACAATAATATGGACAATCTAGTGGAGCTAGATCAATGTGGAGTGGCAGCATTTAAAGCATTTACGTGTCCAAATGGAGATTTATTCCCAACTGCTAACTTAGGAAATATCAGAGAAGCTTTAGAAATATTAAAGCCTTATAATGCACTGTGTGGGTTCCATTGTGAAGAGTATGGACAGGCGTTAGAGCGCACAAAGAAATTGCGTGCAAATGGTAGCGGTGATATGATTCGAGATTTTCTAGATGCTCATGATATATGGGTGGAATATGTAGCCACAAAGAATGTAATCGATATGGCAAGAGCAACTGGCGGAAGAGTGCATATCTGCCATGTAAGCCATCCAATGGTAGCGCAGGTAGTTAAAGAGGCGATGGCAGAAGGTCTTCCAGTTACAGCAGAGACTTGTCCGCATTACTTAGCTTTTTCAGAGGAGATTGTATTTGAAAAAGGAGCACCAGCAAAATGTACTCCTCCGATGAGAGAAAAGGAAGCAGTAGAGAAGCTTTGGGATTATGTATTAGATGGAACTTTATCTTGCATAGGAAGTGATCATTCACCAGCTGCAAACGAAGAGAAAGACAATAACACAAAAACAATTTGGGAGGCATGGGGAGGGCTGAATGTCATCCAATACTTCGTTCCATTTATGTTTGATTTGATTGTGAGTAAAAAAGGGCTAAGTCCATCTTTGATAGCAAAGACAATGGGGTATAACCCAGCTAAATTATTTGGATTATATGGAAGAAAAGGTGCATTTGAGTTAGGATTTGATGGAGATGTTACAATCATTGATCCAGAGAAGTCATGGACAGTAACAAGAGAAAGTCTGGTTACAAAAGGAAAAGTTTCTCTATTAGAGGGAATGAGTGGAAAAGGTTTAGCGGTTCAAACCATAATCAGAGGTAAAACAGTTGCAAAAGATGGAGCTTATATGGAAGATGCATTTGGATATGGAGAATTTTTAACACCAGAAAAATAATAAAGAGGGGGAAAAGAAAATGGCTTACGATTTGGAAAAAGAAATTGCGTCAGTAGATGCAGAAGGAACGTTGGCTCCAATTGGAGCAAAAGGAAGAATACTAGGACTACCGTCTTACTTGTTTGCATGGTTGGGAGGATGTGTATCTATTGGAACATTTGCACTTGGTTCAAGCGTAGTAGAGACTGGGCTAAACTTAATGCAAGCGTTTATTGCAATGTTATTAGGTTCATTGATTCTAATTGTATGTTTGGTCGTAAATGATAGACTTTGCTATAAGACAGGAATACCTTATGTAATTCAATTGAAAAGTGCATTTGGAGCAAAAGGGAATGTAGTTCCGGCAATGTTAAGAGCTGTCCCTGCAATCGTATGGTATGGAGTGCAGAGTTGGTTGGCGGGAACCGCGTTAAACACAATTTCTATGACACTATTTGGATATGATAATATGATTTTATATTTTATTCTATTCCAATTAGTTCAACTAGCATTATCATTACTAGGATTTCATGGGATAAAATGGTTAGAGAATATTGGAGCTTGCTTTATCATTGGAGCTCTCATATATATGTTCTATATTTGTGTGACAGAGTACAGTCAAGAAATCAATGCGCTAGCAGCGCAAGAAGGAAGCTGGGGGATGCCATTTGTAAGTGCGATTATATCATTCTTTGGTGTAAATATCACAGTTATGTTAAATGCTGGTGATTACGTAAGAGAACTTAAAGTAGGAATTAGCGATGGGAAGCGTGGGATTGTTTATTTCTTAGCAATGGTTCCAGCAACAGTGTTCATGGGAATTATCGGTTTGATGCTTTCATCAGCGACAGGAATTGCGAATCCAATTACTGCATTTTCACAAGCTGTAGATAACAAGTTTTTGGTAGTAGTTACACTTTTATTCATCTTATTTGCACAGATGACAACAAACTTATTATCCAATGTAATTCCACCTACATATGCTCTTATGGATGCGTTTAAGTTAAAGCACAAGACAGCTGCAATATTAGTAAGTCTATTGGCTGTATGCACCTTCCCGTGGGAGTTGACGAAAGAAACATCAGCAGCAGGATTAGATATCTTTATATTGATTTACACTGCATTCTTTGGTCCTATCTTTGCAGTATTAGTAACGGATTATTACATTATTAGAAAGCAAAATGTAAATTTAAAAGATTTGTATGACCAAGAGGGGCCATTTGCAGGAATTAACTGGGCAGCGATTATTGCAATCTCTGTGGGCGCCGTAATAGGATTGTTTAATATTAGTATCTCATTCTTCACGGCCACAATACCAACAGCCTTGGTATATTATTTCTTGATGAAGAAAATGAATAGTAGCAAGCCATTTTGCTTAGGTACGAAATTAGAAAGAAAATAAAACACAATAAAAAAATCACTTGCCAGCAATTACTGCTTAGCAAGTGATTTTTTTATTATAAGGGAATTATTCGTAACAGTACACAACGGTTAAATTACTATGTAATTGTAGAACAGAGGCAGGAACATGAGGTGTAATCGGTCCATAAAGAGATTCTTCAAGAATTTCTTTCTTATCCTTACCATTTACAACTAGCAAGATTTTTTTTGCTTGCATAATGGATTTGATTCCCATTGTGATTGCTGTAGTTGGAACTTCGTCTATAGAGTCGAAGAATCGAGCATTTGCTTCTATTGTAGAGTCACCAAGCTTTACGATATGTGTTGTCTTTTCAAAAGCCTTATCGGGTTCATTGAAACCGATATGACCGTTGTGTCCAATGCCGAGTAGTTGAAGATCAATTCCTCCGAGGTTAGAGATTAATCCATCATAATTAGAACATTCTGTTTCAAGGTTATCAGCCTTTCCATTAGGGATGAATGTATTCTCTTTTTTTATATTCACATGATCAAATAAGTGTTTATTCATAAAATAACGATAGCTTTGTGGATTGGAACCGTCTAAACCACAGTATTCATCCAAATTTACGCTTATAGTAGATGAAAAATCAATATCATCTTTTTTATACCAATCAATCAGTTGATCATAAGTTCCCACAGGCGTAGAACCTGTTGCCAAACCTAAGACACTTTTGGGTTTTAAAATCACTTGGGCAGATATGATATTTGCTGCTTTTCTGCTTAAATCTTGGTAATTTCTAGCTTTAATTAATTTCATATTCGTAAATCTCCTTTGTTAACAGAATTTCTTAACTACACTATAATCGAAAAATTAGATGGAGACAAGAGCTGTAACAAATAATGCAAACATATGAACCAATAGTACAAAGACGAAAGTTCCAGAATTTATTACAATGTAAAAAAATGAAGGTGGTCGAGAGTATGGGAATAAATAAAGAGATATTAGAGGAAGTAATAGAAAAGTATGGATTTAGGGGAATTGTAATTAGCAATGAACCATATGGAAGTGGACATATCAATGATACCTTTTTGATTAAGTTAGATAATATAAAATCATCTTATGAAAAAGTGATTCTACAACATATGAATAAACAGATTTTTCAAAAGCCAGTAGAATTGATGGAAAACATCAGCAGAGTTACAAAACACTTGAGAAAGAAGATCATTGAAAAAGGTGGAAATCCAGAGAGAGAGACGTTAAACGTCGTGCCAACAAGGTCAGGTGGGAAGTATTATATTGACTCCCAAGGAGAGTATTGGAGAGCTTATAAATTTATAGGGGATGCCACGAGCTATGACAAAGTAGAAAGACCAGAAGATTTTTATGAAAGTGCAGTTTCTTTTGGTAGATTTCAATCTATGTTAGCGGATTTTGATGCAGTTAAATTACATGAAGTTATTGAAGGATTTCATGATACAAAGAAAAGATTTCAGACATTTAAAGATGCTGTGGAACAAGATATCATGGGGCGTGCAGAAGGTGTGAAAGAGGAGATACAGTTCGTTCTCGATAGAGAGGATGTAGCTAACGTACTAGGAGATATGCAGGCGAGAAAAGAACTTCCACTTCGAGTGACGCACAATGATACGAAATTGAACAACATCATGATAGATGATGAAACTAGGAAAGGAATCTGTGTGATTGATTTAGACACAATCATGCCAGGGCTTTCTGTAAACGACTTTGGCGATTCTATTCGATTTGGTGCAAGCACGGCACTAGAGGACGAAAAAGATTTGAGTAAAGTATCTTGTGATATGGAATTATTTGAATTATATACAAAAGGATTCATTAAGGGGTGTAAAGGAAAGCTAACGGAAAAAGAAATAGAAACACTTCCAATGGGTGCAAAGGTCATGACATTTGAATGTGGAATGCGTTTCCTGACAGATTATCTACAAGGAGACACTTATTTTAAGACTCATAGAGAAGGACAAAATTTGGATCGCTGTAGAACACAGTTTAAACTCGTTGCAGATATGGAAGATAAGTGGGCTGAAATGGAAGATATTGTAAAGAAATATAGATAATTAGACACTCTCTGAATTAGACAAGATTAGTCAGATTCAGAGAGTGCTTTTATTGAGGAGGCATATTGGGTAGGAGACATGCCGGTGACGGTGCGAAAGCGCTTAGAAAAATAGTGGACAGAAGAGTAGCCTAATTTTTCAGCGATTTCAGTAACGTTAAAATGTTTTGATCGAATCAGAGTTTTTGCAGACTCCATCTTTATGGTTGTGAAATAATCCATTACGCCAAGACCAGTTTTTTCTTTAAAAAGTCTATGTAGTTTTGTTTTGCTTACCAAATTATCTCTACATATAGTCGTAATGTTTAGAGGCAAGTTAATGTGTTCTGTTAAATAGCTGTGAATGGTATCAAAAAGCTCATTATTGCTATTAGAATGAAATAAATTTTTAGTAATAGTAGACCCGGCACTGCCTAAATTTGTGTGGCGTCGATAAAGACTTAATAGGAATAACTCTAATTTTATCCGTATCACTTGTTCAGAGCCTAGGGCTCTTTTTTCATTTATAGGCATAGTAGTCTGAAAAGGATTGTCTAGTCCACAAGCAAAGCAATTATTGGACTCCTTAATGATATCTGCTAAAATATTTCGTTCAGAAGTATTGATTTTTAATTTCCTTTTTGAAAAAAAGCTTATGCAAGGGCTAGAACATTCAAAAGAGATTACGATTAAATTAGGTGAGATTCCATCGATAGCATTTACATTATGGAATTCATTCGGTTCATGAAAGATAATTTCATCTTTTTCTAATACGAGAGAATCTTCTCCAGCAGTAATATTCATAGAACCTTTATCTACACAAGCAAATTCCCAAAAGTCATGGCTTTCTCCACAAAAAGCGAAGTCACTCATATATTCAAAGTAATGAACAGTATATAATTTTGTTATTCGAAGTGTATCTTCTAAAGTGATTCCGTGGTATTGCATTTTAATTCTCCTTTCTTGGACGGATATCCCTAACCGCCTGAGTAATTTCATGAGAAGCTTTTTGATATTGCGAAGGTGAAACACCAGTATACTTCTTGAATTGCTTAGAAAAGTGTTGTAGCGAACTATAGGATAAGTAATGTGCAATCTCAGTTATATTCATCTTATTATCTCGAATTAACGATTTTGAATGCTTAATCTTAAGTTTATTGAAATATTCAATTACTCCGCTGTTTTTTTCGACTAGAAATAGTTGGTGTAAGGTAGAACGACTGATATTGAATGTATTACATAGTTGATTAATCGAGAGAGAGTCACATATATAAATCTCCATGTAATTTAAAATCTTATCCAATAAACTATTTTTAGAAGGCGTATTAAGAGAAGGCGTTATGAGCGGTGATTTTAAACGAGAATCAGGGCGTAGGATAGAGTTACGTTTTGTATAAATGAAAAAAAGTTCTAGATAAGAAGCAATTGTTTGCAAGGCATGAGGTTCTGCGGTAGGTGTAACACTGAGTTGCTCTACTGACGGTAAGTGTAATGGCTGTTCAAATGTTCGAGTTGCTTCCTCTATAATTAAGGAGATAAAATCTCGTTCTTGTGGATTTAATGACAAGCACTTGTTTTCAAAGAATGTTAATTCCTCAACTGACGGACTTCGAAATGAAATAGCAACCAGATTAAGGCTTGTATTTCCTGTGGAGCGAAAAGCATGAAATTCATTGGGCTTATGGAAGATTATATCGCCATCAGCGAGTTGGAAATAATCATTTTCGGCTTGGACTTCTATGGTTCCTTTTTCAACGAAAAGCATCTCCCAGAAGTCATGTGTCTCTCCGTGAAAGACAAAATTATTGGTATACTCAAAATAGTGGATAGTAATAATCTCTGAAATATAAAAATCCTTTGTTATTTTTGTACTTATATATGTCATTTCAAGACCTCCTAATGGTATAATAGCACAATTTATTAATTATAAATAGCGAAAAATGGCTAAAAAACTAATAAATCGGATTATTTGACAATAAACAAGGATATATATATAAGCGCGAATAAAGAAAATAGATTATAATGACGGAAATAGTTAAGTAGGTTTCTAGAACGGCAAGGAGGATAATTATGAGCAGAGTCGTTACTGTAGCGATTGCAGGGTTAGGCAGTCGAGGAAAGGATACATATGCACAAGCAGCAAAAGTTTTTCCAGAAAAAATGAAGATTGTTGCAATAGCAGATATCGATCCTAAAAAGGTGGAAGATGTAGCAAAACAATTTGACGTAGCAGCAGATAAATGTTTTGCAAGTGCAGAGGAGATGCTAGAAGAAGAGGCGTTAGCAGAGGTACTAATATTAGCAACTCAAGACCGGCAGCATGTAGGACATGCAATTCCAGCACTTAGAAAAGGATACCACATTTTGCTAGAAAAGCCAATTTCACCAGATTTGAATGAATGTAGAGAAATTGTCAAGGTTGCAAATGAATGTCAAAGGCATGTAATCGTATGCCATGTCTTACGATATGCACCGATTTATTCAAAGTTAAAGGATGTAATTGACACAGGTATAATAGGAGATATTGTAAATGTAATGTCACTTGAAAATGTAGGGTATTGGCATCAAGCACATAGTTTTGTGAGAGGAAATTGGAATAATTCGAATACTACAAGTCCTATGATTCTACAAAAATGTTGTCATGATATGGATTTGCTTCTTTGGTTAACTGGTAAAACGTGTGAATCTGTATCTTCATTTGGAAGTACATATTTATTCAAAGAAGACAAAGCGCCAGAAGGTGCAACAAAACGTTGCCTAGATGGATGTAAGGTAAAAGATCAGTGTCCATTTGATGCAGAAAAGATTTATATGGAACATAAGAAAATTGGAGTGAAAAACGGACATAAAGAGTGGCCGTTAGATGTATTAACTTTATATCCAACAGAAGAAAGTGTATATGAAGCAATCAAAGATGGTCCATATGGAAAATGCGTTTATCACTGCGACAACAATGTAGTAGATCACCAAGTAGTGAATCTAAATATGACAGATGGTTCAACCATTAGCCATACGATGTCAGGATTTACAGGAACTGGAACACGATACGCTAAGTTTATGGGAACAAAAGGCGAAATTGTTGTAGATATGACACCAGATATCAACACGATTGAGATTACTGAGTTTGGTAAAGTGACAGAGGTAATCCGAATGAATGACTTGACGACAGACTTTAAAGGTCATGGTGGTGGTGACAACCGAATGGTAGAAGAGTTGATAGATATGATTATTGAGGGTAAAGGACCAAATAATAGAACAACATCTGTAGATAAGTCAGTAGAAAGCCATTATGCAGCACTTGCGGCAGAACAATCTAGGGTAGCAGGCGGTAAAGTCATCATGTTGAATGACTTGAGAAAATGATAGTTAGGAAATGACTATATAACCAAGAAACGTAGTAATGAAAGGGGAAACATTATGAAAATGAAAAAGTTAGTAGCACTAGGGATGACAGCGATGTTGGTAACAGGAATGATAACTGCGTGTGGAGGCAATGAAGGGGAAGGCGGATCAAGTGAATCAGCAGGAGATGAGACTGTCTTAACAGTGGCACTTTGGGATGAGATGCAAGAGAAGACTTTACAAAAGATGATTGACATGTACGAATCTGAAAATGAGGGGATTCAAATTGAAACACAGCTTACCACATGGACTGAGTATTGGACAAAGCTAGAAGCTTCCGTAATAGGTGGAGATGCAGCGGATATTATGTGGGTTAATGTATTAAATGCAGAAAACTATGCAAATGAAGGAATTTTAATGGATCTTACTGAACTTGCCGAAGAAATTGATGTAAATGGCAATTACCCTCAAGCTTTAGTAGATGGATATGTATATGATGATAAAAATTATGCGATTCCAAAAGACTATGATACAAGTGCTATTTTCTATAACAAAGAATTATTTGACAAAGCAGGTGTAGAGTATCCAACAGATGAGTGGACAATGGATGATTATACACAGGCGGCTGCAGATTTAACTGCAGGACTTGACGAAGGTGAATATGCAACAGCAGTAGCATATAATAGTGGGCAAACAACATATCAAGGAACAATGTATTCAAATGGTGGATATATTCTAAGCGAAGACAAGACAACAAGTGGATGGGATGATCCTAAGACAATGGAAGGACTTGAAGTTTGGTACAACTTAGTAGCTCAAGGATATTCAGCAACTCAAGAGCAAATGGCGGATACAACACCAGATGCATTATTTGAAGGTGGAAAATTAGCAATGTTCATGGCTGGTAACTACATGATCTCAACATTTGAAGCAAACGAAGCAATCGCAGGAAAATTTGATGTTGCTATGCGTCCTTCATATAATGGAGAGACAATAGGAGTTATCAATGGACTTGGATATGCAATCAATGCACAAACAGAAAATGAGGAAGCGGCAAAAGATTTCGTTGCTTGGTTAGCAGGAGAAGATGCAATGAAGATTCAAGGAGAAGATGGAACAGTTATCTCTGCTAGAAATGATGCACAAGCATATTACTTAGATACATATCCAGAATTGAACCTTGAAGTATTCACAGCTGGATTGGATAAAGCGGTATTATTAGATCCAAGATGTGTTCGTTATACAGAGTTGAGCGATGTACAAAAGACTTATCTAACAGAAATTTGGGCTGGAAATATGCCACTAGAAGAGGGTTGTGCAAAAATGGCAGAAGAGTCTCAAGAAATTTTAGATGAGATGAATGCAGAATAGAAATAGTAGAAAGTAGGGATGCGTATGGCAACGGAGGTGACAAAACCTATAACAAAAAAGAAAAGAAAAAAGATGGGGAAAAGACAGATTAATGACTGTATCGCTGCATATGTCTTGATAGCACCTGTAGTTATTGGACTGGGAGTATTCTACATCTGGCCTTTCTTTCAAAACGTGTGGTTTAGCTTTAATGATGTAAACAAATTTAACGTTGCAACATTCAATGGTATTGAGAATTATGTAGAACTATTCCAAGATCCTGACTTATGGGGGGCTTTTTGGAACACCATCCTTTATATTGTAATTACTACACCAGTGATAATTGTTTTATCACTGGCTGTAGCTGCATTATTGAATACAAAGATTAAAGGAAAGTCAATCTATAGAACTTTGTATTTTTTACCAACTGTAACCATGCCAGTTGCAGTATCTCTAGTATGGAGATGGATATTCAATGGAGAATTTGGTCTATTGAATGAATTCTTAGGTGCATTTGGAATTGAAGGAGAAGCATGGCTCGCAAATGCAGATACGGCTCTCTACATGGTTATGATTGTTGCGATTTGGAGTGGAGTTGGTTATAACGTAATTATTTTACTTGCTGGGATGCAAGGAATTTCAAAGTCGTACTACGAAGCAGCAGCGATTGACGGGGCTACTGGTCTGCAATGTTTTAGAAAGATTACAGTGCCGCTAGTGTCACCAAGTCTTTTCTTTATTTTAATCACAGGAATGATTAGTGCATTCCAAGTGTTTGATACTATCTACATGATGATTGGTATAGACTCGCCGATTTACGGAAAAGTCTTGACGATGAATGCGTTGTTCTATCAAAATGCTTTTGTACATGGACAAAAAGGATATGCAGCAGCAATTTCAATGTTTACATTTGTGATTATTATGATTGTTACAATTATTCAGCTTAGAGTACAAAAGAGATGGGTTAATTACGACTAGAAAGGAGAAGAATTATGGAATTAACAAAAAAAACAAAAGTATTAATACATATCCTTCTGCTTTCAGGAGTTGGAATTACTGTATTTCCATTTATATGGATGGTTTTAACCTCATTCAAATCAAGTGCAGAGTCGATGGCGATACCGCCGACGATGTTTCCGGAAGAATTTACTTTTCAGGCATATGAAAAAATATTCGAGACACTGCCATTTTTTCAAATATACATGAACAATATTATTACAACCTTAATCGTAATCGTAGGACAGGTTGGTTTCTGTACAATGGCGGCATATGCATTTGCAAGAATTGAGTTTCCAGGAAAGAACTTTTTATTTATTATGATTTTATCTGTACTTATGGTGCCAGGGCAAATATTTTTGATTCCACAGTATCTCATTGTACAAAAGATGGGATTAGTAAATACTTTGGTAGCATTAGTGTTACCTGGACTATTTAGTGCATTTGGTACATTCTTGATGCGGCAGTTCTTTATGTCGTTGCCAAAAGAATTAGAAGAGGCAGCACTATTAGATGGATGTAATCGATTCCAAATATTTGGGAAGATTTGTCTACCATTAGTAAAGCCTGGTATGGTAGCGTTGACAATATTTGTAGCTAGATATGCATGGAATGACTTCATGTGGCCTTTAATTGTCAACTCAGATCCAGATAAAATGAAATTAGCACCAGCATTATCTTTGTTGCGTGGGCAATATGCAAACAACTTCCCAGGGCAAATGGCAGGTGCGGTGATGAGTGTTATTCCTATGGTGATTTTATTCTTCGTTTTTCAGAAGCAGTTTATCGAGGGAGTATCACAGTCAGGAATTAAAGGTTAAGAATTATGTATCAAAAACTGGAGTGTTGCCTCAAGAAGTTTTGAGGTGGCACTCTTTTCTTCTAATCGATCGAAATCATGAATATCACTTGACACTATATGAGTTGTCGGGTGATATTTTTGCATTAAAGCTAAAAACTCCGAGTAAGGAACATCAGAATCGCCAGTGGCATGGGTGCAAAAGAGCGGAGTATCAAATGTATCCACAAGTCGTAGTGAGTAATTGATAAACAAATCTTTATCGCGCCCATTAAAAAACAAGGAAGTCCAATTACCCGTTTGTCTAGCGTGGATGTAATAACCGAAATATTTTTCTACATTTTTGTAGCCTGTAATTTTATCACTTGAAAGAAGAGATTCTCTCTTAATGAGAGGTAGTTGCAAATAGCTTTTTGAAGGTTCGTTATACCATGAATCAGTTAAGAGTCCATATCCGTAAAAAGAGAGAATTCCAGAAGGTGATTTATCAAATGTAGATTTTCCAGCAGTTAATAATATCAGATAGGCGCCAGCAGAGCGCCCCCAAAGGAAATAGGGAAGTGTACTAGTATCGATTAAATCGAAATCGTGGATATAATAGTTAACAGATGCTGAAACATCCTCAAGTATTTCTTTAATCTGCGCCTCAGGAGCAAGTGGATAATCAAATGTCAAAATACAATAGCCACGACTTGTTAACGTTTCTAGATGCAAAGCAGGCAAATCGTTTCGGTGTCCGAAGAAAAGGCCGCCGCCGTGAAAATAGAGGAGGCATCCTTTTGTTTGGATAGTGTTATTGTGAAAAAAAGTAGCTTTTTTTTGATATAGACTAGAAGTTAAAGTTAATGTTGTTTTTTCTATCATCTTATAAAATCCTTTCGAAGTTATGCCTCGCAGATGCGATTAATTGTAGAAAGTTCTTCATCAGAGAAGTTGGTGTTTCCGATGATGCCACAGTTATCAATAATCTGAGAAGGTCTAGAAGCACCAATTAAGACACTCGTAACGATACTATCACGCAAGACCCAAGAGAGTGCCATTTGAGCAAGAGACTGATTGCGGTTACGTGCAATTTCATTTAGTGCTTTTATTTTTGGAGCCATTTTTTCTACTGTTTCTTTTTGCAAGAAACGCCCGTCGGTCACAATACGGCTATCAGATGGAATACTATTTAAGTATCTATCGGTCAATAAACCTTGAGAAAGTGGACTAAAAGCAATGATTCCTTTTTCTTCTGAAGCAGAAGCATCTTTTAACCCATTTTTTTCAATGGTACGATTAATCATAGAATAGCTATTTTGATTGAGAATAAAAGGACAATGCATTTCTCTTAATAATTTCGTGGCTTTTACCATGGAAGGCCCATCATAATTAGAGAGACCTACGTACAAAGCTTTTCCACTTTTGACAGCAGCGTCTAGAGCGGACATGGTTTCCTCAAGGGGAGTGTTAGGGTCCATTCTATGATGATAAAAGATATCTACATAATCCACATTTAAGCGTTTTAAGCTTTGGTCTAAGCTGGCCAGTAGGTATTTTCTACTACCCCAGTCGCCGTAAGGACCATCCCACATCTCGTACCCAGCTTTGGTGCTAATCAATAACTCATCTCTATAAGTTTTGAATTGGGAATTTAATATTTTTCCAAAATTTTCTTCGGCAGATCCAGGAACAGGACCGTAGTTATTAGCTAAGTCAAAGTGAGTGATTCCTAAATTAAATGCAGTAATACAGAGATCCTTCATCTGATCATAGATAGCATTACTACCAAAATTGTGCCAAAGACCAAGAGAGATGAGTGGAAGCTTTAATCCGCTGTTTCCGGAATGGTTGTAAGGCATTTCTTTATAACGATTACTGTTTGCAATATAAGTCATGATAGTCTCCTTTGAAAGTATTTATATGTAGACTATACAGCAAATTTAAAGAGACTACAATAAAGTGGATGAATTTTATCAAAAGAAAATTAATAGTCATAAAAATATAAAATAAAGCTTGAATTTATAAGGGGAATCTGTAATAATAAATATATAAAATGTGGTTGACCACAAAATACGATTGCAGGAGGTTGCGTATGAGTTATCTCAATGGACAAAGTGGATATCGAGATGAACTATTATCTACAAGGTCAATAATTAAACGGAATAATTATGTGTTGCTAGAACCGGATGGGTTAGTGAGAAATCAAATTCCAGGATATGAGAATTGCGATGTGACAATTTTAGGATCTCCAAAACTGGGGGCATCTTTTGCTGATTACCTTGTAACGGTTAAAGAAGATGGACGAAACACTAATCTAGGTGGTGCTGGAATTGAAGTACTATTGTATGTAGTGTGTGGTGAAGTGTCTGTAGAAAACGGTGATGAATCAGGGGTATTAGAAGCTGGTGGATATATCTATTCACCAGAAAGCAAAATCTTGTCTTTTGAGAACAAAAGTAAGGAAGAGGCAAAGCTATTCGTATATAAAAGGCGCTATGAAAAGGCGAAAGGGCATGAAGCGTACACGATTATTGGCAACACAAATGAGATGGAGTGGTTGCCGTATGAAGAGATGGAGAATTGCACAGTAAAAAACTTGCTACCGGCAGGAGAGGATTTAGCGTTTGATATGAACTTCCATATGTTAAAGTTTGACCTAGGAGCTTCGCATGGTTATATTGAGACTCATATACAAGAACATGGGATGCTTTTCTTGCAAGGAAAAGGGATGTACCGCGTGGATGATCAATGGATTCCGGTGAAAGAGGGAGACTATATGTTCTTAGACGCCTACTGTCCACAAGCTTGCTATGGAGTTGGAAAAGAGGAACCTTTGATATATATTTATTCAAAAGATTGTAATAGGGATGTTCAATTATAGGAAAATATAATAAAATAGAGGAGAATGAGCGTATGAAATTAACATTTAATGAATTGAAGCAGTTGATGAAAAACAAGTTGGTAAAAGCAGGTCTTAGTGAAAGTCATGCAGATACGACAGCAGAGATTCTTGCATGGTCTGATGAAAGAGGATATCATTCTCACGGTTCGGTTCGCGTGGAATACTACAGTGAGAGAATAGCAAAGGGTGGGATTACGACAAATCCAAAGTTTGAATATAAGGTGACAGGCCCAAGTGCCGCAATTTTTGAAGGTGATAATGGGTGTGGCTATGTGGTGGCTTATGAAGCGATGAATAAGGCGATTGAGATGGCAAAAGAAACAGGGGTGGCAGTAGTTGGAATGCGAAACCTATCTCATAGCGGATCCATTGGTTATTATACAGAGATGGCAGCAAAGCAAGATTTGGTAGCAATTTCATTTTGCCAGTCTGATCCAATGGCGGTTCCTTATGGGGGAACAGAGCCTTATTATGGAACAAATCCAATCGCATTTGGTGCGCCTGGTGCTGATGGCAGAAATATCATCTTTGACATGGCAACCACAGTACAAGCTTGGGGTAAAATCCTAGATAAACGTTCTAGAGGAGAGGATATTCCGGATGATTGGGCAGTAGACAGCGATGGAAATCCTGTAACAAATCCGAATTTGGTAAATGCGTTAGTACCGATTGCAGGAGCGAAAGGATATGGGCTTATGATGATGGTTGATATCTTCTCTGGAATCTTGTTAGGGCTTCCTTTTGGGAAGCACGTAAGTTCTATGTATCACGATTTATCAGAAGGAAGAAATCTTGGGCAGATGCATATTGTTATTGATCCATCTAGATTTACAAATCTAGAGTTGTTTAAGAAGCATATCAACCAGACTATGGATGAATTAAATGAGATGAGAGCAGCATCAGGGTTTGGGCAAGTATATTTCCCAGGAGAGCGTGCTGATTTAAGAAAACAACAATATGGCAATGGAGAAGCAATCGAGATTGTAGATTCCATCTATGAGTATTTTATCAGCGATGATATTCACTATGATCGCTACGATAACAAAAATAGATTTGCAGATTAGAAAGGGACAATTATGTTAAAAACGGTAATTAAAAAAGGAAACTATCACGATTCAGTGGTGCTTATGCTATTGACAAATCAAATTTCTTCAGTGGAAGGAGTTAATAAAGCATCTGTAATGATGGCAACACCATCCAATAAAGATATCTATAAGCAAAGTGGACTTGCAACAGCAGAGTTAGAAACAGCAACAGCAAATGATATGGTTCTTGTTGCAGATGTGGAAGATGAATCTGTATTAGAAACAGTGCAACTTGAAATTGAAACCTTCTTTAAAAAACAAGCCAGTGCAAATGCAGGTAAGAAAGCAGAAGAGGGTGTGAAATCGTGGGACAAGGCTCTTGCTGCATTACCGGATGCAAATCTAGCGGTGATTTCTATCCCCGGAGCTTATGCAGCATTAGAAGCAGATAGAGCGTTAGATGAGGGTTTGAATGTATTTATGTTTAGTGACAATGTGTCATTAGAAGATGAGATAGAACTAAAGAAAAAAGCGCATGATAAAGGTCTTGTAGTGATGGGGCCAGATTGTGGTACGGGAATTATCCAAAGTGTGCCGATTGCATTTACGAATAATGTAGCACCAGGAAAAATTGGCATTATAGGAGCATCAGGAACAGGAATTCAAGAACTGACAACAATTATTGATCGTCTAGGAGAAGGCGTGAAGAATGCGATTGGAACAGGAGGACGCGACCTAGCAGTAGAAGTTGGTGGAATTACCATGATGGATACGATAGAAGTGATGGATAAAGATGAAGATGTGGAAGTACTTATCATTATTTCAAAACCACCAGCAAAAGAAGTAAAGGAAAAGATTTCAAGTCGTTTGAGCAGTTTTACGAAACCAGTAGTAACATTGTTCTTGGGAGAAAAGCCAGAATTCCACGAGGAGAATTTCTACCATGCGTATACACTAGATGAGGCGGCAAGGTTAGCAGTTAGTCTTGTCAGAGGAGAAGAAGTAAACGAAGCTACTTGTGTGTTAGAAGATAATTGTTTCTTAGTAGATGAAAAGAAGACAATAAAAGCATATTATTCAGGAGGGACATTGGCAGGCGAGGCCGCAATGTTAATCAAAGATGCCCTTTCTATGGAGATAGGCGGGAAAAAGGCAGAAGGATTTATGCTAAAGGCAGAGGGGCATATCGTAGTAGACCTTGGGGATGATGTATATACACAAGGGAAACCTCATCCAATGATTGATCCAGCAAAACGCATCGAATGTATGGAAGAGGCACTTGTAGATGAATCAACGGGAGTAATTCTTTTAGATATTGTACTCGGGTATGGTTCTCATGAAGATATGGTAGGAGCATTGCTACCAAGTATTGTAAGTTTAAAAGAAAAAGCAAAATCACAAGGTAGAAAAGTGTTTTTTATTGCTACAGTGTGTGGAACAAGACGTGACTTCCAAGGGTATGATGATTCAGTAAGTCGACTAAAAGATGCAGGAGTAATTGTTTGTGAGAACAATAAATTAGCTGTGATGACCGCAATAGAGGCAATCGGATATAAGTTAGTAGAGGCAAAGAAAGAAGTGAAGACAAAAACTGTAGTGCAAGTAGAGCAAACAGAACCATCAGAAAACTTGAAATCTTTGCTGTCTGATAAGCCAAAAGTAGTTAATATAGGACTTAGAAGTTTTACAGAGGTATTGAGAAAGTTTGAGTGTGAAGCGGTTCAGTATGATTGGACACCACCAGCAGGAGGTGATGTGAACTTGATTAAGACACTAAACTTCCTTAGAAGTTATGAAGGATTTGATATTGGTGAAGTGAATAGGAGTGTTATTGCAAAAGTAGTAGCTAGTCAACCTGTGATTCGTGATGTGGTTCCGGCAAAAACAGTAGTGGATGTTATGAATCAGGGAAAAGTAATCTTACATGCAGGTCCACCGATTCAATATAAAAATATGCCAAATACAGTACAAGGTTCTTGCGTTGGGGCAGTTTTATTTGAGGGATGGGCAACAGATGAAGCAAGCGCTAGGGATTTATTGGAAACAGGTGAAATAGAATTTATCCCTTGCCACCACGTAAATGCAGTAGGACCTATGGGTGGAATCACAACAGCTAATATGCCAGTATTTGTAGTAGAAAATACAGAAAATGGAAATGTAGCATACTGTACGATGAATGAAGGAATTGGAAAAGTGTTGAGATTCGGAGCCTACTCACAAGAAGTAGTTGACCGCCTCACTTGGATGAAGGACGTCCTTGGTCCAGTAGTAGGAAAAGCAATACGGACTTTAGAAAATGGACTTGCAGTGAATCCGATGATTGCAAAAGCAATTGCTATGGGGGATGAGTTCCATCAGAGAAATATTGCAGCATCACTAGCGTTTATGAAAGAAGTAAGCCCTATCATTACAAAACTTGACATCAAAGAAGAAGATAAGGTATCTGTAATCCAATTCTTAGCAGATACTGAACAGTTCTTTTTAAATGTAATGATGGCAACAAGTAAATCGGTAATGGATGCAGCTAGAACAATTACAGAAGGTACAATTGTTACTGCGATGTGTAGAAATGGTGTAGAATTTGGTATACGAATAAGTGGAATGGGTGATGAGTGGTTTACAGGACCTGTAAATACGCCGAAAGGACTTTATTTCACAGGATATGATAGCGAAGATGGGTGCCCAGATATTGGAGATAGCGCAATTACAGAGACTCATGGAGTAGGTGGGATGGCGATGATTGCTGCACCTGCAGTAACTAGGTTTGTAGGAGCTGGAGGATATGAAGACGCCCTAAGAACGAGTAATGAGATGGATGAAATCTGTATTGATAACAATCCAAATTTTATTATCCCAAACTGGAGTTTTAAAGGAGCTTGTCTTGGAATTGATGCTAGACTAGTAGTAGAAAAGGGAATTACTCCTGTGATTAACACAGGGATTGCGCATCGAATTGCAGGATATGGACAAGTAGGTGCAGGAACTGTACGTCCTCCGATGGACTGCTTTGAAAAAGCAATCGTAGCTTATGCGAAGAAGTTAGGAATGGTTTTATAGAGTATTCTTTATTATAATGTAAAGGAAGAGAAGCCTATGGAAAAGAGAACAGTGGTGATTGCACTTGGAGGAAACGCTTTGGGGAAAAATATAAGCGAACAAAAAGTTGCAGTTGGAAAGACAGCAGAAATTATTGTAGATTTAGTTCAACAAGGATTGAATATCGTAATCACTCATGGCAATGGACCTCAAGTAGGGTTGATTCAAAAAGCCATGAATAATCCAGCTTATATGTACGAGGAAGACCCAGGAACCCCACTAGCTACATGTGTGGCAATGAGCCAAGGATATATAGGGATTGATTTACAAAATGCAATCAAATACGAACTATATAAGCGTAATATCGATAAAAAAGTATCTACTATACTTTCACAAGTAGAGGTAGATGCGAAAGATCCGGCGTTCAATAACCCAGAAAAACCAATTGGGCGATTTATGTCACAAGCAGAAGCATCTAAATACATCGAAAAAGGAATTCCATGTATGGAAGATGCTGGAAGAGGCTATCGAGTTGTAGTAGCCTCTCCTATGCCAAAACGGATTAGAGAGCTTGGAACCATTAAAACTTTGGTGGAAGCAGGACATATTGTTATATCTTGCG
Source organism: uncultured Lachnospiraceae bacterium (assembly GCA_964369775.1). Classification (GTDB taxonomy): domain Bacteria; phylum Bacillota; class Clostridia; order Lachnospirales; family Lachnospiraceae; genus CAUPWF01. The sequence continues at coordinate 55,302 of CAYJHQ010000016.1, forward strand.
GAGGCGGAGGCATCCCAGTAGTGGACAATGCTGGTAGATTAGATGGTGTGAATGCTGTAATTGATAAAGATAACGCTAGTAGCTTTCTTGCAGATAAACTAGAAGCGGACTACCTAGTGATTTTAACAGCAGTTGAAAAGGTAGCAATTAATTATGGAAAAGAAAATCAAGAATGGTTATCCGAAATAACAGTAAGCCAAGCAAGGGAGTATATAGCTCAAGAGCAATTTGCAAAAGGCTCTATGTTGCCTAAAGTAGAAGCGGCAATACAATTTGCGGAGTCAAAACCTGGAAGAAAAACCTTAATTACCTTGCTTGACAAGGCAGCGAAGGGGATCGCAGGTGAGACAGGAACCATCATATACAAATAGTTTAGGAGATAGAGAATGAACGTACCAACTGATATATTTATGTGGATAATGGCATGCTTGCCAATTATCGCTTTGCTAGTATTAATGATAAAATTCCAATGGGGGGCAACGGAAGCTGCCCCTATTGGTCTGTTTATCACAATTGTTACGAGTTTATTGTTTTATAAAGCCGATATCAAATTATTGGCGGTAGAAAGCGCAAAAGGGGTATGGAGTGCCATCACTGTACTTTTGATAGTATGGAGTGCTATTTTATTATATCAAGTGGCAGATCAGGCAAAAGCTTTTCTTGTTATCCGGAATGGAATGAGAAGATTATTGCCAAATGAATTACTACTTGTACTTGCAATGGGGTGGATTTTTGAAAGCTTTCTACAAGGAATTACTGGGTTTGGAGTTCCGGTTGCGGTAGGGGCGCCACTTTTAATCGGAATAGGAGTTGCGCCATTGTATGCGGTTATCATCCCACTACTAGGACAGGCTTGGGGAAATACATTTGGTACACTTGCAGCAGCGTGGGATGCCCTTGCAATGTCATCAGGACTTGAGGTTGGAAGTGCACAGTATATAGAGACAGCACTTTGGGCAGCAGGGTTTATTTGGTTTTGGGATATTGTCACTGGTGTTGCAATCTGTTGGTTCTATGGAAGAGCAAAAGGAGTAAAAAAAGGCTTCCTTGCAGTGCTTATCATTGCATTAATTCAAGGCGGTGGGGAGTTCCTATTGGTAAATGTCAATACCACGATTGCTTGTTTTATACCAGCTTGTATCTCTATGGTAGTTGTTGTTTTACTCGGGAAACTTCCGATGTATCGTGAAAAGTGGAGTTTGAAAGAAAGCCCAATTATGCAAAGAGTAGAAGTGTCAGCAGCAAAAGATGAAGCGCCGAGTGACATGAATCTTGTGCAAGCTTTTGTTCCTTATATCTTACTAACAGCTCTTACTTTATTTGTTCTATTGGTGACTCCGATAAATGAAGTTCTAAATCAGATATCTATAGGTTTTTCGTTCCCAGAGACATCTACAGGATATGGAGTTGTCAACGCAGCAGTGGAGAAATTTTCGCCAATTGCAATATTTACCCATGCGAGTATGTTCCTTTTTTTAGCATCTATATTGGGCTTGTTTTACTACAAGAAAAATGGTTGGATAAAGTCAGGAGATACCAAAAAAGTATTTCAAAAGTCAGTTTCTATGACTGTCCCATCTGGTATCTCGATTATTGGCCTAATTATCATGTCAAAGATCATGGGTGGAACAGGACAAGTTATGGTGCTAGCAGATGGAATCTCAAGCGTTCTAGGAAAGACTTACGCAATATTAGCGCCAATTATTGGGTTAGTAGGATCCTTTATGACGGGAAGTAATATGACATCTAATATTTTATTTGGAGACTTCCAGATGACTACAGCTAAATTGTTAGAGATGAATCCAGCAGTAGTATTGGGTGCGCAGACAGCAGGAGCCGCCATAGGAAGTGCAGTTAGTCCAAGTAAAATTATCCTTGGAACAATTACAGCAAATATTTTGGGACAAGAAGGGTTGGTACTAAAGAAATTGATGCCTGTGACGATAGTTATAACATTAACCATCGGTGTCACGGTATTTTTACTAGCATAATGTAGGAGAATTGAATTTATGAGGAACAGTTATTTAAAATCAAAAGAAGGTGGATTTGTAATTGCATTTATCTTGATAATGATAGCTTTTGCTATGATTCTAATAGGGGTAAATAATGACGGAGAACTTTTGTATATTATAGGCTTTATTAGCATTTTGTGTGCTATGATATATGCGCCGATTAGAAAGTATATTATTGATAGACAGTGATGAAGGTGAAGCAGTCAAGTAAGAAGCGATGAGAAGGGAGTGAGCCTGTATATGAAAACAGCAATTTATAACAAAGATAATCTCCGGATTTTGAGAAGATATTTTAATTTAACCCAAAAACAATTTATTGATCAATTTTTACTAGGTGAAAATGATATCCCTACTATGAGTGTAGCGACTTACTCGAATCTTGAAGCAAAAGGCGGAGGGCGAATCAATGAAGTGATATTATCAGTGTCAGAAAAATTAGGTGTAGATGCTATGGTTTTTGCAATGGAGTCAGAAGAGTTTGCAGAAAAACAGTCGTTAGTATTCCCATCTAAAGCAGGTGGAATTGAGTCGGATTCTGTGGAGAATAAGAAAAAAAGTATCAGTCAGCTCGTGAATCGCCTTACGCAATATTTTTCAGAACAGATGTTGAATCAAGAATTAAAAAAGGGAGATAAGATTGAATCGGACAGAGTGCTTGCAACGAAGCTAGGTGTGGGAAGATCAGCTATTAGAGAGGCTTTAAAAGTGCTAGATGTAATGGGGATGATAGATATCAGACCAGGACAAGGTACATACATATCAAGTGATGAATCGAGCTTCTTTATCATCCCACTTTCGTGGTCCTTGTTTTTAAATGGAACTCAAATTGAAGATATTATCGAAGTGAGGAATCAGATGCAAATCAGTGCAGCAGAACTAGCAGCTTCGAATAGAGATGACGAGTTTTTAAGTGAGCTCAATAAAATATGTCATGAAATTCACGTAGCTTATAGAAAATTAGATTACAAAACGTGCCTTGAAGGAGATGTAGAGTTTCATCTCTGTATAGCAAAGGGGTCGGGAAATCAGATTTTGTATAGCATGTCACTGACCATTAGTAATTTGATGCGACATATTAGTGGAACAGGTATGGTAGAAGAAAAACAATTAAATGAAATCTACGAAGAACATAATAAAGTCTATGACCTAATCTTAGCAGGTGATGGACAGGGAGCTGCAGAGGCTATGAAATACCATTTAAGCAAATCAAAAGAGCGATATAACTATCGATAGTATTATTTACGAGAAGATTTATATTTCTCGAACTTATCATTTTTACACATATCTAAAAAGACGCAATTTTCACAGTTGGGATTTTTGGCCTTACAGTGGTATCTTCCAAAAAAGATAAAGCTGTGATGGGCTTGATTCCAACGATTGCGCTCTAATTTTCTTTTTAATTTCCGTTCAATAATTTCCACACTATCATCAAATTTTGCAAGACCTAATCGTTTAGAAACTCGTTCAACGTGTGTATCTACAGCAAATGCAGGAATATCAAAGGCAACAGATAATACGACGTTAGCTGTTTTTCGTCCAACACCAGAAAGGCTTGTTAATTCTTTCATAGTTGCAGGTACTTGCCCATTAAAATCAAGAATTAGTGAAGTGGCTAAAGATTTAATCATCTTTGCCTTGTTGCGATAGAGACCTATTCTAGTGAGATAGCTCTCTATTTCAGATTGCGTTCCATTCATCAAACTATCAGGTGTAGGAAAGCGTTCAAAAAGTGCAGGAGTCACCTTGTTAACTGCTTCGTCGGTAGTCTGAGCACTTAGTACTACTGCTATGATTAATTCGTATGGATTTGAGTGGTGTAGAGCACACTCGGCATTTGGAAACATTTTTTCCATTTCATCTAATATATAATTTGTATCCATGTGTTGTTCTTCCTTTAAAAAGTGTTTTGTGTTATTATAACATTCCTAAGACGAATTTCAAAGTAGGAGTCGAAAATGCAATATAGAAAATTAACAAAAAATGGACCAGATCTTTCATTACTCGGATTTGGTTGTATGAGATTTCAATCAAATGGTAAAGAAGTGGATAAGGAGTTGGCATTTCGTCAGCTTTATTACGCATATGAAAATGGAGTTAACTATTTTGATACTGCTTATATTTATCACAAAGGAAAAAGTGAGGGGTTATTAGGCGAATTTATTCGAAAGTATAATATACGAGATAAAATCTATATTGCTGATAAACTGCCTACATTTTTGGTAATGAAACCTTCCCAGATAGAAAAATTTTTCCAGACACAACTAGAGAGATTGCAGACAGACTATATAGACTACTACTTAATGCACATGTTAGATTGCTATGAGACTTGGGAGAAATTAAAGAATTTTGGGGTGTTGGAATTTATTGATGAGAAGAGGGGAAAAGGAGAAATTAAAAATATTGGATTTTCCTTCCATGGACGACCAGAGGAATTTATAAAAATTCTAGAAGATTATCCTTGGGACTTTTGTCAGATTCAATACAACTATCTAGATGAGAACTACCAAGCAGGAGTGGCAGGATTAAAAAGAGCGTATGAACTAGAAATAGGTGTGGTTATTATGGAGCCACTTCGTGGAGGGAGCCTAGCATTAAAAGCACCAGAACGAGTTACAATGCTATTTGATGGACATAAAGAAAAACATTCTTGTGCGTATTGGGCACTAAGATGGATTATGAACCATAAAGAAGTAAGTGTTGTATTGAGCGGTATGAATGAGATGAGTCATATAAAAGACAATGTAGATGTTGCCGATGACACATTACCTGGAAGCATGAATATAGAGGAAAGAGAAATCATTGAACAGGTAAAAGTGGTCTATAAAGAGTTAATGAAAGTGCCTTGTACAGGATGCAATTATTGCTTACCATGCCCATTTGGCGTTGATATTTCGGCAGTGTTTAGTGATTATAATAATAAATATTTTTTTGGGAAAAGCCGTATACGTAAATTTCATTACAATGGACGTTGTGCAGGGCTATCTGGAAATCGAAAGTCAGGTGCAAATGTTTGCACAGAGTGCGGGAAATGTAAAGCCCATTGCCCGCAAAGTATCGATATTCCGACAAAACTAAAAGAAGCCCACAAAGAATTAAACAATCCATTGCTAAGAATAGGGTTAGCAATGATTGTAAAAGGAAAAAATGTTTACCTAAACTTTAGGAAGACTTAGGTAAAGAAGCAAGAGGAAGTGGTTTAGCAAAGTGATATCCTTGTGAATAAGCAATGTTATAATCCTCAAGCACTTTTTGGATAGCTGAATTTTCGACAAATTCAGCTATTGTCTTTCCACCCAACTTTTGGGTGAGGAATTGAATCATATCTAGAAGCAGTATAAAGTTATCGTTTTTTAAGACTTTTTGGATAATGCTTCCGTCGATTTTTACAAAATCTGGCTCTAATTGTAAGATTGAATTTAATGTGGAATAACCTGTGCCAAAGTCATCGATGGCAATTTTACAGCCAAGCTTTCTTACTTCTTTTATAAAATTAAAAAATGCATCAGTGTGATGCACGTCTTCACTTTCCAAAAACTCGATAGTCACATCTTCTGGATGTGGAAACCTTTTTAATTCATTCAAAAACCAATGCCTGAAGTCAAATGAATCAACGTCATAAAGCGTAAGATTAATAGAAACCTGATCACTTCTTTTAGAGAAATCTTTAAACACTTGTTCAATCATAATGCGACTGATTTGAGTGTAAAGTTTATATTTTTTAGAGAGTTCTAAGAATAAATAAGGAGAGTATACGGTGTTATCTAAATCAACAATTCTCATTAAAGATTCGTATTTTTCGATTTGCTTTGTCGAATTATTGTGAATCGCTTGATAATAAGGAGTGACTAATCGATGAGTAATTGCTCGGTGCAAAAGAGCTAGAACTGATAAGTCATTCGTTTTAGTGTCGGGCGTGCAGCTTTTTTCGTCAAATATGAAAAAAGTATCCATCTTATCTGCAAAAGTAAAAAGATATTGTATTCCAAATTCTACAGGGGCCTTGTGATGGAGAATAGCAACGAATCGATTCACACAAGTTAATCCTGCAATATTGGATTTAATATTTACAAAATCATCATGCATCAGGCGACAAAAATTGGTAAAGTCTTTATCTGAAACTTTGTCGAAATCAGCGAATACAAGACATTTATAATTAAAAGCATACATTTTAGTAAGTTGAAAAACAGGGTTTTTTCGATATTTTCTCTTGATAGATTCTATAATATCAGAGCAAAAATACGTATACAAATCTATGCCAGCAAATGCGATGGTAGCATCAGCAGTTTGGATTTCTATGATACAAATCTTATTTGCACGAAAGTGTAGGTCATCGTTTCTGTATTGATTCATATCTGGAAGATTAAATTCATTAGTTGTTTTTAGCATTATCTGTTGCAAAATAGTATCCTCCTCATTAATGAGTTTTTTATAGTATGTGGAAAAAATAGAAAAATAAAACTAATATTTAAATTTTGTGTACATGATAATTAAATGATATAATGGAAAACTAGGTACGTAGGAATCTAAAGAAAAGCTTGAGATAGGGAGAAAAAGATGAGTAATAACTTGAAAAAGGGAGCATTATATATGATTTGCGCAGTATTTTTATTTGCAGTGATGCAGGTACTAATTGCTGTGACGGCTGAAAGGATACCTTTGTTTGAACAATTAGTGTTTCGAAATTTGGTAGCACTAATTATTTCAGCATACTTTGTAAAAAAGGAAAATCTACCAATGTGGGGGAAAAAAGAGAATCGGAAAGTATTAATCAGCAGGGTTAGCTCTGGATATATAGGTATGATTACACTGTTTTTCGCTAGTGGGAACGGAAATCAGGGAGATGTGTCAACAATTGTTAAAATGTCTCCTTTTATTACAATAATACTAGCAGGTAGTATTTTGAAAGAGAAAGTAGAGAGGTATAAATGGATATCGGTTCTAATAGCTTTTATGGGACTTGTATGCGTGACAGGACCAAGGTTTAACTCAGATGTAGAGCCTTTGATAGCAGCATTTATCTCAGCAATCTTTACGGGAGTAGCATATACATTTATCAGTGTGCTAAAAGGAAGAGAACATCCATGGGTAATTGTGTTCTTCTTTTCAGCAACATCGACAGTAGCATCCTTTGTTTTGATGTTGGTTACAACTGACCTTGTGATGCCAACACCATTCGAGCTATTGTTATTAATTGGGATAGGGATATTTGCGGCAGCAGCACAAATTTTACTAACAAGGTCATATGCAGTTGCGAAAGCATCAGATGTAAGTATATATAACTATTTCGGTATCATTTTTTCAATGATCCTTGGTGCAATGCTGTTAAATGAGGAAATATCAAACAGTTCTTTGATAGGAGCGGGATTGGTAATTGTCGCTGGAGCGCTTGTTTATGTCGGCGCCAAGCGGACAAAATAGCAAATTGTTTTTGTGGAGATACAAAAGTTCTTGACAGAAAGACATTAGTTGATATAAAATGAAACAAGTTATCGTCCTGAGTGAGGCGAAAAAGAAGAGAGATAGGAGAAAGAGAAAAATGATTCATTACATTTTAAAGCGTCTAGGTCTTGCAGCAATCACGATATTTGCAGCAGCGACAATCACATTTTTCTTAATGAACGCGATACCAGGTGGTCCGTTTCAGACAGATAAAGCGGTAAGCCCAGAAGCACAAGCAGCACTAGAAGCAAAATATGGATTAGACAAACCATTGCACGAGCAGTACATTACGTATATGACAGACGTACTTCAAGGAGATTTTGGAGACAGTTTAAAGCAGAGAGGTAGAACAGTGTCCTCTATAATATTTTCAAAATTCCCAGTATCAGCAAGAATTGGAGGACTAGCAATTATTGTAGCCCTGTGTGTAGGAATACCACTGGGGTGTATTGCAGCATTCAACCGAGGAAAGGCGATAGATAGTATTATAAGTGTGTTTGCAACCTGTGGAATAGCAGTGCCAAGCTTTGTATCCTGTACGGTGCTTATGTATGTTCTAGGGGTTCAATTAGAACTATTACCAACCTTTGGAATAGAGTCGGCGGCAAACTATGTTATGCCAGTTATGGCACTATCCTTCTATCCAACTGCATATATCATGAGATTGATGCGATCATCTATGCTAGATGTATTACAGCAAGATTATATTAGAACAGCAAAAGCAAAAGGTGTTTCACTAAACGCAAGATTATTTAAGCATGCGCTAAGAAATGCAATTTTACCAGTTGTAACTTACCTTGGACCATTGACAGTATACGCAATTGTAGGAAGTCTGATAGTAGAGAAAATCTTTACAATACCAGGTCTAGGTGGAGAGCTCATAGGTTCAATCACTAACCGTGATTATACAGTTATCATGGGCGCAACAATATTTATTGCAACCTTAATGATTATTATCAATGTTATTGTGGATATTGTTTACAAATTAGTGGATCCACGTATTAAATTTAAGTAGG
>CAYJHQ010000017.1:0-58423 GCA_964369775.1 uncultured Lachnospiraceae bacterium
ATTGTGTGAATATAGACGGTATACATAGAAGGCAAGATGGGGAACCATCTTGCCTATTTATTTTGAGCAAAATTATTGCGCAATAACCTTGTAAATAACTGGGTGTCCGTATATAATATCCATATGTTGTTATTGGCTGAAAATAAAAGGGGTAAAGAAAAAATGAATCAGATTACCTATGAAATGAAACATAGTTTAGTTTGGAGAATGACATTTTTAATGACATTACTTCTTATAATCCCAATTACTGTATTGGGAATTTTTTATATTCAATCATTGCGAAATACGGTCGAAAGCGAATTGTCAGAAGAGCTCGCAGTGGCGCTAGAAAAGATGACAGAAGAGCTGGGCGCAACGCTAAAAGAGGCTGAAGACTACCTTGATGAACTAGAATATAGAATAGAATTACCATATTATTTGGACGAGAACACAAAAATGAGTCAACAAGAAATGGATTACTATATATTGAAGTTTCAAGAGGAAGCAATAAATAGTCGATATATCTATGGTGAAAAATTTGGAAATATTGCAATCTATTCAGAAAACCAACAAATAGAAGAGAGTGCATATTTATGGTTATATTATTTAGATGACTTGGAAAAGAAAAGATATTTTGATGAAATTAAAGTAGAGACACAGGAAAGTATTTATGGTGCAGTTCGTGACTATGATCTAACAGCAACAAGTCTAGATCTTTCAAACCTATCTATAGACGAATCGGGAGCAAAAGTATTACCGATATATAGGAAGGTATATAGTTTGAATACAGATGAATTAGTGGGTGTTATAGAATTAGATATTCGAATATTACATTTAATAGAGGCTTCTTTTGAGATAAAAGATGGTCCAAGTATATTATTACTAAATAGCAGTAACGAGATATTATATGATGAATACAATTTTTCGACAGAAGACCAAAAGACTATTTTAAATGAATTTGAAGAAGTGGATACTAAGAAAGACATTCAATTGTCAGATGGTATGTATACGATACAGTACGAGAAAAATGAAGAGACTGATTTAGTGTGTGTGTCGATTATATCAAAACAAGAAATGATAGAATATCAGCAAAGAGAAATTTTGAAAATTGTTGGAGTAGTGTTGGTTTGTGTAATTCTGATGTCGGTTATAACTTATTCAATTATCAAAAATGTATTAAAACGCCTAGTTGTTTTAGATAAGATGCTAAGAAAAGTAGGACAAGGAGATTTTTCAGTATCTATAAGTGACGATAATAGTGGCGATGAGGTTTCTAGGATTACAAGAACTTTCAATGGAATGGCTTCTAAGTTAGAGAAGTTGTTAGAAAGTGAAGTAGAGAAAGAAAAAATAAAAAAAGAAGCAGAAGTAAGAGCGCTACAAGCGCAGATTAATCCACATTTTCTTTATAATACACTTGAGAATATGAGAATGCAATGTGAGATTGACGAATACTATACGATAGCTAATAGTCTGTCAGTGCTTGGAGATTTGTTTCGATATAGTATTAGTTGGAACACCAATGAGGTTCCCTTTCGATATGAATGGAAGAATTTACATAATTACCTGGAAATTATGCATATGAGATTTGATGAAGATTTAGAGGCTTGCCTAGAGTGTGATTCGAAAGCAGAAGAAATTATTGTTCCGAAGCTGATACTTCAACCACTTGTAGAAAATTGTTTTAATCATGGGTTCAAAGGGAAGTTACCACCATGGAAGATTAGTGTGAAGGTTGAAGTTAAAGAGGAGATTTTAAGAATTGCGATAACAGATAATGGTGTAGGAATTCCAAAAGAGAAACTAAAAATGATTGAAGAGTGTTTTAGAATGAATAAACCCTACATAAATAGTGATGGAAAGAAACAATCGATAGGAATTGTTAACGTGAATCACAGAATAGCTATGATGTGTAAAGAAGGAAGTAAAATGTCAGTTAAGACAAAAGAAGAAAAGGGCACGACTATTAAAATTGAAATAATGACTTAGGAGAACAATATGTTTAATATACTAGTGGTAGATGATGAGAAGCATATAAGAAAAGGTATTATTACAATTCTTAGAAAAGGGTTAGAGGGGGATGTTGAATTTACAGAGGCATCCAATGGAATACAGGCTTTAGAGAGAGCAGAGACAACAAATCCTTGCTTAGTGATTACAGATATCAGTATGCCAGGTTATGATGGATTACAATTTATAGAAGAACTGAGAAAGAAACGTAAGTATGTTACTATAATTGTTCTGTCTGGATATGAGAGTTTTGAATATGCACAGCAAGCAATTAAATTAGGTGTCAAAGAATACATTATGAAACCGATTCAAAAAGTGGAGTTTGTAGATAAGATTCAACATTATATTAGCGTAGTAGAATATGATAAAAATATACAGCGGTGTGAAAATCAAAAATCAAGAGAAAATTATAAAATTATCGAGCGGTTAAAGCAGGACACTATCTTAGGCTGTTTGAAATGTCCCAACAGTAATGAAGCATTGGAATATTTGCAACAATTGAAGGGGTTAGGTATCAGTGTAGAGGAAAAACCTTATTTTTGTGCGGTTATTCAGTATCAGGTGACAAAAGAAAATTCGGATTATATAGATTATGCTGTAAAAAATATGATAGATGAATGCTTGGAACTAGACAGAAAGAATAACTATCTTTTGACGGTACAGTATAGTAAAGGAATCGTAGTTGCCATTTTTGAAGTAGAAAAAATGGAATCTTATAATATGTATCAAAAAGTGGAATTACCTAAGGTTGTGAAATTAATCCGAGAAACGTTTAAAATTTCAGCATACATAGGAGTAGGAGATATAGCGTATGACTTTGTGCATTTACATATATCTTTGCGCCATGCTTTAGTTGCTTCATATTTCAAAATATATGATGTAAATGGGAAAGTGTGTTTATTTGAAAATATCAAACAAAATGAAGTTATTGTACCGTTGAATTTGATTAGTATAACAAAAGAAATGTCAGAACAAGCTATGTTTAAATGTTTGGATGAATTTCAAAATCTCTATAAAGAGGGGAAAAGTAAGGAAGGAATACGAGTTCTTAAAAAGGAGTATGAAGAACTTCAAACAGGAATTAATCGTTACTTATTAAGGAAAAATTATATTACAGATACTAAAGAAGGAATAAAAGCATTTCATGAATGTTGGACTATATATGATCTTAAAAAAGAATTGAAAAAGCGATTAGAACTGTTTCTGAGTGTGATGTATGATGCGGAGTATAACACAAGTATGATGCAACAGATTCTAGTATTTATAGAGGAGAATGTTACGGAAAACATTGATCTTATAAGTGTTGCGAATCAATTTGAACGGACACCTGGATACATTAGTTCGCTGTTTAAGAAAAGCAATAAAAAAGGATTTAATCAGTATCTGACAGAGAGAAGGATAGAAATTGCGAGAAAATTATTGAAAGAAAGTAAATTATCAATTCAAGAAATTGGAGAAATGTGTGGCTATCCGAATTCTAAGTATTTTTCTGTAGTCTTTAGAAAATGTATGGGAGAACCCCCTAGTGATTATAGAGAAAAAAATAGAATAGTTTAAATTATCAAAGATAATGGAGTGTCAATTGCCATTATCTTTTTTAGTGTAAAAATTAAAACCTTATCATGAAAATTAAAACGTAAAATCAAAATATAAAAAGGTACAATAATTATAGATTAAAACGAAAGCAAAGAGGGGAGGCATATATATATTGAACCTTTTAGAAATGAATGGAATAGAGAAAAGCTTTAATACTGTAAAAGTATTGCATGGAGTAGATTTAATATTGAAAAAGGGATCAGTCCATGCTCTGATGGGAGAAAATGGAGCAGGAAAATCTACACTGATGAAGATATTGGCAGGGATTTATAAAGAAGATAAAGGGACTATATCGATTAATGGAGCTATGGTGGATATTCAAACGCCGAAACAATCACAACATTTAGGAATCGCAATGATTCATCAAGAGTTATCGCCTATTCCAGATATGACAGTAGCAGAAAATATCTACCTAGGGCGCGAGCCACAAAAAGGGATATTTCTTGATTATGCAAAGATGTATCAAGATACAGAGGAACTACTTACTAGTTTAAAGGTAAAAGTTGATCCCAAAGTGAAAATTGGAAATTTAAAAGTTGCAGACCAACAACTGGTAGAGATTGCGAAGGCTATTTCCTTAAATGCCGAAATTATTGTAATGGATGAGCCAACATCTGCAATTACAGATAAAGAGGTAGATAATTTGTTTCATATTATCGAAGGATTGAAAAAACAAGGAAAAGGTATCATATATATTTCGCATAAAATGGATGAAATATTTCGTGTATCTGATGAGATAACAGTGCTTCGGGATGGGAGATACGTAAATACATGGGAATCAAAGCAGATTGATAACTCAATATTAATCAAAAATATGGTTGGCAGGGAATTAACAGAACTGTACCCAAAATCTAAAGTCCCTATAGGAGATGTCTTGCTTCAGATTAAGAACTTTTCTTCAGGGAGTAAATTTCGCAATGTCAGTTTTACAGTGAGAAAAGGAGAGATATATGGAATATCGGGTCTTGTAGGGGCTGGTAGAACAGAACTAATGCATGCGTTGTTTGGATTGGAAGACTTAGAGGAGGGTGAAATAATCTTAGATGGAAACACACTTAATATAGACAGAACAATTCATGCAATCAATCAAGGAATCGCATATGTGACAGAGGATCGAAAAAAAGAAGGGTTAGTATTGGAGATGAGTGTTGGTGAGAATATTACGCTACCATCGATGAAGAAACTTAGCGGAAGCATATTCATCAAAGAAGGGGAAGAAAGAGAGATTATTAAAGAGCAGATTGAAAACCTTAGAATTAAACTACATTCATCAAGGCAAGCTGTAAAATCTTTATCAGGAGGGAATCAACAAAAGGTAGTGTTGGCAAAGTGGCTGATTAAAGAGCCAAAGCTATTAATTCTAGATGAGCCGACGCGAGGGATTGATGTCGGGGCCAAAGCGGAAATCTATAGGCTGATGGGTGATTTTGTGGCAAAAGGTAATTCCATCATTATGATATCCTCTGAAATGCCAGAAGTTATGGGAATGGCAGATAGAATTCTTGTACTGAGTAATGGGTATGTAAGTGGGGAATTGAATAGAGAGGAGTTCGTACAAGAACAAATTATGAAGTTGGCAGTAGAGCATATTTAATGGAGGAAAAACGGATGGGTAAGAGTAAAACAGCAATTGATAAAAAGGGGTTTATTTCCAAATATGGAGTTATAATAGGTTGGGTTATTATTATGGCATTTTTCACCATGATGAAGACTAACTTCTTGACAGTTGATAATATGCTAAATATGTTAAGAGCGACCTCGATCAATGCGCTACTAGCAGTGGGGATGACATTTGTAGTTTTAACTGGTGGGATTGATTTGTCAGTAGGATCAATTGTAGGTGCAGCAGGAATGTTTTCAGCACTAGTGGCAAGAGAAGAAACAGGAATTCCTTGGATTGTCGCATTATTAGTGGGAATTGGAATTGGTCTTTTATTAGGGGCGATAAATGGGATAATTGTAGCATATTTAAAAGTTCCAGCATTTATAGCTACATTGGGGATGCTTAGTATCGCACGAGGTGTTACCTACATGGCAAGCGATGCAAAACCTGTTCCAGGATTGAGTGACGAGTTTCTAGTCATAGGAGGAGGGAGTTTAGGAATTATTCCAATACCAATTGTTATATTAGCAGTTGTACTAGTGATTTGCTTCGTTGCATTATATAAGACTAGATACGGAAGATATGTTTTTGCTGTAGGAGGGAATGCGGTATCGGCTAGAGTTTCTGGGATTAATGTGAAAGCAATTATATGTTCAGTATATATGATTTCAGGAGTACTAGCAGGACTTGCAGGGGTGATTTTGACATCCCGAGTAACATCTGGCTTGTCAGCAGGTGGAGAAGGGTATGAAGTAGATGCAATTGCTGCAGCCGTTATAGGCGGAAATAGTCTATCGGGGGGACGAGGTAGACTCTGGGGAACGATAGTCGGATTCTTAATTATGGGAGCTATGAATAACGGTTTGGATATGATGGCGGTCTCATCATATTGGCAGCTGGTAATAAAAGGAATTATCATTATCGGGGCAGTAATGTTAGATTCACTAAATGAGAAATAAAGGCATAGTGCTTTTATAAAATAAAGGAGGAAGAAAAAATGAAGAAAAAAGTAGTGAGTTTGTTGATGTGTGTAGCGTTGGTAGGAGCTTTAGCGAGTGGTTGCGGGATTGCAGATAGTAGTAACGATGCCCCAGCAGAAAGCGAAGATTCCAGTTCGGAAGAAGGAGAAACAGAAAAGCTAAAGTTAGGAATTACGCTGTATAGTTTGCAGAATGAATTTACAGTTCGCATTGCCAATGCTGCAGAGAAAAAAGCAGAAGAATTAGGCGCAGAATTAGTAGTATACGACGGAGATTATGATCCGAGCACACAGATTAGTCAAGTAGAGACTATGATTGCAGATGGAATCGATGGAATCATTTTAAATCCTCAGGACATAGAAGCTTGTGTTCCATGTGTAGATAAAGCGGTAGAAGCAGGAATTCCTATTGTAGGTGTAAACACTAGGGTGCAAAGTGATGATTTGACAAGTTATGTTGGGTCAATCGATGTTACAGCTGGAGAGATGGAGATGCAAAAAATTATAGACACGATTGGAACGGAAGGCAATATCGTAATTATTGAAGGTCCTATGGGACAATCAGCACAAATTGAAAGAAGAGAAGGAATTCAGAACATTCTTGACGAAAACCCTGGAATCACAGTATTAGCTGAAAAAACAGCGAACTGGTCTCGCTCTGAGGCTATGACGGTTATGGAAACATGGCTACAAGCTTTTGATGATATTGACGCAGTAGTAGCAGAGAATGATGAAATGGCACTTGGTGCAAAAGAAGCATTAAAGGCAAAAGGGCTAGATGATATTCCTGTAATTGGTGTTGATGGAATCACAGATGCATTGAATGCAGTAGAAAACGAAGAACTAGTCGCTTCTATTTTCCAAGATGGAGCAGGACAAGGAAGTAAAGCAGTAGAAGTGTTAATAGATGCAATCAATGGAGAAGCAGTGGAAGAAAACTATTGGATTGATTTTGAAGAGGTTAACCTAGATAATGTAGCAGAATTTAAAGAAAGAACACAATAGAAAAATCAAGATGCACCGAGGTGCCTATGTACTTCGGTGCAGTAAGGAGGCTGAAATGTTAAAATATTATGGCGCAGACGCAGAATTTTCATTGGAGGGAAAAACAGCAATTATCACGGGGGGAGCTGCAGGAATAGGATATGAGACAGCTAAGTTTTTCGTGAAAAAGGGAGTCAATGTAATCTTGGCAGATTTGAATCCAAACGTTAGGGAAATTGCAAAAGAGTTAGACCGGAATGCAATCGGAATTGCGGGAAATATTACGAGTAAAGAAGATCGAGAAAATGTTTTGAAACAGGCCATTCAAACATTTGGTAAAGTAGATATTTTAATCAATTGTGCAGGTATTGTTGCATTAGACCATGCAGAAATAATAGGTGAAGACTTATTAGACAAGACAATGGAGATAAACTTTAAATCCTCCTTTATGATGGCGCAGTTAGTGGGAAAATATTTCATCGATAATGAAATTAGTGGGTCGATTGTAAATATGGCTTCGCAAGCAGGAGTAATTGCATTGGATAAGCATGTTGCTTATTGTGCCTCTAAAGGAGCAATTATTTCGATGACACAGGTGATGGCACTTGAGTGGGGAAAATATGGAATCAGAGTTAATGCGGTATCACCAACAGTGGTGCTAACAGAATTAGGTCATAAAGCATGGGATGGACCTGTAGGTGATGCCTTTAAAAAAGAAATGCCATCAGAAAGGTTTGCAGAACCAGATGAAATTGCAGGGGTAATTGCCTTCCTGTGCAGTGGAGCTGCAGGTATGATTACGGGGCATAATTTATTGATAGATGGTGGGTATACAATTAAGTAAATGAGGTGGGAAAATGCAGAGAATATTAAATGATGCAGATTTTATTGTAGATGAGATGTTGAATGGATTTTTGAAAAGCCATTCGGATTTAGTAGAAAAAACAGAGAACTCTCGAGTTGTGAGATCTAAGAAAATGAAGGAAAATACTGTAGGAGTGGTCACTGGTGGGGGATCAGGACATAAACCAGCTTTTATAGGTTATGTGGGCGAGAATATGTGTGATTCAGTTGCAGTGGGAGAGATTTGTTCGTCACCGACGGCACAAGCTTTTTTAGATGCATATAAATCAGCAGATAAAGGACAAGGAATTGCTTGCTTGTATGGTAATTACTCTGGCGATAACATGAATGTGAAAATGGCAGTGAAAATGGCAAAAAAGATTGGGCTTACAGTGAAAACTGTTGTGGCAAATGATGATGTGGCTTCAGCTCCAAGAGATCAAAGAGAAAAGAGACGTGGAGTAGCAGGTGAAGTCTTTATGTGGAAAGTAGGGGGAGCAAAATCTGCATTAGGTGGAAATTTGGATGAAGTAATAGCAGCTGCACAAAAAGCAATCGATAATACAAGAAGTGTAGGAATTGGGTTGACACCATGCACATTGCCAGCAGTAGGTCATCCTAACTTTGAGATAAAAGAAGGAACAATGGAAGTTGGAATCGGGCATCACGGAGAACCGGGCATTGAAGTATGTGAATTAGAAACAGCGGCACAGATGGCGAAACGAATGGTGGATATTGTTATTCCAGATTACCCATATGAATCTGGTGACGAAGTTGCTGTATTAGTATCGGGATTAGGGGCAACGCCTGTTATGGAGTTGTACGTACTATATGATGAAATAGATAAACTTCTCGCTGAAAAGGGAATCAAAACACATAAAGCGTATGTAGGTAATTATTTCACATCACTAGAAATGATGGGAGCAACCTTGACAATCATGAAGTTAGACGAGGAATTAAAAGAATTGATGGATTTACCGGCTAATAGTATGGGGCTTAAACAGTTTTAAAATAGGAGGTATCGATATGGAAGTGTTCAAAAACAGAGAAGGTGGACCAGTATTATTAGCAATGGTAAAGGCTATTCAAGAAAATAAAGCATATTTAGGGGAAATTGATGGCTTGATTGGAGATGGTGACCATGGAATGAACATGAATAAAGGCTTTACATTGTATGAAACGAGGTTTAAAGGTGAAGCAGTTACTTTTACAGAAGGATTAGATGAATTAGGAACCATATTATTTTCTGAAATAGGAGGATCGATGGGACCGATTTATGGAACCATATTTATGGATATGGCAAGTGCAGGAGCGGAAATTGATGAGCTGGCTATATCGGATTTAGGAAATATGCTTGCCTCTGGACTAGAAGGCCTTTGTGATATTGTAGAAGCTCGAATTGGAGATAAAACATTAGTAGATACATTGGGTCCAGCTGTTGATAGTTTGAAAAAGTCAGCAGAAGAAAACTTGTCTTTTGGGGAAGCGCTTAATAATATGAAAGACGCAGCGGAAAAAGGGAAAGATTCTACGAAGGATTTAGTAGCGAAATTTGGGAGGTCTAGCCGTCTAGGTGAACGATCAAAGGGAGTTTTAGATGCAGGAGCAACATCGTGTTGCATTATACTAAAAGCAATGGCAGATGGAATCATGGAAGTGGTTAGTACATAATTGAAAGGTGGAGTGTCAATGAAAATAGCTATAGGATGTGACCCTAACGCACAAGCTGTAAAGGAAGAATTGGTTGCATACATAGAAAAGCAAGGATATGGAGAAGTGACGGACTTTGGAAGTGAAGATCCCATCTACGCTCGAGTTTCTGTTGCAATTGGCGAGGCAGTATCTAAACAAGAATATGATAGAGGAGTCTTGATATGTGGCACAGGTATAGGTGTTTCGCTCGCAGTTAATAAGGTATTAGGGGCGTATGGTGCACTTATCTCAGATGTGTATTCTGCTAAACGAGCGAGATTGAGTAACGATGCTAACATTGCGTGTATAGGCGCATTTACGACAGGACAAAAGGTAAGAGAAGAGATGATAGATGCATTCTTTAGGAATGAATTTGAAAAAGGGTGTCCTTCGCAAGAAAAAGTAGATGCATTTAGGGAATATGAGAAGAAAAGAATAAAATAAAGATAAATAAAACACACTGAATCCCCAACAAAGGATTCAGTGTGTTTTATTGTATCTGAATAGTAGGTGCCTCCCAATTCTCATAAATTGTATCCATATCAGGAGAATATATTCTAAGCCATAGATGAAAATCATTTTTTGGTGCAGGTAACCAGTTGGAGGAATTTTCAGGTGGATTGACAGATACTATTATATCAAGTGAACCATCTTCGTTATATGTAATATCTGAACGATCATTTATTATGTACCGATCAATTTCGTTATCAACGAGAAAATTATCATCTCCATACATAGTAACGGACCAAAAACCTTTGTTTAAAACAGGAGGAACTTCTTCAAAGTGAATAACATGGGTATTTTCACCATTCAAAACATTACCATTTGCATTTAAAGCAGTAGCAGCCCTATATTCATATGCAGTACCAAAGTCCCCAACTGGTTCCTTTTTTTATAGTTTCCCAAAGGGTTTCAAATTCATTTGTGTTAGATATAATGCTTGAACTATCAAAGTTCATGTTTTCTCCTATATTTAGTATGCTAATTCTATTTATCAAATCTGAAACATTTGATAGATCATCATCTCCATAAAGCACAGGTCTGCATATAAACCACACCATACTCGTTGGTACATCAACTCTAGTAACACCGTCTGGAGTATCCACATTTATCTAACCATGCTGTCGAGTATAAGGTATCTACATTTGGCGTTACAACACTTTTCGTGTCTGCATTTCTAAGTTCGGAAGTATGAATGAATTGGTTAATAGGAGCTGCAGTGGACGATGCATGAACAGCATTTGTTTGCATTGTTTTTGTGACATCCATTATAACAAGTGGATAAAGATATGTGTATGCTTCAGATAATAAAGCTGACTTTTCGTCAGTACTAAGCTCTTGTAGTTCTGTTGCTGAATCTGTTTTCTGTGATGGATGTGCAGGCGAAATCCAAGTAGGGAGTAATAAAGATAGTACTAGAATGAAAAATAATAAAGCAGCTTGAGTAAAATATAAAAATTGCAAGAGGTTCTGATAAATTGCCACCCCAAAATTTCAAGGCTGTTAAAATAGGCCAGTGAAATAGATAGAGATAAAGGCTTAATGTACCTAGATAACAAGTGGATTTAGAAAAATTCTACCATAACATAGCCTAGTTCAATGAGACCATCTTTGGGTATATAGATGGAGAATAAATGGTAAGCCATTACCGTCAGAGCTGCTATATAATAGCATAAAACAGAGTAGAATTAAAGCTGGTACAAGGTGAGATATAAGGAGATATAAAGAAAATATGAGGATAGCTTGACAAATAAAGAAATAAGAGCTATACTAACTGTACTAATTAAATTAATACGGTTAGTATAGGAGGTGTTGAATTGATTGTATTAGATTATAAAAGCAGAAAACCGATATTTGAGCAGGTGGTTGAAAGAATAAGTTCCCATATTTGTAAGGAGATTTTATTACCGGATGAGCAATTACCCTCTGTTCGAAGCCTAGCTTCACAGCTATCCATAAATCCCAATACTATACAACGCGCATACAATCAACTAGAATCAACAGGATTTATCTATTCCATAAAAGGAAAGGGAAGTTTTGTTTGTTCTCAAAATGAGTTGAATTTACAGATGAAGAATCAGCAGATGGAGGAGATACGTGGTATCCTTCAAAAGGGGAAAGATATGGGGATTAAAAAAACAGAAGTTGGCGAATTATTAGGGGAGATTTATAAGGAGGAGAGTATATGATTGAAGTTATCAATATTTCAAAACATTACGGAAAAATAAAAGCAATTGAAGAGATTTCGCTTCAGATAAAAGAAGGGGAAATCTATGGATTGATTGGAAGTAATGGTTCTGGAAAAACAACGCTGCTCCGTATGATAAGTGGCATCTTAAGAACAGATTCAGGGTCAATTCGGGTAGACGATCAAGTTGTATATGAAAACAGTGAAGTGAAACATGAAATATTTTTTGTGGCAGATGAATCTTTTTACTTTCCAGGATATACATGTAAAGAGATGAAGAACTTCTATAAATCCATATACGAGAGATTTGACGAAGAATTGTTTTCAGTGCTTGCAGAGCGGTTTACAATTGATTTGAATCAAAAATTGAGTAGTTTATCAAAGGGGACGCGAAAACAATTTTTTATTCTAGTGGGAATCAGTAGTCAAACTAAGTACCTGATTCTAGATGAAACTTTTGATGGATTGGATCCAGTGGTTAGACAGACGGTAAAGAGTATAATAGCACAAGAAGTATGCAAGCGAAATTTCACACCGATTATTAGTTCTCACAACTTGCGAGAAATCGAAGATATCTGCGAAAACGTAGGATTTATCCATAAGGGAAAAGTATTGGTTTCTAATTCATTAGAAGAGTTAAAGCATGAGATTTACAAAGTACAATGCATTTTAAATGAAAGTGAGTTAGAGCATGTAGTGTGCAGGCTACAAGTAATAGGACGGAAAACACAGGGGAGCCTAACATTATTAACAATCAGAGGAGAAAGAGGAGTGATTGAAACGGTATTAGATGAGATTTCACCAAGATTTTATGAGTTGTTACCACTTACCTTAGAGGAACTATTTATCAGCGAAACGGAGGTGCAAGGGTATGAAGTTAAAAGCGACGTATATTAAAATTGGTAGAGAAACCATCAAAGGACAGCGATGGTTAATGCTACTTAACATGGTGTCAGCACTTTGTGTATTGCCTATTTTCTTCTTGCTTTTAGTAGGGAGATATGAAGAGATAGGAATGAGAGGTTCTATTTATTTTTCAGAGATGAGTGAAAGTTCAGTTGATTTTTTTGAAACACTTATATTTAGCAGGCATGGCATTGCGGATATGGGAGTGCTTGTTTTGCTAAGTGCATTATTTCTAGGCGCTTTGGCTGGTTTATCAGAATATGCATTCACCCACAAGAAAGAAAAAGTAGATTTGTTATATAGTTTACCGATAAAG
Source organism: uncultured Lachnospiraceae bacterium (assembly GCA_964369775.1). Taxonomy (GTDB): domain Bacteria; phylum Bacillota; class Clostridia; order Lachnospirales; family Lachnospiraceae; genus CAUPWF01. Next base: position 13,097 of record CAYJHQ010000017.1, read on the forward strand.
AGAGGCGAACTATTTGGATTAAAAACAATAATAGCTACAGGTGGATACCTGATCACTACATTGTTAGGAGCAGGGACGCTACTTGTTATAGCAAGTGTTCGGCAAGTGATTACACTTTCTGGAAGCGTGGACTTTCTAGTGATTATTGCAATAGGTACATTGTGTTATTTACTTGGATTTTTCCTAGCTATCATAGCGACTCAATTAACCGGAAAGCTACATGTAGCAGTATTGGGAATTTTCACCTTTACAACATTTGGTTTTGCTTTATGGATTTTAGTAAATTATTACATGAGTCTTTATTATCCTAGTTACTTAGTGACTTCAGAAATTTTGAACAGTGTGGGAAATATATCGCCAATTCACTTTATAGTTACAATAGGTATTATAGATACAATAGATGTGCTTAAACTTGCAGGGAGCGTTATTATTCTAGGAGTGTTATCCTACTATTTGGTGAAGAAACGCCCAGTAGAGCGGATTGGAACAGCTATAATTTATAAAAATATAGGGAGTGTGATTGAGTTAATACTGGTTATGGTTTTTTCACTGTTTACAGCACAATTTTTTGGAGAAATGCTCTATCTTAATGTTGATAAGATGTTGCAATGGAGTATAGCGGGGGCCTTAGTCGGGGCACTGATTACGTATGTTTTTGTGGAATTTATTTATGGAACCTCTTTGATAAAATTATTAAAAAATAGCTGGAAGGGAGTTGTAATTGGAGGTGTTGTAGTAGGACTTATATGTATTATGCGGTATGATATAACGAATGCTAACAGTCACTTGCCAGCTTATGAAGAGATTAAAGATATCAATATCGCATGGACAGAGCTCGCAATAATAGCAGAGGGTTCGGAGTTTGATGATGTTTCTATGGGGAAAAGTGAAGAACTTTATGAGATGATAGAGATTATCTCAGAAGAGAGTAGTAATATCTTCGTGGAAACGGGATCTATGTCCCAAGATGTCAGTGTACAGTTTGTGTTAAATAATGGAAAAACTATAAAACGTGCATTCGCAGTGCCAACCATCGAGGAACTACAATATTCAAAATACGGTGAGAAGATTAGTACGCTATGGGAAAATGAAGAGTTTCTAGATTTTAATTACAAATTACGTACTGTTCCTGTAGAAGATGTAGTAAATGATCCTTCATTCCAAGGTATTGAGGTATATGGGGGTACCCTAAGTGATAGTTTCTGGAGTGACAATATAGAATTTCTTTCAAATGAGGCAAGTGAACAATTCTTGACAATATTAAAGAAAGAATATGAGGAAGCGGATGGTCAGAGTTTGCTAGAAGGAGGTATTGTAGGGTATGTGAGGATTGCCTATGACTCTTATGACCCTGGTTATATATCAATGCAAATACCGATTTTAACAAGCTTTGAAAAAACAATTGAATATATGAAAAGCTATAATAATTTAGGATTTGTATTTGCAGAAGATAATATTAGTAAGATAGTTATCGAGAATGATATTTATACATCAAAAGAAGAAATCGCTGAGGAATATAAAAAAATTCAGCGTCAAGATTCGGTGGATTTTAGATATCGATTGAAGTTATACGACGATATAGAAAGTGGATACGCAGTGATTGATGGAATAAAAATAACAGTTGTGCGATACGAATAAAAGTATAATAAAAGCTTAGGTAATAAAAAAACATAATAGCACACTATTGACAAAAGTTGATAGTGTGCTATTATGTTGTGAGAAAGAGGTGATGAAATGAATGATATAAAGTTAGGTAAATCTATAAAGTTTTTATCAGCAAGTTTAGACAAGCATGTTAATAAAGAATTAAAAGCATTTGGAATAAGTTTAACACAAGGAATAGTTTTGATATGGTTGGAGGAAGCAGAAGAAAACACCATGTCAATAAAGCAAATAGAACGTCGATTTGGAACAGCACAGTCAACAGTTTTTGGAATTATAAGTAGGCTTGAAAGTAAGGGCTTAGTACAAACGCATATTGTAGAACGTAAAAAAATTGTTGAGATTACGGGAACTGGATTGGAATTGGCTACAGACATAAAAGAAGTTATAGCAAAGATAGATGAGTTGTTTTTCGAGGGATTTACAGATTGTGAACGAACATTGTTTATTGAGTTAATAAAGAAAGCGGAAAAAAATTTTTCGAAATAGTATAATATTGAAATGGAGATAAGAAATGAATGATAATTTAGAAAAACTAGATAAAATGCCTATACCTAAAGCTGTTTTATCAAATGCATTACCAGCAATGATAGCAATGATAATGGTGTTAGTCTATAATATGGCTGATTTATTTTTTGTGGGTCAACTTAATGATTCCTTACAAGTGGCAGCTGTATCAATGGCAACACCAATATTTTTGATATTTATGTCACTAGGGAATATTTTTGGTATAGGGGGAACCTCGATGGTATCTAGGTTCTTAGGTGCTGGGAAAAAAGAATTAGTAAAAAAAGTATCTTCTTTTTGCTTTTGGGCAGCGATAGTAACAGGACTTATTTTATCAGTAAGTATGTATTTGAGGTTGGATAACATTTTAGCATTGTTAGGTGCTAGTGAAGAGTTATGGGAATTGGTCAAAAGTTACTTACAAATACTATTTATCAGTGGACCTTTTATTGTGATTTCTAGTTGCTTTTCTAATCTTTTGCGAGCGGAAGGACAAGCAGGTAAAGCAATGGTTGGGATGTTGATTGGAAATGTAATTAATATTGTACTTGATCCAATTTTTATACTAACCTTAGATATGGGAATAGAGGGTGCTGCAATTGCAACTGTAATTGGTAATATTTGTGGTGGTACATATTATCTTGTGTATTTGTTTAGAAGTAATACAATTTTAAGCACTAAAATTAAAGATTTTACAATATCAAATGGTGTGATGAAAAATGTTCTTGTGATTGGAATTCCAGCATCACTTTCATCTATTTTAATGAGTATATCGCAGATAGTACTAAATGCACAGATGGCAAATTATGGAGATTTAGCTGTAGCTGGAATAGGGGTTGCAATGAAGGTAACTATGATTACAAGTATGATATGCATTGGGTTAGGGCAAGGGATTCAACCACTACTTGGATTTTCTATCGGAGCGCAAAATAAAAAGAGGTACCAAGGGATAATAAAATTTTCTCTGATTTTTGCATTTTTATTAAGTTCTACGCTAACCTTATTATGTTACATTGGTTTAGAGGGAATTGTTGGGGCGTTTTTGACAGATGTGGAATCATTTGAATATGCATATTCTTTCTCTCAAATATTACTTTCAACAAGTTTTATTTTTGGAATGCTATTTGTATTTGCAAATGCGCTTCAAGCTGCAGGGGCTGCAACAGAATCATTAATTGTTAATGTAAGTAGGCAAGGACTCGTATTCATTCCAATGCTTTTTATCCTAGGCAGTATATGGGGAGAGATGGGACTAGTTATAGCACAGCCAGTAGCAGATATAACTTCCTTTATTCTTTCAATAGCATTTTATATGCATGTATCAAAAAAAGTATTTCTAGTAGAAGAACAATCTGAGAGAACAGTTAAAGAAAAGGAGACATATGAGAAAATACAAGATACTAATACTCTCTAATCAAGGTGGCAGTGGATTGAGTGAGGATACATTAATCAAAGAATATTTTGAACAAGAAGGTCATTGGGTAACACTTGAAACTGTGGATTTTGATGAAACACTTGACGATGCTTATGATGTGATAATACGGAGGAATACATGGGTGTCAAGTGAAGCTGAAACACCGAATCTAGAAGTTCAGAATAAAATTCTAATTGAGCGGTTAAAAAATAAGGATATAAAAACAGTTAACTTAGTTGGGCTTGATGGCGCTGGGAAAAAATATCTATGTGAAATATTTGAAGAAAATGATGACGTTATACCAACGATCAATACACTTTCAAAATTGCATTTGTTACCAGTAACAAATAAATACGTCATAAAGGATATAAAATCTTTTGGTAACGGATTTTTTCAAAAAACAGCAGAGATAAAAGACCTTCCTACAGTGTATAAAGAAGGAGACATTATTCAGCCCCTTATGAAGTTTGACGCTGAAATACAGTGCTATTTTGTTGGCGATAAACTTATATATGCTTTTGAATACACCCCTTCAAAGTACCCGAATTATCCGGAACCTAAATTGATAGAATTAACTGAGGCACAAGAACAGATTGCTGTTAAATATGCAAAATATTCAAAACTAAAATATGGCTTCCAAAGAATTGACTTTTTAAGGGTAGGTGCGGGAAGGCTCTTGTTAATGGAAATTGAGGATCATGCAGCATTTATGAATTTGCGAAGACTGCCAAATTCACTCAAGAGAGAAGTTTTAACTGAATATAAAAATAACATATTCAGTTATATAGAATCTAGGTGAAACAAAAAAAAGTTAGGAAAAACTAACTGTGTGTAAAAAGGTCATGCGATAAATATCCAATCTACCCAATCGAGGATGGACTAGATGAAGATGATTGGGATGGATGGAAACTTCTTACAGAAGAGTTAGGAGATACAGTTCAATTAGTAGGAGACGATTTGTTTGTAACTAATACAGAGCGTTTATCTAAAGGAATTGAGATGGGGTGTGGGAATTCTATCTTGATTAAGCTGAATCAAATTGGTTCAGTTTCCGAAACTTTAGAAGCAATAAAAATGGCTCATAAAGCAGGTTATACAGCAATTTCTTCGCATCGTTCAGGCGAAACAGAAGATACAACAATCGCAGATTTAGCCGTAGCGATGAACACTTGTCAGATTAAAACAGGTGCACCAAGTAGAAGTGAAAGAGTTGCAAAATATAATAGATTATTACGTATTGAAGAGGAACTAGGTGTTGGAGCAGTAACACCAGGGTTTGATGCATTTAATATTAGTAAATAGGATTGAATGAATACACGAAAAAATGTTAGAATTAACTAACGGAATGTGTGTAGTACAGACACTGAAAAGAAAAAGGAACGTGAACATGAAAAAAATTGTGTTTTTAATTATAGGTTTTGTAGGTCTAGCTTTAGGAGCGATAGGAGCAATGGTTCCATTATTACCAGCATTTCCGTTTCTATTAATGGCAGCGCTTGGATTTGGAAAGCGTAGTGAGAAATTAGATCGTTGGTTTAAAGAAACGAAGTTATATAAGCATAATCTTGAAAGTTTTGTCAAGGGACAAGGAATGACAAAAGCTACAAAGATAAGAGTTATTACTACAGTCACAATATTGATGGCGATTAGCTTTGTCCTGATGATGAATGTGAGAGCTGGGCAGATTGCACTATTTTGTGTTTGGATTTTTCATATTGTGTACTTTATATTTTTTGTAAAGACAAAACTAGAATATGACGAAAAAGAAAGGCAATGACATGGATAATTATAAAATGTTTTCTATCAAATACTCACAACAAGAATTAGTGATTGCAGTGGCAACTTTTCCAGACCAACCATTAATTTCCCTATCCCTAGTAATCGGCCCCCTGATTGAGTTGCCATTACTTTCGATTATATCAAGTGTGTTGCTAAGGTGGAATAATAAAAAAACATCATAATCTATGAGACGGAACCGCACCCTTATTAGTAAAGAGTGCGGTTTTGCATTTATATAGTTACTGTAAAACTATTCAGGTTTTGCAACAGTTAATAACATTTTGAAAGGTTCAATTGCATATAAAGCATGAGGAATGCCAGCAGGCATTAGAATACTTTCGTCTTTCGAAATAACAAAAACTTCATTGGCGATTGTGATTTCTGCTTTTCCTTCAAGAACCTGTACGAGTGCATCTCCATTTGAACTATGGCTAGCAATCCTAGAATTTTGCGAAAATGCCATTAGAGTTAGTGTAAAGCTAGCACGTTGAACTAGAGATTTACTAGAGACGCCCCCTTCTTCATAATCGATTCCATCACTTAATTTCATACATTCTGTTTCATTAATTTTTTTTATAAATTCGCCCATTTCTTCTCCTTTTTGTGAAACTAAACTCAGTTGTAATATTTTGCTTTTACTAGTTGAATGAACTCTGTGCATCGTATTTCTTGGGATGGCGAGGAGTTCGTGAGTATTAGCTGTGGTGACAATCTTATCTCGATAGAGTTGTATTTGACCTTCTAGAACATAAATTAAAATATCTTCACTATTACTTTGTTCACTCACACTTTCATCCATATCAAAAGTAAATAGATAAAATGTAATTTCAGAATCTTGAAAGATACGCGTACTGACAATTTGCTGTTTTTTTATAGTAGAAACATTTGTCATTTTGAATATTTTTTTGTGACAAAACATAGATATAATCTCCTTTGCAGTATTTGACTCAATTAGAGGATACCACAGAAGATAGATCAGAGCAGTTGTTATAGCAACATTTTTACACATATTTAGAATTTATAGCCAAATTATGAAATAAAGTAATACATATCAAACATGGTAAGAATCCATTTTTCTTGAGATTATGATAGTGCCATTGACCTTTCTATTTATCTTCTGATTTTTGATATTCCACATGAAATGCAAAATATAATAATATTTGCGGTTACAATGGTGCTTCCGACAGGTGTGCCATAAACGATTGAAACTAAAATCCCAAAGAACGCGCAAAGTAGCGAGATAATAACAGAAGAGATGATAACAGCGCGAAAGTTTCCAAATACTCTCATTGAAGAGAGAGCTGGAAACACAACAAGTGCACTAATTAGTAATGAACCAACTAGATTCATAGCAACTACGATCACAGCAGCTATGGTGATGGCAATTAATAAATTATAGGCGTGTACATTGGTGCCAGTCGCTTTAGCAAAGTTTTCGTCAAAAGTAATTGCAAAAATCTTGTGATAAAATATAATAAACATACCAATAACGAATATGGATAAGACAATGGAAGTAATAACATCTGTTGAACTTAGTGTCAGTATGGAAGTAGAGCCAAATAAAGTAACACACACATCTCCGGCTAAGTTGTTTGATACAGAGAAAACATTCATAAGTAAATAGCCAAGGGCGAGAGACCCTGTGGACATCATTGCTATTGCGGCATCGCCGTTAATCTTAGCATTGTGACCAATTCGAAGTAATAGAACTGCTGCTAAGGCAGTCACAGGAAATACAAGGGCATCTTGATTTGCTAGATCTAAAACGGAAGCAATAGCAATGCCACCAAAGGCGATATGAGATAAACCATCACCAATGTAGGAAAAACGTTTAAGCACAAGCGTTGCGCCTAAAAGAGAAGAGCATAAAGCTACTAAAACGCCTACAATTAATGCATAGACAACAAAAGGATAGGATAGATATTCGATAAGTTTACTAATAGTATCAGTCATTGGCTTCCTCCAGATAAGCAGTTTTTGTAAGACAGTTAACACCACAGTTATTCAAACAAAGAACATGGTCGGCATCATTTATCACCTCTTGAAGGTTATGCGTAATCATAATAATCGTTGTTCCTTCATGGTTGAGTTCTTTTACGATTCTATAAAATTCTAGAGTAGATGATAAATCAAGGCTGGCAGTAGGTTCGTCTAATAAAAGTATTTTATCAGTGGCACAAAGAGCTCTAGCAAGTAGAACTCTTTGTTGTTGACCGCCTGATAATTCACTGTAACTTTTTTTCCTCAGATCCAAAATCCCTAATTTTTGTAACATTTTTTCCGCAAGTTGCTTTTCGGATTTATTATAAAATGGGCGAAATCCAATTCTGTTTAGGCAACCAGAAAGGACAACTTCGTAAACTGAAGCAGGAAAATCCTTTTGTACCTGAGTTTGTTGCGGGAGGTAACCTACATTTCCCCAAGTTTTATCATCGCCTATATTGACAGTTCCAGATATTGGTGGTAATAATCCAAGTATGGTTTTAATTAAAGTACTTTTCCCAATACCATTTTCACCTACAATACAGGTATAAGAACCACCAGGTATTGTAAAATTGATATTCTTGTGCAGTGGTGTATTATTGTAACCGACTGAAAGATTTTGACATATTATTTTCATTTAATTCTCCTGTTTACTGAGCTAGCGCCTCTTTTAGAACCTCAAGATTATCTTCCATGATATCATAATAAGTGATGCCGGAATCAATATCTTCTTGACTAATTGATTGAATAGAATTTAAGGTTAGTGTTTCAGCGTCCTTATCAGCACTATTGTTAATAATTGTATTAGCAAGTTCTATCAAACCATTATCAATGATAAGAAGTTTATTCACATCCAGTTCATCTACTTTTTGGGTTAAAAATGCAACAGTTTCAAATGAGGCTTCCGTTTCCGCAGAGCAGCCCTGGAATGCGGCGTAATAATTCACATTGTAATCTTGCATCATATATAAGAATGGGAATCTATCTGCAAATACAAGAGTATCCCTAGATGCATCTGAAATAGCAGTTTCATAAGCTCCGTCTAACGTTTGTAATGATTGAACGTAAGCAGCAGCGTTTTCCTTGTATACAGCAGCATTTGCACTATCTAATTCTGAAATTTCATCCTCTAGAATCTCACAAATATCTACAGCATTACCAAGAGATAACCAAACATGTTCATCGTCATGAGAGTGTTCCTCTTCAGAATGAACTTCTTCGTCATGATCATGATCTCCCGCTTGCATTCCTTCTACAGCCACCTCGGGTACAACCACATCACCTAAACTTTCCATAACATTAATTACTTTTATATTTTCATTTAAAGGTTCGGCAACTATATCAGCTACCCAATCTTGAGAGGGTCCTCCGTTATAGATGAATAAATCAGCAGAGGATATGATAGAAGTATCTTCAACACTTGGTTCGTAACTATGAAGATCCACTCCGTTATCCATTAGTAAGGTGATATCAAAATTTTCTTTTTGATCACCAAGAATCTGATTCACCCAATCATACTCGTGAAAGGATGCTGCTACAATGCTTGGTTTCTTATCAGAAGTTTCTGTGGTTTCAGTTGTTTGAGCTGAGGGCTCTGATGAGCAAGCAGACAGTAATAGTACACTAGCTAGTGTATAGGCGCTAAATAATTTTTTCTTCATAAGATATAAAATCTCCTTCATATAATGATTTTTTGTTTTATTGGCAATCGATACATTTGCCATATAAAAATGCAGCAGTGTCATTGACTTTAAAGGAATGGTCATCCTTTGCAAGTTCGATAAGCATACGAGAAACGTGTTTGTTAAGATGAAATGTAGCATCACAGATTTGACACTTTAAATGAATAATACCAGAACAACTATGAGGATCCACGTAATGGTATAAAGAACACACTGTTTTTGAATCAGTAGTTTTAAAAAGAAGTCCTTCTTTTTCCATCTCTGACAAACATCTATAAATGGAACTAATGCTGATGCTATAATCTGCTAGTTCTTTATGAATATCTTGAGCAGATATTCTTCGATGAGTATTTTGTTCAAAAAAATGGATAACACGCTTTCTGTTTTCAGTTTGATATTTGCTCATGATTCTCCTTTAGATTTGACAATGAGTTGCAAATTGATTATGAGTCACTAACATAAGGGTTGACACAAAAACAATGTTTATTCTATTATTTGCAACATATTTTGAATGAAACATGAACTAAGGGGATGTACGTTAGATGAAACTAACTCGCTAAAGCTTATCATATTTGCAAAAGAAATACAAGACCTTATTAAAAGATAATGAATTTAGTCGTATTTACTGTTTGTCCGCTATATAGAAGGAGGATTATCCGCTACAAGAGGTAGACTGACTATAGCATGAGAATTATATTGATATAGAGATGAAGATAAAATATAATTAGGACACAAAGAGAGAAGAATATTTAGGAGGCAGGAGAATGAATCCAAAAGATGCGATAAAAAATAGAAAACCAATAGGTGAAATGAGAGAAGAAATTCTTGCATTTTGTGAATTGCAACCCAATATAGAGGTTGCAGTAAATAGTAACACAGCTTTTCCTATTATTGAAAAAGCAAATTACAAATGCATTGAAGGGAAACACATTTTACTATTGGTAGGTATTTCTGTATTGCTTAATGTACTAAAAGATGGAGATGAAATTTCAGGATTGATTTTTGATAAAGACGGTCAAGGACTGAAGATGGCTAAAAGAATTTACGGAAAATTTACTTGTAAGGCGCTAGAGACTTCAGCAGACATTATAAAAAAAGCTGCAGAAACAGACTCTTTGTATAAAAAGATGATGTCGCATGGTGCCAAATTTTTTGAAATTGATTTAGTGGAAGCTACAGCATATTTTAGCAATAGTGAGATTTATTCGCTTGACAGAGGATGGAATCCAAGTTTTTCAAAGTATAATCTTTCAGGAAAAGAGAGATTTGAAAATAGCCGACATATTTTAATGACATATGAGGATAGAGAAGTTATATTCAATGTTATTATCGAAGACGGAGTATATTACGCACTTACCAGAGCGGATTCTAATAAAGTAGCTTACATAAAAAATGGTGGAATATGCAAGATTTTTGATGGAAGAGATCAACAATTTGAAACCGAAATCAAGATTTTGCCGAATGAAAAGGTTACAGAAATTGATAAAAAATTGAGGGCAACCAATAACACTTTCTTTAAAGACACCAATCATCTATTAGCGCTTTCATTTAAAAACAAATAATTAAAAAAACACCTCCAAGATAGGAGGTGTTTTTTAGAGGATGCAAGAGCTAGTTACCAGAACAACATGAGGTAGGATGAGTTTTCTTTTTGAAGTACTGAAAAAACAGGCTTCTTAAAAGAAGCAATCCAAAGGCAATTGCAATTACTATCATATAAAAAGGCGTTTCATGCTCATGAGAATGTTCTGCAAGATGGCTTAATCCCTGGTAGTTAAAAAAGTCTATTATAAAGTCTAATAAAAATCCAAATGCGATTGAGCATATTGCAGCACATCCAAGATAAATAATAAGTACTTTACGACCTAAAGATTTTCCAAGTATAGCAAGGGAAGCAATATTCGTAAAAGGACCAGCAAATAAAAAAACAAATGCAGATCCAGGAGAGACTCCTTTTAACATCAAAGAAAGTGCAATTGGAATAGAAGCTGTTGAACAGATATACATTGGAATTCCGATTATTAGCATAACAAGCATACTTAATAGAGGACTAGTAAAATTGGATAACCAAGACTCTGGAACAAGTGTAGTGATCATTGCAGCAATTAATAATCCAATAATAAAATTACGGGCTATTTCATCTAAAAAGTCGCCAAAAGCATATGTGAAGACAGTTTTAAGTTTTTCTGAAAACGATATAGGAGTTTCGAGAGCACTTTCATCAGAGCAACCGCAACTCGAAACAACAGCTTCGTTAGGAGAGGAGCAACTGCAACTCGAAACGACAGGTTCATTATGTGAAGAGCAACCACAACTCTCTTGAGAAGAGGAGTAGTATATGGCATCATTTTGGCAGAAAATATTGACGATTATACCAGAAAAAATTCCAGAAATAAAGGCTGCTATGGCTCTGTATGCAGCAAATAAAGGACCGATTAGCCCATATGTAGCAATAATACTATCAACACCTGTCTGGGGAGTAGATGTTAAGAAACTGACAACCGCACCCTTGGACGCACCACTTTTCCCAAGATATAATGCCGTAGGAACAACACCACAAGAACATAAAGGTAGAGGAACACCTAAGACAGATGCCTTAATAACAGAAGAGGTGGATTTTTTTCCAACATGCTTTAAGATTGCATCCTTGTTAATAAATGCATGTAGAATTCCAGTGAAAATAAGTCCAATGACAATATAGAAGGACATATCAACAAACAAGTCCCATAAGTTATTTAAATAATTCATAATTCCTCCTTATCGTGGTTTAGGTGACTGAGTCCGATACTAAGAATATCATGGATATGAGTGTCGTCTAAACTGTAAAAAATATTATTTTTCTCTTTCCTTGTTTTGACAATATGATTCAGCTTAAGTAGTTTTAGTTGATTAGAAACTCTTGGTTGAGAAACCTCAAGTAGCAAAGCTAAATCCTTTACACAGATTTCATTGTGTAGCATTGCAAGTAAAACTTTTACCCGTATTGGTTCACTAAATGTTTTAAAGAAAAAGGATAGATTTTCGGAAATACTATCATCTTTAATTAATTCAATTACCTTTTCAGGTGTTTTACAACATAATTCGTTCATAATTCGCCCTTCCTATATAACTACATAATTATATAGTTATAATACATAGAGGGGATGAAATTGTCAATAGATATTATATGAAACGTTTTTAAATTAATAAAGTATTAGACATTGAAAATTAAATATGTTATTATGAATCGGAGAAATGAAAGAACATTTCTTTTAGTTTAATAAGAAACAGAGTAGGGAATTGTGCGTTAAGTGCTTTAGGGACAGGGAGTTGCTCTAGAGACGAAAAGAGAGAGTTACAATGTAACTGGTATCTTGCGGTACAACCCCCGCATCCCGCTGTTAGATAATAGAGTTGAGTATTTTATGTACCCCCTCTTGTTATTACAGCACCCAATTATTATGGGATGTGTGAAAATAACAAGAAAGGAGGTATTTTTTTATGCTTAAAAAACGAGGCGTGACAACCAAAAAATTAGTGACAGTTGCATTTATGATAGCGGCAAATATTGTTTTATCGAGGGTTTTATCAGTACAAGGACAGATATTTAAAGTGTCATTTGCTTATATTCCAGTGATGCTAGCTGCAATAATTTTAGGTCCAATTTATGGTGGAGTTGTTGGTGCATTTGGAGATTTGTTAGGAGCTATATTATTTCCGGTTGGGCCGTATTTTCCAGGATTTTCATTGAGTGCATTTTTAACAGGGTGGATTTATGGAAAGTTTTTAAGAAAAGAACAGACGGTAGTCAGAGTGACTATGGCTGTAGTGATATCAGAAATATTTTGTTCTTTGATTTTAAATAGTATATGGATTAATATACTTTATGGAAGTCCATTTATAGCGCTTGTAACGACAAGGGCTGTACAAAGTGGGTTGATGATAGTTATAGAAATTGGAACAATGCTAGTGATTGCAAAACATGCACAAACTCTGAAAAAAGTTTATGCATAGTAGCATGAATAAAAAAGAAAATCGTATAACATTAGAAAAAAAGGTAAGCTGAAGCTTATCTTTTTTTCTAATGTTAAAGGAAAATCAGTTGAAAAATAGTTCATTTAGTTTTGATTGACAAACTCACGATAAAATGATAACATTGTTATGAAAAATAATACTGTTATGAAAGGGGGGATGGCATTGAGTTATTCATCGGAGCTTACTAAGGAACGAATTTTGCTTTGCGCCAAGGAAGAGTTCCTAAAAAAAGGTTTTTATGAGGCAAATCTAAGAGAAATAGCTAAGAATGCAAAAGCTACGACAGGAGCAGTGTACAATCATTTTAAAGGTAAAGAAGGTCTGTTTGAAGCCATAGTCGGTGTGTTTGCAGAAGATTTACTTAAACTATATAAGAAAGTACATGATGAAGTTTCAGGAGCCTATGATTTTGAAAGTTCCGATACCACAGAAAGAATGGGAAAAGGGACATTTGAGATATTGGATTTTTTATACCAAGATTTTGAATGCTCAAAATTGCTTTTTTGCTGTGCAAATGGTACAAAATATACCGACTATATTGAAAAATTGATTGAAATCGAAGAAAGCTCATCATTGGAAGTTGTGGGAGCGGAGAAGTTTGAATTAAATAAAGTAAATAAATTCTTTATGCACGTAATTGCTACTTCGGGATTGAATAATATGCTTGAAGCAATACATCATGACTTGAGTCGAGAAGAAGCTTTTGAGTATATAGGAAAAATACAGAAGTTTTACTATGCGGGTACAAAGGCAATATTGGGAGAATAATACTCTCAATATTTTTTGATAGATGGTTAGAAATAACTAATTAAAATAAGTTTAGAAGAAGGAGACTCGAATGGAGAGAGAGAAACAAAAACCACTATTATCACGATTGTTTTGCTTTGCTGATAGTTACAAAATCCTAACAATAATAGGAATGGTTCTATCAGGAATTAGTGCAGTGACAACCCTACTGCCTATTATATTTATCTGGAAAGGAGTGAAAGAGATATTTAATACTTATCCGAATATCACACTGACAGAGAGTATTACAAGAAACGCTTGGCTTGCAGTTGGAACTGCAATTGGTGCTATGGTAATTTATATGATAGCTTTGATGTGTACGCATATTGCTGCTTACCGGATTGCAAAAAACATGAGAAAGACTGCTCTTAATCATATTATGAAATTGCCGCTTGGTTTTTTTAGTGAGGCTGGAAGTGGAAAACTTCGTAGAATCATCAATGACAGTGCAGCTGCAACAGAAACCTACTTAGCGCATCAATTGCCAGACTTAGTTGGAGCTTACACGACACCATTGGCAGTTTTGGTCATTTTGTTTGTGTTTGACTGGAGATTAGGACTAATCAGTCTTATACCACTTGTATTAGCAGTAAGCTTTATGATGTCAGGTATGGCGAAAGGGCAGGCAGAGAGAATAAAATTATATCAATCGTCGTTAGAAGCTATGAATAATGAGGCAACAGAATATGTTAGAGGAATCCCGGTTGTAAAGACATTCAATCAATCTGTATTCTCATTTGAACGTTTTCACAATATTATAAATACTTATAAAGAATATGTATCAGAGTATGCGTATCAAATGAGAATCCCAATGACAATGTTTCAAGTATTTCTTGCAAGTACACCGATATTCTTAGTAATAAGTTCAATATTTATCATCAGTGGTCAGAGCAACAGTGCAGAATTTTTTCTGAGTTTCTTTTTTTATCTAATTTTTACACCGATTGCATCCCTTATGATGATGAAAATTATGTGGGTTATGCAACATAGCATGTTAGCAGATGATGCACTTTACAGAATAGAAAACTTACTGAATGAAAAGCCGTTAGAAAAAGCAACAAAGTCATTGATTCCCCAAAGTACAGATATAGCAATGGAAAATATATCGTTTACATATCCAAATTCGGATAAAAAAGCGGTAGATGATGTAACTATCAATATTAAGCAAGGGCAGACAGTTGCATTTGTAGGTCCATCAGGCGGAGGAAAAACAACACTAGCAACATTGATTCCAAGATTTTGGGATGTAGATAGTGGAACTGTAAAAATAGGAGGTGTCAACGTACAAGATATTGAAGAAAAGGAGTTGATGCAGCATATATCATTTGTGTTTCAAAACACAAATTTGTATAAAGCAAGTATTTTAGACAATCTACGTGAAGGAAAGCCGGATGCAACAGTAGAAGAGATAGAGATAGCGTTGAAAGTTGCAAGATGTGAGGATATTATTGCAAAGCTACCAAATGGTTTAGAGACGGTTTATGGAACGAAAGGAGTCTATCTTTCAGGAGGTGAAGCACAGAGAATTGCACTAGCAAGAGCTATTTTAAGAGACGCACCGATTATACTACTAGATGAGGCAACAGCTTTTGCAGACCCTGAAAATGAACATCAAATACAGCTTGCATTTAATGAACTGACAAGAGGGAAAACTGTACTTATGATAGCGCACAGATTATCGACTATTAAAAATGCAGATATTATCTATGTAATAGAAGAGGGTAAAGTGGCGGAACAAGGAACTCATCAGGAACTGGTAAATAAAAGAGGGTTGTATGGTTCAATGTGGGTTGAATATAATAATGTTTTTATTTGGAATGAAAGTGAGGTAGGGGCATAATGAAAACATTTTTACAAAAAACATTTGCACTAACAGATAAAGGGGCAAGAGAACTTTTAAAAGCGAGTATTATCACAGTAGTCATCAATGTAGTAATTATGGCAGTTAGCGGTATTTCATACTATTTTATTCAAGATACTCTAATGCCAATCTTAGACGAAAAGGAACTAGTGTACAGTGTGATGATGTATGTGGGATATGCTGTTTTTATTCTAGTATTATTGACGATTCTTTACTATTTTCAATACAATTTTTGTTTTATATCAGCCTATGAAGAAAGTGGAAATATGCGTATTTCACTAGCAGAAACTCTTCGTAAATTACCATTATCGTTTTTTGGAAAAAAAGACTTATCGGATGTCACCAATACAGTTATGGGAGATGTCACTATGATGGAAAATGCATTTTCACACTTTATACCAAATTTAATTGGTTCTATTATCTCTACAATTATCATGGGAGTGGGGTTGTTTGTATTTGATTGGAGACTAGCTATTTCTCTTGTTTGGGTTATTCCGATTTCGTTTATTCTTTGTATTACGACGAAAAGACTACAAGATTCCTTTAATATGAAAACAAAGAACATACAACTTACGTATTTAGATAAGATTCAAGAGTGCCTTGAAAATGTAAAGGATATTAAGGCAAATAATCGAGAGGTTGCACACCTTACAATTATGAATGAGCATTTTGATCAACATGAAAAAGCAAGTATCAAGGCAGAATTTATTACAGGAACATTTGTAAATCTATCGCAAATGATTCTAAAACTAGGGATAGCCACGACTATGATTGTAGGGGGTACATTACTAGCTACAGGAGAGATTACGTTCTTAACTTTATTAGTATTTTTGATGATAGCATCGCGAATATATGATCCACTTGCTGGAGCATTAGTAAACTTAGCAGGAACATTTATTGCACTGAAAAGTGTTGAGCGTATGAAGGAATTTGGTAGTACGAAAATTCAGACAGGAAAAGAAGAAATATCGCCAGAAGGGTATGATATTAATTTTGACAATGTGCAATTTAGCTATGACACAAGTGAAACAGTGCTAAACGGAGTGAGTTTTACAGCAAAGCAAGGAGAAGTTACGGCACTTGTAGGTCCATCAGGTGGAGGAAAAAGCACTGCAATGAAATTAGCTGCTAGATTCTGGGATGTATCAAGTGGTAAGATCACGATTGGTAATGAAGATGTGAACTTTGTAGAACCAGAAACTTTATTAAAGGAAATATCCATTGTATTTCAGGATGTAACATTATTCAATAATACAGTAATGGAAAACATCCGTATAGGAAGAAAAGGTGCAAGCGATGAAGAGGTAATACAGGCTGCAAAAGATGCTATGTGTCATGACTTTATCATGAGTATGCCTGATGGATATCAGACACTTATCGGAGAAAATGGCTCAAAACTCTCAGGAGGTGAAAGACAGAGACTCTCTATTGCAAGAGCACTGTTAAAAGATGCACCGATTGTACTTCTTGATGAGGCAACTTCATCCCTAGATATTCAAAACGAGAGTGCAGTACAAAAAGCGATTTCTAGACTTACAAAAAATAAGACGGTTATAGTAATTGCCCATAGAATGCGAACTATTGCAGGAGCAAACAAAATTGTTTTACTAAAAGAAGGAAGGGTAGCAGCAGAAGGAACACATAGTGAGCTATTGAAAAAATCGGCGGATTACGAGAATATGATACGATTACAAAATGAGAGCATGAATTGGGTATTGTCATAAAACAAGAAATAGGAGAAATATGTATATTACTAGGATCATCAGGTTCAGGGAAATCTACACTTCTTAATATTATCGGAGGGATAGATGATAGTGATTCGGGAACAATCTCAATTAATGGAGAAATGCGTGGTAGTATGAAGGAAAAGGATTTGACAAGATATCGGCGAAAGCATTTAGGGTACGTATTTCAGATGTATAATTTAATTCCAGATCTTACAATACAAGAGAATATAGAGGTTGGAGCATATCTTAGTAAGGAACCATTGGATACAGAGGAACTCTCACACACGCTAGGGCTATATAATCATAAAAACAAACTGTCAAACCAATTGTCAGGTGGGCAACAACAGCGTACAGCTATAGGAAGAACTATTGTAAAGAATCCAGATATTTTACTGTGTGATGAGCCAACAGGGGCATTGGATTATAAGACCTCAAAAGAAATTTTAAAGTTGATTACAGATATAAACCAGAAATATGGAAATACAGTCATACTTGTTACACATAATGATGCATTGAAGCAGATGGCAGATCGTGTGGTGCGAATTCGTGACGGTCAAGTTCTAAAGTTATATAAAAATGAAAATAAAATTTCAGTTGAATTACTAGAATGGTAGGTGGAAAATGAGAAATCCACTTAGAAAAAGATATTTAAGAGAATTAAAGGCTGATTTTGGAAAATATTTTGTGATTTTTGCATTTATAGAAGTAGAAGGAATATTAGAATATCCTGGTGCACTATCAATATTTATGGATATCGATAGTTATCGAACGATGTTTGAACTAGAAGAAGATTTGGTAAAAGTATCACGACAGCTAAAGCACTCCATGGGCACAATTATGCAAGCAATGGTAGTATTTGGCGCAATTATATTTGTTTTACTCATTTATTTGTTGAGCAAAATTGTGATAGAGAAAAATAGCCAAAACATATCTCTTGCAAAGATTTTAGGGTATAGCAATAAGGAGATTAATAAACTTTATATCATGACTAACACTTTGGTTACCTTTGGATCAATTATTATTACTCTTCCAATCTGTAATTATATGTTAGAGAAAATGTGCGATATGATGTTTGCTGATTATCCACAGTACTTCCCATATTACATGCCGAGCAACATTTTCTTGCAAGTAATTGGTATGGGTGTATTAACCTACAGTATTATTGCTTTTTGGCAGGTGAGGAGAGCAAAGCGAATACCTTTGGATTTGGCGTTGAAAAATGTAGAATAGATACGTTAGTGGTTACATAAATAACAACAAGCTTATTGCCATAATCAACATTCCACAAATCAAACCAAACATAGAGGTGTGGTGTTCGCCGTATTCTCTAGCAGAAGGTAACAATTCATCGAGACTGATATAGACCATAATTCCAGAAACAGCAGCAAAAACAAGGCCAAAGATGCGGTCATCAATAAATTTAAGAAAGAAAAAGTAGCCGACTAATGCACCAATCGGTTCAGATAATCCAGATAAAAAGGAGAGTTTAAAAGCTTTCCTTTTGCTACCTGTAGCATAAAAAATAGGTACTGCTACAGCAATTCCTTCAGGGATGTTGTGAATTGCAATAGCAAAAGTAATTGCTACACCTGCTTGAGGATCTTCTAGTGCAGAAATAAAAGTAGCCAATCCTTCTGGAAAGTTATGAATCGCTATCGCTAGAGCTGTGAAAATACCCATTCTTATCAAATCTTCTTTGTGTTCTTGGTTTGTTCCGTCCATTTCTTCAACGGTATGTACTTCGTGTGGGTTTCCCATCTTAGGAATCCATTTATCAATGGCTGCAATTACAGCGATTCCAGCAAAAAAACCACAAACTGCTAAAAAATTTCCGTTTCTATCTCCAAAATAGGGTACAAGAGATTCAATAGATTTTGGCAATATTTCTACAAAAGAAACATAGAGCATGACTCCAGCGGATAAGCCAAGAGAAAAGGAAAGAAATTTTTTATTTGTTCTATTACCGATAAGAGACATTGCACTACCAACACCTGTGGCAAGTCCGGCAAATAAAGTTAAGCAAAATGCAAAAAGTATAGTATTCATAAAGACCTCGTTTCGTTCTGATGGTTAGTTCAAACTAACTATTAAAACAGTGTAACACATCAAAGCGTCTTTGTCTATATAATAATGTAATATCTATAGAGGCTATTATACAATGATTAAATTATGATTAAAGAACGATACCCTATTTCTTTCTCACTATATCCCGATACTCATTAGGTAGCATCCCTGTACTTTTGCGAAATAATTCTGCAAATCGACTGGAAGTAGAATATCCTCCAGTCCTCGCAATTTGCCCTATTGTCAAATCAGTTTTAGTAAGCAAGTGTTCCGCTTGGCTCATACGGCGATGTTGTATATATTCTGTAATTGTGCAGTTATGAAATTGTTTAAATGAAGATTTTAACTTGGTTGTTCCCATACATGCTATTCTGGATAACCTCTCAAGAGTGATAGCATAAGCATAATGGTCATTAATATATGCAGTTATGGTTTTTAAAGCATCTATATCTTGGTTAGTTAGATGTTTTTCAGTTACTTTGACAAGAGTTTGTTGCCGTTGTACCACGAGGGAAACAGCTTCAGCAACTTTAGATTCGTAGAATAAATTAGCTGCTATCCCCTCACCACGATAGTTTTTGATTTGATAAAGAAGTCGTGCCATCTCGGGGAATGCTGTCGTTTGGTCTAGTTGTCTGAAAGCAGTTATAATGTCTACATACATTTCTGGATACTGCTGTTTCAGATAGTCCTCATAATATGCCGGCATAATTTCAATGTCTATACTGCGAATGGGGATTTTTTTATGAATTATCGCTTTGTAAACCTTAGAGTCTGATATAAATGTCTTTATACAATCGGCAGTTAATCGGTGATAAGGGTTTAGTTCTTCACCAGATACAGACTCGTAATGTGTTATACTGAGGCTTTTTTGTAATTGAACATCGAGCAAAAAATCCTCATGAAAAAAGAAGTCATGAATTTTAATATCAAATAAATCTTTTTGTCCATAAAGCCAATAGTAACCATGTCCGCTATCGCTATCAGGACTAGAAGCGCTCTATTGGGTCGATAAACATCCAGAGGAAGTGTGTGGTCTGATTGGGCTCGATATGTCATTTTCTGAAATAATGAAGGAATTCAAATATAGTGCTCCATTTCTGAAGCTTTCAGGAGTCTTTATGCGTAGTAAATTAGCGAGATTATTTCCGCGACTTGCAGAAAATGAAACGATGAAGTATGGTGAGTTAAACGAAGAAGAAAAAGTACTGTACCAAGAATTGTTTTTTGAAAAAGTAATGAGTAAGGATATGATAAATGAAGGAATATATTTAAAAAATAATATAGAAACAGTCAAGTCCCTGCAGATACCGCAAGTGCCTATGCTACTATTTGTGTCGAATGGAGAAGAGACAGGGGTAGAGAAAACATTATATCTAAAAGTATATGATGAAATATTGAGAAAATTACAGAACCCGAAGGTTATTCATCTAAATTGTTCGCATTTCGTGCATATATTCGAAAGCGAAAGGATAGCGGATGAGATTTGCAAGTTTATTGCTGCTTATAAATAAATTCAATTGAACAGTTATTGATATTACAAAGACAAGGCTTCACTCTTTTACGACTTAACAGATCCATGCGCAAGTACTTTTTTAGAGAGTTTCAGGAAAGCACAATTGACTTTTTGGGATTTGCTAGGAACAGATGAAACTGCAAATTCTAATTCACGTTCAATGCAGTTTCTATATGGTTTTGTAGAATATATTTACGAAAATTACGATGCCTTTAAACTGATTCTGTGTAAAAGTGCAGGCACAAAATATGAACATTTTGTACATGAGTTAGTAGATTTACAAGTTGATAAAACTTTATTATATCATGATGAACTTAAGAAAATAGGAAGGATAGAAGGTGAAATCGATAGGAATCTATTTCACATATTGACATCTGCGTATTATGAAAGTCTCTTTGAGATAATCAGACATGATATAAAAAGGGAAGATGCAATTGGTTATATTGAAAAAATATCGGGATTTTTTACAGCTGGATTTGAGACAGTTATAAAATATCTTTAATGTTGGGTACTAATATGAATGTAGAAAAAATTATGAAAAAAAGCACAATGGCAAAGTGTCTTGAGAAGATTCATGACGAGAAAATCAAATATGAAATTATGAATCTGTTTTCAAAGTTGATTGAAAGAAGCAAGTTAGATAATAAAGTGATATATAAACACTGTGTTCATTCTATATTTCCTGTTATTGCAGTATATAAGGTGTTGACGCAATACGAAGGAAAAGACATAGCATACAAAAAGGTAGAAGAGTACATTTTAAATAACGCGAAAAAACAAGAAAAGTTTCTCAAGGCACTTGCGATTCTGCCTGGATTTTTCAAACTGTTTGGAAAAATGTGTAAAATAGGAGTGAAAACAAATTTCGGTCCCCCTGCTTTTGAAATGATTTGGGAAGAAAATTCAGAAAAATTCATAAAATGGACTTGTAAATCTTGTATTTATCATAATGAATTAATGCGCCATGAAGCAGGAGAACTAACAAATATTTTCTGTAAAGCAGATGATGTGATGTATGGCAACCTAAAAGGGGCAAGATGGGCAAGGACAAAGACGATTGGTAATGGTGATGAACTATGTGATTTTAAATTTATAAGTAATAATATAGATTCAGGGAGAATGTAAAATTGGTCTGAAAGAGGCAGGTGATAGCGAAATAGGAACAAGTTTCAAAAATTTGTACGAGAACAATAATAATCAAAAATGGTAGAATTATTTAAAGTTATGAGGAGGAAATCAAAATGAACAAATATAAAGAGAAAATTAATGTGCGAGACATTATAACAATTGCTATTTCCTATGTTATTATGTTTGTTATTTATGCGGTGGTTGGAGTGCCATTATCCGCAAGTGTATATGGTCACTTATTCATATTATCAATCAGCGCTCTTATGTGGGGAGCAGTATTTATGTTCCTGTACACAAGAATAAACAAAAATGGAGTTCCCCTTAGTCTTGGAATTCTGATGGCACTTTCAAATTTAATTAATTTTTGGGCGATATCGGTAGTGATTCTTGTGGGTGCAATAATTGCCGAATTAATTTGGAGAAAACTTGATAAGAAAAAGTTTGCTACTATGGTAATATGCTTTACGATTCAGATAGTAGCATGGTTTGTAGGAATGATCTTGCCACTTATGATTATGACTGATACATACGTGAATACATTTGTTGGCTATGAAGAGATATATCAAGGTATGGCAGATATGATAATAGGACCGATGATTGTAGTTTACCTCACTACAACAATTGTGAGCTGTATCGTAGGTTCATTTGTTGGAAAAGCGGTCATGAAAAAGCATTTTATAAAAGCAGGTATTGTGTAAATGTCAAAATACATAGCAAATTTAGACCCTAGAATGAAGCTGCTAATAGCGATTTTGTTTAGCGCATCAGCTTATTATATGGAAGGTACTTGGGCTTTGCTTTATCTGTTTGTTCTTATAAGTATTTTGTATCTAACACAAAAATCATACATGATTGCACTGAAAGTAATCCTAATATTTGGTATGTTTGAACTGCTAAAATTTCCACTTAAATTTGCTTCGAATGATGATATTATATTACCTGTTTCATACATGCTATTCTTTTTGCAACGAACTTCAGTAGCATTTTTTATGATAGGTTGGATTAGTAGTAAACTAAATGTTAGCAGGCTCATCTCATCGTTAAACAGGATGAAAATACCAATGAGCATTGTGGTGGCGCTTGCAGTTGTTTTTTGTTTTGCCCCCACAGTTAAATCAGAATTCATTGCAATAAAAAACACAATGAAATTGAGTGGCGTAGGAATCAATGCAAAAAACATTTTTTTACACCCTATAAAAACAGTGGAATACGCATTTGTCCCATTGTTTATTAGAAGTATAAAAATAGCAGACGAGATATCGATTGCAGCAATGACAAGAGGGCTTGGATTGAGTAAGCAAAGGTCGTGTTACGAAGTTGTTAAATTAAGATTATCAGATGTGATAATCTCATCGATTGTTATCTTAGCAGTGATACCAGCTTTTTTTTCATTTAATAGGATATAGGGGGGATTATGATTGAAATAAATAATGTGTCATTCAAATACAGCGGAGCAGATGAAAATGCAATCGAACACTTCAACTTAACAGTCGCTAAAGGAGAATTTGTTGTTCTTGCAGGAACTTCTGGATGTGGTAAAACCACCGTTACAAGGCTAATAAATAAACTTATACCGGAGTTTTATGAAGGGAAGTTCGAGGGGAGTGTCACAATAGATGGCAAGGACTTAATCGATGTGGAGATAGATAGTTTGGCTGGGATTGTGGGCTCGGTATTTCAAGATCCACGCTCACAATTTTTTGCAACTGAAACGAATGCAGAAATTGCCTTTTCTTGCGAAAATTTAAATTTTGACTCTAAGGAGATTAAAAGGCGTGTTGATCAAGCGATAGGTGAGCTGAACTTACATCACTTAATGGGCAAAAGTATATTCAAACTATCAAGTGGTGAAAAGCAAAGCATTGCGATGGCTTCGGTATACACACTCTTTCCAAAGGTATTGGTTTTAGATGAACCATCCTCTAATTTAGATATGCTTGCTATAGAAAATCTTCGAAAAACGCTCGCTTTGTTGAAAGATAAAGGTGTTACAATAGTTATATCGGAGCACCGCCTAAACTATTTGAGAGAACTTGCTGATAGAATCTTATTAATGGAAAAAGGGCAAGTAGAGAGTATATTTTCTAGTGATGAATTTTATAAAAAGACAAATAATCAAGTAAATAAAATGGGACTTCGATCACTAAAAATAGATGAAATCAATATGCCTGCAAAACCTATTGCGGAAGGCATGAATGCTGTATCCTTAAAAGATATAGAGCTCTTATATGAGAAAAAGAAATCAATACTTAAAAATATAAAATTAGATATAAAGCGAGGGAGTGTAGTAGGGCTAATAGGAAGAAATGGGGCAGGAAAAAGCACTTTAATGAATATAATTTGCGGGTTGCAAAAGCAAAAAAAGGGTACTGTAAAATTCAATTCAAAAACAGCATCGCATCATAAGAGGAGTGCAAATAGTTATATTGTTATGCAAAATAGTGAGTGTCAGTTATTTACCGAAAGCGTCGAAAAAGAACTGTTCTTGGGAGAAAAACTAACAGCTGCTAAGGTAGAAGAAAGATCTAAAGTCCTACTAAACCTAGGTCTTGCTAATCTATCCAATCAGCATCCGGCATCTCTTTCAGGAGGGCAAAAACAACGACTTGCGATAGCACTTTCTTATTTTAAGGATACAGAAATTATTTGTATGGATGAACCTACAAGTGGGCTGGATTATAATAGTATGATGAAGGTTGTAGAATTTACTCACGAACAATCGAGCAATAACAAAACATTTCTCATAGCCACTCATGATTATGAGTTTTTGATTAATGCGTGTACACATATTTGCTTTTTAGATGGCGGAGAGGTGAGAGAGTATTTTAAACTTGAAAATAGCAATAGGCTAAAGGTTACATCGTTATTAAGCTATAATGATTAGAAAGTCTTCGTTACATTTCCACAAATAAATCCCATAAATTTTCTAAGTATAAAACCAAGTAAACCGTCCAAAGTCATCACTATATAAAGAGGTAGTAGCGTTATATGTTTAGTTTGGCAACAAAAATTTAATGCTTGAAGTGGTTGCGGTATTGGTGTATCATTAAGACACTGTCTAAAACAAGAAATATGTACGCTAATTAGTGGTAAAAGGAGAAAAATGGGATATTTAGAAATAATACTTTTAGGAGCAGGTCTTGCAACGGATGCAAGTTGTGTCTGTACGAGTAATGGTCTTGTGTATAAGCCAAGGCTATATAATACATTGAAGATGGCATTGGTTTATGCACTATTCCAATTTGCAATGCCTATTATTGGTTTTTTTGGTGCATGGCTACTACCAAAAGCTATCTACCAGTACAATCATATAATTGCCTTTGTGCTATTGAGTTATATAGGTATTAAAATGGTTATAGAATCGTATAAAGAGAGCCATATAAAACGCGAAGTCTGTCCAATTAAAAGAGAAGGTGCTTTGACCAATAAAGTTATTTTATCCCAAGCTATAGCTACTAGCATAGACGCACTAAGTGTAGGGTTTGCATTTAGTGGAATGAGTACGTATGAGGTTATAATTGCTTCATTAATTATAGCAGTTGTAACATTTTTGATGTGTTTTTCATTTGTGAAGATTGGGATATTTGTTGGAGATAAAATAAATGCAAAAGCTGAATTGATTGGTGGTGGCGTTCTTATTTTATTAGGCATAAATATGTTGATTGTATAAAATATAGAATGATAGTTACTCAAATAAGCCATAAGGCGCAGAGGAATCAAATGTTGATTAAACTCATGCGTCTTTTTTGTTTTTACGACTTTTAACAATAATAGAGACAAGTAATTGTCTGAACTTATATTGAATAATTGCCTAGGATGTATTACAATGACTGAAATAAAGTGTTTTTGTCTAGGAAAATTGAAAAATTTGGAATGGGACGTGTGTAAAATATGAATTGTAATTCCTGTGGGAAATGTACGAGAAATTGCGAGTTTTTAAAAAAGTATGATATGGATTTTAGTGATGAAAATATGATTGAGCATCTTGCTTTTCATTGCATGTTATGTAATAAATGTACAGAAATATGTCCTTTTGGAGTGGATGGAAGAGAACTCGTTTTGGAAGCGAGGCGTAATAGTGTAGAAAGAAATCAAGGGAAGTTACAAGGATATAATGGATTACAATATGAAAAGATAAATTATAAATTTAAAAATTATAAAAAGGCAAAACGCAGTGTACTTTTTCCAGGTTGTAATTATCCATCACTTTTCCCAAAGACTACGAAAAAAGTGATAGATTTAATGGCAGCATATGATATAGGTGTTGTGTTTGATTGTTGTGGAAAGCCGATTTCAGAACTTGGATTGGGAAAAGCCGAAAAAGAGATTATTCATAAACTTAATGAGCGCTTAAAAAAAGAAGGTATTGATGAGATTATTATATTATGTCCCAATTGTTTCTATTTCCTTGAGGGGAAATTAGAGATTCAAATCACAAGCATATATAAGAAAATGCAAGATTTAGGAATTGGGAAAGTATTAGAAAAAGATGAGGTGCTCTATATATTTCCACCTTGCCCAGATAGAGAAAAACAAAAGTTACTGAATGATATAGAGAGTTTTTTGCCAAAGAAAAATAAAATAGTAAATGCTATACAATGTTGTGGCCTCGGAGGAGTAGCCGCAGCAAAAGAAAAAGAGTTTCCGTCGATAATGGCAAACGCTCTCAAACAATACAAAGAAAAGAATGATATAAAAGATATTTATGTCTATTGTGCTTCTTGTGCAGGGAGTTTTGAGAAAAACAAAGTGAATAATGTGTGTCATTTATTGAATGAAATACTTTGCAGTAAAGAAAAACCAGATACAAAGAAGTCATTTATAAACCGGATGAGAATAAAATTCACGTAAGAAGTGGTGGAAGATGAAAAAGGAAGCAATAATTATATTTACTAGGATACCGTATCCAGGAAAAACTAAGACAAGATTAATGCCTTGCTATACAGGGAGTGAGTGTGCAACATTGCATAGATACTTCCTGTTGGATATAGTTGGAGAATGTGAGAAATCAAAGAGGGATATTTATGTGTTCTATGAACCAAATGGAGAGCTGTCTGTTATAAAGCAAATATTAGGAAATGATAAGATTTACTATCAACAAGAAGGAAACACAATTGGAGAACGCATGAAGAATGCTATGAATGCTGTATTAGATAAAGAGTACGAAGCGTGTGTATTGATTGGTACAGATATTCCGCAATTAGAACAAAGCATAATGGAAGAAGCATTTGAAAAATTAAAACAGGTGGACGTTGTTATTGGTCCAACAACTGATGGGGGATATTATCTGATAGGGAGCAAAGGAAGAATAGATGAGGCATTTGAACAAATAGAGTACGGAAGTAAGACAGTTTTTAATGCGACTAAAAATCGAATAATCGCAAAAGGGAAAAAGATAGAAGTTACAGAAACACTTACAGATATAGATGTGCCAAGAGATATCCATCTATATAGAAAAATAAATATTCAGAATAAAACAATGTCCTATCTTCAAAGGAACCCAAAGATATCTGCGATTGTACCTATCTACAACGAAGAAAAAACAATAACAGTTTTACAAGAGCAATTAGAAAAATTAAAAGACTGTGAAATTATATTGGTAGATGGCGGCAGTACGGATAGAACGAGGCGGTTGATTAGTGATAAGTATCGAGTGATAGAGTCAAAAAAGGGACGAGCTAATCAAATGAATGCAGGTGCTAAATCTAGTGGAGGGGAGATACTATTCTTCTTAC
This sequence comes from uncultured Lachnospiraceae bacterium, assembly GCA_964369775.1. Taxonomy (GTDB): domain Bacteria; phylum Bacillota; class Clostridia; order Lachnospirales; family Lachnospiraceae; genus CAUPWF01. Next base: position 40,955 of record CAYJHQ010000017.1, read on the forward strand.
ATTGTGACAGTGTACTACAAGGAAATCCAGCAGAAGAAATTAGAAGAGTAATGAGAAGTTTTAGATGGGGTTGTTTTGGTGTAGTATTTCAATCCAAGAAATGGATATTCAGTGTTTGCAGTTTTATGTCAAATCTTAGAGCGAGTAAAAGAGTACCGTTTGGAGACCAAGGTATTTTTATTCATAGAGATCTATTTTTTGAGATAGGTGGATTTCCAGAATTACCGATTATGGAGGATTATCAACTATCCCTAACATTAAAATCACGTGGAGAACGAATCGGAATGACAAAGAATCGTATTTCTACATCTGCTAGAAGATTTGGAAATACGTTAGGTGAGCAACTAAAGGTTATGTGGAAGATGCATCATTTAAGAAGGTTATATAGAAAAGGTGTTTCGGTTGATAAGTTAGCAAAGAGTTATCAGGATGTTAGATAGGGGGACGTATGATTCAGATACAAGGTTTAAAGATGTTTGTTCAAAGTGAAAGGTACAGAAAGGCGATGAATTTACCATCAGAAACCACAGAAGAGTACACATTTTTAGCTAAAGGTGAATACAATGTTAATTATGTGTTTTATCATCCTATTTGGAAGAAAAAGTTGGTGCTACGTGTTAATATTTCTAGCCAGATGCACCTAGATGAACAGATAGAGTATGAATATCATGCATTAAAATTACTTGAGAAATCAAAGAGAACACCAAAGGCATATTATGTGGATGGAAGCAAAACAGTATGTCCATATGGCATATTAGTAATGGAGTATATAGAAGGCCATTCGATGAACTATAAAACAGAATTTTTAGAAGGTGCAAAGGTACTAGCAGACATACATGCTATTTCGGTGGAAGATGATAGGTGTCTGCTACATCCAAAGAATCCCTTATGTGCAGTTTTAGAAGAGTGCGAAATAATGATTCAAGTCTATAACCAATCAAATTTAAGTGATGAAAAAATCAAGAAATATATTGCTAAATTAATGGAGAAGGCCTGGAAAATTGCAAAAGATAATCAGGAGGAAGCCCCGTATGAATGTTGTATTAATACAGAACTTAATTCTACAAACTTTCTGATTAATAAAACTCAGAGTGTATTGGTGGATTGGGAGAAACCTATAAAAGGTGATCCGGCACAAGATTTGGGACATTTTCTAGCACCAACAACCACTTTTTGGAAGACAGATATTCTATTGGATAAAACAGAAGTGGATACATTTTTAGATGAATACATAAAAAGTGTGAATCAAAGATTTGATGTGAACGGGGTATACGAGAGAACGAAGAGCTATATAGCAGTCAACTGTATGCGAGGAATCACATGGTGTGCCATGGCATGGATACAATATCAAAGTGAAGAAAAACTGATTCGCAATGAATCTACATGGAAAAAGCTAAATGCATATCTAGAAATAGAGTTTTTAGAAAAAATAGAGCAGTATATATAGGAAAAACCTATATATACTGCTCTATTATAGTTATTATGAATTGGAAAGAAATATAAATTAATGATACTATTTATTCATTAGGGATAAAGAAGGAGAATTAGAATGAAGAAGGTAGTAGCACTAGGGTTAACTTGTATTTTTTTAGGGTTTTCAGGATGTGGTTCGAAAGAAGAGGTAGTAGTAGAAGCACCAACATTTGAAGGGGAATTTATGGTATCTCCAGAATATGTAAAAGAAAATATAGAAGATATTATCTTGGTTGATGCTCGCGGAGATGAAGCGGCCAAAAAAGGAACTATAAAAGGTGCTGTTCCACTTATGTGGCAGTATCTCGCAACTTGTGATACCGGAAAGGCAGGAGATGAGATGTGGGGATGTATCTTAGATACAGAGACTTTAAGCCAGCGTCTTGGAGAAAAGGGAATTGATCAAGAACAAGAAATTGTACTTTTTGCATCAGCACAAGAAGGATGGGGAGATGATGGTCGAATCGCCTGGGAATTAATGGCAGCTGGGTATGAAAATGTAAAGGTGGTAGATGGAACCTATGAAATGCTTGAAGCAGTAGGATTAGAAACAGAAAAAGGAGGATCAGAATTAGAGCCAGTAGAAGTAAGTATAGAAGCTATTGATGAGACACACGTGATAAACACAGAGGAATTAAAGTCGGTGTATGATGAGGTGAAAATTGTGGACGTGCGAGCAGACGAAGAGTATGAAGGGGAAACGTTATACGGAGAAGCTAATGGTGGACATTTACCAGGTGCGATTCATATTAGATTCACAGACTTATTTGAAGAAAATGGGAATTTGAAATCTAATGATGATATTCAAGCTATATTCGATGAAGCAGGGCTGGAAAAAGATGATGTGATTATTACATATTGTACAGCCGGAATTCGTTCTGCGTACATGCAGTTAATAATGGAGCAAATGGGCTACGAGAATACGAAAAACTATGATGAATCATTTTATAGATGGTCAGTTGTAGAAGAGTTAGAAAAGTAGAGTAAGGGTAAAGTAGGAGAAGATAGTATGAAAAAAAATAATAAAGTATCACGAATTATATTACTTGTAACTATATGTGTAGCACTTGGAGTCTATTTTTTAGTACCTAGTGTAAATTCTAAAGGGAATGGGATACTTACACTTTTTAGTTCTATGAGTGTAGATAATGTCATTGGATACATTCGATCTTTTGGAGTATGGGCAGTTGTAGTTTCTTTCTTATTGATGGTGTTTCAATCAGTAGCAGCACCACTACCAGCTTTTTTGATTACATTTGCAAACGCAGCTATATTTGGATGGTGGCAAGGTGCTATATTATCGTGGAGCAGTGCTATGATCGGAGCAGTTGTTTGCTTTTATATTGCAAAGATTGTAGGAAGAGAAGGAGTAGAAAAGCTCACTTCAAAGCATGCGATTAAGAGCGTGGATGAGTATTTTGAACGCTATGGAAAGCACACGATATTAATCTGTAGACTGTTACCTTTTGTATCATTTGACTTTGTAAGTTATGCAGCAGGTTTGACAGCTATGGGAGTAGTTCCTTTCTTAATTGCAACAGGTATTGGACAATTACCAGCAACTATAGTATATTCATACGTAGGAGAAATGTTGACAGGAAGTACACAGATAATAGTGACTGCGCTATTGATAATCTTTGCATTATTTACATTGACTTACCTTGCCAAAAAGATTTATAAGGAGCGTAAAAAAGTCGCATAGGACGGAGGGGTTTGTGGAAAGTATAGAAGAAAGAGTTGTAAGGAGTTTAGAAAAGGGACGATGTTGTGCACAGACTATGGTGGCGATAGGATTAGAAGTGAGAGAAGAGGAAAATGAACAGTTGATTCAAGCGTCTAGAGGGCTTTGTGGAGGTCTTTTCCGACAGCATGACTGCGGAACTCTAACAGGAGCGGCTTGTTTTCTATCACTATGGGATAGCGAATATACACCGGAAATGGTAAGAGATTTAGCAAAATGGTTTCAAACAACTTATGGTTCGACCACCTGTGCAGAACTGATAGGAGTAGGGAAAAGCAACAAGGAGAAATGCTTTCAGTTGATGACGGGAACGACGGAAAAATGCATGGAACTTCTGAATAAGTATGAAATAATTAAAGAGTAAAAGTGAAGAAAGAGCAGACCATTCTTAAGAGGGTCTGCTTTTATATTACTATAAAACAAAGATTTACCTTTTTAGGAATCAGTGATAGAATATTTCTATAAGTATAAATGATAGGTAAGTTGGAAGGAGTTTGAAATGAATTTAAAACAAATAGAGGCTTTTGTCCACATCGCAGAAGGGAAAAGTTTTTCAAAAGCAGCGAAAGAATTGTATTTGACGCAACCGACGATTAGCGCACATATTAGTTCTTTAGAAAAAGCATTAAATACGAGGTTGTTTATTAGAAACACAAAAGAGGTTCGTTTATCAGAAGGTGGAGAGAAACTATATCCATACGCAGTTCAAATGGTAGAATTGCAAAAACAGATAGAAGAGTCGTTTGGGAAAATAGGAGTAGAGAAAAAAGCCTGTATACGTATTGCAGCATCTAGTATCAATTCACAGTACATATTACCAAACCTAATGATTAAATTTTGTGAGGTGCATCAAGGAGAAAATTTCGAGGTGATGGAAACAGATAGTTTAGGCGTAGTAGAAGCCGTAGTGAATCGAAATGCAGATATAGGCTTTGTGGGAACGAAGATTGCTAAGAAAAATTGTAAATATATTCCCTTTTATAAAGATAGGTTAGTAATAATCGCACCTAATAATGAAAAGTATAGAAATTTGCGGCAAAAAGAATTATTAGATATAGAGTGGATTCTCGATGAAAAAATAATTATGCGAGAGCAAGGTTCAGGGACGAGAACAGAGATGGAAAGACAGTTGATGGAAGAAGGAGTAGCATTGGAACGGTTGAAAGTAGTTGCTAGTATGGATAATTCAGAAGTGATTAAGGCATCGGTTATGAAAGGAATGGGTATTTCAATGATGTCTTCTTTGGCGGTAGAGGATGAGGTTAAATCAGGAAAAATAGTGACATTTCAATTAGGGAAGAGCAATAATGACCGTTCTTTGTATGTTGTGTATAATAAAAGCTTTCAACTTAATGGTTCTGCGAAGAGATTCTTAGATGTTTTAAATAGCTGTTTCAAGGAAAAAAAGGCAAGTGGTAGTGTTAAATCATAAATGTTGTGAAATCACCTTACAGTAAATTGTGAGGTGATTTTTTAATTGTTTTTCAATTTTTAAGTAAGGTTAAGGTTAAGTAAATATAATAAAATTGTAAAATAAAAAAGGAGTGATAAAGTATGACACAAACGAATTTCAAACGCTATGAGCTTAAATACAAACTATCAAGAGAGCAATATGAATTGCTTTTAAGTGAATTACCTTCAGATATGAAGTTAGACGAGTATGGACGACATAAAATTTCAAATATTTATTTCGATACAGAAGATTATAGGATTATAAGGCATTCTCTAGAAAAGCCAAAGTATAAAGAAAAGTTACGAGTTAGATGTTATGGGAAGCCTTCTGATGATAATACGGCCTTTATAGAGCTTAAAAAGAAATTTAAAGGAGTTGTATATAAAAGAAGAGTTTATGATAAGCAAAAAAATGTATTAGCATATTTAAATAACAACTCAGATACAGTTGAAAACTCACAAGTTTTAAATGAAATCGATTATTTCAAACATAGCTATGAAGGCATAAAGCCGAAAGTTTACTTAGCTTATGAAAGAGAAGCGTTTTTTTCAACAGAAGATGAAAATTTTAGGATGACATTTGATTTTAATATAAAAACTCGTGACAGTGACATAAGTTTTTATGAAAGAGATGATGATAAAGAAGTTTTATCAGATGATTATGTACTTCTTGAAGTCAAAACAGTTATGGGATTACCGACTTGGTTTTTAGAATTTATAAACAAAAATAGAATTTACAAAACTTCGTTTTCGAAGTATGGGACAGCATATCAAACATATTTTATGCCACAATTTATAAGTAGTTTGGGGAGGTTAGCAAATGTTTAATGATTTATTTATAGGGATTTTTGATACTACGACGAGCATAAATATTTCTCTTGAAAAATTCTTTATATGTATGGTCACATCAATAATTTTAGGGGTTTTCATGGCGAAAATCTATAGCTATAAAGAAAAAAGCTCGAAAGGCTTTGTAGTGACTTTGGCACTTCTGCCGATTTCAGTTACGATGGTAATCATTATGGTAAACGGAAATATCGGAGCAGGTGTTGCAGTTGCTGGAGCTTTTAGTCTGGTACGTTTTCGCTCTATGCCAGGGACGGCAAAGGAAATTGTAGCAATTTTTACCGCTATGTGCACAGGTCTTACGATAGGTATGGGATATATTGCTTTTGCAGTAATTTTCTCCATTATTGCATGTTTCTTTGCATTGATTTTAAATACTTCGAATTTTGGAGAAGAAAAAGAAAATGGAAGCCGTACATTACAAGTTACTATACCAGAGAATTTGAATTACACTAATGTTTTTAACGATATTTTTCAGGAATATACGAAAAAATCAAAGTTGATATCAGCAAAAACTACCAATATGGGAAGTCTTTTTAAGCTTAGTTATGAAATTGAACTTAAAAACATAGATCAAGAAAAACAGTTTGTTGATGCACTTAGAACACGTAATGGAAATCTAGAGATTGTAATAGGAAAACAAGAGTTGTTAATAAATGGGTTATAGAAAGACGAGGAAATTAGTATGAGAAAATATGTATCAATTATTATAATATTATCAATCTTTGCATTGATTGGTTGTAACAATACAAGTAGTGACACAGAGTCGACTCCTAACATTGAAGTTACTCAAGTTGAAGCAGAGCAAACCAATAGTCAAGTAGACGATCAGGCTGAAACCAGTATTGAAACTGTGATGAACACAGAAACAGTAGTCTATCCTACAGGCGATTATTTAAGCAACCTAGGTGAGAGTGTGACATTTTCTGATGGGGATGAAATCTTAATTACAAGTAGTGGAACTTATGAATTCACGGGTGATTATTTAACTAGCACTATTTCTGTGAATGTTGATAAAACCACAGATGAGGGGATAGTTTACCTTGTGTTAAATAACGCAAATATTACTAGCGAGGACTCAACACCAATCAATATCATTGAGGCAAAAGATGTTGTGATCGTTCTCACGGGCGAAAATACGGTATCTCAAGGTGCTATAACTACAACAGATGAAGATTTTCCATCTGCAGCTATTTATTCACAGGCTGATACAGTTATTACAGGTGACGGAAGTTTAAATGTGACTACTGCATACAACGATGGAATTAATAGTCGTGATGACCTTATCATTGAAGGTGCAACAATTGCAGTGGATGCAGCAGCAGATGGAATTTTGGGCAAGGATTTACTTGCGATTTCTGAAAGTAATATTACTATAACTGCTGGGAAAGATGGGATGAAAACTTCGAATTCAGAGGAACTTGATAAAGGTAATTTGATTATCACAACTGGTGAGTTTACAATCAATGCACAACATGACGGTATTAGTTCTTCACAAATTTTGCAAATTGACGGAGGGATATTTAACATAACAAGCGGAGGTGGTTTTGAGAATGTTTTAAATGAAATTACACAAGGGGAAGGTTCAGGAAATACTGTGCATGCAACAGATTTATTAGAGGATAGTATGAAAGGAATTAAAGCGTTCAATCTAATTTTGAATGAAGGTGAATTTAATATTTCTTCTTACGAAGATGCAATTCATTCAGATTACAACTTGACAATAAATGGGGGGACTTTTAACGTTCTTTCAGGTGATGATGCGCTTCACGCGGATATAGATTTAGTGATAAATGATATAGATTTAGTTGTGGAAAATGCGTATGAAGGAATTGAAGGTTCAACAGTCACTATAAAGGGGGGTGATATCTCATTAAATGTACTAGATGATGCTATTAATGCAGGAAGTGAAACAGGTTTTGTGGAAATTACTGGAGGAAGAATTTTAATACAAGCACAAGGAGATGGAATTGACTCTAATGGTGACCTAACAATAGTAGGTGGAGAAATTGTTATCGAGGTTGATGCAATTTATGAAGGGGGAGATAGTGAGCTTGATGTAACTGGCATTTACACTATTTCTGGAGGAATAGTGGTTGATGAAAATGGAAATGAAGTCAGCCCAATAACACAAGAGGGTGGACAACAGAAAAGACCAAATAGACGTTAGTACCTTAAATTAAATTTTGATATTGCAGATACCAGTATATAGGACACCTCTTTTTTTTTTATTAAATTAATGTTATAATTCAAAAGAATATAGCTATTCAGCTTGCAATTGTGGATAAATCGCAGATTCACTTGCATTAAGCCGTAAGGCTGAATAGTTACATTGAAATTGGTAATGATAAATTTTATATAGAAAAAAGCCGAACAGGAGTATAACATGAAATTAACGAATTTGGTGCAGTATGAAGTGCTGCAATCGAAAGTAATAAAAGATATTAATGCTACAGGACACTTGATTGAGCATAAGAAGACAGGTGCAAAGATTGTATGCATGGAAAGTGATGATGAAAATAAAGTGTTTTCTATTGCATTTCGCACACCACCAGAAGATAGCACTGGGCTTCCACATATTTTAGAGCATTCAGTTCTTTGTGGTTCAAAGAACTTTCCAGTAAAAGACCCTTTTGTTGAACTAGCAAAAGGGTCACTAAACACTTTTTTAAATGCAATGACTTATCCAGATAAAACAATCTATCCAGTGGCTAGTTGTAATGATATCGATTTTCAAAATCTGATGCACGTATATATGGATGCAGTATTCTATCCGAACATTTATAATCATAAAGAAATTTTTCAGCAAGAAGGTTGGAGTTATAGCATAGAGGAAGCTGATGCACCACTTGAATATAATGGAGTGGTCTACAATGAGATGAAAGGTGCATTTTCATCTCCAGATGGAGTTCTTGATCGTATGATTTTAAACTCATTATTCCCAGATACTTCTTATGCAAATGAATCAGGTGGAGATCCTGAAGTGATACCGGAACTCACATATGAACAGTTTATCAATTTTCATAAAACATATTATCATCCATCTAATAGTTACATTTATTTGTATGGTGATATGGATATGGAAGAAAAGTTATCGTGGCTAGACAAAGAGTACCTTGGGCATTTCGATAAGATTTGTGTGAATTCAGAATTGAAAAAGCAAGCTCCATTTAGTGAAATGAAAGAAGTAGAGATTCCATATTCAATTGCAAGTAATGAAAAAGAAGAGGATAATACTTATCTTTCATGGAATAAGGCAGTAGGAGAATCTCTAGATATTGAAACTGTGTTGGCATTTCAAGTATTAGATTATGCGTTATTATCGGCGCCAGGTGCGCCTCTTAAGAAAGCTTTGACAGATGCAAAAATTGGAAAAGACATATTGGGATCATATGACAGTGGAATTTTACAACCGATTTTTTCGATAGTATCAAAAAATGCAAATATAGAGCAAAAAGAAGAATTTATTAAAATTATCGTGGATACTTTAAAATCCCTTACTAAAGATGGTATTAATCAGAAATCAATTGAAGCTGGAATTAATTACAATGAATTCCATTTTAGAGAAGCTGACTATGGAAGATACCCTAGTGGATTGATGTATGGTCTTAATATGTTCGATAGTTGGCTGTATGATTCGAATGAACCATTTATGTATCTCGAAATTTTAGACATCTATAAAAGTCTGAAAGAAAAAAATGGTACGGGGTATTATGAAGAGTTGATCCAGACGTACCTATTAGATAACACGCATGGATCTATCGTTGTGGTTAAACCAGAGATTGGAAGAACTGCTAAAGTAGAAGAACAGGTAAGAAAAGAGTTAGAAACGTATAAGAATTCACTTTCAGAGGATGAGATTACGCAATTAATCGAAGATACTAAAAAGTTGGAAATCTATCAAGATGAGCCTTCTTCAGAAGAAGATGCACAGAAAATTCCTATTCTAAAAAGGGAAGATATTTCAAAAGATATTCTTCCAATTTGCAACGAAGAGTTAGAAGTGGAAGACATAAAAGTGATTTACCATGAAATAGAGACTAATGGAATCGGATATTTAGATTTTGTTTTTGATGTGAAAAACATACCGACAGAATTAGTTCCTTATCTTGGTCTGATTCATTCGGCACTAGGAATGATGGATACGAAGACTTACGAGTATGGAGAATTATTCAACGAGATTAATGTTCATACAGGTGGTATTATGAGTTCGCTTGAAATATATCCGAATGTAAGAATGGTACAACAAAGAGAGTATATAGCAGCACTTGAGTTAAAGACAAAAGCTTTATACAATAAGCTACCAGTATCTATCGAACTGATGAAAGAGATGATTCAGACCACAAAGTATGAGGATGGAAAAAGATTAAGAGAGATTCTTGATATCCTAGTATCTAGATTAGAATCTAAATTCTTATCTAGTGGTCATACAGTTTCGGTTCTTCGAGGGATGTCCTACAATTCTACGATTGCAAAATTCAAGGATATGACAAGTGGAGTGGCGTATTATGACTTTGTAAAGTCATTGGTTTCAGATTTTGATAACTGTCGAGAAGAGATTAGTGCAAACCTGCAAAAAGTAGCAAAGATTGCATTTCGTAAAGAGAACCTAATTATCAATTACACAGCATCAAAAGAAGGAGTGGAGAAACTACCAATAATAGTGAAAGACTTACTTTCGGCAATGTACACAGAGGATATTAAAACAGAGCCATATGTATTAGAGACTGTTAAGAAAAACGAAGGATTAAAAACAGCATCAAAAGTTCAGTATGTTGCAAGAACCGGTAACTTTATTGATAAGGGAGTACCATATACAGGCGCTTTACAGATTCTAAAGACGATTCTAAGTTATGATTACTTATGGCAGAATGTTAGAGTAAAAGGTGGAGCTTATGGTTGTATGAGTGGATTTAACCGTATTGGGGAAGGATTCCTTACTTCTTACAGAGATCCAAATTTAAAAGAGACAATGGATATCTATGAAGGTGTAGTAGAGTATCTAGAGAACTTCAGTGCAGATGAGCGAGAGATGACAAAGTATATCATCGGAACGATGAGCAGTGTAGATCAACCACTTACTCCAGCAGGAAAAGGAGACCGTTCGTTCAATTTATATATGAACCAAGTGTCCGAAGAGATGTTAAAGAAAGAAAGAGCAGAGATTCTGACAGCTACGACAGAAGATATTAATAGATTAAAAGTAGTTTTGGAAGCTGTATTAGAGCACAAGAATATTTGTGTAATTGGTAGCGAAGAGAAGATTGAACAAAACAAAGAGATGTTCAAAGAAATACGAGATTTAATTGGATAAGAGAAAGAGAGAACGATGGAAAAAAGTTTAAAATCAGGTTTTGTAACCTTAATTGGAAGACCAAATGTAGGGAAATCTACATTAATGAATCATTTAATTGGTCAAAAAATTGCAATCACATCAAATAAAGCACAAACAACTAGAAACCGTATTCAGACGGTGCTTACAAGAGAAGAAGGGCAAATTGTATTTGTGGACACGCCAGGGATTCACAAAGCAAAAAACAAATTGGGTGAGTATATGGTAAATGTAGCTCAAAGAACCCTTAATGAAGTAGACGTTGTGTTGTGGCTTGTAGAACCATCTAATTTTATCGGAGCAGGAGAACGCCATATTATTGATAAGCTAAAGACGATTAAGACTCCAGTGGTACTAGTTATCAATAAGATTGATAGTGTTGGAAAGGATGAAGTATTTGCATTTATAGAGACCTATAATAAGGCTTTTGATTTTGCAGCAATAGTACCTGTATCAGCAAGAAGTGGAGAAAATACAGATGAGTTAGTTAAAGTTATTTTTCAACACCTACCATATGGGCCACAATTCTATGATGAAGATACAGTAACAGATCAACCAATGCGTCAAATCACTGCGGAAATTATTAGAGAAAAAGCTCTTCACGTATTAAATGAAGAGATTCCACATGGAATCGCAGTTGTGATTGATACGATGGATATGAGTAAGAAAGTTGCACATATCGATGCTACGATTATCTGTGAGAGGGATTCGCATAAGGGAATTATTATTGGCAAGCAAGGGGCTATGCTCAAAAAGATTGGGACAAATGCCAGATATGAGATAGAGCAGCTCTTAGAAAAGAAGATAAATCTTAAGTTGTGGGTAAAAGTGAAGAAAGACTGGAGAGACAGTGACTTCCTGATGAAAAATTTTGGTTATAAGCAAGACGATACATTGCAGTAAAGTGAGGATGATACGTGAATCAAATAGAAGTAACTGCAATGGTATTAGTAGCAGGTGCAATGGGAGAATATGATAGAAGAGTTGTTTTACTGACAAAAGAAAGAGGTAGGATTTCTGCATTTGCAAAAGGTGCCAGAAAACCTACTAGTTCTCTAGTGAGTATTACCAACCCATTTGTCTTTGGAAAGTTTACACTATACCAAGGAAGAAACTCCTATACGTTAGTTGGTGCAGAAGTGCAAAATTATTTTTCTGAGCTACGAAATGATATAGAGGCAGCGTACTACGGTTTTTACTTCTTAGAGATTGCATCCTATTATACACGAGAGGGAAATGATGAAACTTTGATGTTGAAATTGCTTTACCAGACATTTCGAGCGTTGACAAAAAAGACAATTCCATTTCCGTTAATTCGATGTATATTCGAATTAAAAGCGATGACTATACAAGGAGAAGGACCACAGGTATTCCAGTGCATCAAATGTGGGAAAAAAGAGTTTCAAAACATGGAAGAAGATACTATATTTAGTGCAAATGCAGGAGGACTTGTTTGCAAACCTTGCCATAGGTTAGATGGGAGCTCTAGTGATTTTAAGAGAGTGTCTACATCGGCTATCTATACGATTCAATACATAACAGGAAGTAGCATTGAAAAGCTTTATACCTTTCATGTAAAAGATAAGGTTCTAGAAGAGCTGACAAAAATTACAAAGACATATATGAGAAGATACATCGAAAAAGAATTTCATTCACTAGAGATTTTAGAGACGATTACACAATAGCCGATTTAGTTCAAGTTAAACTTGACTCAATCGGCTATTGTGATATTCAGTAGAAAATGTAACATCTGCACCAAACCAAGTAGGAGGAACAAAAGAATTAGCCTCATCTATTGTTGGAAACTCGACCTCAGCAAGAATAAGTGGAGCGTGTATCCCCTTAAAAACATCCAATTCTATTGTGTAGGATTTGAAAGGAATCATGTAGCGTTTTTTTGAGATTAGATGACCATCAATCTTAGTGAGCAGATGTTGATAGGAGGCTTCAGTGAGTGGAAGGTTTATCTCCTGCCTAGCCATCAATCCTTTGGACTTATAAGTGAGCTCATATAAATCATTATCTTTTCGAATTCGTACAACTGGATCGGTATTTAGATATCCTTGTTCTATGATGCGAACAGGATATTGATCTAAGTTGCTTGGTAATTCGTTAATTAAATATTTTCGTTCGATTTCCATAAATCTCCTTTCTGCCAGTAAGTATTCGGTATAAATAACTGGTTTTACAAATAGTATTCTAATAGCAAGATAGATTTATCTTATTATAATTCACTTGGAAACACAAGCGTTTTCTCTTTCTTCTTACTAATGTTTATGCTATACTTAGCAATGTATAAATTCGATGTTGAAAGGGTGTATCTAATAAGATGGAGCATTGCATTTGCAAGTCCTAATTTAGGAATTGAATAAATAAAGGCAACAATTTTTGGCAAAAATTTATATAATGTAATAGAACAATAGATGGAGGCTAGATATGTTAAAAGTATTGATAGGTGGGATAGCGGTAGGTCTTGCCAATATTATTCCAGGTGTAAGCGGTGGAACAATGATGGTAATTCTAGGGCTGTTCAATCGAGTGATGGAATCAATTAGTGGAATATTGAAATTTAAAAGTTCAAAATGGAAGGACAATGTTAAGTTTTTGATAGTGCTGACAGTTGGTGCAGGTATTGGATTAGTCGTATTTTCAAAGCTATTAGAGGTGTTGTTTGTGGATTATCCGACTCAGACTATGTTTTGTTTTGTTGGAATGGTTGCGTTTTCAATCCCTTCTTTGGTTAAAAAAGAAATGAAAGGTGATAGGTTTCAGATTATTCCTTTTGTAATCGGCTGTATTATTATTTTTACAATTAGTTATTTTGCGCCAGAAGAGAGAGAGACTGTAGTTACGGAGTTCCCAAATCTAGGGGTTGTGTACCTAGTAGGATTGGTTTTTACTGGAATTATAGCAGGTGGTGCGATGTTTGTACCAGGAGTGAGTGGAAGTATGCTGCTATTAATCATAGGCCAGTATTACTTGTTTAAATCACTTATCGCAAATGTGACAACATTTCAGCTAGATGTGATTATACCACTAGGGGTTATCGGAGTAGGCGTGGTATTTGGAATTATAGGTAGTTCTAAAATTACTGGGTATTGTCTCGAAAGGTATCATGGCCCGACAATGAACTTGATTTTGGGTCTTGTAGTGGCAAGTAGTGTAGTATTGATACCATTTCAAGCGGAATATAATATGATGGTAGTAATATCGAGCGCGCTCGCACTAGGATTAGGAGGTGCAATAGTGCTTGGATTGGAGCGGATTGCATAAAGTGAAGGACCTGCCTTTACAAACAGGTACTAGAATTGTATAATGAAAGACAAATCTAGAAATAGAAAATAGATAAAGTGAGGATGAAAAGATGGAAAAAACAATGGAAAAAATTGTTGCATTAGCAAAATCGAGAGGATTTGTGTATCCAGGTTCTGAGATATACGGAGGCCTTGCAAATACATGGGATTATGGAAATTTAGGAGTAGAGCTTAAAAATAACGTAAAGCAAGCGTGGTGGCAAAAATTTATTAAAGAGAATCAGTACAATGTGGGTGTAGATTGTGCGATTCTTATGAATCCTCAGACCTGGATTGCATCGGGACATTTAGGTGGATTCAGCGATCCGCTTATGGATTGTAAACAATGTCATGAGCGTTTTCGTGCAGATAAATTAATCGAGGATTATGGACAAGAAGAAGGAGAAGAATTTGGAGATGCGGTAGATTCTTGGTCGAAAGAGCAGATGAAAGCTTACATCGACGAAAAAGGAATTGTATGCCCTACTTGTGGCAAGCATGACTTTACCGATATTCGTGAGTTTAACTTAATGTTCAAGACTTTCCAAGGTGTTACTGAAGATGCGAAAAATGTAGTGTATCTACGTCCTGAGACAGCACAAGGTATTTTTGTTAACTTTAAGAATGTACAGAGAACTTCAAGAAAGAAAATACCATTTGGAATTGGTCAGATTGGTAAATCATTTAGAAATGAGATTACACCAGGTAACTTTACATTTAGAACACGTGAATTCGAGCAGATGGAATTAGAATTCTTCTGTGAACCAGACACAGATTTAGAGTGGTTTGCGTATTGGAAGCAATTCTGTATCGATTGGTTAAAAAATCTTGGGATTACAGATGAAGAGATGAGAGTCAGAGACCATGGACAAGAAGAATTAAGTTTCTACAGTAAAGCTACAACAGATATCGAATTCTTATTCCCATTTGGATGGGGAGAGTTATGGGGAATTGCAGATAGAACAGATTATGACTTGACTCAACATCAAGAGGTATCAAAGCAAGATATGTCATACTTTGATGACGAGAAGAAAGAAAAATATGTACCATATGTAATTGAACCATCCCTTGGGGCAGACCGTGTAGTTCTTGCATTCTTATGCAATGCTTACGATGAAGAAGAACTAGAAGGTGGAGATGTAAGAACAGTGCTTCGATTCCATCCACAGTTGGCTCCGATTAAGATAGGAGTATTGCCTTTATCTAAGAAGTTGAACGAGGGTGCAGAAAAGGTATTTGCTGAATTATCAAAGACTTACAACTGTGAGTATGATGATAGAGGAAATATCGGAAAGAGATATAGAAGACAAGATGAAATAGGAACACCATATTGTATCACTTATGACTTTGAATCAGAGACAGATGGAGCAGTAACTGTACGTGATAGAGATTCAATGACTCAAGAGAGAATCAAAATCGAAGACTTAAAAGCTTATTTTGAAGAAAAATTTGCGTATTAATCTAGAGGACCTTAATTACCTGGAGTGTAGGAACAATCTGAGTAATTGAGGTCTTGTTGCATATTTCGTTGACAGAGGAGAATGGGTAAAGTAAAATGTAATTAAAATTATGTAATTATAGTTAATAGAGTGTTATAGTATAGGGGCAGTGAGGGGAGAGCAAATGAACGAAAAATTTTCTGAATTAATGGATAGTATTTCTTTTGGAATATCAATTGCAGAGATAAAAACAGAAAATAGGAGAGATGAAGATATTAGTCACAATACAGATTTGTATCGAAGAATTATATGTAGAGAGCCTGGAGAACATACGATTTCAAGTATTGCGCGTTTATTAAATATTAAGACAACAGCAGTGACACAAAAAGTTAATGAACTTGAGAGGAAGGGGTACGTAATTCGCAAACAGTGTGAAAAAGATAAAAGAGTGTCATACTTATATGGAGTGGAGGAACAATGCCCTTGTCGCAATTTTGTTAAGGTAAGAGATGAATATGTAATATCAAAGTTATCGGAAAGTTATAAGGAAGAAGAAATTTTAGCACTATTAGTTATGTTAGAAAAAATGAATGATTATTATATGGAATATGATAAGAAAGTTGAATAGAGGAGATGCATGAAGCATGAAGGGAAAATTTAAAGTATTGAATAATATGAGCAGTACAATGAAAAAGTTCTTTATCTCCTATATTTTAATCTTGTTGATTCCATTTTTTGTGTTTTTGGGAATGACGAATAATCTATCAAATACAATGGAAAAGAATGCAAGCCGAGAGACTGAATTTGTAGTAGAAGATGTAATGCAAGAATTTTATCATAGGATTGATGAGAAAGACAAATTATTTATTGAGTTGAGTCAAAACAAAGAAATAGTAAGTATAGGATATAACGATTATTCGATTTATGACGTGGAGAACACGACAGATTTAATTATGCGATTACAACAACTAGATATTTCGGGGGAAGAAATGTATGTGTTTTTTCCAAGTAGCGAAGCATTTGTATCGGATAGAGGCGTGTATAATCGAATTGACTCTATATATGGGGAAGTGATTTCTTATGGAGGTTTAAATTACCAAGAATTTGAAGAGCAAATACTCGATTCTGGATTGAAATATGCAGAATATAAAGAAGATATAATGACAACCAATTCTATAGAGCATAGAGGAGTTTTATTTGCTCACAATGTGGAAGATCGGTTTACCCTTCTTTCTTTTATGGATACATCATTTATAGAAGATACATTAGGTGAATATCTGATTGAGGTTGGTGGAGAAGCGACTATACGCAATCGAAATGGAGAAGTGATTTATGAGTCGATACCTGTAATTGAGCGTGAAAATCAACCTATGTATACGTATGAATACTCAGAAATTGGGTCTTATGTACTCGAAACGAGAATTCCAACTGATTCTTTGTATAAAGATGTACGGAATGTACAATTATTATTTGTATTAGTATTTGCAGCGTACTTAGTGTTTAGTACTTATTTAGCATGGGTGTTATCAAAACGAAATGTAGTGCCAATTCAGAGAATTGTTGAGTTATGTGGAGTAGATTCAGATTCGGCAACAAAAAATGAATTTGAAGTATTAGAAACTTATATGCAAAAAACTATGAAAGAAAAGTCATTAAGAGAGCTAATTATTGGTAAATGTAATCGGATTGAAGAAGTTGATGAAGGTTTGTTCGGAGAGTTTATACATGAGAAAAATTTTTGCATTGCAGTCTTAGATATTTCAACTCGATTTATGGAGATGGAAGAATATAATGATATTCGAAATTATATGTATCAGATTGTAGAAAGTCTGCATGTACCAAATACGAAGGTTGTAGAGTTGAACTTGTACCAATTGGCAATCGTGTTCTATG
>CAYJHQ010000017.1:58523-60174 GCA_964369775.1 uncultured Lachnospiraceae bacterium
CCAAATACGAAGGTTGTAGAGTTGAACTTGTACCAATTGGCAATCGTGTTCTATGGTAGTGGAGAAATAGTGGAATTTACGAAAAAAACCAAAGCAGATTGTAGAAAATTAGTATCCGCATTACAAGAAGTAGTCCCTTGTCAGTTGAGAATTGGACTAGGTGATACAGTTCACAGTGCTTTACAAATGGGATACTCGTTTGTGCAAGCCAAATGTGCGGTTAGAGCGTGCATAGAATATGATAAGTCATGCATGGAATATGAAAAGTTACCAAGGGAAAAACAAAGATTTTATCTACCTGATCAGTTACGCGAGATGCTATTAAAGGGGATTGAGTGTGGGAATCAAAAACAAGTAGGGAGTATATTAAAAATACTGTATATTGAAAATTTTGAAACGCGTGACTTGTCTATTGAGCAAAAGAATCAACTCTTTGAAGAAATGAATATGATTGTAAGGCACTATAGAAATGCAGGATGTAGTGAAGAAGTAATTGTAAATGATGAAGGAGATGCGACTTATTTTCAAAAATTAAGCGATGTTCTATTAAAGGTCTGCGGCAAAAGAACAGATTTGGAGACGGAAGAAAAGAAGAAGATTCAAGAAGGTATTAAAGAATACATAGATCAGCATTATATGGACAGTAATATCTGTCTTGCTTCAGTAGCGAGTTACTTTAAAATTACAGAATCCTATTTATCCTATTCATTCAAAAAAATGTATCAAGTTAATTTTTCAGTGTATTTAGAAAATAAGAGAATAGAAGAAGCTTGTATTCTTTTATTAGCAGATTCATCTTCAATAGAAGAAGTCTGTCAAAAGGTAGGGTATAATAGTGCACATGTTTTTAGGAGAGCGTTCAGAAAAATTAAAGGATATAACCCAAGCGAAATACGAAAAAATAAAAAATAAGTAAAACTATATGAAAAAGGTATAAAAATATATATAAAAAGGTACTATTTTTGAGCTAAATAGATAAAAGCTCAAAGAGAGTACCTTTTTTGTGTGTACATAAAAGTATAGAACCTTGGTAATTTAGAAGCTATAGGGTAGGATGTGTATAAGAAGCAGACGAGAAAGGAGCGATATAGGTGAGAAACGAGAAGTGGAATTTAGAGGCAACAATAAATGAAATGACAATAGATGAAAAAATGAAATTATGTACTGGAGATACTTATTGGAGTACATTTCCGATTGAGAGACTCGGAATAGAAGAGTGTATCATGGCTGATGGGCCACACGGAATTCGTAAAGTAAAGTCGAAAGATCATCTTGGACAAACTGTAAATGAAAAATCTACAGGCTTTCCTACATCAGTCGCTATGGGATCGACATGGAACAAAGACTTGTTGTATCAAGTAGGGGAATGTCTAGGAAATGAGTGTCAATGGCTTGGAATACAAATTCTATTAGGACCAGCAGTCAACCTAAAAAGATCTGTTTTAGGAGGACGAAATTTTGAGTACCTATCAGAAGATCCAGTGTTAGCAGGTAAATTAGGGGCTGAATTGGTAAAAGGAATTCAAAGTAAAGGTGTAGGTGCGTGTGTAAAACATTTTGCATGTAACAATACTGAGACAAGAAGAATGACTGTAGATGCGAGGATTGATGAAAGAACTTTGAGAGAATTATATCTAAAAGTATTTGAAAT
>CAYJHQ010000018.1:0-33462 GCA_964369775.1 uncultured Lachnospiraceae bacterium
ATATCGCTTTCTTTCTTGTGGAATAATCTAATAATATATCCTGAGTCAAATCAACATTATCTAACTCTCCTGTCTTTTTCCCTTCTGCTAATACAATGATTCTATCTGACACTTGCAACAATTCAGGAAGCTCTGATGAGATTACTATTACCCCTAGCCCACTACTTGCAAGTTCACTAATCAAATCGTAAATTTGGCTCTTGGATCCAATATCAATTCCTCTAGTAGGTTCGTCCATAATCAATATTTGTGGATCTGTTGCTAGCCACTTGGAAATGACAACTTTTTGTTGATTTCCACCCGATAGATTTCTTGCAATTTGATGCTCATCATTGCATTTTATCTTTAATGACTCAATGTATTCTTTCATTAATTTTTCTTCTTTTTTGGTATCTAAGCTAAGACCTTTTCTCAATTTTTTTAGAATTGTCATTCCTAAATTAGTATGTAATTCCATATTTAATAGCAGACCTTCTTCTTTTCTATCTTCTGTTACAAATCCAATCCCTGCATTTTTAGCATCTACTGGTGTCTTAATCTGTACTTCTTTTCCATTGATAAATACTTGACCTTCGTCTTTTTTATCTGCTCCAAAAATTGCGCGAACAAGTTCGGTTCTTCCCGCCCCAGCTAATCCTGCAACTCCTAGCACCTCACCTTTTTTCAGCTCAAAATTTATGTTATTAAACTTTTTTCCTGAAGAAAAATTAGTGACTTTCATAAGAACTTCATCTTGTGCACAGCTTTCTCTCTTATCAACACTTACACTTTTCCCTACCATATTTTCAATGATAACTGCTTTTGGGGCGTCTTTTATATCTAATGTCTTAATATATGCACCATCTCTATATACAGAAACTCTATCAGCTATAATGGGTAATTCTTCTAACCGATGAGATACATATACTATTCCAATACCTTTCTCTTTTAACGATGTTACTACTTTAAACATATTCTCTATTTCATGATCAGATAAAGATGCTGTCGGCTCATCCATGATTAAAACTTTTATTTCATTCGACAGTGCTTTCGCAATTTCAACCATCTGTTTTTGTGCTACACTCAAGTTAGACACTTTTGTGCTTGGCTCAATATCAGATTCTAAACGCTCTAGAATTTCTTTAGCTTTCTTGTTAATCTCTACCCAATTTATTTTTTCAATGGGTCCTAATTTACGTTTGATTAATTTTCCTAAAAAAATATTTTCTGCTACGGATAATGTATTGATTAAACTAAATTCTTGGTAAACTGCACTAATACCTAATCTTCTTGCCTCAAGTGTTGATTTTACTTGGATTTTTTCTCCTTCTAAATAAATATCTCCTTCTTCATTTGAATACGCACCTGTAATAATTTTAATTAAAGTACTCTTTCCTGCACCATTTGCTCCAACCAATGCATGTACCTCTCCAGGTCTAACTTCCAGTGATGCGCCATCTAAAGCCGTAACTCCTGCAAATCTCTTTGTAACATTTTCAGCTTTTAATAATATTTCTGACATAATCTCACCTCTCATCTTGATGAATTGCTCGTCAATCCATTGTTACTATTATTAGAGGAAAGGGTACTAAATCAGCACCCTTTCATTTGATTCAATTATTCTACTAAACTTTCATGGTCTTCAATGTAAGTTTCAAGATCAGCTGTATCGTCTTTAGAATATGTTTTAAGATCAATAATCATCTCTTTTTCATAATCTTCACCATTTACATTTTTTACAGCATTCACAACTGCGTTATAACCGATATCATAAGGCATTTGAGTTGTTACTGCTTGAAGTGTCACATCGTCTTGTAGCATTGTCTTTGCGATATCAACGCTCATATCAGTTCCCATTACTACAATGTCTTTATTTCCAATGTTCTGCATATGTGCCACGCTTCCTAATAACGAAGTTTGATTCCATGCCCAGAAAATATCTACATCTGGATTCGCTGTTAAGATTTGTTCTGTAATATCCATACCTTCATCCTGCATCTCTGCATCTTGCTCTGCTACGATTTCAAGTCCAGCTACTTCTGATACCGCGTCTTTAAATCCGTTACATCTTTCTACCCCGATTTCATAACTTGTATTTCCTAAAATCGCTAATTTGCACCCATCTGGATAATTCTCTGTTACATAGTCTGCTACATACTCACCTGTTAACTTTCCAAGATCATAATTCGAAACACCAACGTGTCCATCAATCTCTGTATTAACTGTTGTGTTCCAAGTAATAACAGGAATGTCTTCTGCCATAGCAGATTCCACTGCTGCTACAGACGCATCTGCTGAAATTGGACAAATTGTAATTGCGTCCACACCTTGTGCTACAAAAGTCGCTACATTATCCGACTCTTTTGAAACCTCGTTATCTGAACTTACAATACTGACTTCCACACCCAAATCTTCACCAGCAGCTTCCATTCCAGTCATGATTTCTGCAAACCATTCTCCCGAGGTATTCATGATTACACAGCCAACTGTAATCTCTCCTGAAGCTTCACTGTCTCCTCCTTCTTCACTACCTTCTTCTGTAGTTGCACTTTCAGATGTCGCTTCTTCTGATCCACATCCAAATAATAAACTAGATACCATTGCTGTACTTAGTAAAAGCCCTAACATTTTTCTTTTCATTCTAACTTCCTCCTCAATATTTGTTTTCTTGCATTTACTATACAAAAAAAGAACAAAACAGTGAATTCAAAAAATTCATCGTTTTGTTCAAAAAATTAATATCTGATATTAATATTGTATATATTTGTAATTTTCTATATCCTCATTTGTGATTTTCGTAACTGGTGTTTTGTACCAAGGCTTTAGCTGTACCCCATTTACTGCATTAATTGCACAATAAACACTGTACTTCCCCTCATATTCAGCTGGTTGTGTAATAATACCATCGATAATCCCAGCTTCTAGCGCCTCTAGATACTCTTCATTTTCACCTATTGCCACCAATTGAATATCATTTTCCTTCCCTAACTCTTGGATCGCTTGATACGCACCGAGAGCCATATTGCTATCATGTGCATAAATCATATTCATCTCTTGATTATTATTAATCAAATCCCATGCCGCTAAATAGGCTTTTTCCCTAGACCAACTTCCACAAGTTATACCAACCACTTCTGCATTTTGTACGCTCTTCATTTCTTCTAAAAAAGCTTCCGTTCGATAAATAGATGGATCACTGCCTGGACTCCCCTCGATAATTCCAATCTTTCCATTCTCTCCATTCAATAACTCCATAGCTAGCTCTGCTGCAAGCGCCCCCTCTTCTGAGCTGCTAGCTCCCACATAAGTTGAAATGTACTGGGTGGAAACTGCATCCACTTTCATATTGAGATTGATGATTGGAACACCTTTTTCTTCCGCACTTTTCAATGGAACTAGCATTGATTTTGCATCTACAGGGCAAAGAATAATTGCGTCCTTCCCTTCAGCAACATACTCTGCTATCTGTGCGACTTGTATCTCTGCATCCCACTGTGCATACTGGATTTCCAAATTAATATTCTCACCCGCAGATGCAATTTCTATGTTTTTAACCAACTCTATAATATAACTAGAATCATCCGACGCCATCGTCACACCTATATCTATACTGGCATCCGAACCTTCTTTTCCTGTTTTTTCTTCTTGCACTTCTGTTCCAACTCTTGTCCCACATCCCAAAAGAAAAAAACAAGCTATCATAATAAAGATTATTCTTTTATCTCGTCTCATCTTGCACATTTTCCCCCTCCCATACAGTCTCATCTTCTATGATTGGCAGTGACAATGTAATTGTTGTTCCTTCCCCTAAGGTACTTTCACAATGTAATCCATAAGTCTTCCCAAAAAATATTTGAATACGTTCATTGACATTCTTCACTCCTATTCCAGATCCCTTTGTATGGTGCGGTTCAATTCGCCCACTCACTAAGCGTAATCGTTGTTCTTCATCCATTCCCATGCCGTTATCAGAGACTTCAAAACATAATCTTTCGTTAACTCGATATGCCTTAATCTTAATCTCGCCACTTTCTTTTTGCTGCTTAATTCCATGATAAATGCTGTTTTCTACAATTGGTTGCAATAAAAGTTTAATTGTTTTCAATTTTTTCACTTCTTCAGCTAGTTCTATGGAATAAGTAAATTTTTCCATATATCGAGTTTTCTGTATTATTAGATAATTTTTAACATGCTCTACCTCGCCTTCCACCGTTATAAACTGCTTTCCTCGATTTAAGGAAATTCTAAATAACTTCGCTAACGCTTCTGTTACCTTTACAATTTTTTCATCCTTCACTTCTGCCATCCAGATAATGGTATCCAATGTATTATACAAGAAGTGTGGATTAATCTGACCCTGTAAAGCTTGGAGCTCGAATCTACGTTTTTGCTCCTGTTCCTTTGTTACTCTTGTCTCTAAATTCTGTATCCGCGAAATCATTGAATTAAAACTGTTTCCTAAATCTTCCAACTCATCATCACTTCGAAGGATTTCTATTTTTTCTAAATTTCCTCTATCTACTTTATCCATTTCCATTTTTAAATTAACGATGGGTTTTGTAACATTTTTCATAATAATATTTAGCAAAAGCAGCAGAAAAGCCAATATAAGAATAGCAAACAGAACTATGAAACTCAAAACATCATAGACTTGCCCTTGCAAAGTAGAAAGAGGTGTAATCGATAGAATTGACCAACCTATTTTATCGATTTCTTCATACACCACTTGAACCTCTGTTCCATCTAATTCTATCTTGAAATTATCAGATGTTCCCCTTGTCATCCCTTCTTCAATTTGCACAAAGCTGGTTGCATCAATGTTCCAACTATCTAACTGATTCTCTTGCAAGTAAATTCGCTCCCCACTCGCATTCGTCAATAGTAGCACACCATCATTCTCTACCAATATTCCATCTATTAATTCAGATATCCCATTCAAATTAATTTCCATCATTATCACACCTAGAAATGTTCCATTTTGGTGATTTTGAATTTCTTTACTCAGCGTTAATGTTTCCTCGGTACTCCCTAATAAGAATTCATATTTATTCGGTCCTGTAACAATAATATCTCCCCGATTTTCTATCGCTTCTTCGTACCATTCTGATTCTGAAAAGTCATGCAGTACATACTGGTATGCATAACTCGATTTTTGAAGTAGTAGTGTCTTTTTCCCAAATATCATGATAGATACAATATCATTTCTCGTATTAATGGCATCACTAAAAGTTTGGGTACTCAATTCATACATCTGTACACTATCCTCATTTGAAAAACTAGAGTACCCAGTCTCACTATCTATTTCATTTATCAAATAATTTTGCAAATAATAATTATAATTTGCTTCGTTTAAAACTGCCCCTAAGTCATCCACATAATTCTCTAATGTTACGCTTGCATTCTCGATGATTCTTCTCGAACTTATTACATTTTTATTAGTTATATCTTTAGAATAAAATATCATCAACCCCACAGAAACTACGAATATCATCACAATCATGAGTATTGAAACCTTCAAAAGTGTTTTGTTTTTAATTCCCATTCTTATGCCCTTTATTTTCACGATATTTCGTCGGTGTCACTCCTACAATCTTTTTAAATGTTGTACTAAAATAATGTGAATTATTAAATCCTGTCTCCATAGCAATCATATAATTTTTCTTATCTGTTGTATTTAAAAGTAGCATCGCTTTTTCTATTCGAACATCTTGAATGTACTTCGAAAAGTTTTTACCTGTCCCCTTTTTGTACAACGCACATAAGTACCCCGTACTTACCCCTACTTGTTCTGCAGTAGTTGACAGCGATATATCTTCATTCATATAGTTTTCTTCTATGTATCGATCTACTTTTTCAATAATAATCTTTGTGCTACTATCTTTTAGCTTTTGTAATTCATAAGAAATATGAATTGCAAAACTTCTAATATCATCTATTACACTCCTTATTTTATTGCAATTCTCTAATTGTCGGTAAAGGTCAAATCCTTCTTTCCACAAACCTTCCGCTACGTCTTTCACATTCGCTAACTCTTTTAATAATTTGGAAATCATCTCTATTGAAATCATTTTCAAATTTTCTATTGTTAGATTACGTTGAATTAAAATACAATCTTTTAACTGCTCAAACGTTTCTTTAATCTCTCCTTCTCTTTGAAACTTCGTCGCATATAAAATCGCTTTTATCTGTGATTCTGGATAGAAAAATGCTTTATCTAAATATGTCAAATCGGAGATATCAAAAACTACTTTCCCGCCCAAAGTATGCTTACATTCCATCGCTTTATCTGCATCATTATATGAATCATGTAATTGACCTAGCTGAGGTGTGATGCGCCCTACTGAACAAGTCAACTCTAAACTTAAGGTCGTAAATACTATTTTTTGAATCACATTTAATGCATCATATAACATTTGATGCACTGCTTCAGTTTCTTCATTAAGATTGAATACTATAATAATTCTTGATGTACTATAATTAAAGACATAATGCTTTTCTCCAATTGTATCTGTGATGACATTTTTAATTGCAAATACAAAAAGTTCCATATCCTTTGTCTCTACCAGTTCCCACTCTGGCTCTAAGATACAGACTGCATAAAGACCCCTTTCAATATCCAACTCTAAACTTTCACACCTAATCTTGAAGTTTTCCTCACTGATTTCTTCATTACAAATGAAAGTCGTAAGAAGTTTTTCTCTCAATTCTGGTAGCACCCTATGTAACTGACCTTTCATGTGAGATACATAATTCTTTTGCTTGATTTCAAGATTTAAATTCTGACAAATACTTTTCATCTTCTGATATAATGAATCAGCACCAACAGGCTTTAAAATATAATCTTTGACCCCATAAGAAATTCCTCTTTGAGCATACTCAAAATCCTCGTATCCTGATAAAATCACAATATAAATATGCTCATATTCTTCTGCAACTATCTGTGCTAATTCTAGGCCATCCATAAAAGGCATGGAAATATCAGTCAAGATTAAATCTATGTGTTCTGATTTCACTATACTCAAAGCTTCCACACCATCTCCAGCTTGAACAATCCTTTCAAACCCCAATGAACTCCAATCAATAATTGTACTCATTGCATTTCTGATGAATGGTTCATCATCCACAATTAATAATGTATACATAAGTCCCTCCCTGTTTGTAGCAATTAATAATTATGCTTTATTTTAATTATTTTTTATAGACAGAATAAATTAACAAAGAAAATTTGATAATTCCTCAAAAATTATAACACATATACATAAGTTACTCAAATATTACAGATTTTTCTGTTTACTATTTCAATTTTCTATTTATTATTTTCATCTTTTTATTTTAATATTGTTTTATTTATATATATTGCAATCTGTTTTTTTTTAATTTTCATCTAATATTTTGATTGACATTTTATTAACAATCAAGATATAATATGCACATGGTCGCTTTGTTAATTTTTTAACATTTCGTTCAATAACAATTTGGAGGTCCTATTATGGCAAAAAAAATTCAAGAACAATCTGCTATCCCTACTATCGTTGATAGCGTGGAAACATTACAAGCAAAAATCAATTCGTTGAAAGAGGCACAAAAGTTATTTGCTACTTACTCTCAAGAACAAGTAGATAAAATCTTTTTCGCTGCGGCTTCAGCATCTAATAAAATGAGAATTCCTTTGGCTAAAATGGCTGTTGAAGAAACTGGTATGGGCGTGGTTGAAGATAAAGTAATCAAAAACAACTATGCTTCTGAGTATATCTACAATGCTTATAAAGATACTAAAACTGTCGGTGTGGTTGAAGAAGATAAAGCAGCTGGTATCACAAAGATTGCTGATCCAATCGGATTAATCGCTGCTGTTATCCCTACAACGAATCCAACATCAACTGCTATTTTCAAGACATTATTAGCTCTAAAAACAAGAAATGCTATTATTATTTCTCCTCACCCAAGAGCAAAGGGTTGTACAATTGAAGCAGCTAAAATCGTACTAGAGGCAGCTGTTGCAGCTGGGGCACCTGAAGGAATTATTGGATGGGTTGATGTTCCTTCCTTAGAGCTTACCAATACAGTTATGAAAGAATCTGACATTATTTTAGCAACTGGAGGTCCAGGACTTGTTCGTTCTGCTTATTCTTCTGGTAAACCTGCAATCGGCGTAGGTGCTGGTAACACACCTGTTATTATTGATGATTCTGCTGATATACAAATGGCCGTTAATTCAATTATTTTATCAAAGACTTTTGATAATGGTATGATTTGTGCTTCTGAACAATCAGTAACTGTACTCGACTCTATCTATACACCAGTAAAGAAAGAATTTGAAAAACGTGGCTGCTATTTCCTCAAAAAAGATGAAATTGAGAAAGTACGTAAAACAATAATAATAAACGGTGCCTTGAATGCAAAAATCGTTGGACAATCAGCATATACTATCGCTTCACTTGCGGGAGTAACAGTAGATGAAAATACAAAGATTCTTATTGGAGAAGTTGAGTCTGTTGAATTAACCGAAGAATTTGCACACGAGAAACTTTCTCCAGTGCTTGCAATGTATAAAGCCAAAACTTTTGACGAGGCTCTTGAAAAGTCAATCCGTTTAGTTGAAGATGGTGGAATTGGACATACTGCTTCTCTTTATATCGACCTGACAAAACGCGAAAAAATCATGCAACACGCAGCAGCAATGAAGGCTTGTAGAATTCTAACTAACACACCTGCTGCTCATGGAGGAATCGGTGATTTATACAACTTTAAGCTTGCACCATCCCTCACTCTTGGTTGTGGTTCATGGGGTGGAAACTCTGTTTCTGAAAACGTAGGAGTGAAACATCTATTGAATATCAAGACAGTTGCTGAGAGGAGACAAAATATGCAGTGGTTTAGAACACCTGAAAAAGTCTACTATAAAAAAGGAAGTATGGAAATAGCACTTGCCGAATTAGGTGCTGTTATGAATAAAAAAAGAGCTTTTATCGTTACTGATAAGTTTCTATATATGAATGGTTACACAAAAGCAATTACAGATAAGCTAGATGCTATGGGAATCGTTTATCAGTGCTTTTCAGATGTTCAACCAGACCCTACCCTAATGAATGCAAAAGATGGTGCAAAAGCGATGGAAGCTTTCCAGCCTGATGTAATCATTGCACTTGGTGGTGGTTCTGCAATGGACGCTGCAAAGATCATGTGGGTTCTATACGAGCATCCAGAAGTTGATTTTATGGATATGGCTATGAGATTTATGGATATTAGAAAGCGTGTTTATACCTTCCCTAAAATGGGCGAAAAATCATACTTTATCGCTATTCCTACTTCATCAGGTACTGGTTCAGAAGTAACACCTTTTGCAGTAATAACAGATGAGACTACTGGAATAAAATATCCACTTGCTGATTATGAATTACTTCCTAATATGGCAATAGTAGATACAGATAATATGATGAGTCAACCAAAAGGATTAACAAGTGCTTCCGGTATCGATGTACTTACTCATGCATTAGAAGCATATGTATCTGTACTTGCAACTGATTATACAGATGGTCTAGCTCTAAAAGCTATGAAAAATGTATTTGACCACCTTCCTACTGCATATGAAAACGGGGATGATGTAAATGCAAGACAAAAAATGGCTGATGCATCTTGCCTAGCTGGTATGGCATTTGCTAATGCATTTTTAGGAGTGTGTCACTCAATGGCACACAAGCTTGGATCTTTCCATCATTTACCACACGGTATTGCTAACGCATTAATGATTAATGAAGTAATTAAGTTTAATGCTGATGAAAATCCTACAAAAATGGGTGCATTCTCTCAATATGAATACCCACATACACAAGAGCGCTATGCTGAGTGCGCAAGATATTGCGGAATCAATGCCAAAAATGATGCAGATGCTGTAAATAAATTGGTAGAAAAAATAAATGAATTAAAAGTAGCTGTAGGTGTGAAATCTTCAATCAAAGAGTATGGAATTGATGAAAAAGACTTCCTAGATCGATTAGATGAAATGGTTGAGCAAGCATTTGATGATCAATGCACTGGTGCTAATCCTCGCTATCCATTATTTAAAGAAATTAAGCAAATGTATTTAAATGCTTACTATGGAAAATAGATAATACCTTACAAAAAAGAAGACAAATCCTTAATGGGTTTGTTTTCTTTTTGTATAAAATAGTATATAATATAGTGACGATATTTTAGGAGGTACTATGATTACTATTTTAACAAAATTTTTCATAAAAAATTCAACTGATTATTCTAACCCTGAGGTAAGATACCGATATGGTAATATATGTAGTATAGTTGGCATACTATTGAATATTTTGCTATTTACTTCAAAATTAATAGCAGGTATCATCAGTCAATCCATCGCTATTACTGCAGATGCATTAAACAATTTATCGGATTCAGCTTCTGCAATCATCACTTTAATAGGATTTCGTTTTTCTTCACAAAAAGCCGATTCGGATCACCCTTATGGACATGGACGTGCTGAATATGTATCCGGGTTTATCGTATCACTTTTTATTCTTTTTATGGGCTATGAACTGATTACGTCTTCGATCGAAAAAATCATTACCCCTAACGTTGTTCGCTATTCTCCAATGATATTTATTATTCTAATATCTTCTGTATTCATTAAACTTTATATGTTTATTTACAACAATTCCATTGGGAAAAAGATAAACTCCGCTGCGCTAAAAGCTACTGGGACTGATAGTCTAAGTGATTCAATCTCCACTTTGGTTGTATTGCTCTGCTCTATCATCGGTGCTACTACTGGCATTGCTTTGGAAGGCTACTGTGGGATCCTAGTAGGTATTTTCGTTTTATATTCAGGTATTAATACTCTCAAGGAAACACTTTCTCCTATCATTGGAAATGCACCTAGTAAAAAGTTTGTTAACGAGATTCGTTCCATCGTATTAGAAACTGATGAAGTTATTGGTCTACATGATTTAATCGTTCATGATTATGGACCTGGCAATAAGATGATATCACTTCATGCCGAGGTTTCGGCTGATGGAAATTTTTTGGCTCTTCATGATACTATCGACAACTTAGAGAAAAAATTACAGACGCAACTTGATTGTCAAGCAGTCATTCATATGGATCCTATTTGCTTTGATGATGAAGAAACTAACTTTTTAAGAAAGCAAATTATCGCTTATATTACTACCCTTTCTAGTGAACTTCACATTCATGATTTTCGTGTTGTAAAGGGTCCTACTCATACTAATATCATCTTTGATTTAGAAGTACCCTTTTCCTATTCTCTTTCTGATAAAGAAATTAAAGATGATTTAATCAGATATGTGAAATCTTTAAATGAAAATT
Source organism: uncultured Lachnospiraceae bacterium (assembly GCA_964369775.1). GTDB lineage: Bacteria > Bacillota > Clostridia > Lachnospirales > Lachnospiraceae > CAUPWF01. Next base: position 11,314 of record CAYJHQ010000018.1, read on the forward strand.
ATTATTTAGTACTAACTATTGATAAACTATAAAAGTGGAGAGCACAATATGCGCTCTCCACTTTTATAGTATTCTTTTAATCTAAGGCTAATGAGATAATACCGTCCTCTGAATTAAATATAATCTTATCAGACTTCTTCGGATTTGTAATAATATCAAACCCTTTTCCATTTTGTTTTTTGTAACCAATAGCAATTTCATTACGTTTTCTCAGTATATCCGTAACTTGGTAGAAATCTATCTCTTTTCCTAACTTTACATAATGTGAGGCTTCTCTAATATATATCTCTGACCCCTCTGCACGAAGTAATTCTTGAAATACATCTGATAAAGATCTATTTTCTGCTATTTGCGTTAGCATTAAATTAATAATATTCGACCCTACTACTAAGTCATTTGCCTCTGCAACTTTTGCCAACTTTTGATTAGCCACATCTTTCATCTCACTGGTAATACTAAAGGTTTTACCCTCAATTTTTGAAATATCCCGCAGATGAACTAATCTAAGAAGCGTCATCGCATCGGATGTTTCATTATCACAATCATCGCTTAGTAACAAGACATGTTCAATTTCTCTTTCAGTCAATCTCTCAAGATTTTTTCTGTCATTAACATCACATATTTCAAAAATAATTTCTATATTTTGAAATTCATTTTCCACCTCTTCTAACGAGATATCAATCGTTTCATTTGCTACAATTACTTTTGAACCCTTGCCTAAAAATTCATCCAATTCTAACATGATTTGCTTCATCTTTGAATTTGCCCCAATAATAAGAAGCGTCAACGTACTATCTCTTAATTCAGCCTTTGATTCTAACGATTCGTCAAAATTAAATTGTTGTAAAGATACCTTTGCAACCCCATCGTCTTCCACCAATAAAATTAATTCATCTTCTTTTTCCATCACTGTATTCTTATTTGGGTTTAATGCTACTTTCCCTGCTCTCTTATATCCAAATACAGTCGCTTTTTCAAAGTAACACAATACATCTCTAAAAACTTTCCCTTCCACTTCCGGAAAGTTTTCCATATATAATTCATCACCATCAAAATCAAATAACTCTATTAGGACATCTGATAAACCAGGATGCCTACATGTCTGTGCAATAATTCTAGAAATTGCATCTTGAACAAGAATGATTTCTGCAACTTCCTCTCCTATTATCTTCGCCGCTTGATAGTTTGATTCGTCATAAATCGTTGCTACTACATGAGGTGTATTAGTGCTTAACTTTCTTCGTTTCAAATAATTATTAATCGCTAAGATAGATTTTATTGTGATCAAATCCCTATCTTCATTGATAATAATGCATCTAGAACTCTCCAATGAACATTTCGCTAGCATGTGATAGTCGGTAATATTTCCCTTTCTGCAGATGATTCTAGTGGTCTTAAAATCCGTTATCACTTCGCCTATTGCACTCTCCATCTCTTCTTTATCAATATCATCTAATATGACTATACATCCGTTTTTATGATTTTCATTCGCTTCAATAGTCTCTGATATCAAAGAATACGTATTATTATTAAAACCCAAAATAACTGTATGATTACTCTCTATAATCCTAGAATTCCCTTTTCTTAGGTTGTAAAGCTTTTCTTCAAATCCTGTAGTTATAATACCTATTAAAATACTAGTTACAAATAATCCACAAAGTGTAACTATGGACATTATTATAATAAATCCTACATCTGATGTATCTGCTGCAGTAATGGTTCCTGCATCAATTACATGCATAACACTTGACCAAATATTGACACCTACAGAACCTTCACCTCTTACTAGCGCAATAATAATGCCTGCAAGTATTACCACAATTGCTGTTGCCAAAAAAAGCATACCAACAAGCACCACGGCTCCTTTTGACATCATATTATCAAATTTATATTCTAGTCTTTCTTTCAAACTGTTCTTTTTCATATTTTCATCTCCTAGATTTGATTTAACTAGTTTGTTTCATCTTTACTTCTAAGATTCTCTTTAATTTACTATCTATCTCTTCTATCGCTACTTCGCCTTGATAAACTTGGTTGACTAACGTATGATAAACCTCTTTAAAATCTTCACCGATAAAAATCATATCTGCATTACTTGTTGTCAAAGCTTCAATTGCTTCTGTTTCTTCTTCGACATCTTGTATCACTATATCTGCCAACTCTACTCTTTTCCCCTCTTTATCGATGCTATAATATTGGTCTTCTTCCTTTTCAAAATTAAAACCTATACTTTTACTATCTGCTTCCATCTCTGTTAGACTGTCTACCATAGTTTGCTCTGCGATTAGAAAAAGAGGCTCTTTCACATACAGCTGTATCGTTGTTAGCATCTGGATTAACTCTTCTTTTGTTTCTAAGCTTTCACTACTATAGATTAATCCTCCTATTGGATAAGATTCTAAACTTTTTCTCGTAGTTTCTCCTGCTGTTACAACAACTTCAATTTCTGTCAAAGCGGACGGTGTTGTAATAATTAATTGTCCTACTTTTTCTTCTATAGACATCCCTTGAATGGTCTCCTCGACTTCCGAAAACTCATCCTCTTCTTTTAGAGAATTCTCTTCTTCATTTGCATTTTCTTTACTTGCTTCCTCTTGCGTCTGAATAATGAGCTCGCTATCTTCTGCTTTATTACTTATTTCATCTTCTTTTGTTAGAAAATAAATCCCAAAACCACTTCCAACTACTAATAATGCTACGGCTATAATGATAAAAAGCAGCTTCCTTTTACCTTTTTTGCTTTTCATATCTAAGAGAGGTTTCCTATATTCACTACCTCTGAACATCTTATATCATCCCTCCGTCAATCGTAATGACTTGCCCTGTCATATAATCATATCCTTTTATCATTCCCACTACAATCTCCCCTATTTCTTCAGCTTTTCCCATTCTTCCTATAGGAATTTCATCTACCAATGCCTCTCTCTCTGTTTCGCTTAACTCCGCATTCATCTCTGTATCAATAACACCCAGTGCTAATGCATTTACTTGAATGTTGCTTGGTGCAAGCTCCTTTGCCAATGCTTTCGTAAATCCATTCACACCTGCTTTTGAAGCAGAATAGGCAACTTCGCATGAAGCTCCTACCTCCCCCCAAATTGAAGAAATGTTAAGTATTTTTCCTGATTTTTTGCGAACCATATGTGGGGTTGCTGCTCTTGAGCAATAAAATACTGATGATAGATTTGTGTTTATCACCTGTTCCCAATCATAATCTGTCATATCTGTTAATAAACCAATATATGAAACACCAGCGTTATTAATCAGAATGTCTACGCCCTCATAGTGGTTTTCAATTAATTCGAATAATTCTTTAACCACTGTAGACTCACCTAAATCTCCAACAAAGGCTAGGCAATCATTGCCCAAACCTTTGCAAATCAATTTAACATTCTCTAATAACGCTTTTGATTCTTTACACACCAAAACCAGATTATATCCTGCTTTTGCACAACTTATTGCAATTTCCTTACCAATCCCCCTTGAAGCTCCGGTAATCAACACTGTTTTTTTCATAATAGTACTCTTTCTATTCCCCTTAAATCAAAGGATATTTGTCCGTAATACCCTTTACAATTTCTTTTGCTCTATCACTATTTTCTTCTGACTCAATCACTAACGCAATCGCTTCTGCCACTTGATCCATATCATCCTCTTTTAATCCTCTTGACGTGGCTGCTGGCGTTCCTAAACGTACTCCACTTGTCACAAATGGTGAACGTTGCTCATTAGGTACTGTATTCTTGTTACACGTAATATGAGCATTGTCCAATCTCTTTTCAAGCTCCTTACCAGTCAAATCATACCCTGTTAAATCTACTAGCATTAAGTGATTATCTGTACCATCTGAAACTAATTTTATTCCTCGCTTCTTTAGTCCTTCACTTAAAGCTTTTGCATTACGAATAACTTGCTTTTGGTATTCTTTGAACTCATCTGACAGCGCTTCCTTAAAGCAAACTGCTTTCGCTGCAATCACATGCATCAATGGTCCACCTTGAATTCCTGGGAAAATAGCTTTGTTAAAGTTGAATTTATCTGCTGCCTCTTGATTACAAAGAATCATACCGCCTCTTGGTCCTCTTAATGTCTTATGAGTCGTAGTCGTTACCACATCTGCATATGGAATAGGACTCTCATGAACACCTGCTGCAACAAGCCCTGCAATGTGAGCCATATCCACCATAAGATATGCCCCCACTTCATCTGCTATCTCTCTAAACTTTTTAAAATCAATCGCTCTAGCGTACGCACTAGCTCCAGCTATAATAAGCTTTGGTTTTACTTCTTTTGCAATCTCTCTTACATTTTCATAATCAATGAATCCATTATTATTTACACCATAGGAAGAAAAATCGTAGTACTTTCCTGAAATATTAACCGGCGACCCATGAGTCAAATGACCACCGTGATCCAAACTCATCCCAAGTACTTTATCACCTGGTTCAATCATTGCGAAAAGTACTGCCGTATTAGCTTGTGCTCCTGAATGAGGTTGCACGTTTACATAATCACAAGAGAATAATTCTTTTGCTCTTTCAATTGCTAACTCTTCTACTACATCTACACATTCGCAGCCACCATAATAGCGTTTCTTTGGATATCCTTCTGCGTACTTATTTGTCAAAGGACTTCCCATCGTTAACATTACTGCTTCACTTACCCAATTCTCTGATGCAATTAATTCAATATGGCTTTGTTGTCTCTGCTCTTCTGCTACTATAGCATTTGCCACTTCTACATCCACCTCTTTTATCTTATCAATCATGTGCATTTCTTCTTCCTCCTATTTATAGTCTCTGCACCTATTATACACTTCTCTTTTTTATACTGTCAATAAGAGAGGTCTGCTTGACCTCTCTTATTTTTGCCTGCTATTAAGTTTTAAATTTATTGTGCCTCTTGCAATGTTATATCCATTACCTTTTCTTCATACTCTCCACTGCTTGTTGGAACTTCTACAGTGATGCTTACAGTTTCACCCTTCGCGTAATACGCTAACGAATCTACTAATCCTTCGATTGATGTAACACTTACTCCATCTAATTCTGTGATAATACTTCCTTTTGTGATACCTGCTTTTTCTGCTGCTCCACCTTCTACTATTTCTGAAATATATACACCTTCTGGCATCCCATACATCTGAGCACTGTCTGCAGTTACACTTACCCCTTGAATGCCGATATAGCCTTTATCCGCTTCGGCAACCAATTCTCTTGTTTCACGATTCATTAAAGTATCGATTGTTTCTGATGCTCCAGATACTGGGATTGCATATCCCATTCCTTCTACACCAGTCGATCCAATTTTTGCTACATTAATCCCTATCACTTCACCTTTTGCATTTACAAGTGCACCACCACTGTTACCTCCATTAATAGCTGTATCTGTTTGGATAAGTTCTCCTTCAATACCATCTAGAGTTCTTCCCAATGCACTTACGATTCCTGTTGTTACTGACTGCCCATAACCAAGAGCATTTCCGATGGCTACGACAGGCTCACCTACATTGAGCTCATCAGAATCTCCTAAAGTTGCAACTTTTATTGAATCCATAATTTCATCGCTGATTGTATCTCTTGGAACTGAAACGATCGCTAAGTCTTTTGCTGGATCCGTTCCTTTTACTTCTCCCTCTACACTCTCATCATTATTAAATGTGATAGTAAGAACATTTGAGCTTTCCACTACATGGTTATTTGTTAGTATTAACAGTTCATCTTCATTTTCTGCTATTATAACACCTGATCCAGCACTAGTCTGTTCTTGATTCAGTGTTTGACCAAAGAAGGACTGAACTTCCTGAACACTCATGTTAGTAATCGAAACCATTGCTGGCATCACACTTTCAGCTATTGTAGATACATCTGAAGTGATTGTCGATGTCGATGAGCTTACTGTGGTAGCTGCTATATCTGCTGTCTGTTCTCCTTCAGTAATTGAAGTCCCATTTCCTATCAATGAAATAGTTAATGAAAAGACTCCTGCACTTACAATGCCAAAAGTCGCTGCACTTCCTAGCAACATACCTATTTTTTTTGCTGACTTTCCTTTTTTAACCTTATTCTTGCTTGCCTCCATATCTGTCGTAATAAAATTTGGTGTGTATTCCTTATATAGGTTAGACTCGTCATATCTGTTTTCATTGTCAAAATTTGTACTCATAATTATACTTCCTTTCAATATTTAATTTGTATTATTTACTTCTTAAACATAGTTTACTGCTCTTTTGTGTTCATTTTGTGTTTAAACTGTTAAAAAGAGATGAAAAAGCCTGCATTGTTCGAGTACAATACAGGCTTCTTTCAAATAATTACATTTAATTCTATTACAAATCTATGAAATCGATATCGCTATCTTCCGACTTCGAATTTCTTGTCACACTTTTTCTAGCTCTCTTACTATTTACGGATGTTGCTTCAAGCCTCTTTAGTCTTTCGTTGTCGTAATCGTCATCTTCATCATCAAAAAATTCAAATTCAAATTCATCATTTTTCTTTTTATTTTTCTGACTTTTGGCCGATGCATTCGCATTACTATTTGATGTTTTTTTCGTATTTGATTTAATTGGTATTTCGTCAAATTCTTCATCTATTCCATATTCATCATATAAATCATCTAGCTCTAAGTTTCTGTTTCTCAACTTTACAGAGACTACAATCAGAATAATCAAGAACAATAATAAAAGTCCAGCCCCGCCAATCATAATATACATACTATATTTTTCAATAAAATTACTAGCACTCTCTGTCGATGCTTGCGTCTGTGTATCAACTAGTCCACTTTCACTTGTTACATATCTTTGGTAAGTTTGTTCTTGTACATCGTATCTATATAAAGATACTTCTCCTAAATTATTAATCGCATTCATTAAGTAGAATCCTGGCATCTCTGTATCTTGCCAAGTCGGAAATTCAAAATCTGATACATTCAAAGATGTTTCCACATAACGATCACTCAACTGCTCCTCTGTAGGCGTCTCTAAGAAAACAATATATGACGTTTCTGATATAATCATTCGCACAAATGGCGAGAATGTTCCTTCTTCCTCATTATACATGAAAAAGTCTTCTTCACCTGCTTCATTAGCTAAGTATGCGATTACAATCCCAGAATCCTCTTCTTTTCCAACATTTATTTGACCACCATTATAATTTGCTACACCTGTGGAAAACCCGTCAGGTAATTTGTTTTCTGGAAGTTCTTGAACAAGTGTATATGTCGTACCTTGAATAGTAATTTCCCCTCCTGTAGGCGCTGTTTCTATAACATCCGATTCTTCTTGAGTTGGTTCAATTTCCGTTCCACCTGCTATCGTAATCGTTGATGATCCCTCTATAAAATTCAGCGTGTTCCCTGCACTTGTGGTACCAGTAGCTTCACTAATTGTTATTTTTGCAGTCCCTTGCTTCAATGCTGTGAAAGTCATAGTTGTTCCCAATTGAGTTGCGCTTTCATCTCCTGACACCGTATAAGTTAATACATCTCCGTCACGAGTTACACCTTCTCCAGACTCAAATTGAATCTGGCTACTATCATACTCCATGACAACAGTAACATCCCCTAAAGCTTCTCCATCATTATCATTAACTAAGATATTTATATCAAACTGCTCGCCTGCTGGAGTTTCTAAATCAGAATAACTAATCCTTGCCTCTTGTGCATAAGTCGTCATTGATAAAAAACCAAACATCATGCAAACACTAAATAATAATGCAATTACTTTATTTCTTCTAAACATAATCAAATCCTCTTCTTGTACTTTACTTATTTAAATTTTTAGGATAAACTCCTTTTTCTAGTAGCCTTTTAATTGTATTTACTACAATCTCTTTATCTTCTTGATAAGTTACTCCAAACCACTTATCATTGGATTTTAGCACCTTAACTGCTAATTCTTCTCGTTTAAGTTTTTCTCCTACTATTATTGGTAGAAGATATTCTGTTGTCTCATATTGCTCATCAATCTCTTCCAAAAATGTCTGAAAACCACTCTCAAGTACTTCGATAAATTTAGGTGAAACCACCCACATATTCATTGATACTGGTGTCTCTTTTTCAAAATAAATTTGCTCTCCATCTATAACTGTAGTAGCACCTCTTCCAGATTTTTCAATATTCTTAGTCTCATTAATCTGTTCCAAATAACTGTCTGCATCTGTTTGGCATACACCTCTAGTCACACCTCCATGCTCACTTAAAGTGTTACCAAGTTCAAATCCAATCATAGCAATCTCTTTTAAAGGAGCAGAAATATCAACTTTTGTCAAGTAAGCGAATGCTTTTTCGTACGCTTCTTTTCCATAGTAATCGTCTGCATTAATAATTAAAAATGGCTCTTTTACTATTTCTTTACATACTAGTATTGCTTGACCAGTTCCCCACGGTTTTCTTCTCGCTTTATATTTCTCTTTAAATTGGTCTGGTATATCGCTTACTTCTTGGAAAGCATATTCAACTTCTATCATCTTCGCAATTCGAGTACCTATTACTTCTTTAAAATCTTTCTCAATATCTCGTCTAATCACAAATACAACCTTGTCAAACCCAGCTTCTATTGCATCATATACCGAGTAGTCAACAATAATCTCTCCATTTGGTCCTACTGGTTCTAACTGTTTGATACCTCCTCCAAAACGACTTCCTATTCCTGCTGCCATAACTACTAAAGTTGCTTTTCCCATCATCAAATACTCCTTTTGTATTTTATTCGCCTAACCCACTCTCAATCAATTCTACAATCGAATCTAAAGCTTCCACTTCATCTTCTCCAGCACATCTCAAAGTAATCTCTTCTCCACTCACAATGCATGCACCTAAAACACTTAAAACACTTTTTGCATTGGTTTCATTGTTTCTAATATATATTTTAACTTCAGATTGAAATTGTGCTGCTGTCTTACAAAGTAAACCTGCTGGTCTTAAGTGCAAACCCGTAGGATTTTTAATTATCACTTTCTTTTCTACCATTCTTTTCTACCATTCCTATCTCCTATTTATCTGTCAACTGTATTTTCACAATAGCAGGGTTTAACAAAGTAACTCCATCTATGCTTGATACTGTCACGGGTACCTCATATTTTCCTTCTTTAGAGTACCCAGATAAGTCTATACTCAACTTCATTTTATCCACTGAAATCTGATCTAAACTCTCATCTTCACCTTCATACGTAAGTATAATCCCCTCCGTTTGATCATATGTTAGATTTAAATTTTCTGGATTGTTCAACACTTCAACTGATTCTACAGGAACTTCAACAGTCCGAGTTCCTATCTGATCTACTTGAACTGTTATCACAATAGAGTTCAATGTATCATCTACTAGTTTCAATCCTTCTGGTAAATACTTTGTAATGTCTACTACCTGTTCTAATTTTCCCGTAGTATCTGTTACATCTATTGCAGATGCAGGAATCTCAATTTCAGAAATACTTTCAATTAATTCTTTTTCCCCTACTAATGAAATTGTTTGCGGTTCAATTGTTACATTAGCAACTTTGTATCCTTCTGGCGGAGTTCCTCCTACAGTGGCTGCTATTGGAATTTCTTTTGATTCTAGAACCTCTACATGAACTTCAGGATCTTTATCTAACTTCTGTGTCAAAAGTGTTGAATCCATTACGGTGTCGTCATCTCCATAAATGATAATGTCTGCTTCTAAGACTGTATTAGCCGATACATTAAATACATCTACTTGTGCAACCACTCTGTCAATATCTTCTACCAGTGACTTTGGACCACTAATTGTAATAGTCTCTGGGTCTACAACTAACTCACCTAAACTAAATCCTTCTCTTGCTTCTCCTAATGCTACAGCTGTAATTGGGAATGTCTTACTTTCACTATCCTCTACTATAAGTTCTAGGTTTCCTGGTGTGGCTGATGCTTCAAACTCTCCATCAGTTAGCCCCTTAACCTCAACTGTAATTGGAACAAATGATTGTAATTGAATTTCTTTAAAATCTGCTGTTGCAATCAAATCCTCTATTTGAATTTCATCAACAAGGGATCTCTTAGCCTTAACTGTTACCGTAGTTGTCAACGTTCCATTTGCCACTTGATAAGTCTTCCCTAAATCTGTGATAACTTCAGGGTTCTCAATCGTGATTGCTACATTGTTGAATGACTCTTCAACAACCGGATCTGCTATGTTATAAACTCCAATCCATATAAATAAAGCTATAAAAAGGGAAACAATTTTTAATTCTATATTTTTCAATAATTTATTTTTCATCCGAACGCCCCCTTTTTAATTTGTTAATTCCAAAAGAGCGTTTTTTTACATCCAAGTGTAATTTGCTTAAGGTAGTTAATTCTTTAGTCAATGATTCTTCTGTTATGTTTAAACGAAGTACACCATTGTACGCGATTGAAACATAGCCTGTTTCTTCTGACGCAATGATTACAAGTGCATCACTGTTTTCACTCATTCCAACAGCAGCCCTATGCCTAGTACCTAATTGCTTGCTTAAATTCATATTGTCTGAAAGCGGCAAGTAACAAGTAGCCGCCTTAATTCTATCTCCTCGCACAATAACCGCACCATCGTGCAATGGCGTATTATGTTCAAATATATTGACCAATACTTGCTTTGATAAAATACAATCCATCTCTATTCCAGTTTTAATATATTCTGTTAATAAAATATCTTGCTCCACAACTATAAGGGCTCCAACTTTCCCTTTTCCCATTTCAAAGCATGCCGAAACAATACTTTTGATAGTTTCATCTGAAAAACGTAGGCTTTCTTTATTCTTATCAAACATAGTTATACTATTTAAAAAGTTTTTATTTCCCAGTTGTTCCAATGCCCTTCTCAGCTCTGGTTGAAATACTACCACACCTGCAATCGCAAATACGCTAATCGACTCATTTACAATAAACAGAATTGTGTCCATGTTAAAGATAGCTGCAACCAAAATAAAAAGGGTAATTACAATGATTCCTCTTAAAAGCATCCAAGCTTTTGTATTCTTAATCCATTTCAATAAATGAAACACCAAATACGCAAGAATCAATATTTCTACAATATCTACAAACCCAATTCTTGGAAAATAATTAAGGTCAATATATTCTTGTAAAAAACTTGTAATAGACTTCATTTTAGCACCTCCTACCTTTCTAGTTATCCTATTTATTTATTTCTTCCCTATAACTCTTGTCTGTTGTAAATCTTCTTTTTTATCTATACTTTTAGATCCCGTTGACTTCTTGCTCTGGCTATTTGGTTTTTTTGTATTGCTATTTATTTTTTTTACAGTCTTTTGTTTTTTTGCGATACGTACCTTTGGCACAGCTTTTACATAGTACACGTATTCGTCATCTTCAAAATCTAGACTCTCTGTACGATTATAGTTAACTCCTAAGAACATCACCTCAAATACTAAACCTACAAACAGTGCTAAAATATTTCCTAATATTAAAGTTCCAAGTGGTATAGACAAGTCAAAAATCATGCTTCCAAAAATTACAACTACAAAATTAATCGCTATACCTGATGCTGTTGCGATCTTCCAATTATGTGCAATTCCTGACTTTCTAATTCCGTACACTACACATATACCTATTACAAACATCCCAACCGCTATCCATAATTCTTTATTTAAAACTAATTGCTCTAATAGTTCAGTAAATATTCCACCACTTTCTAAATCAGATAAAGTTGCTTCTGCAGCTTCTTGGGCTGCGGTTGCTGTACTCAATTCTCCTGCTGCTACATCTGCTGCTGCTTGCGTCTCATCTATAACAGCTTGTTCTGCTGCTTGTTCTGTTAACGCTTGAACCTCTGCCACTTTCGCATTATAAACTTCTGTTTTATCTGCTGTCATTTTTACAGCATCGTCTACATTTTTCATAACACCTTCTATATCATGAACAAAAAGAAAATAGAAATATAGACATGCTCCTAATATCATCGGAACAATTCCTGCTACTGTTCCTACTAGACCTATTGCAATTGGCATAACATAAGGCACTCCCAAGAAAAAGGAGATAGGTGTTAGTAGTAAAATCCCAGCACCTTTTGCTGTGAAACGAAAACAAAATACAAATGCGAGAAAAAATAATATTGCTGTAACCCCCATAAACATCAGATGAAATGCACTTAAATGTGCTAGGATCAATCCGACTGCAATTAATACAGTAATGCTAAGTGGAAAAAATGCTGCAATCACTGATAGGGCAATTACTATGACCATATTGTCTAATTCACTCATGTAGCCTATTGTGTCATTGATATAAGTAAAGACTATAATACTAACAATAAATCGAAGTCCCATATCAATCCATCTTGACCATTTCGCGTACAAAGTCATCATTTGCTCTTTTATAATGTAAATATTACTCATCTTTACTCTCCTTTTTATACGCACGAACTAGTTCATTCAATGCTTGATAATATTTTTTTGCCTCTTTTTTTGCTTGATTATACTTGTTAGCATAGTAACTACCTGCTACTATTCCACCTATTGCCCAAAATAACAACAATCCTCCAACAAGCATCACTAGTAACGTTGATATTCGCTCTTCACTGATGCCGCCTAAAACTGTCTCTAGATTCAGTAAAATAAAACCACCTGCTATCAGTGCATAACCTACAGTCATCCAAAGAAGGCTTACTATTACATTAAGACTCACATAATCAACCTTATAGTAGTCAGCTATCTGAATATTTTTATTCTTTTCTCCACTTTCATATCGAGCCAATTTCACCATTGCCTTTATTCGTTCTTCATTCAACATACCTGTCACCTCTACTCATTACTACATTTCAGTATATCATATTTTTAGAAGCCTTGTCCAATACTTATAGTTATGAAATATACATTCTCTACACCATTTTCTACTAATAATTTAGCTATTGCGTTAATCGTAGCACCCGTTGTATAAATATCATCTATTATAAGCACCGTTTTTGGTGTTTTCACCTTCAACTCACTAAGTAAAAATGCACCTTTTACATTGCTAGAACGCTTTTTATTATCTAGTTTTTTTTGATTTGTAGTATTTTTTGTTCTACGTACCCAATTTTCATAGATTGTTATACGCATATCTAGCCTTTTTTCTAGTTCATTTGCCAAAAGTTCTGATTGGTTATACCCTCTTGATTTCCTTCTTTTTTTATGTATCGGAACTGGAACCATAGCATCAACTTCCCACTCTTTGATATCTTTATTAAAGACTTCTGCTAACATTTCACCATAGATTTTTGCATAAACCCGTCTATTTTTATATTTAAAACGATAAATAGAATCTTTTACACTTCCTTTATGGCTCCACAAACTTTTACCTGTTAAAAAGTACTTCTTTGAATTTTGACAATCCAAACAATGCATTGTTTCATCTTCTACAGGTTTTCCACATTTCATACATCTTGGTTCTTTTATAAAGTTATATTTTTTCTGACATTTCTTACAGACTCCTGTGTTGCTATAGGAATCACAAAGTATACATCGACTAGGGTATAGTAGTTCAAGAACAATTTTGTTTAAATTCTTGAATGCTTTCGTTAAGACTCGTATATCTCTTTTGTTCATGATTATTTTGAATCATTTCTTGGAATACATTCATCTCTCCAACGAGCGTCACACACTTTTTCGCTCTTGTTACAGCTGTATAAAGAAGATTACGATTATACAACATTCTTGGACCTTGCAACAATGGAATGACTACTGCAGGATATTCACTTCCCTGAGATTTATGAATTGTGATTGCATATGCATGGTCTAATTCATCTAATATCTTATATGGATATTTTACCACTTTTTCCTCATCATATGTTACTATAACTGTCTCATCATATTGATTAATTTCAGTGATTTTTCCTGTATCCCCATTAAATACACCCAAACCTTTATCAACTACTAACCCAAACTTTGTCGCAACTTCCCATTCTAGTTGATAATTATTTTTAATCTGCATTACCTTATCTCCAACACGAAACAGCCGATCACCATATTCTTTCTCAGCCTTCTCCTTGCTCTTCGGATTTAAATACTCTTGTAAGATTTTATTCAATCGCTCTACCCCTAAAAGTCCTTTTCTCGTCGGAGTTAACACTTGAATATCGTTAATTCCAGCATCTACATACTTTGGCAGTTTATCCCGAATTAGTTGAATCACAACACTAATTATTGTATTTGGGTCATTTCGTTGTAGAAAGAAAAAGTCTTTACTTTTATTATCTACAAGCACTTCTTCACCTTGATTAATTTTATGCGCATTGATTACGATATCACTTTCACTCGCTTGACGAAAAATCTTAGTCAGCTCCACTACTGGAAATTCTCTAGAATCAATAATGTCTTTCAATACACTTCCAGCCCCCACACTTGGAAGTTGATTTCTATCTCCCACTAAAATCAATCTTGTACCTGGAATGATAGCCATTAAAAGTGCGTGCATAAGTGGTAAATCTACCATTGACATCTCATCAATAATAATCACATCAGTCTCTAATGGATTGGTAATATTTCGCTGAAACATTCCGCTGTTTTCATCGTCTGGATTGCCATTCACTTCTAAAAGCCTATGGATAGTCTTTGCTTCATATCCTGTAGTCTCTGTCATTCTCTTAGCCGCCCTTCCTGTTGGGGCTGCAAGGCAGATATCTAACCCTTCCTGCTCAAAAAGTTGAATCATAGCATTAATCGTTGTAGTCTTTCCTGTTCCTGGCCCCCCTGTAACAACCAGCAGTCCATTTTGAATAGCTTCTATTACTGCTTGTTTTTGTTTTTCATCTAGCGATTGCTCTATCTCTTTTTCTATGTCAAATATCTTCTTCTCTATCACGACATTTGCCACTTCGTTTTTCATATCCAATTCATGCAATAATTTTGCAGTATTTAATTCCATATGGTAAAAGGAAGCTGGGTACACTCTTTTGTCCCATTCCTCTTCTTTTATAATCACCTTTCGCTCAATTGATAAGTCTGATATATATTTTTCCATATCTTTAATCTCTACATTGAGTAATGCAGAAGCTCTTGTAAGCAACGTCGACTGCGGAAGGAATATATGCCCTTCTGCTGATGCTTGTGTTAAGGTATAAAATATTCCACTTCGTATTCGAAAATCTGAATCAGTATGAATACCTACCTTGTTCGCTATTTCATCAGCTGTTTTAAATCCAACTCCTGGAACATGATCAGCAATCTGATAGGGATTTTCCTCGACTACTTTATATATGCTCTGTCCGTAGTGTTGATAGATTCTTGCCGCAAGTGTCGTAGCTACTCCGTATTTTTGCAAAAATATCATAGCTTTCCGAAGCCCTTTTTTCTCTTCCATCTGGACCCCAATTTCTCGAGCCATACGACTACTGATCCCTTTTATCTCCGCCAATCGTTCTGGCTGTGTTTCAATGATCCGAAAAGTATCTCCCTTAAATTTCTTTATTATCTTCTCCGCAAGCTTTGGTCCTACACCTTTTATCGCACCCGACCCTAGGTATCGTTCCATCGATATTACATCTTCTGGTTCTTTTATCTCATGTTCCTCTACTTTGAATTGACTGCCATAAGTGGAGTGGTTTGTATACTCACCTGTTACATCTATCGGATCTCCTTCATTTATAAATGAGAAGCTACCAACGCAAGTCACTTCGCCATCATCATTATTTAGTTGAAATACGGTGTATCCATTTTCTTCATTTCTATATACAATATGCTCCACATATCCTGAAATCTTCATTCGTAATCCTCTTCACAACGCATTTAAGGACGGTATCTCCCCGTCCTTCTTCGCCCTCTTATATACTTTTGTTTTCACTTAAAAATTCAATATATTGACCAGTTCCAATCGCCACTACTTTCATCGGTTCCTCAGCTGTCATCGTGTTGATACCTGTTCGTTCTTCAATCATCTCTTCTAGACCACGAAGCATCGCTCCTCCTCCAGTAAGAACAATACCTCTTTCTAAAATATCAGCTGATAGTTCAGGTGGTGTCTGTTCAAGCACTTCTATAACAGCCTCCACAATCTGACCCGAAATTTCTCGAAGCGCCTCTTCAGTCTCAACCGATGATACTGTCACTGTTTTCGGCAAACCTGTCACTAGATTACGCCCTCTAACTTCCATAGTCTCAACTTCTGTTAATGGATAGGTTGTACCTACCTTTATCTTAATATCTTCTGCAGTTCGCTCTCCGATTAGAAGATTATGCTTCTTTCTCATAAATCGGACAATTGCATCATCAAAATCATCTCCCGCTACCTTAAGAGATGTATTCACTACGGTACCACCTAATGAAATCACTGCAATATCGGCAGTTCCTCCACCAATATCTACTATCATGTTCCCACAAGGCTTTGCTATATCTATTCCTGCTCCTATAGCTGCTGCTACTGGTTCTTCGATCAAACGAACCTCTCTTGCTCCCGCTGCATAGGTAGCTTGCTCTACTGCATTTTTTTCTACTTCTGTCACACCCGAAGGCACACAGATGCTAATCCTTGGCTTCTTAAACGTTCTTCGTCCTATTGCTTTTTGCACAAAGTACTTAATCATCTTCTCTGTAACTGTATAATCTGATATTACACCTTGACGTAGTGGGCGTACCGCTACAATATTTCCAGGTGTTCTTCCAAGCATTAATCTTGCTTCTTCTCCAATTGCCTTTACCGTATTACTATCTCTATCATAAGCAACCACTGATGGTTCTTTTAAGACTACACCTTTTCCTTTTACATATACAAGAACACTTGCTGTGCCCAAATCTATTCCAATATCTGCCGACATATTAAACTCCTCCCAGATTTTGCTATTCTCCCCTTAAAACCACTCTCCTCTAATCACCTGCTTGGAGAGCAATACAAGTATTATAATAGACTTTATTACAAATGAAAAGGTCTTTCTTCTATATTTATAGGTTTTTTACAATTTCCCTTTAATATATTTCCCAGTATAAGACTCTTCTACCATTGCAATTTCTTCTGGAGTTCCTTTGGCAATTACCGTACCGCCTTTATCCCCACCTTCTGGACCAATATCAATAATGTAATCCGCCGTCTTAATTACATCTAAGTTATGCTCGATTACTATTACAGTGTTACCATCCTTTGATAGTCTCGTTAAAATCTCTGTCAATTTATGGACATCTGCAAAATGAAGTCCCGTTGTTGGCTCATCTAAGATATATACTGTTTTTCCTGTACTTCTCTTACTAAGTTCAGTCGCCAACTTTATTCTCTGTGCCTCTCCTCCTGATAACTGAGTGGAAGGTTGCCCTAATCGAATATAGCTTAAACCAACATCATTTAGAGTTTCCATCTTTCTTTTGATACTCGGAATATTCTCAAAGAATTCGCAAGCTTCTCCAACAGTCATGTCAAGAACATCATAAATGTTCTTCCCTTTATATTTTATCTCTAAAGTTTCTCTATTATACCGCTTCCCTTTACAAACTTCACATGGAACGTACACATCTGGTAAAAAGTGCATCTCTATTTTAAGTATTCCGTCCCCACTGCACGCTTCGCAACGACCACCTTTTACATTGAAGCTAAATCTCCCTTTTTTATATCCTCTCGCCTTAGCGTCAGCAGTTGTAGCAAATAAATCTCGAATCAAATCGAATACACCTGTATAGGTGGCTGGGTTAGATCTGGGTGTTCTTCCTATTGGCGATTGGTCAATATTGATTACCTTATCTACTTGTTCTAACCCTTCAATTCCACTGTGTTTACCAGGAATGATTCTCGCTCGATTCAATTGTCTTGCTAAGCTTTTATATAAAATCTCATTAACTAGCGAACTTTTTCCTGATCCCGATACTCCTGTCACACAAGTAATAATCCCTAGAGGAAAATCTACGTCTATATCTTTTAAATTATTTTCTTTTGCACCTTTCACACTGATATAGCCAGTAGGCGCTTTTCTGACTTTTGGAACTGGTATTTTAATACGCTCACTTAAATATGCACCTGTTATCGATTTATTGTTAGCCATAATCTGCTCTGCAGTACCTGTTGCTATCACTTCTCCTCCAAGTTCTCCAGCACCTGGACCGATGTCTACAATAAAATCCGCCTCCATCATCGTATCTTCATCATGCTCTACCACTATCAATGTATTCCCTAGATCTCTTAGGTGCTTGAGTGTATCTAGTAACTTATCATTGTCCCTTTGGTGTAACCCTATACTCGGCTCATCTAATATATATGCAACGCCCACTAACCCTGATCCTATCTGTGTTGCAAGTCGAATTCTTTGCGCTTCTCCTCCTGAGAGGGTACCTGTAGCTCTCCCTAGGCTTAAGTAGTTAAGTCCTACATTCACCAAAAAACCTACCCTTGCTCTAATCTCCTTTAATACTTGTCCTCCGATGATTCTCTGAGTTTCTGATAACTCTAATCCTTTTAGAAATTCATCTAATTTTTCAATAGAAAATTCAGTGACTTTTGCTATATTAGCTCCTCCAACAGTCACTGCAAGTGCTCCTTTTTTAAGCCTTTGCCCTTTGCACTCATGACAAGGTGTAATTCGCATAAATGTTTCATATTCCGCCTTAGAAGCTTCTGAAAATGTCTCTTTATATCTACGTTCCACATTGCGCACTAATCCTTCAAAAGCCACATCATATACCCCTTCACCACGTTGACCTTTGTATGGAACTCGAAGCTCTTTTCCATTTGTTCCATTGATGATGACATCCTTTACTTTATCTGAATACTCTTTAAAAGGTGTGTCTAAATTAAATTTATATTCAGACGCAAGTGTTTTTAGAACCGCATTCGTAAAACTTCCTTCTTGATTACAAGATTGCCATCCCATAACAACAATAGCACCTTCCAAAATGCTCAAATTTTGGTTTGGAATCATCAGTTCAATATCAAACTCCATCTTATATCCTAATCCGGAACATTCTGGGCAAGCACCAAATGGGTTATTAAACGAAAAGCTTCTAGGTTCAATCTCATCAATACTAATTTCACAATCCGGACACGAAAAGCTCTGACTAAACTGAAGCTCTTTTCCATCTATTACATCTATAGTCAATAAACCTTCTGATAACTGCAATACACTTTCTACTGAATCGCTAAGCCTTTTTTCAATCCCTTCTTTTACAATAAGGCGGTCAACAATAATCTCTATATTGTGTTTGATGTTTTTATTCAATTCAATCTGTTCTGATAACTCATACATATTTCCATCTACTCGCACACGAACATATCCACTTTTCTTAGCTTGTTCAAAAAGTTTTGCGTGAGTTCCTTTTCTTCCTCGAACCACAGGTGCTAACAACTGAATCTTGCTCCCTGTAGGCAACTCCATGATTTGATCTACCATCTGATCCACCGTCTGTTTCTTGATCTCTTTTCCACATTTTGGACAATGAGGAATCCCTATTCTTGCATATAAGAGACGAAAGTAATCATAAATCTCTGTTACCGTCCCTACTGTAGAACGAGGATTTCTATTTGTTGACTTTTGATCAATCGAAATAGCAGGTGACAACCCTTCTATATTCTCTACATTTGGTTTTTCCATCTGTCCTAGGAATTGCCTAGCATAAGAGGAAAGAGACTCCATATACCGTCTCTGTCCCTCTGCATATATAGTATCAAAAGCCAGTGAAGATTTTCCCGACCCACTCAATCCTGTCAACACAACGAATGCATCCCTTGGAATATCCAAATCTATATTCTTTAAGTTATGTTCGTTTGCCCCACGTATCTTTATATATTGTTTCATCATTTACTCCTTAATGTAACTGTTTTTTTATCTCAATCATCTGATCCCTTAATTGAGCTGCTGCTTCAAAATTAAGATCAGCTGCTGCTTTTTTCATCTGCTTCTCCATCTGTTTTAATAACTTTTGCAATTCTTCTCTATTCATAGATTCTGGATCTTTTTCAAGTTTAAACTGCTCCTTTGCTACCTTCTTCGAAATACTGATCAAATCGCGAACCGCTTTTTTAATAGTCTGAGGTGTAATTCCATTCTTTTCATTGTATGCCTTTTGCACTTCCCTTCTTCTTTTAGTCTCCTTAATCGCTTTATCCATAGAATCGGTGATGTTATCTGCATACATGATTACTCTTCCTTCTGCATTACGAGCTGCTCTTCCTATTGTCTGAATCAAAGAGGTCTCTGATCTTAAAAATCCTTCTTTATCCGCATCTAAAATTGCCACAAGCGTAATCTCTGGAATATCCAAGCCTTCCCTTAACAGGTTAATTCCTATCAATATGTCAAAGACATCTAATCTCATATCTCTAATAATCTCGCTTCGCTCTAATGTATCTATATCAGAATGTAGGTACTTTACTCTGAGTCCCACTTCTCGCATATAATCTGCCAAATCTTCAGCCATTCGCTTTGTAAGTGTTGTGATTAGAATCTTATTTTTGTTCTTAATCTCTTTTTTCACTTCCATAATCAAGTCATCAATCTGTCCTTTAACTGGGCGAACTTCTACTTCTGGATCTAACAGTCCGGTTGGTCGTATCACTTGTTCTGCTCTCATCAGCTCATGATCTTCTTCATATTTTCCTGGCGTAGCAGACACAAACATAATCTGATCAATTTTTCCCTCAAACTCTTCAAAATTCAATGGTCTGTTATCTTTTGCTGAAGGTAATCGGAAACCAAAATCTACAAGTGTTGATTTACGAGATTGATCTCCTGCATACATGCCCCCAATCTGAGGAATCGTTTTATGAGATTCATCTATGATCATTAAAAATTCATCCGGAAAATAGTCGATTAATGTATGTGGTGGTTCTCCTTCTTTTAATCCTGTTAAATGCCTGGAATAATTCTCAATTCCTGAACAAAACCCAGTTTCTTTCAACATCTCAACATCGAAATTTGTTCGTTCTTCTATCCGTTGTGCTTCTATCAACTTATCTGAACTTTTAAAGAACTTAATCTGCCCTTCTAATTCATTTTCAATAGCTTCGGTAGCTCGAAAAATCGATTCTTTCGACACTACATAATGAGATGCTGGAAAAATTGCAATATGACCCAGCTCTTTCTTGATCTCACCAGTCAATCGATCAATTTCAATCAATCGTTCAATCTCATCTCCAAAAAACTCTACTCTTACTGCAAAATCCTCTGCATATGCTGGGAAAATATCTACAACATCCCCTTTTACTCGAAACGTTCCACGATGAAAATCCATATCATTCCTATCATATTGAATCTCAATCAGTTTGCGAATCATCTCATCTCTATCTTTAATCATTCCAGGTCGCAGTGAGATTACCATCTCATGATAATCAATCGGACTTCCAAGTCCATAAATACAGGAAACACTAGCTATAATAATCACATCGTTTCGCTCAGCAAGTGCTGCTGTAGCAGAGTGGCGCAATTTATCAATCTCATCATTTATAGAAGAGTCCTTCGCAATATAAGTATCTGAGGATGGCACATAAGCTTCTGGTTGATAATAGTCATAATAAGATACAAAATATTCAACTGCATTATTCGGAAAAAACTCTTTAAACTCTCCATAGAGTTGTCCTGCTAGCGTCTTATTATGCGCAATAATCAAGGTCGGTTTATTCAATTCTCTTATTACATTAGCCATAGTAAATGTCTTTCCTGATCCAGTTACTCCTAACAAAGTCTGACATTGGTTCCCTTCTTTGAATCCTTCAACTAATTCTTTAATCGCCTGTGGTTGATCTCCAGTAGGATCAAACTCCGCCTTCAAATCAAACATCTCCATCTGATACACCTCCACCCTCTTTATTATTTTATACGAAGTTATTATTTCTATTCTCATACTCTTTACGTACATGAATTATAGCATATGTTAGACGTGTTTGCAAACAAATGTTCTGTTTTATTGTTAGGAAACATCTACTTTCACATGTACCAAAAAGAGTGTCGCAAATGATATTAAACATCTAATCACTTACGACACTCCTTTATTTATTTCTTATTCCGCTTCTTCCTCTTTACGTCTTTTCTTTGCAAGAAAGACAAAAAATCCTAATGCCATCAATGCTATTGCTAACAAGCTCCATAAAATAACTGCCATTGTATTCATGCCTTGCTCTAGACCTGATCCTGCATCTAATGGAACATCTTCATCTTCAACAGCCACCTCATCTGTTTCGTCTGTATTATCTTCTACTACAGGTGTTTCTGCCAATGGTGTTGCTTCATCTGCTAATTCTACTGGAGCTGCTGCT
>CAYJHQ010000018.1:33562-35324 GCA_964369775.1 uncultured Lachnospiraceae bacterium
CCATTGTTGCCATCATCGTTGTTGTCATCACCGTCGTCGTTGTTGTCATCGTCATCGTTGTTGTCATCACCGTCGTCGTTGTTGTCATCGTCATCGTTGTTGTCATCACCGTCGTCGTTGTTGTCGTCATCGTCGTCGTTGTCATCGTCGTCGTTGTCATCGTCGTCGTTGTCATCACCGTCGTTGTCATCACCGTCGTTGTCATCATCTTTTTCAACAGTCAAAGTTCCAGTAGTCACATCGCCAAGTCCAAAGTTTTTCACTCCATTTACAAGCTGAACTGTTAAAACATTATTTTCTTCTACCAACTCAACACTCTCTCTTGCCTCTTCCATCAAATCAGTAGTCAGATTATTTTCAATTATAAATCTCTCTTTATCAAACTGTTCATTTTCTTTAATTGTCTGATTGTCAACCTCAACATCTAAATAGATTGGTGAAATATTTAAGTCATATGTTCCAATTAGTAAATCATGTGTATTATCAAAAAGATTTACCGATATTGTAATTGTTATTGTATCTCCTTCAACATCTTTTACACTGGTATTTCCAGTAATTTCAATATTCAAATATTTGCATCCAAGTTTTTCGATTTCTTCTTCAAGCTCAGCTACTGACATTTGGTTTGCCTTATTTAAAAGTTCTTCTACCTTATCAAACTCTCCTGTCAATTTAGCAAGTTCTTCATTTAGTAATGTCTCTACGTCATTTTTTGCAATCTCGATTTCTTGTACCGAAACCTCTATCACTTCTCCAATTGTTACTGTCTCTATACCAAACTGTTCTAACACCTTGTTCGCTGCATTGTAACTCTCAATCACATCTTTTGGTAAAGCCTCTAAAATAATATCTTTTAGCACAAGATCCGATAGTGCAGTAATTTCTTCACCAGTCACTTTCCCTTCTATAGCTGCGAGCTCATCCATTAATTTTGTTGCTACTTGTGTTTCGTTCACTAGGAAAGGTTTTCCATCATACTCTTTTGCAGCGCTTCCAAGTTCTACTTCTACTGGTAGATTCTCATCCGCTAGGGCAAGTGCTTTTTCAATTTCCTCATTTAGCATTTTAGCTAACTCTGCTGCTTTTTCTTCTAAACCTAGACTATTGAAATCTTCGTACGCTTTTTCAATTGCTGCATCTAAAAGTTGTTTCGCCAAATCTTTCGCTTTTGCTTCTAGCTCGTCTAAGAGTTTATCTAGAGCTTCAGTTGCATAATCTTCAAGAGCCTTTTTCAATGCTTCTTTATCAATTCCACCGATATACTTAGAAATAGCATCAATAATTTCATCCGCATTTTCCAGTCTGTCTGCAACTTCTCCTAAAAGCACATCCTTTTTATTTGCAATTTCCTTTTTAAGGTCATCTAATTCTTTGATACACTCTTCATACTCTTTTAACAATTCATCATAATCTGCATTTGCTTTATCTTCTGCTGCTTCTATTCTTTCCTTTAGGTCTTCAATTTTCTTTACTAGCTTCGCATACTCACCATCCACAAAAACTTTTGATTCATAGATTTCTTTTGCTAATTCTCCATAATACTTATCACTAGACATTCCAACATATGTAATCGCATAGTTTGAACCTAATGTTGTTGTTCCATCTGCATTTAATACATCTGCTGAAAGTTCATTCTTCACTTCATTTGATAATAATAAGTAGTTTAATGGCTTCACTGTCACATAATGATCATTCAATAACATCGCTTCTAGAATTTCTGGGTTCGCTGGAATAAACAATCCACCATTGCTTGTATAATCAG
>CAYJHQ010000018.1:35424-58648 GCA_964369775.1 uncultured Lachnospiraceae bacterium
TCTGAAAGTCCTTTGTTAGACTCAGTAACTTCTAAAGAAAATGTAGTTGTCCCAAAAGAATCTAATAACCCTGTCAATTCTTCTACAGAATCTATCCCCGTATCAACACCACTTTCAATTTGATTAACCACTTTGTTAATCTCTGTAATTACTTTGTTAATCTCTGTTGCAATTTTCCCATCTAGCTGAATCTCAACCCCGCCTAAATCAAGAGAACCTGGTAAGCCTTCCACTTCCACATCGCTTGGTAAATTCATACCATTTAGCTGATCTTCCAATTCACCAAGTGCATCTACGATTTCACTTAACACTTCATTGCTCACTTCAGTTAATTGTTCGCCCTCTAATTGCGCAATTGCTTTTCCATCATATTGCTTATTGTATGTTCCTAAGTCATATGGTAGACCAAGCTCTTCCGTAACTGGATCTAACACTTCCCCTATTGCTCCTTCTAATGCATCCTCCATGCCATCAATACTAAAATATGTTCCTTTTGCAACTACAATATCTTTATAGTTTGTAGCCAATACACTAGTATCCACATCTAGATCAGCCATTTCATAAAGATTGAATGGCTTAGATATATTTCCTTTTTCCACTTTCAGAGTTGTCGATTCTAAGTCTGATATAACAGCTTTTTCAGTGCCTTCTGGTACTGTAATATAAAAGCCTAAAAGATTTACCCCTGCACTAGGTACATTATTCTCAGTGTACACCGCAAAATCTAATGTGTCACTGAATGACATTGTTTGACTGTTTACTTGGATTGCCACACCTGGCATTTTATTAATTGTTACATTTTGAGTAAATGTAACTGTATAGCTATCATACGTTCCTACTTTTCCACCTGAATGAGCTAGTGAAAACTTATATGTGCCTGCATTTTTCATGTCAGTTATCAGATTGCCACTTAAATCTGTAACCATTACGTCATCTATATTCATTGATTCCGTGGTAGTCGCTATCTCCGATGGGATCAAAGATTTCGCACTTTGTAGAAATGCTGCTTTCGCCATATCTATCTGATTTGCTGCGTTATATGTATATCCACTGTTTTCAACTACTGTAACATTTCTTACAAAGTTATCATTTTCCACAACAGTAAGTGTTCCATTTTGATATGTGGCACCATTCAATGTGTAATTTGTATTCCCTACAACTAGCCCGCCTTTTCCGATAGTGATTGGATGAATATCTCCTTTTTCACTAGAAGTTGCTATATAATTTGTTGAATATTCAGGTGTACCACTCACTTGTGCATCATCTGTTCCAATCATTCCTGACACAGTATATTCATACTGATTTGAATCAATATCATTTCCTTGCTTTACGTCAAAATCTGTTGCTGTGATTGTTAACGGTTTTGGATTAATAGTATACCTATATAATTCTGAAGTTGTTGTAGCAAGAGTATATTCATAAAACCCTATATCTAAAGAAATACCAAAAGTTAATGTTGTAATATAGTCCCCTGCAGCTGTTTCACTGTGACCACTTACACTTGCTGAAAGAACTGCACTATCGTCCACTGCTTTAACAAAGTCCTCCAAATCCGTTCCACTATCAGGAATTGCTGATTCGATAGCACTTTTTAGTATATTCTTCCCCCAGCCATCGTATCCATCTTCAAAAGCTCCTACTATTTCCCCTTCTATTAGATTCACAACATTTGGTGGATTATAAACACCACCATCATATGTTTTCTCATGCTGTGTTGCTGCCTCTACCTTTTCCATTCCTAGCATTCCTACTGGAATAACTGTTACTGCAAGTACTGTTGCCATACATGCAGCAATAATTCTTTTAGTAAAACTTCTGCTTGTCTTCTTCATTCTCCTTCTCCTTTTTTCTCTATTATTGTATTTATGTTAGTTTTTTTCTCACCTTACTATGCTAATCTAACATGGTCACACACTGGTAACAAATCATTATAAATTATAACAATTTCTACATAATTTCACAATAATTTTCATCTATATTCTCAATCTTTTTTCACTATTTCCATCCACTTTCCACAATATTTCTGTAGCACATTACCCACCTTAGCACAGATTCCAATGCCAGATGGGTAATTACTATTATTCTTCTCTATTCTTTTTCATTTTCCTACTGATATATACCATTGGTGTATCTGCTAGACTAGTCACTATAAATATTACATAACTCGATATCATAATACTAACTAGAGTAGTCATATCATACAATTCTACAAATGCCCCTACAGTAAAAAGCACTGTATTTAACAACTGTGAAATTAGTGTAGAACCATTATTTCTTATCCATAATCCTCTTTTACTATCTCCCCATTTTTCACTAGTTTTTTTCCAGATAAAATGATAAAACCACACGTCAAAAACTTGCACAACAGCGTATACCACTATGCTTACAATTAAAAGCCTTGTAGTATTATTGAAAACTGGATAAATAAATGGCATTGCCCAATCATTCTCACTCGGGGTGTATAAAAACCAACTTCTTGTAAGCATTATAAAAACTACATTTACTGCAATTCCTATCTTCACTGCTTTATTAGCATAAGTTTTCCCCTCTGCTTCGGACAATATATCTGTAACCAAAAATGTAGATGCAAACAGAATATTCCCCAATGTCATTTCCATGCCAAATGCATCAACTAGCATAAGCGCCTCAATATTTGCTGTAATTGTAGCTATAGCTGTCCATACATACAACCCACTTCTCCCAAATGTTTTGTAGAAAAACACTACTACTCCATAAATTAGAATTAGGCTTATAATTAAAATAATTTCGTTATTCATCACGCTCTCCTCCTACTCCAAAATCAGTATTTTCTAATAATACATCTACTCTTTCATTCTCTTTGTAAATAGGGTATAATTCTCTTTCAAATATTCGAATCACATTTGGATCTGGTTTTATCTTCTTAGAATTCTCAACCATAATATTGATACATACTCTCTCAAAGTATTTGAGTCCTATCTCGATATCCTTTTTCATTGACTCTGCCGTCTGTCCTGGTATTCCTTGCAACAAGCAACACTCATCATAGTAATCTGCTATTTCCTTAGGTCCAACACCTTCCATCCCCTTATCAAGATAACTTTCTCTAAATAATTCATCAAAAGTTTCCACCCCTATTTTTAGTTTTACTGCAATTCCTACTTTTTCAAAATGATGTTCCAACGCTTTAATCGCACCTCTATCTTTCCAATGACATTCAAAATGTAATTGCTTAATTCCTTTGGTCAGACATACTTTCTCTATAGCTTCCATCGTCTTCATTGGTAAATCCACAAAGCTTCCAGAATTCACCACTTCAAGAACACCATACTTCCCTGTTACTTTTTGAAGCTCTCTACCATTTAACGCTTCATTATCAATCATATCAGTGGAGTAATCTAAGTGATAATCACAGAAACGACATCGCCTCCATTTACATCCACTTCCTCTTAGCAACACAATTTCTCTTTTGTTTTTTTCTTTAATTTCTGAATACCTTAACATATTTTCCTTTCTCAGAAATCCATTCTTCCTGTCGGATTTCGCCTACAATTCTCCATAAAAAAAGATGCTATCTAAGCATCCATCCAACATAAAATATTCTATGTACTCCTACATAGAATCGATTCCTAGTTTTGTTTATAGACAGGATGGTTTCGAACTGTCTTATTTAATTATAGTATTTGTGATGGTTTTTCTACCATCTTTGATTCATTATACTATATTTTGTGAATTTTGCAAGAAAAAAGTGAATTACTTCAAACAGAACACAAAAGGGCAGAATGATTTCTCACTCTACCCTTTAAAACTCTTGCTATTAATTGATTGTTCTCTCAACATACGATGTATGTAGGATATGATGCGCTTTGTGACTACCAGGCTTTTCTAGATACTCATCATATAACGCTTTTACCGATGGATTTTCATGCGATTTACGAATCGGCTTGTTCGCATCGTTGTTGTAAAGTACTTCTGCACGTAATTTTCTTACGTCTGTGAAGTTTCTTGTGTCTGCGCATACGATTGGCTGTCCACCACCATTTACACATCCACCAGGGCATCCCATCACTTCGATAAAGTGATAATTCGCTTCTCCTGATTTTACTTTTTCTAATACAACCTTTGCGTTTTCAAGTCCAGATGCAACTGCAACATTTACATCCATTCCTGCTACATTATAAGTAGCTTCTTTCACACCTTTTGTTCCACGAACATCTGTAAAGTCAAGGTTTGCCAGTTCCTCGCCTGTCAATGTCTCTACAGCTGTACGAAGTGCTGCTTCCATAACTCCACCTGTAGCTCCGAAAATAACAGCTGCTCCTGTTGACTCTCCCATTGGATTGTCAAATGTCTCTTCTGGAAGTGACGTGAATTCGATTCCACATTTATTGATTAATACGGCTAATTCTCTTGTAGTAATTGCTATATCTACATCTGGTACTACTTCTGCTGCATTTTGATCATCTCTTGTAATCTCAAATTTCTTTGCTGTACAAGGCATAACACTTACACACACAATTTTCTTTGGATCAATGTTATTCTTATCTGCATAGAAAGTCTTAGAAAGTGCTCCAAACATTTGTTGTGGTGACTTACAGCTTGATACGTGTGGGAGTAGCTCTGGATAGTAGTGTTCGCAATACTTAACCCATCCTGGTGAACAAGATGTGATTAGCGGTAATACTCCACCATTTTGTACTCTATCTAGGAATTCTGTCGCTTCTTCCATGATTGTAACGTCTGCTGCAAAGTCAGTATCGAACACTTTATCAAACCCGATTCTTCTAAGTGCAGCTGCCATTTTTCCTTCTACATCTGTACCAATTGGATATCCAAACTCTTCTCCAAGAGCTGCTCTAACCGATGGTGCTGTCTGCACTAGTACAATTTTATCTGGATCAGCGATTGCTGCTAATACATCATCCGTAGCATCTTTTTCGTATAAAGCACCTGTTGGACATGCTGTGATACATTGTCCACAAGATACACAACTTGTCTCTCCAAGCCCCATTCCAAATGGAGACCCTATAGATGTATTAAACCCTCTATCATTTGCTCCAATTACTTCAACACCTTGGACTTTAGAACAAACTGCTGTACATCTACGACAAAGGATACATTTGTTGTTGTCTCTTACCATATGAGTAGCTGACTCATCTAAGTCATATTGTGTATTCTCACCTTCAAAGTGATTCTCGTCTGTCACTCCTAGTTCTTTACATAAGCTTTGAAGTTCACAATTTCCACTTCTTACACAAGATAAACATTCTTTATTGTGTTGAGATAAGATCAATTGAAGTGTCTTTCTTCTTGCATCAATCAAATCTTTCGAGTTTGTAGTAATTTCCATTCCTTCATTTACAGGGTGTACACATGAAGCAACTAAGTTTCTAGCACCTTTTACTTCTACGATACACATACGGCAAGCACCAATTTCGTTAATCTCTTTTAGATAGCAAAGTGTTGGTATTTTAAACCCAGCTTCACGTGCTGCCTCCAATATTGTAGCATTCGCATCAACTTGGACATCAATGCCATTTATTTTAATATTACATTTATCCATTTTTCCCATCCTCCACTACGCTTTGTAAATTGCATTAAACTTACATTTTTCAATACATTGTCCACACTTGATACATTTATCTTTATCAATCACGTGTGGTGTTTTAACTTCTCCAGCGATTGCATTTACAGGACATACTCGCTTACATAATGTACATCCTTTACACTTATCTGCTTCGATGTTGAAGCTTAATAAGTCTGTACACACTTTTGCCGGACAAGTCTTTTGCTCGATATGCGCTATGTATTCATCTCTAAAGTAGCGAAGTGTAGATACAACTGGGTTTGGTGCCGTTTGACCAAGTGCACAAAGTGAGTTTCCTTTTAAGTGATGGCATAACTCTTCCAATTTATCTAGGTCTTCCATGGTTCCTTGACCTTTTGTAATCTTATCTAAGATTTCGTACATTCTCTTTGTACCCACTCTACATGGTGTACATTTCCCACAAGACTCATCTACTGTAAATTCTAAGAAGAATTTCGCAATATCAACCATACAGTTATCTTCATCCATAACGATAAGTCCACCAGATCCCATCATAGATCCAATCGCACTTAAGTTATCAAAATCGATTGGCACATCAAAGTGCTCGATTGGGATACATCCACCTGATGGTCCACCTGTTTGAGCTGCTTTAAACTTCTTGCCACCTGGGATTCCTCCACCGATTTCTTCAACTACTTCTCTAAGTGTTGTTCCCATTGGAACCTCTACAAGTCCAGTGTTCTTGATTTTTCCACCAAGAGCAAATACTTTTGTTCCTTTTGATTTTTCTGTTCCGATTGACGCAAACCACTCTGCACCATTTAGAATGATTTGTGGAATATTTGCATAAGTCTCAACATTATTTAAAATTGTTGGTTTCTCAAAAAGTCCCTTTACTGCTGGGAATGGTGGTCTTGGTCTTGGCTCTCCACGATTTCCTTCGATTGAAGTCATAAGTGCAGTCTCTTCCCCACAAACGAATGCTCCAGCTCCAAGTCTTAATTCAATATCAAAATCAAATCCCGTCCCAAATATGTCTTTCCCTAATAATCCTAAATCTCTTGCTTGTCCTATTGCAATGTTCAAACGATCGATGGCGATTGGGTACTCTGCACGTACATAAATATAACCTTGGTTTGCTCCAATTGTATATCCTGCAATTGCCATTGCTTCAAGTACTACGTGTGGATCTCCTTCTAAGATTGCACGATCCATGAATGCCCCTGGATCTCCCTCATCCGCGTTACAACATACGTACTTTTGCTCTGATACGCTTCCTGCCGCAAATTTCCACTTAAGACCCGTTGGGAATCCACCGCCTCCACGTCCTCTTAGACCACTATCTAACATTACTTGAACTACATCTTCTGGTTTCATCTCTGTCAATACTTTTCCAAGGGCCTCATATCCTCTTGTTCCAATATATTCTTCAATGTTTTCCGGGTTAACAACCCCACAGTTTCTAAGTGCAATTCTTAATTGCTTTTTATAGAATCCAGTCTCTTGAAGAGGAAGCACTTCTTCTCCACTTACCGTTTCATCATATAGAAGTCTTGATACTACACGCCCTTTTAGTAAGTGCTCTTCTACGATTTCTTTAATATCTTCTTCTTTTACCATTGAGTAAAATGTAGCTTCTGGATACACAATCATAATTGGACCTAAGGCACAAAGTCCAAAACAACCTGTCTTTACTACACCTACTTCTGCTTGCAAACCTGCGCTATTTATTTCTTTTTCTAGAGTTTCGATGATTTTTTCACTTCCTGAAGAAGTACATCCTGTTCCTCCGCACACTAAGACATGTGAACGATACATAAGTATTTACCCCCTTTATTCTTGATTCGCACTCATCGTATATTTTGTCATTACTTTTCCATCTTTTAAGTGATAGTTAAAAATTTCTTCTGCTTTTTCAGGAGTAACTTTTACATAAGTAACTTTTTCTTTTCCTGGCTCTAATACTTCAACAATTGGCTCATATTGGCATAGTCCGATACATCCTGTTTGTGTAACACTGACTTTATCAGCCATGTTTTCTTCCTGTACTTTATCAGAAAGAGCAGTAAGTACCGGCCTTGCTCCACTCGCGATTCCACAAGTAGCCATACCTACGATCACACGGATTTGATCTGAGCTCTCACTTCTCACACCAACCTTACCTTCCATTTTTTCACGGATAGCTTTTAATTCTTCTAATGATTTCATATAATTATCACCTTTCCTATTAAATTTCAATTTCTGTACATTTGTCTACTTCTGATTTATTTTCATCTAGATATCCTTTGATAAACTGGCTGATCTCTGGTTCTTGGAAGGAAACATCTCCAATGATATTTCGCATCTCTACTGTATCTAGTATAAATGACTGATCATTTATCTTATATTCATATCTAAAGTTAGTATCTTCATGATAAGAAACCAATGTATAGATTGTTGCATTGATATCTCCAAGTGGCATTCGATCCACGTTGCTTAACTTAAACACCGCCTCCACTAAAGTGCCTACGCCTTCTCTTGATTCTATTCGAAATGATCCACCTGTAAGTTCAGCAGCCATTTTGAAAAATGGAATACCTAGACCTACTTTTCTAGTTGTTCGCGTCGTAAAAAAAGGATCTGTCACATGACTCACCTGTTCCTCACTCATTCCACAACCATCATCTTTAATCGTTACAACTAAGTCATCACTTGCAGTATATGCACTGACTGTAATCTCCACATTTTCAGCATTTGCACGAGTAGAATTTTCTGCAACATCCAATATATTTAACGATATTTCATTCATCATAACTTTATTCGTATTTTGCTAATACGCCATCTAAATCATCTACTGTCAAACGCCCATAGACATCTTCATTTACTAATAAAACTGGCGCTAATCCACATGCCCCTACACATCTGCATGCATCTAATGAAAACTTCCCATCTGGTGTACACTCTCCACCTTTGATGTCTAGTTTTGTCATTAACGCATTGTATAAATCTCCTGCTCCTTTTACGTAACAAGCTGTTCCAAGACAGACTGAAACTTGGTATTTACCCTTTGGTGTCAAAGAAAATTGTGAATAGAATGTGGCAACACCATATATCTTTTCAAGAGGGATTCCAGAATAATCCGAAATCATTGTTTGTACCTCAATTGGAAGATACCCATAAATATCTTGTGCTTTTTGCAACATTGGCATCAAGGCACCTTTTTCACTTTTCAATGCTTCAATTGCTGCTTTTAATTCTTCTGCTTGCTCAGTCGTTCCATTAAATGGAACTGTTTCCTTTTTAGTTTGCATTTTAGACCTCCTTTTACAGTAATTCAATAATACTCTTGATGGTATGTCTCATGACTATTTCATCATACCAAACAGCCTATCACATCTTGCACAAAAAATCTATAATCATTATCCAACTTTGACTAAAATTTGTCATATATTTTACATTTTATAGATATTTTTTTATCGATTACTATTTTTTATATGTATTTTACAGGTTTTACCTAACTAACCATTGTCACAATTGTTGAATTTTACTAATTCTAATGCTATACTGATAAGTATCATTCACCCAACAAGGAGGAAATAAAATGAAGATAGAAACAATTCAAGAACTAATCCACGCAGAGGTTCTTTATGGAGAGAATCACTTAAATCATGAGGCTAGTCATGTGTTCTCGTCCGATATGATGAGTGATGTTCTAGCATATGGCGAAGGTCATTCTGTTTTAATTACAGGTCTTTGTAATCCTCAAGTTGTACGAACTGCTGAGATGATGGATATCGTCTGCATAATCTTTGTACGAGGAAAACAACCTGATGAACAAATTTTAAAACTCGCAGATGAAAAAGATATCGTTATTCTTCGCACCACACATCATATGTTTACTACCTGTGGTATTTTGTACCAACACGGATTATTAGGAGGTGCCTAGATGGATAATGTAATCTCATTTCAATATACAGTCTCTAAAGAGGATTTTACAAGAGCTGGGGAAGCTAGCAGTGATGTAAAGAATAAACTTAAAATGATGGGACTAAACAATGCAGTGATTAGAAAAGTCGCAATTGCGATGTATGAAGGCGAGATTAACATGGTAATCCATGCAGATGGCGGGACTATCACTGTTGATATAGATAGTGAGAAGATACATATTGTACTTAATGATAAAGGCCCTGGTATCCCTGATGTTGAAAAAGCAATGCAAGCTGGTTTCTCTACAGCTCCAGACAACATCCGCTCATTGGGCTTTGGTGCTGGAATGGGACTTCCAAATATGAAGAAAAATTCTGATGATATGAGCATTGAAACCACCGAAAATGTTGGTACTATTGTTACAATGGATATATTTATTACAAATTAGGAGGAATACACTATGGATAAATTCATGCACTCTGTCCAATTAAACAAGGACGCTTGTAAGGGGTGCATCAATTGCATTAAGCATTGCCCAACTCAAGCGATTAGGGTTCACAATGGAAAAGCAATCATAAATGACGAACATTGTATTGACTGCAGTAAATGTATTCGACACTGTCCTCATCATGCTAAAGTTCCTGTTTTTGATTCTTTAGATGTTTTGAACTCTTATAAATACACGGTATCATTGCCTGCGCCCTCACTCTATGCTCAATTTAACAACTTAGAATATGTGGATACTGTCCTCAATGCTTTGATCCGTATTGGATTTGATGCAGTCTATGAAGTGAGCGCTGCCGCAGAATTAGTATCAGAAGCTTCTCGTAACTATATTGCAGAGCACAAGGAAAGTGTACCTTTTATCAGTACTGCCTGTCCTACCGTAGTTCGTCTAATACGAGTAAAGTTCCCTTCACTAATCCCTAAGCTATTACCACTCAAGCCACCTGTTGAAGTGGCTGCACAGTTAGCAAGAGCTCACGCAGTAAAGACAACTGGTCTAAAGGAAGACGAAATAGGAGTAATTTTCATCTCACCTTGTCCTTCAAAAGTAACTTATGCTCGTTCACCACTAGGTGTAGAACGAAGCAATATCGACCATGTTGTTGCAATCAAAGATATCTACCCTAGACTTTTACCTCACATGACTCACGATCCGGATGAACTTAAGGCTTTATCTCACTCTGGAAAAATTGGAATCGGTTGGGGCGCTAGTGGTGGTGAGATTGCTGGACTTCTCACAGATAGTTATCTAGCTGCAGATGGTATTGATAATATCATCCCTGTGCTTGAAGATCTCGAAGATGAAAAACTACCAGACATTGATTTCATAGAGTTAAACTCATGTAGCGGTGGCTGTGTCGGTGGCGTTCTTAATGTAGAAAACCCTTATATCGCTATTACAAAGATAAAAAAGCTCAACCGTTATCTTCCTATTACTAAGACAAGTATCGCTAAAGAATTAGGTACAGATTTTAACTGGAATGAAAAGATTGTTTTTGAACCTGTTTTCCAGTTAGGCGCTACTCTTCAAGAGAGCATCACGATGCTTTCCGCTGTTGAATCGCTAGAAAAACAACTACCAGGTCTAGATTGTGGTACTTGTGGCGCTCCTACGTGTAAAGCTCTCGCTGAAGATGTCGTTCGGGGAAGAGCTCAGATAAATGATTGTATTTACGTTTTGAAAGAATACGCTAATCACTTAAAAGAAGAACTTGCAGAAATGGAACTTCAATTAAAAATCAGAAAGGATTCAACATCATGAATATAGAAACATTATCTCAAATCAAAGAATTCAACATACTAGTCCCAGGTGATAACTCCAGAGAGATTACAGAAATATTTTGCTGCGATCTTCTCAGTGTTGCTATGGGGCAGTGTCCTCCAGACAGTGCTTGGATTACAGTTGTAGCCAATATGAATACGTTAGCTGTTGCATCCCTGGCTGATGCATCTTGCATTATTTTTTCAGAGAATATAGATGTCCCTGAAGTTGCAATTGCAAAAGCTACTACTGAAAATATTACATTGATAAAAACAGAGTTGCCGTCTTTTAAAGCTGGTCTAAAAATTCACGAGCTGATGTGCCTATGATTCCAGTTCCCTATGATTTACACATTCACACTTGTCTATCACCTTGTGGTGATAAAGATATGACCCCTGCTAATATCGTGGGCATGGCTTTCTTAAAAGGCTTAAAAGTAATTGCAATCACTGATCATAATACTTGTCTTAACTGTGCACCTGCAATGAAGCACGGCGAAAACTATGGTATCACAGTAATTCCAGGAATGGAACTTACTACTTCGGAAGAGGTTCATGTGGTATGTCTTTTTCCTTCTTTAGAAAAAGCATTGACTTTTAGTGATTATGTATATGACCACCTCTTAGATATCATAAACAAACCTGAAATCTTCGGAGCTCAATTGATATTAAATGACGAAGATGAACAAAGTGGAATCGTAGAGCGCCTTTTAATCAGTGCTACGGATATCTCTTTTGATGATATCCCTGCACTTATGAAAGAATTTGGTGGCATCTGGTTTCCCTCTCATGTGGAAAAATCCTCTACAAGTTTGTTATCAAACTTAGGTTTTATTCCCCCTGATAGCCCATTTGATATTGTAGAGATAAAAGATTATAAAAAAACAAGGGTGCTCTGTGACGCACACCCTCATTTAAAAAATTGTAAAAAGTTATTTAATTCCGATGCCCACTATCTGTGGCAAATCGGAACAGGCATTAGTGAATAAGCATTGCATCTCCAAACGAAAAGAAACGATACCTTTCTTCTATTGCCGATTCATATGCTCTCATCACCTTTTCTTTTCCTGCTAAAGCTGAGACCAACATAATTAACGTTGATTCTGGTAGATGAAAATTCGTAATCAATGAGTCTAACACTTGAAATTGGTAGCCTGGATAGATAAATATATCTGTCCAACCGCTACATCCTTTCAGCGTCTTACTTTCTAAGTGCCTCGCTGCTGATTCTACCGTTCTACAACTGGTAGTTCCCACACAGATTACTTTTCCTCCATCTTCTTTTGCAAGATTAATCTTATCTGCAGATTCTTGTGTCAATTCGTAAAATTCCGAATGCATATGATGCTCCAAAACATTTTCTACCTTTACCGGACGAAATGTCCCAAGCCCTACATGAAGGGTTACTTTTGCAATCTGCACACCTTTTCTCTCTATTTGTTCTAGCAATTCAGGTGTAAAATGAAGTCCTGCTGTAGGGGCTGCTGCTGAACCTACATTTTTGGCATACACTGTTTGATAGCGGTTTTTATCTTCTAATTCATGAGTTATATATGGCGGAAGCGGCATCTGACCTAGTTCATCTAACACCTCTTCAAAAATTCCTTGGTAATAAAATTTCACTAATCGATTTCCCTCATCAACAATTTCTTGAACCTCACCGACTAACAATCCATCTCCAAAGCTAATGCGCATTCCTGGTTTTGCCTTCTTCCCTGGTTTCACTAGTGTTTCCCAGATATCATCCGCATTTCGCTTCAGCAATAACACCTCCACTTTACCACCAGTTGATTCTCGTTCGCCAATCAAGCGAGCCGGAAGCACCTTTGTATCATTAACGACCAAACAATCTCCCTTTTCTAGATACTCTAGAACATCTGTAAATATTCTATGTTCTAAATTCCCACTCTCTTTATCTAATACCAATAGTCTAGAACTTGCACGGTCCAATAATGGATCTTGTGCAATGAGCTCTTCTGGAAGATGAAAGTTAAATTCCTCTTTCTTCATGCTCTACTTCCTCTTTCTCTCTATCATTTTCTATACTTTCGCGCTGCTTTGGTTGTGGTGTCTGAAGTGGTATATATCTCGGATGCACATTTTGTGGTGATACCTGCTGTACATTTTGTGGTGGTACTTGCTGTACATTTTGCGGCGGGTGTTCCACTGTAACATGCTGAACTCTCCGAGTAGTACCTAATCTTTTTTCATATATCACTAGGGTATCTGCTAACTTATCATGAAGTCCTTGCTTCTTCTTATCCACAATAACCATCAAATATCCAGCTGATAACAATAAGCCACTCAAAAACTTCCCTATAGTTTCCCTATAAATCGCTTGAAACCAAGTTATTGGTTCTCCAGTGATAGAAACTACATTTAAATTCATCACAAATTTACCAACTGTTCTTCCACTCATTCGTGTCATAACAATAAAATAGGATACCGTACCCAGATACGATAATATATCAAGTAATGTATAATTATAGACTAAAGGCATCTCCATTACACTATCATTGCTAAATAGAAACAACCACATTACCTGGGATTCAATCTGCCAAAACACCAAAGTACAAAGTGTAATATCTATGAGATAAGCCGCAAGTCTTGCTCCAAAGCCAGCAAAAACCCACTCTTTTTTCATTTCATTACTGTATCTGTTCTGCATAATATAGTGGCACCCCGCTTTCAAACTGCTCCGTTACATCCATCAATATCTCCGCTTCCGATTTTGGTATCAAACCTTTTATCTGTCCTAGCAATAAGCTTCCCATATTAAACTCAGGTTCAGTCTGGTGTAACGTAGATACACCCAATTCTGCCATCATTTCCCCAGCCATCTCTTCATAAGAAGAAATTTCATCAATCAATCCTTTATCCAGAGCTTGTGATGCAGTGTAAATTCTTCCATCTGCAAGGGCTTTCACTTGCTCTTCTGTCATCCCTCTTCCATGTTCTATAACATCAACAAATCTCTCATAACTCTCATCCACTATAGATTGGTATATAGCCCTTTGTTCTTCACTGCTTGGATCGCTCGCTTTATTTGCGCCGCTTGTAATCGTCACTTCTTCAACACCTATCTTCTCATATAAGCCCGATAAGTCATACATACTCACTATTACCCCTATTGAACCTGTCGTTGTATTAATATTCGCATAGATTTTGTCTGCTGAGGCTGTTACATAATAACCTCCCGAGGCAGCATAGTGTGCCATATAAGTCCACACTGGACGTCCTGTAAATTCCTGATACTCTCTGACTTTTTCATATAACTCTTCTGATTCATACACCGTTCCTCCTGGTGAGTTGATATACATCAGTATCCCTTTGTTATAATCATCCATCATCATTGTATCAATATAATCCATCATCGTATCATGTTGATACCCTTCTGAAACCGTTCCCCATAGAGTCGTCTCATAGGTCTGTGCTTGTATCGTTCCTTCTACCGTTACAATTCCAATGTAATCTTCACTCGGTGTTGTTCCACCAATTGATGAAGAAGTAACCTCATCCCATATACTACTTTCATCTTCATTCACAGACCAAAAATTATTCCATGAAGCATTAATCAGTACACTAGTTATTCCGATTAAAATAAATCCTACAATTGCTACAATCAACCCTATTATTTGTTTTTTTTCCATGTCTACCTCTTTTTTGATTATTGGCGTAACTCTATTCCAAGTAAGTTTAATTCTTTTAGAATTTTCTTCATAACTGGTGTAATGTCATTTTCTTCCAATGTCTTATCTTTTGCTCTAAATGCAATTGAATAAGCCACTGACTTACACCCTTCTTTAATCTGATTTCCTTCATATATATCAAACAGCTCACAGTTTTCAAGGTATGCACCACCATTTTTCAAGATTATCTCTTCAACTTCACCTACCAATATCGCTTTAGGCATCACCATACTTAGGTCACGCGTAACTGCCGGAAACTTAGCAATACCTTCATACAAGCGATCAAAAGTCACAAAATTCTCAAATGCTGGCATATCTATCACTGCTACATAGACTCTGTCATTGATGTTGTATTGACCTGCCACCTCTGGATGAATTTCACCTAGATATCCCATCACAGTTCCATCATACTCTACTACCGCTTGGCGACCTGGGTGCAGATATTCTTTCTTCTCATTTGGATTGTATGTGATTCTCTTACTCATACCTGCTTTTTCAAATAGGCTTTCAATTACACCTTTCATTGTGAAGAAGTCACCTTCTCCGTACATTCCCAGTGTTAACAGCATTCTTTCTTCAGGCAACTCAGTCACTGGAACTTGTTTTGGCAAATAAATATTACCTAGTTCATACAATCTAACGTTTTTATTTCTACGATTATAATTTGTCGAGAGAGAAGTCAGCATTCCATTAAGCGATGTCGTTCTCATAATGCTATAATCTTCACCTAATGGATTCATTATCGTCACTACTTGACGCTCTTTTGCATCCTTTGGTAACATTAACTTATCAAATACTTTCGGACTTTCAAACGAGTAAGTCATACCTTGGCTAAATCCACAAAGTTCTGCAACTCCTCTAGCCATCTCTTCTACTCGAAGTTTAAATGATAGCTTCCCAGTTGTAGCACTTCCACTTGGAAGTGTAGTTGGAATATTATCATATCCGTAGAATCTAGCAACTTCTTCTGCTAAATCCGCTGTACGGAATAGATCGTGTCTAAAAGTTGGTGCAATCACCTCGTTTGTCTCTTCCTTATATGCTAGCCCTGCACTGTAAAAATACTTTAACATCTCATCTTTTGAAATATCAGTTCCCAATAAGGCATTAATTTTATCTACTTCAAACGGAATTGCTACAGGTTCTTTTTTCTTCCCATAAGCATCTACCATTCCTCCTACTACTTCACCGACTCCTAACTCTTCTATAAGTTGACACGCACGATTAATTGCTACCTCTGCATTATTTGGATCTAAACCTTTTTCAAATTTTCCAGAAGCATCTGTTCTAAGTCCTACTTTTTTACTAGATAATCTGATATTTGTTCCATCAAAACACGCTGATTCAAGAAGCATTGTTTCTACACTATCTGTAATCATAGAATTTTCTCCGCCCATAATACCAGCAATTGCAACAGGTTTTTTCCCATCACATATCATCAATACACTTTCATCCAACTTACGCTCTTGTCCATCTAAAGTTGTAAAAGTATCATTTGCTTTTGCGTGGCGAACAATGATTTCATTCCCTTCAATTGTAGCGAGATCAAAGGCATGCATTGGTTGTCCCAATTCTTCCATTACATAATTTGTAATGTCTACCATATTGTTTATCGGTCTAATTCCAACAGATGCCAAACGTCTTTGCATCCATTTTGGAGATGGACCAATCTTTACATTTTTCACAACTCTTGCGCAATATCTCGGGCATAGCTCCGCATCTTCTACGCTTACCTTGATATAATTATTTACATCCTCACCATTTCCTGTCTCTACGATAATTGGTGGGTGGAATTCTTTTCTAAATGTTGCTGCTGCCTCTCTTGCAATTCCTACCACACTAAAGCAATCCACACGGTTAGAGGTAACCTCGTACTCCACAATCACATCATCTCTTGAAAGCTCTTTAATTGCACTTGCTCCTACCTCTACACTATCTTCAAAGATATAGATTCCATTTTCTGGAGACTCTGGGTACATCTCAGTTGTAGATCCTAATTCTTCTATGGAACACATCATTCCAAAACTCTCTACTCCTCTAAGCTTTCCTTTTTTAATTTTCATTCCACCTGGAATAACTTTTCCTTCTTTACTTCCTGCTACTCGGCCTCCGTCAAGAACAACTGGTACCTTTAATCCTTCTTTGACATTTGTTGCTCCTGTTACAATCTGTACTGTTTCTGTTCCGATATTTACTTGGCATACTACAAGTTTATCTGCATCTGGGTGCTTTTCAATTCTATCGATTTGCCCCACTACAATTTTCTCTAAATTTTCGTCTAATAACTCATACCCTTCCACATTTGTTCCCGAAAGAGTCATACCGTCTACGTATGTCTGTATATCCACGTCCAATTCTGGCACGTATTGCTTTATCCATGATAAAGAAGTATTCATATTCTTCCTCCTGCTATATGTTTTTTACTTTAACTAAAATTGTTTTAAGAATCTTATATCGTTTTCGTACAATAGGCGCATATCATCTATTTCGTATTTTAGTAATGCGATACGCTCTAATCCCATTCCAAATGCAAAACCTGTATATTCATCTGGATCTATTCCACACATTTCAAGCACATGTGGATGAACCATTCCGCATCCTAATATTTCAATCCATCCAGACCCTTTACAGAAACGACAACCTGCTCCTGAACATTTAAAGCAAGTAACATCAACTTCTGCACTTGGCTCTGTAAACGGGAAATGATGAGGTCTAAACTTTGTCTTTGTCTCTTCTCCAAATAGCTCTTTTACGAACACGTCTAAAGTCCCTTTCAAATCCGAGAACGATATATTCTTATCGATTACCAATCCTTCAATTTGATGAAATGATGGCGAGTGTGTTGCATCTACTTCATCTGAACGAAATACTCTACCTGGTGACAGAATACAGATTGGTAATTTTCCTTCTTCCATAATTCTTGCCTGTACTGGTGAAGTTTGTGTTCTAAGTACAATTTCCTTATTAATATAAAACGTATCCTGCTCGTCTTTTGCAGGGTGATTCTCTGGAATATTTAATTTTTCAAAATTATATTTATCATATTCTACTTCTGGACCTTCTACTACTTCATATCCCATTCCTACAAAGATTCTTTCCACTTCTTCTAAAGCAATAGTATTTGGATGTCTATGCCCTACAATAACTTTTTTTGCTGGAAGTGTAACATCTATCACTTCTTCTTTTAATTTTGCTTCCCTTAACTTCTTTTCCATAGTACTCTTTGATGATTCTAATGCAGACTCAATCGCCTCACGAGTTTCATTCACCATTTGTCCTACCTTTGGACGTTCCTCTGCTGAGACATCTTTCATCCCTTTTAGCACAGCTGTCAATTCACCTTTTTTTCCTAAGTACTGAATTCTAATATCATTTAGTATCTCTAGTGATTCACAAGCCTCAATTTGTTTTAAAGCTTCTTCTTTGATTAATTGTAATTTCTCTTTCATATTCAAAGTATCCTTTCAATTTTATTCCACTATACAATGAGCTCGAAGTTTCTTATTGCATAAAAAAACTCCATCCCCTGAAAGGGACGAAGTTATATCGCGGTACCACCCTAATTTCTATATTTATATCATATAGACCCTTAGCTACGTAACGTGTAGGTACGTCATCTTCTACTTACTTCAAAAATGCAGCTCCTGTGCGAACTTCAAATTTTTATCTGAACCAAAGAAGTCTTTCAGCTAATAACCTCTCTCTCTGATGGAAAATAAAACTCTACTTAACACAATCTTCGCCTTTGTATATTCTAATTTC
Organism: uncultured Lachnospiraceae bacterium; assembly: GCA_964369775.1. GTDB lineage: Bacteria > Bacillota > Clostridia > Lachnospirales > Lachnospiraceae > CAUPWF01. Next base: position 54,076 of record CAYJHQ010000018.1, read on the forward strand.
TCCCTTATTCTATCACATGTACCTCACTTGTCAAGGTGTTTTCGATCCAATTGTCGCTTAAATGCATTAATCTGTGCTCCTAATAATAAAATATACATACAAGCATACATCCACAATAATGCCAAAGCCACCGTGGTAAAACTTCCGTACATATCCTGAAATCCTTTAGATATATCCACGTAAACCGAAAACACAAAAGAGGCGCTAACCCAGCCAATCGAACTAAAAATTGCTCCTACAATTAGATTTTTCACCTTTTCTTTGCGATTAGGTAAATACTTATAAACAACAATAAAAATCAGACATAGAATTGCTATCGAGATTACAACTCTTAAATTTAATATAACCTTAACTAGCTCTGACCATAGTGTGAAATGTTCTTCTACTATCTTATTAATCGTATTTCCAAAGACCAAAAGTACCCATGAAATAATGATAGAAAGTAGAAATAGTAACATGTAAAATGCTGCTCTAATACGAAGAAAGATGTAATTTCTCGTCTCTAATTTATGATTAATTAAACTCAATCCTCTCGATAGTGCAAGCACTCCTCTGCACGACGACCACAAAGCTACCACTACAGAAAACGAAATAAAACTTGACGTCTGGCTATAGGCTTGCTCTACCAAAGACGTTATCATTACATTTATTGAACTTGGAAATATATCCATAATATAAGCTAGCACATCTGCTTTTGACACAGCTGTATACTGTACCAACGTAACCAATAAAAGCAGTGTTGGAACCAATGAGAGCATAAAAAAATAAGCCGCTTGTGCTGCATATGCACTAATATGATTCCTTTGACTTTCCCGTAAAAAGAAAGTTACTAATGTAAAATATTTTTTCATATCTTCCCTTTCCTCTTGAGAATCCCTTCTCCAAATATTATCACATCTATATCAATTATTCAACAATCTCCGTTCCTTGGTAAAATGCATATAAAATTTCCTCATAGGTCTTCCCCATCTTCGCCATCTCATTTGCTCCATTTTGGCTCATTCCAATTCCGTGACCGTATCCACCTCCATTTAAAGTAAATATATCACCTGTCATTTCCACTTCGAAAAATGCACTAGGCAATAAAGTTGTTCCACTAACAACACTTCCATCATTCTTTTGAATCGAATAATTCGTACTGCCAAGTGCTCTTCGGATTTTATTCTCAGTTTGCACGATAATTTCTCCGCTATCTCCTACTGCTTTAATCTCTAATGCCACTTCACCTGTTCCTCGTTTCGTCACTTCTAGTGTTTGTAAATTTCCAATTTCAGTCCGTGTGTTAAGTTCTAATAAATTTTCTAATTCTTTTCTAGAAAGCGTGATACTCCAAGCATACCAAGGAAGATGTGCTTCATAGCTGTGCTCCCCTTCAGCTACAGAAATTCCTTTCAAATAAGAATTATCTTCTGTCATAGGTGTCCCCCATGCCATTAAATCAGTCGTATGTCCGCTAGAGGTAGAGAAAAAATAAGTAGTGATTACAGTTCCTTGATATCCTAGCTTCTCATTTTTTGTCTCTTCTATAGCTGTATTTCCAGCCTCGGACGCTACCAAATTATTATACACTTGATACGATGTACTATCATCCACATGCGCCGAATATTCTGGGTATCCATAACTTGTCATATGGTTATATGCATAACTTCTCGCACATACAGCTTGCGCTTTTAGAGCTTCCTTTTCAAAATAAGAAGGCATCTCACTTGGCAATACACCCTTTAAATATTCTTCTAGATCTAACTCATTTATAATAACTATTCCCTCTTGCGTAGAAAACAATTCCACCTTTCCACTATAAGCAGGAATTCCAGCACTTCTTTGTATTGAATGAATCTGAATCTGCTCCTCCTCTAGCACAGGTTCTAATATAATATTCCCATCCTCAAACCTCGAATCATCAGGAAGAATCTCTATAATTTGTCCACCTTGAAGAACTTCTTCCCTTCCATTACATACTATCTTTATCCCCCCTGATACCATAACTTGAATCTTCGAATGTGTAAGTTGCTCAAAACCATTTGTTTTTATCAACACTCGAATCAAAGTTGTAGTGGGTAGCATCTCTACCTCCACCATCTCATTCTCTTTTTCTTCGGTATTAATTTCTTCATACTTATTTTCTTCCACTTCACCAACATCTTGCGGCACACTCACCTTTAGAGCAATCAAAACAGCCACCAATATACCAAGCATCATAATCCCTGCTTTTTTATTTAATAGACTCCCTTTTAACTTTTCATTCAAAAATTTTATCCAATTATACTTCACACTGTCCCCTCACTCATCCAAAAAACTTTTAACTGCTACCCTCTAATCTATGCAAAAAAGCAGCTGCACATGCAGCTGCTTTACTTAACGAAACACTATGTATTTCATCTCATCTTTAGTAGTCTAAAATGTATCTATCTTTATGTAACTTAAAAAATCACCTTATCCTATGTAACCCCCAAAATGCCGTTTCCTGTATTTTGACGCCTAGCCAAAGCTAGGTGGGCAACCGCATTCAATCCTCAATCTTCCACTACTCACTGATGGCCTGACATCGTATTAAAAATATAGGAATCCCGTAAACGTAGTTGTAGGTTCAAAATAACAAGAGTTGTCGCACATCTCAGGTTCTATAATTATTATATCCCAACATCGTAAAAATAACAAGAATTTTCGAAAAAATTTACATAACAATTTATATACAGCTTTTAGCACTAGACTTCTTCAAACGTCCGCTAACTATAGCTGTTCCTATGAGTGCTACTAACATCATATATAAATAAACTAGTACATTTGATTCATCATTTGTGTCTGGTACTGCTGTATTCACTTGAGTAATGACAGGTATTTGATTCCCCCCTCCATTCTCTTGTGGCGCTTCTGGAGTCGTGTTGGAATTTTCGTTTCCACCAGGCGTTGGGTTAACTGATGTTCCAATTTGTTCAGCAATTGCATATATACTAAAGTGATCTACATAAAAATGTACAATTCCATCTGTTACTGTTATATCTAATTTTGTTTTATTACCAGCATCATCAATATAATAAACGTCTATATACTCTGGATTATAACCCTCTGGAATTGGCATGGATACCTTTACTTTATTACCACTTTCTGGCTGCACTACTTCACCGTCAAGACTCAAGGAAATATCAAACGCTTGATACTTTGAAGCAACCTCTGCTAATGCTCCTGATACAAGCGTATAACTTCCACTTCCTTCTTTTATACTATCAACCTTTACTTCTGTTCCATCTTTCAAGACACCTACTCCTGCTGTAACATTAATCCCTGTGCTTTCATCCTGAATAAACCTTTGATCCTCCTGATACTCTACTGGAAACGTTAAAATTGCTTGTGAACTTTCTACTTTCCAGTACTTCCCGTTTTCATGCACGCGCATTACTAGCTTCTTGTGCATAGATTCGTCAGAAAAAGCCATTTCCTCACTAACGCCTTTGCTAGATAACTCCATTATATCTTCATTTGATACCTTAGCATATACATCATAGACTCCTGGTTTCACCTCTTTGTATCCCTCTACTTTTACAGCAGGCGTTGGATCTCCACCACCACCTTCATGTACAAATGCATCTAAACTTGCATCGTATGTCGGATAGGCCCAGTGAGGTGTTGTTACCTTTTTTAAGTCTGGCACCTTCACAAAGAAATTGTGTGCTGCATCTACAAAGTCATTATATGGTACTACCAGTTTCCACCCTTGGATATATGACTCTGGGTTCTCAAGTTCTGTGATTGTCAATACCATCTCCGCTAATGGAGTATCTGTAAATTGGTACTCCTCAAATGTTAATCCCGCATAATTCATAAAAGCTACATACTCAAATAGCATCTGTTCTAGGCTAGACTCTACTGTATTACTATCCTCTTCTTTCTCCGCTTTGGCAATGTATACATACCTTTCACTACTTTGCATACTCCAATATATATACTTTATCTCACATATCTCATTATTAACTTCTCCTGTAGCTGGTGAAAAAGAATATTCTCCATTTTGTGAAGTATTATTTTCTATGCTCCACGCATCGATTTCACTTCCATATCCGCTTGGAACTGGAATATATAGTTCAACATTATCGGGATTAGCTTGCCCGTACCCTACCACAGTAAAGTCGAGTTTATATGCTATGAAATTATCTTTATTCTCCCCTTCAAAAGTTGCAATTTTATTATACACTAGGGAACTATCATCCAATGCTGTCACTTTCATAGTTACAGGTTGACCACCTGAATTTAGATTAGTTAGAGGTATTTCCGCTCTAATCCCTGATGTAGGATCTATAAAAACAGCCAAATCTCCTTCTACTATATAATGCACCCCTACATCTACATTCCCTCTCTCTTTAACACTCTCTTCCTCATTGACCTCTTCAACCGCTTCATTTGCAATCATTTCTTCTAAAATTGCTTCGTTTACTTCCTCTTTCGACTTCAATTCACTACCCATTGCTTCTGTTGCCAAGACCGTTTCGCATATGCTTGCGAAACCAATTCCACTCATCAGTATCAAAGCAAGTAACTTTTTTGACATTTTCATCTTCTTTTCTCCTTCAACTCACAA
>CAYJHQ010000019.1:0-57739 GCA_964369775.1 uncultured Lachnospiraceae bacterium
ATGGTATAGTGGAAGATGTTAAAAATTTCTTGTATGTGATTTTGAAGGTATATATACCTTAGTGGATTCCGTGATAATAATCATGGTTTTTTCTATATCATTATTAATTGACATAGATTAGTTAATATGATAGAATTTTATAGTATTAGATTTAGGGGATTAGTCAAGTGGTATGATAGGGGTCTCCAAAACCTTTGGTGGGGGTTCGATTCCCTCATCCCCTGTTAAACAGTAGCGATAGCTACTGTTTTTTTGTATTAAGAAATTCGTTTCTATTAGTTAATCTTGTTTAGAAATATTTAACTTTTAATATCTTGAAACTAGTATGTAACTGTGATAATATTTCTAGGTGGTAATAATTAACGTTGTTAACTAAAAGAAATGGAAGGTGAATTATGGGAGAAAAAAGACCAATACATTCTTTGTTTTCTGAAATGCATAGACTAAATATAGGAAGTATTCTTACGGATATTACTCATTTTGAATTGCATATTCTTCTTATAATAAAAAAGTGGGAAAATGAAGAAAATAAGAAAGGAATACACACATCAGTACTAGCTAAAGAGATGGAAGTAGCAGCACCAGCCATTTCACGTGCGCTAAAAAGTTTGAGTCAAAAAGGTTATATAGAACGTGTGGTGAATGATAAAGATAGAAGAAATGTTATGGTATCTATTACTGAAGAAGGTAGAAAAGTGTTCCAACGAGAGAAAGGAGTAATGGAAGATTTTGCACAAAGTGTAATAAATCGTTTTGGCAAAGAAAAAGCAAAACAATTAGAGCTATTACTCAATGAGATGCTTTCACACCTGAAAGAGGAACTAAAGATTAGGCAAGAAAGTAATACAGAAAGAAAGGAAAATTAGAAATGCTAAGAATATTTAAAAATTTATTACCATATAAAGCGATAATAGCAGGGATAGTAGCGTTACTTATGGTTCAAGCTTATTGTGATTTATCACTACCAGAATATACTGCTAATATCATAGATATAGGTATCCAAAAAAAGGGAGTAGAATATGTGCTTCCAGATCAGATATCAAATGAAGAGTATCAATTGGCTCAGCTTTATATGACTACTGAAGAAAAGGAAGTCTGGAGCTCTGCTTATGAGGAGATGGAAGAGGGATATAAAAGAGTTATCTCAGAAGAAGAGATAGAAGAAGCAAACAGTAATCTTATGGTGCCGATTGTTTTAAGTTATCAAATGGGGAACTTACCAGAAAATGAGTTCTATACTTTTATTGAAGAAATTCTTTTACAGTCAGAACAAACAGCTCCACTAGCAGAGCAAGTTGAAGAAATGGAACTAGCAGAGCTTGAGGATATGTTTAAAACTACATTTCCAATCTCCAAAGTAGAAGATGAAGATGGGAACGTGACAGAACTTTACGATGTAAGAAGCTTAATACAGGGGTCTGTAGATTCTGGGCAAATGACAGAAGAGATGTTGCAAGATTCGAGAGAAGAGCTTAATTCAATGTTAGAAAGTCTTGGAGATAGTACACTTTCTTCTATGGGCGTTGCCTATGCAATCAGCTGTAATGAGGAAATGGGAATCGATATGGATCAAATGCAGATGGATTATCTCTGGAAGTATGGTTCAATCATGCTGCTTTACGCATTTGGTGGATTTGCAGCGGCCATTGTTGTAGGTTTATTAGCAGCCAAAGTTGCAGCAAAGATTGGAATGTCAACACGTGGTAAGATATATGAAAAAGTCGTTAATTTCTCGAATACAGAGATGGATAAATTTTCTACAGCGTCATTAATTACAAGAAGTACGAATGATATTCAGCAGATACAGATGGTTACAGCATTTATGCTAAGAATTATTTTCTATGCACCGATTTTAGGACTAGGCGGCGTATATAGGATAATCCAAACAGGGGCTGATATGGAGTGGATTATTTTAGTAGCACTTGTGGTAATATTACTTTTTGTTGCTACTTTAATGATGCTAGCATTGCCTAAGTTTAAAGTAATGCAAAAATTAGTAGATAAGTTAAATCTAATTTCAAGAGAAATTTTGACAGGACTTTCAGTAATTCGTGCATTTGGTCGTGAAAAAAGAGAAGAAGAGCGTTTTGAAACAGCAAATCAAGAATTGACAAAAAATCAACTTTTTGCAAATAGAATTATGGCCTGTATGATGCCTGGAATGATGTTTATTATGTATGCGCTGATAATCGGAATAACATGGGTGTCCTCTCAACGAATTGATACTGGAGATTTACAAATAGGTGAAATGACAGCATTTATCACCTATTCAATGCAAATTGTAATGTCATTCCTTATGATTACAATTATGTCAGTTATGTTGCCAAGAGCAGGTGTTGCTGCAGATCGTATACATGAAGTAATTGAAACAGAAATCACTATAAAGAATCCAGAAAATCCTGTAGAAAGTAAATTGAAAAAAGGAGTTGTTGAATTTAAAAATGTAAAGTTTCGTTATCCAAGTGCTGAAGAAGATGCATTACATCATATCAGTTTTACAGCAATACCAGGGCAGACTACAGCGATTATAGGAAGTACTGGAAGTGGGAAGACAACATTAATTAACTTGATACCTCGATTCTACGATTTGACAGATGGTGAGATACTAATAGATGATATAGATGTTCGAGATATCGAACTTCATAGGTTGAGAGACAGTATTGGGTTTGTTCCACAAAAAGGTGTTTTATTTTCAGGAACAATAGAATCAAACTTAAAGTTTGGTAATGAAAATGCAACAATTGATGAGGTGAAAGAAGCCGCAACAATTGCACAGGCAAGTGACTTCATTGATGAGAAGAAGAATAAATACGAAAGTTCAATATCACAAGGTGGAAGCAATGTATCAGGTGGTCAAAAGCAGAGACTGGCTATCGCAAGAGCAATTGCAAAAAAACCATTGGTTTATATTTTTGATGACAGTTTTTCAGCTTTAGATATGAAAACAGATAGACTGTTGAGAGAAGCTCTAGAAGAAAAAGTAAAATACCGTACAGTTATTATTGTAGCACAAAGAATCAGTACAATTATCAATGCAGAGCAAATCCTAGTTTTAGACGATGGTGAAATAGTAGGACGTGGAACACATAATGAATTAATGGAAAACTGTGAAGTATATCAACAGATTGCAAGCTCACAGTTATCAGAAGAGGAACTCGAAAGAAAGAATAAAAAGGAGGACCATTCAAATGAGTAATAAAGATAATAGCAGTCAAAGCAAATCAAATATGGGCGGTCCAGGTAGAGGACCAGGTGGACCAGGAGGTCCAGGAATGGCTCCAGTAGAAAAAGCTAAAGACTTTAAAGGTTCTATGAAGAAATTGTTAAAATATATGGGACGATATAAAGTGGGAATCATAGTTACACTAATTATTGCAATACTATCCACGGTTTTTTCAGTAGTCGGACCTAAGATAATGTCATTTGCAACTAATGCATTAGCAGATGGAATGATGGATAAAATTAGTGGAGTTGGTGGAATTGATTTTGAATATATCGGAATGATTTTATTAATTACTCTTGGTATTTATTTAGTTAGTGCCGTATTTAACTTCTTGCAAGGGATGATAATGACAGGTATTACACAGAAGATATGTTATAGAATGAGAAAAGAAATATCAGAAAAAATTCATCGCATGCCAATGAAATACTTTGAAAGTCGCACATATGGAGAAGTATTATCAAGAATTACAAATGATGTAGACACAGTAGGAACAGGATTAAACCAAAGTGTTACTCAATTGATTACATCAATAGCAACTCTAATAGGGGTTATAGTCATGATGTTTTCAATTTCAACGTTGATGACAGGAATCACACTTTTAATTTTACCGATATCAATATTGTTAATATCAATAATTGTAAAATTTTCTCAAAAATACTTTAGAACACAACAAGAGTATTTAGGTCATATCAATGGTCAAGTAGAAGAAACGTATAGTGGACACTTAGTAATTAAAGCATTTAATAGAGAAGAGAATGTAGTAGAAACATTTAATAAAACAAACAATGTTCTATACACTTCAGCATGGAAATCACAATTTCTTTCCGGTCTTATGATGCCGGCAATGACATTTGTATCAAATCTAGGTTATGTGGGAGTAGCGATTTCAGGAGGGATACTTGCAATAAATGGAACAGTAGGAATAGGAGATATTCAAGCATTCTTTCAGTATATCAGAAATTTTACGCAACCCTTACAACAGATGGCGCAAATCATCACTCAAATACAATCTATGACAGCAGCATCAGAAAGAGTGTTTGAATTTTTAGAAGAAGCAGAGGAGGATCAAATTGTAGAAAACCCTATAGAAATAGAACACGTTGATGGAAGGGTTGAATTTGATGATGTAAGCTTTGGATACGTAGAAAACCAAACAATCATCAATCACTTTAGCGCTCATGTGAAATCAGGACAAAAAATTGCTATTGTAGGGCCAACAGGAGCAGGAAAGACGACTATCGTAAAGCTACTAATGAGATTCTATGACGTGAATGAAGGAACCATAAAAATCGATGGGCATAATATCAAAGATTTTAATCGTAGAGAGCTTCGAGACCTATTTGGAATGGTACTACAGGACACATGGTTATTCAAAGGAAGTATCATGGATAACATCCGATATGGTAAATTAGAAGCTACAGATGAAGAAGTAATCGAAGCAGCAAAAGCAGCTCATGCGCATAGATTTATAAAGACATTACCAGATGGGTATCAGATGGAACTCAATGAAGATGCAAGCAATGTATCACAAGGCCAAAAGCAGCTTATAACAATAGCAAGAGCTATTTTAGCAGATAACCCTCTACTTGTGTTAGATGAAGCGACATCCTCAGTAGATACGAGAACAGAAGCAAGAATTCAAAAAGCGATGGATAACTTAATGGAGGGCAGAACAAGCTTCATCATTGCACATAGATTATCAACTATAAAGAATGCAAATTTAATTCTATATATGAAAGATGGAGATGTATTAGAGCAAGGAACACATGATCAACTGCTAGTATATAACGGAAAATACGCAGAACTATACAACTCACAATTTGCATAACTATCTAGCCTTGCATATTAATTGAAACATGCCCTTTGGTAAGCTCGCAACTTACCGAAGGGCATGTTTTGATTAATGTATGAGGCGTTTAGCCTCAACGAGGAGAAAGAGAGAAGCGAAATCTCCTCGTGGCAAGGATAGATGTTTAAAGTAGGCGTTTAGCCTCAAGGAAAAGAAAAGTATGACAACTACGTTTATTTTTGGGAAAATTGGTAAAAATAGTATAAACGAAAGTATAAAGGTGGTTATGTTTTTTGATGAATACAAGTAGCAAGGCAGAAGAACGGCTTATTCAAGAAGACTCAGTAAAATGTTATTTGAAAGAAATTAGTGAGATTCCATTACTTACAGTCGAAGAAGAAGTTCTTCTTGCACAAAAGATCGAAGCAGGTGATAGTAGTGCGAGAGAATGTATGATAAATGCAAATCTTAGATTAGTTACAAGTGTTGCAAAGAAGTATGTGAGTTCCTGTAGTCTGTCAATCTTAGATTTGATTCAAGAAGGGAATATTGGTCTTATGAAAGCGGTAGATAAATTTGATTATCGAAGAGGTTATCGCTTTAGCACCTATGCTACATGGTGGATTAGACAAGCAATAACAAGATCAATTATTGATTTAGGGAAAACGATAAGGATTCCTGTTCATATGAAAGAACAGATGAATAAAATAGCCAAACAGATTAAAGTGTTTTTATTAGAGCAAGGAAGAGAACCTACAATTAATGAACTTTCGTTCCTATCAGGAATCGCTGAAGAAAAGATAAGAGCTATCTTGCCATATTTTAGTGAGATTATTTCTTTGGATATGCCTATTGGAGAATCAGAGGAAAAAGTTATTATGGACTATGTAGCGGATGGAAATAGCGATGAACAATATCATACAATTGAGATTTTAATCCTAGGCGAGAAAGTGAACGAAGTTTTAGATCAACTTTCGGAACGAGAACAAAATATATTACGTTTACGATTTGGGTTTATTGATGGGAAAATATGGACATTGGATGAGATTGGACGAGAATACGAAGTGACAAGAGAGAGAATTAGACAAATAGAAGCTAAGGCGTTAGAAAAGTTGGGGAATAAAAAAGAGGTGAAAAGCCTTAAGACTTTCATATGCTAGATGGAAGAAATATTATAGTGGACAAAGGTGTAAAAAAACAACTAAATGTGTTTTTTTACACCTTTTCTTATTGATTGATTAAAATGTTTAGGTGTTTTTCAAAATTGACACCCTCGATATAAGGAACCTTTTCAGAGACAGAGTTTGCAATGGAAGCATTGATGAATGTACCAGTAGTGTTCAAAATAGATTGTATGGATTGATTGTTTAACAGACCACAAGCAACACATGAAGCAAATAGATCTCCGGTACCAGAATAGCTACCACCTAATAAAGGGTAAGAAACATGAAATTCCTCAGTAGGAGAAACATATGAATTTCCGATATATTCGACACCATTTGAATCAAAATATCGAATTCCGGTAATCAATACTTTAGAAGGTCCATTGTTACTAAATGTACGAGCCAAAGCGTGTATGGATTGAAGATAATTTTCTTTATCAACGTCCTTTAGATTATGAGTTAATTCTTCATATGAAACATCACAGAGTAAACAAAGTTCAGTAAGGTTAGGGGTGATTACATCTGCAATTCTAGCTAATTGAACCATTTTATTTTTCAGGCTTGGTGTAAACATATCGTATTTTACACCATCATCCCCAAGTACAGGGTCAACCAATAAAAAATTAGTATCGGTTTTAAAGGTTTTGATGAAGTCTAGTACCTGATCCAACTGTTCTTCACAAGAGACAAAGCCTGTATAGATTCCATCAAAAGAAACATTTAATTTTTTCCATTCTTCTTGTATACTTTTCATATGATTAGAGAAATCATAACAGTAATAACTTGGAAAACCAGTTTGGGCACTTAGTATAGAAGTCGGAAGTGGACATCCTTGTATCCCCATAGCTGAGCAAACAGAAATCGCAGCCGTTAAAGAACAGCGACCAAATCCGGATAAATCATTAATAATTGCTAATTTTTTAGTCATAGTAATACCTTTCTAGATACTCAAAAGAGATGAGTATATTTCCTTGACGCAATCATACCATAGATTAGGAGAGATGACAATAATTCCAAATGTAGATAAGTGGATGACTAAATGTTGATAAACAAGGAACATTCGTCATATTTGCTAATATTCAAAGCGAAAATTGTATATACTTCACAATTAGACAAGAGTATGGGAAAAAAGGTTGAATAGATTAGTGACAGGTGGTAGAATATAGATAATTGGAAACGATACCGAAAACGTTACCAGTGTTAAATTGGTGTAGTAGTAAAGAAAGGATAGAAGTTTAATGAGAAAATGTGGAATATTATTACCGATAGCTAGTTTACCATCAGAATATGGGATAGGATGCTTTTCAAAAGAAGCATACGAATTTATAGATCAGTTAAAGAAAGCAGGGCAACACTACTGGCAAATTTTACCGTTGGGACCAACAGGTTATGGAGATTCACCGTATCAGTCTTTTTCTACATTTGCAGGAAATCCTTATTTTATTGATTTAGAACAACTTATAGAAGCAGGATTACTTGAGAAGAGTGATTGTAATTCAGTAAACTTCGGAGAAGATGAGAGATATATCGACTACGGTACGATTTATGATGAACGATTTAAAGTTTTAAAAAAAGCGTTTGATAAGTTTAACGTGAAGTCAAATAACGAATTTCAAAATTATTGTAAAAAAGAAAATGCATGGTTGCATGATTATGCTTTATATATGGCAATTAAAAACAGTTTAGGTGGAGTGAGTTTTATTGAGTGGGATGAGAAAATTCGCTTTAGAGATAAAGAAATAATCAAAAAGTATGAAGTTGAATTAAAAGATGAAATTGATTTTTACAAATTCATGCAATTTGAGTTTTCAATGCAGTGGAAAAAATTAAAAAAGTATGCAAATAAAAAAGGAATTAAGATTATTGGAGATATTCCAATTTATGTTGCATTTGATAGCGCAGATACCTGGGCAAACCCAGAGTTATTCCAATTTACAAAAGAAGGATTGCCAAAGGGGGTAGCAGGTTGCCCACCAGATGCTTTCTCGGAAACAGGACAATTGTGGGGAAATCCATTGTATGATTGGAAACATCACAAGAAAACAGGATATGAGTGGTGGATTAAAAGAATCACACACTGTTATGAATTATATGATGTGGTTCGAATTGATCACTTTAGAGGTTTTGATGAGTATTATTCAATTCCGTATGGTGATGAAACTGCTGAAAATGGAAAATGGAAAAAAGGTCCAGGTCTAGGAATTTTTAAAGCTATTAATAAGGCTTTGGGAGAAAAAGAGATTATTGCAGAAGATCTCGGTTTTCTTACAGATACAGTAATTAAACTTGTAGAAGATACAGGATATCCAGGAATGAAGATTCTGCAATTTGCATTTGATAGCAGAGAAGAAAGCGATTACTTACCGCATAATTACGATAAAAATTGCGTGGTGTATACAGGAACTCATGATAATGACACTGTAGTAAGCTGGTTTGAAGAATTAGCTGAAGACGATAAGAAATTAGCATTAGATTATCTAGGGGTAGAAGAGTTAAAAGGAAGCGATGTATTTTGGGCTTTCATCCGCATGGCTATGGGAAGCACTGCACAGACTTGTATCATTCCACTGCAAGATTATCTTGGATTAGATGGTAATGCTAGAATTAATTTGCCATCTACTGTAGGAAAAAACTGGAAATGGAGATTAAAAAAGGGCGAAATTTCTAAATCATTGCTAAAGGAAATAAAAAGAATATCAGTTTTATATGGCAGAAAATAAGAAAATTTGTTAAAATGTACGAGTATACGAGTTAGGAGAAGGGTGGATGCTTATGAAGACATTAACAATAAAAGATATTGCAAAACAGTGTGGAGTTGGAGTTAGTACAGTGTCTAGAGCAATTAATAACCATCCGGATATTAACAAAGAGACCAAAGAAATGATTATGAGAATCATCGATGAAAATAAATATGTGCCAAATAGCACTGCAAGAAGTTTAAAAAGCATAGAGTCTAAAACTATTGCAATTGTAGCAAAAGCCATTGATAACCCATTTTTTTCAAAGATGATTGGTGTTCTAGAGAAGGAAATTCAAAAGAAAAAGTACAACTATTTCTTGCAACACGTAGGTCATAAAGAAGACGAAATCGAAGTGGCGATGCAACTAATTCGTGAAAGAAAGCTAAAAGGAATTGTGTTCTTGGGAGGATATTTTAAAGGTGCAGAAGAAAGACTTGAAAGATTATCAGTTCCTTTTGTTATCAGTACAATGGTAGTCCCAGAGATTCCAGAGGATTGTTTAGGTTCGTATGTATCGATTGATGATAAAATGGAAAGCTATAAGATTGTAGATTATCTCTGTAAGAGCGGTCATAAAAGAATTGGAATGTTAGCTACGTTTACAGAAGATAATAGTGTAGGGAATCTGCGTTTGAGCGGCTATAAAAAAGCATTGAAAGAGCATTCGATTGAAGTTAAAGAAGAGTGGATTCGGTTTGGAAAAGATGATAAGTATGAATTCTTCACAATGCAATCAGGCTATATGATGATGAAAGAAGCAATAGAAGAAGAGTTAGATGTATCAGCAATTTTTGCTGTTTCAGATAGTGTTGCAATGGGAGCTTGTAAAGCGATTCATGAAAGTGGAAAAAGGATTCCAGAGGATTATTCAGTGATTGGGTTTGACGGATTAGAGGAGAGTTTTTACTATCATCCCTCTATATCAACAATTGAGCAACCAGTAAAAGAGATTGCAACAGAGACCATACTTATGCTTTTTCAGATGATAAAATCAAACAAAAAAGTGAATAATAAATGTGTAGAGGGGAATTTGTTAATCCGAGAATCTACAAGGATATTGTAAATGTAAAATACTTGCCTGTGAGACTGAGGCAAGTATTTTTTATAATGAAAAAATTATCTGTTTTTCCGATAGTTGAGTGGAGTGCAATTAAATTGTTTTTTGAATAGTCGGTTGAAATAAGAGAGATTGTTAAACCCTACTTCAGATGCAATAGAAAGGATAGGTAATTCTGTTGTGATAAGTAATCTTTCTGCAACCGATAACCGATAGTCATTTAAATACTCAGTGAAAGTCATATGCATATACTGCTTAAAAAATTTCATAAAGTGAGAAGTGGAAAAACCTATGAAATCTGCAATCTCATCAGTGGTAATCTGCTCTTGATAAGAATTACTCACATAGGTTATAATTTCCTTGATTTTTTCAATGGATTTATTAGGTGAAATTTGAACAGGTGTATTTTGGCAAGAAAAAAGTATATAAAAGAAATCAAATAGTCTACTTTTTAATGCTAGTTCATAATAAGCAGGACGAAGGGAACATAAATCATCGATTGCATTGATAGAGGCCATAAGTGCAAAATGGTAATCACATTTTGTATTATATAGCCACTCTAATTCATATCTTAATTTGAAAAATGGTTCAAAGTATTCGGCAGTACGAGGGTCTGTTGTTTTAGAATAGAGAAGATCCTTACTAAACAAGATGTTTTCATATTCCATTACATGGTCTTCAAATTGGGAAATAGAATGAATTTGACCAGGACGAATTAAAAGAATATCCTCAGCATGTACAATTTCTGATTTCATATCAACAGAAACAATACCAGTACCATTTTTTATAACAATAATCTCAAGGTCATCATGCCAGTGCGAAGGAACTTGCGGAAAATCCAAGGGAATTGTACAAAGGTAAGTATTATAAGGGAACTTTGTATCTGAATGAGCTTTTGTCTCATGTAATTCTTGATAGTCATATCGGTGCATTGTGAAATCTCCTAAGTAAATTAATTATGATAGTATTGTATTACTTTTTGATGGAATAATGCAAGACTTAATTTAAAAAATGTAAGTATAATGTAATAGTAAATAGAAAACACGAGGAGGTAATAGTGATGAATTTTTCAAAACAAATAATTGATACACTAGGAAAAAGCGTAGTAGAGTCTACAGAAGAGGAACTATATAATGCAATATTAGAGAGTGTAAAGGAGTTTGCAAAAGCAAAAGGTGCAAACAAATCGAGTGTAAATAAAAAAGTTTATTATATATCAGCAGAGTTTTTAATTGGTAAATTACTATCGAATAACCTAATTAATCTAGGAGTATATGACGAGGTGAGAGAATTACTTGCTTCAAATGGAAAAGATATCTGTGCAATTGAAGAGGTAGAGCCAGAACCATCACTTGGAAACGGTGGGCTTGGAAGACTGGCAGCATGTTTCTTAGATTCAATCGCTACACTTGGGTATGAAGGAGATGGAATCGGACTTAACTACCATATGGGATTGTTCAAACAAGTATTTGAAAATAACAAGCAAATGGAAACACCAAACCCATGGATTAAAAATACGAGTTGGCTGACAGCAACGAAAGAATCTTTTGAAGTTCCTTTTAAAGATTTTACACTTACATCTAAATTGTATGATATCGATGTAATCGGGTATGAAAACGGTGTGAATAAATTACATTTATTTGATGTGGATTCAGTTAATGAGTCAATAATTGATAATGGCATTAGTTTTGATAAGACGAATATAAAAGAAAATTTGACATTATTCTTGTATCCAGATGACAGTGATAAGAATGGAGAATTACTTCGTATCTATCAACAATACTTCATGGTAAGTAATGGGGCACAGCTAATTTTGAAAGAATGTGAGGAAAAAGGATATAAGCTGGATGAGTTATATAACCATGTGACAATTCAGATTAACGACACACATCCGTCGATGGTGATTCCAGAGTTAATTCGTCTCTTGACTGCGAAAGGACTGTCTACAGATACAGCAGTTGAAGTAGTATCAAAGACTTGTGCATACACAAATCATACTATTTTGGCAGAAGCATTAGAAAAGTGGCCAATATCATACTTAGAAGAAGTAGTTCCACATTTATTACCAATTATCAAAGATTTAGCAGATCGCGTTGCTAAAAAATACGACAATGAAGAAGTACAGATTATAGACGATATGAATCGTGTGCACATGGCTAGAATGGACATGCATTACGGATTTAGCGTAAATGGTGTTGCAGCCCTTCATACAGAGATTTTGAAAGAAGAAGAGTTAAAGCCTTTTTATGATATCTATCCAGAGAAATTCAATAATAAGACGAATGGTATCACATTTAGAAGATGGTTATTGCATTGCAATAAAGACTTAGTAGCTTGGATGGATAAAAATGGAGCAGGAGAATTCAGAAAAGATGCGACAGAGTTGGAAAAACTTATTGCAACGGTAGAAGATGAATCAGCTCTTACAGAGCTATTAGATGTAAAACAAAAAAGTAAGACCGCTTTAAAAAATTATCTAGAAGAGACAGCAGGAGTTAGCATTAACGATCAATCAATCTTTGATATTCAGATTAAGAGACTACATGAGTATAAGAGACAACAGATGAATGTATTATATATTATCTATAAGTATTTAGAGATTAAGAAAGGGAATAAGCCAAAGACACCAATTACTATGATATTTGGAGCAAAAGCAGCACCGGCATATACAATTGCAAAAGATATTATCCATGTAATTCTTTGCCTGCAAGAATTGATTAAAAATGACAAAGAGGTTTCGCCATACTTACAAGTTGTAATGGTTGAAAACTATAATGTGTCTTTCGCTGAAAAATTGATTCCAGCGTGTGATGTCTCAGAGCAAATATCTTTAGCTTCAAAAGAAGCAAGTGGGACAGGAAACATGAAATTCATGCTAAATGGAGCTATTACACTTGGTACAGAAGACGGAGCCAATGTAGAAATTCATGAACTAGTAGGGGATGAGAATATCTATATCTTTGGAAAAGAGAGTGAAGAGGTTATTGAACATTACAAAAATGCAGATTATGTTGCAGCGGATTATTATATTAACGATGAAGATATCCGTAGTTGGATAGATTTTATCATTTGCCCTGAAATGTTAAAGCTTGGAGATGTAAGAATGCTGTTAGAGATTCATGCAGAATTAATACAAAAAGATTGGTTTATGACATTGCTAGATGTAAAAGAGTACATTGAGATGAAAGAAAAAGTATTTATGGATTACTCAGATAGAATGGCATGGGCTAAAAAAATGGTTGTAAATATCAGCAAAGCAGGATACTTTTCTTCAGATAGAACTATTGCACAGTACAACACAGATATTTGGAAAGTAGAACAATAGAATGAAAGAGGCTAGATATAGGGGGACTTTACAGTTCCCCTTTCAGCAATATGAAATGAGTAGTTCGAGGTTTAATATATTTGTCACACCACATTGGCATGATGAAATAGAGATTATCTATGTAAAGCAGGGAACACTGACGGTATATGTAGCTGGGGAATGCTTCCAATTAAGTAAAAACGATATACTCATTGTGAATACAAACTTGGTACATCATATGATTAGCGAAGAAAGGGATACATTATATCATGCGTATCTCTTTCCGCTAGAGTATCTTTCCTTTGCGAAAAATGACTATGCAGAAATGATGTTCATACAACCGTTAGTAGACA
The DNA here is from genome assembly GCA_964369775.1 of uncultured Lachnospiraceae bacterium. Taxonomy (GTDB): domain Bacteria; phylum Bacillota; class Clostridia; order Lachnospirales; family Lachnospiraceae; genus CAUPWF01. The sequence goes on from CAYJHQ010000019.1 coordinate 13,631, forward strand.
AGGAGAAGGTGCTACCTACAGTGATTAGGAAAGATAGTATGTGTCATGAGAATATTGAAAAGCTAGTAATACAGTTGATAAACTTAGATAAGGGAAGAGTAGAAGGATATCAATTGTTAACAAAAGCAATTTTATATCAACTACTATATGATTTTTATGAGAGTGAATTGATAGAAAAAACAGAGGCAAAAGATAAAAAGTCTTTAGATAGGGTAATCATTAAGTACTTAGATGACCACTATCAAGAACGTATTGTATTAGAAGAAGTTTCAACTAGAGTGAATATGTCGAAAAACTATTTTTGTAGGTATTTTAAACAGAATTTTGGAAAAACGTTCGTTGAATACTTGGTACATTTGAGAATAGAAAAAGCATGTGTCTTACTAGAAAAAAAACAGTTGTCAATATTAGAAGTAGCTTTAGAGGTTGGGTATAGCAATATAAGTTACTTTAATAAGTGTTTTAAACAGATTGTAGGAATGACTCCTACTAGATATAGAGCATCTCAAAATAAACTACATGAGAAAGAATCTATTTAGATTATTCTAGATAGATTCTTTTGTTATCAAAAAGCGAATATTGTGTTAGTGAAAGAGAATGTAAGACAAGAAATTCAAAGTCTGAATTTATACAATAAGAGAAAAATGAAGAGAAGGTAGGAGCAGCTATGAGTGAAATTATTATGAAAAACAAAGAAATAGGATGGTGGAAAGACAAGGTCGCATATCAAGTTTATCCAAAGAGCTTTAATGATTCGAATGGAGATGGAATAGGAGATTTAAGAGGTATTATTCAAAAATTAGATTATTTAAAAGATTTAGGCGTAGATATTATATGGATATCACCAATGTATGAATCGCCAATGGTAGATCAAGGATATGATATCTCTAATTATTATAAAATAAATCCTATGTTTGGTTCGATGGAAGATATGGAAGAATTATTAGTAGAAGCGAAAAAAAGAGATCTGTATATTTTATTGGACCTAGTAATTAGTCACTGCTCAGATCAACACGAGTGGTTTCAAAAAGCAATGCAAGATTTAGATAGTGAATATGCAGATTATTTCTATATTATGGAAGGCAAAGATGGAAATCCTCCTTGTAACTGGAGATCTTATTTTGGCGGAAGTGTATGGGAGCCTATTGAGGGAACTGATAAATACTATTTACATAGTTTCCACAAGACACAGCCAGATTTGAATTGGGAAAATAAAGTGGTAAGAGACAAATTATACGAAATGGTATGCTGGTGGTTAGAAAAAGGGATTGATGGGTTTAGAATTGATGCAATTGTTAATATAAAAAAAGAGTTAGGTTTTAAAAGCTACGAGCCAGATCGCGCAGATGGGATGTGTGCATTGTCTCACATGTTGAGTGAGGCAGTAGGATTGGATACTTTTTTAATGGAGTTGAAAAAGAATACTTTTGAGAAATACAATGCATTTACAGTAGCTGAGCTATTTAATGTTAAGGAAGGTGAAGAACAAAAGTATGTAGGGGACAATGGAACGTTTTCGACTATTTTTGACTTTAGTGTAGAAATAGAAAGAACTGGGAACAATTGGTATGAAAGTAGAGGATTGAATCCGGAGAAGATTAAGCAAATTATTTTCGAGTCGCAAATGAAAAATGAAAACATTGGAATGATGGCAAACATAATAGAGAATCATGATGAGCCAAGAGGAGCGAGTGCATTCTTCTTGGAAGATACAAAGGAGGATACTCAAGTAACTATGCTTGCAACTGCATACTTATTTTTAAAAGGAATTCCATTTATCTATCAAGGACAAGAAATAGGAATGAAAAATGTAGCGTTCGGTTCTATTGAAGAATATGATGACATTTTCACAAAAGACCAATATAATGTAGCGATTGAAGCTGGACTTTCAAAAGAAGAAGCGCTTAATGTAGTGGGAGCAAGAAGTAGAGATAATTCGCGAACACCAGTACAATGGAATGATAAGGAAGCAGCTGGTTTTACAACAGGTGTTCCATGGCTAAAGATTGCAGAAGAATATAAGTCAATTAATGTAGAAATACAAGAGAAAAGAGAGGATTCTGTATTAAATCATTATAAAAAGTTGATTAGCCTTCGTAAAAGGGAGGAGTTAAGGGAGACATTGGTAGAGGGTACATTTGTGCCATATAAACCAGAAGAGGAAAACTTATTTGCGTATTATAGAAAAGGAAGAACTAATGATATTCTAGTTGTATGCAATTATCAAAAAGAAGAGAGAAGTCTACTTATCTCAGACTCGATAGAAAAACTACTTTACAGCAACCAAGGAAGAGAAGTAGTTGAGAATAACATTAAGTTAAAGGGGTATGAGAGTATAATTTTAGAAGTGGTTAGTAATAATAGACAAAAATAGAATGAAAAATTCTATCAATATGTACAAAAAAATAATAGTTGTTGAAAAAAGAAGTCTAGTATGATAATATCTATTTGTAAGCGGTAACGTTACCGACAACGTTACCAAGAATAATACCAACTAGCATTCGAGGTAGTGCTAGCATGCATATTTAGGAGGGTAATAATATGATGAAAAAATTATTAGTAGCATTATTGGGAACAGCTATGGTAGCTTCATTATTAACAGGATGCGGCGGAAGTGAAAGTGAAGATGATGGAAAAGGTTCTGTATACTATCTGAACTTTAAACCAGAAGTTGCTGAAGTGTGGGAAGAAGTAGCAGCAACTTATACGGAAGAAACAGGAGTAGATGTAAAAGTTGTAACTGCAGCTGGTGGAAACTATGAATCAACATTGAAGTCAGAGATTGCTAAGACTGAAGCGCCTACACTATTCCAAATCAATGGACCAATAGGATATGAAGCATGGAAAGATTACTGTGCAGATTTAACAGATACAGATTTTAACAAAGCATTAACAGATCCAAGCTTAGCAATCACAGGGGAAGACGGAAAAGTTTATGGAGTTCCTTACGCAGTTGAAGGATATGGAATTATCTATAATGATGCTATCATGCAACAGTATTTTGCACTTGATGGAGCAGTAGTTACTTCTATGGATGAAATCAATAACTTTGATATATTTAGTGCAGTAGTAGAAGATATGCAAGCAAGAAAAGACGAGTTAGGAATTGATGGTGTATTCGCATCTACTTCATTACTTCCAGGAGAAGAGTGGAGATGGCAAACTCACCTAGCTAACCTTCCAGTAGAAGCTGAATTAGAAGACGCTGGTGTAGCAGATTTAGATGAAATCGAATTCACATATGATCAAGAATTCCAAAACATCTTTGACTTATACTTAAATAACTCGACTACTGAGCCTAAGTTATTAGGGGCAAAAGGGGTTAATGATTCAATGGCAGAATTTGCATTAGGACAAGCAGCAATGGTTCAAAATGGAAACTGGGCATGGGGACAAATCTCAGATGTTGAAGGTAACGTAGTAAAAGAAGAAGACATTAAATTTATGCCAATTTATTCTGGATTTGAAGGCGAAGAAACACAAGGATTGTGTATTGGAACAGAGAACTACTTCTCAATCAATAGCCAAGCTTCAGAAGCAGATCAACAAGCTTCAATCGATTTTGTCAACTGGTTAATTTCTTCTGAAACAGGAAAAGACTATATGACTAATTCTTTAGGAAATATCGCACCATTTACAACATTTGAAGAAGATGAAACACCAACAGACCCACTTGCACAATCAATTCTTGAGTATACATCAAGTGATAAAGAGAATATTGAATGGGTATTCACAAGCTTCCCAAGTCAAACATTCAAGGATAACTTCGGATCAGCACTTCTAGAGTACGCTCAAGGAACAAAAGAGTGGGAAGATGTTAAGACAACTGTAGTAGAGCAATGGGCAGCAGAAAAAGCAGCAATGGAATAAAACTTATAAAATAACAAAGAGCGAGTGATGAAAGTTGCTCGCTCTTTCTAAAAAAATAAAGGAGAAGTAATGTCTAACATTACGTAAAAAGGTATGAATCAGAATTTAAAGAAGTACTTTCCTGTTTTTGTATTACCAACACTAATTGCTTTTTTTATTGCATTTATAATTCCATTTGTAATGGGGTTATATCTAGCATTTTGCGAGTTTACTACAGTATCAAATGCAACATGGGTTGGACTAGATAACTTTGTGAAAGCATTTGAAGATGAAAATTTCTTGAATGCATTAGGATTTACTACACAGTTTTCATTAGTGGCAATTGTATCAATCAATGTATTTGGATTTTTACTAGCGCTATTACTTACTAGAGGAATTAGAGGAACAAATATCTTTAGAACAGTGTTCTTTATGCCGAACTTAATCGGAGGAATTATCTTGGGTTATATTTGGCAATCAATGATTAATGGTATTCTATATCAATATGGAGTAACTATGTTAATCGATGCGAAATATGGATTTTGGGGTCTTGTTGTTCTTATGAATTGGCAGCTAATTGGTTATATCATGATTATCTATGTGGCAGGATTACAAAATATTCCAACAGAACTTATGGAAGCAGCAAAAATAGATGGGGCTACAAATTTACAAGCGCTATTCAAAGTGAAGATTCCGATGGTAATGCCATCGATTACAATCTGTTTATTCTTGACTATTACAAATTCGTTCAAGATGTTTGATCAGAACTTAGCACTTACAGCAGGGGGACCTGGTAGAGAGACATCGATGTTAGCTCTTGATATTTATGACACTTTTTATGGTAGAACAGGGTTTGAAGGTGTAGGTCAAGCAAAATCAGTAATATTCTTCTTGATTGTAGCAGTAATTGGAATTACTCAGGTTATAATTTCTAGACGTAAGGAGGTAGAGGGTTAAATGAAAAAACAAACACTTGGAGGGAATATAGCATTTGTATTTCTACTATTTTTAACAGCAGTATTTATTATACCTATCTTCTTTGTAATTATGAACTCCTTTAAAGGAAGGTTGTATATCAGTGATAGTCCATTAACAATACCTACAGGTGAAATGTTTGCAGGTCTCACCAATTATATAGAAGGAATTGAGAGAACGGGATTTTTCCAAGCCTTTGGATATTCAACATTTATTACAGTATTTTCTGTAATCGCTATCGTGTTGTTTACATCTATGACAGCTTGGTATGTTGTAAGGGTAAAAGGTAAGTTTACAAGTACTCTATATTATATGTTTGTATTTTCGATGATTGTACCTTTTCAAATGATAATGTTTACAATGTCGAAACTAGCAGATACATTAGGTCTAAATAATCCTGTTGGAATGGTGGTTCTGTATTTAGGATTTGGAGCGGGATTAGCAGTTTTTATGTTTACAGGTTTTATCAAAAGCGTTCCGATAGAAGTAGAAGAGGCAGCAATGATAGATGGATGTACACCTATTCAGACATACTTTCAGATTGTATTTCCGATTTTAAAGCCGATTTCTATTACTATTGCAATTTTGCAAGCAATGTGGATCTGGAATGATTATTTGTTACCATACCTAGTAATTGGTGTTTCTACAGATTATAAGACAATTCCAGTAGCTGTACAATACTTAATGGGATCATATGGAGCGGCGGATTATGGAGCTTTAATGGCACTTTTAGTACTGGCTATTATACCTATTATTATATTCTATCTATTCTGTCAAAAATACATCATTCAAGGTGTTGTTGCAGGAGCAGTTAAAGGTTAATTAGAGAGGTTAGATAACTAAGAAAAGAGATTGAAAACTCATCATGAGTTTTCAATCTCTTTTCTATATACATGCACTTAAGATAAAAGATTTAATTACTTACTTCTCTTTCTCATTTTTGAATCTAAAATCTTTTTACGGATTCTAAGATTTTCAGGGGTTACTTCTAATAATTCGTCAGTATCGATAAAATCAAGTGCTTCTTCAAGGCTGAGTACTTTAGGTGTAGATAATCTAAGTGCTTCATCTGCACCAGAAGAACGAGTATTTGTTAAGTGCTTTGTTTTGCACACATTGATTTCGATGTCCTCAGCTTTTGCATTTTGCCCGATTACCATTCCGGAATAAACGCGCTCACTTGCACCGATAAATAACGTTCCTCTAACCTGCGCATTCATTAATCCGTATGTTACAGCATCTCCTGTTTCAAAGGAAATGATCGAACCTTGTTGTCGATATTGGATGTCTCCACGATATGGCTCATATCCTTCATAAGAAGTATTTAAGATTCCGTTACCTTTTGTATCTGTTAAGAATTCGCCTCTATATCCGATTAATCCACGAGCTGGAATAGAAAATTCAAGACGGGTATAGCCACCGTTCATAGGTGCCATGTTTCTAAGTTCACCTTTTCGTTGACTAAGTTTCTCAATAACGACTCCTGTAAATTCATCTGGTACATCAATATAAGCATGTTCGATAGGCTCTGTTTTTGCACCATTTTCATCTTCTCTATAAAGAACTTCTGCTTTACTTACTGCAAATTCAAATCCTTCACGGCGCATATTTTCGATTAGAACTGACAAGTGAAGTTCACCACGACCTGACACTTTAAAGCTATCTGCGTTTTCTGTTTCTTCTACACGAAGGCTGACATCTGTGTTTAACTCTTTTAATAGACGCTCACGCAGATGTCTAGAGGTGACATATTTACCTTCTAATCCGGCAAATGGACTGTCGTTGACGATAAACTGCATCGATATAGTAGGTTCTGATATTTTTTGGAACTCAATAGGATTTGGTGATTCAGGGGTACAGATTGTATCACCGATAGCAATATCTGCAATACCAGAGATTGCAACGACAGAACCTGTAGTTGCTTCGGTTACCTCTACTTTGTTTAATCCGTCAAATTCATATAGTTTACTAATTTTTACTTTTTTCGATTTATCAGGGTCATGATGGTTCACAACTACCATTTCCTGATTTGTACGAATAGTACCATTATCTACCTTACCAACTCCGATACGACCTACATATTCATTATAATCGATTGTACTGATTAACACTTGAGTAGGGGCTTCTTCATTTCCGCTAGGAGCAGGAATGTAATCAAGGATTGTCTCGAAAAGAGGGATCATATTTTCTGGAGAATCGTTTAAGTCTAGTACAGCGTGTCCCGCCTTTGCTGATGCAAAGATAAAAGGACAATCTAGTTGCTCGTCAGAGGCCTCTAAATCAAGGAATAATTCTAAGATTTCATCGATTACTTCGGTAGGACGACCTTCTGGTCTATCAATTTTATTGATACATACAATAACAGGAAGCTCTAGCTCTAAAGCTTTCTTTAGTACGAATTTTGTCTGCGGCATAGAGCCTTCAAAAGCGTCGACAACAAGTACGACACCATTTACCATTTTTAGAACACGTTCGACTTCTCCGCCAAAATCCGCATGTCCAGGAGTATCGATAATGTTAATTTTGGTATCTTTGTAAAATACAGCAGTATTTTTTGCAAGGATAGTGATTCCGCGCTCACGTTCAATATCATTAGAATCCATAACTCGCTCAGCAACTTCTTGGTTAGCTCTGAAAACTCCACTTTGTTTTAATAGCTCATCTACAAGTGTAGTCTTACCATGGTCTACATGGGCAATAATAGCTATATTTCTAATGTTTTCACGGGTGATTTTCATAATTAATTTCCTCATTTATTTCTTATTTTAATATATTTCCTAAATGCAACCTTTACAGTTTAACACAATTAAAAAAAAATACAAGAATTTAGTTCTAAAAAAATATATCCTTCATAAAATGTTAAGGACGCAAAACCCAAAGATGTGAAAAATAAGTTGAGTAGAGGAAGAAGGGAGAAACAAAAGTATGTCTGATAAGATTATTGAAAACAACCAAGTAACCATTATAGGGGAGGTGGCTTCAGAATTCATATTTAGCCATGAGGTATTCGGCGAGGGCTTTTATATGGTGGAGGTGACCGTAAAGAGATTGAGTAACTCAGATGATATGATACCACTTATGGTATCTGAGCGATTGATTGATGTCACACAAGATTTTAGAGGGGAACACATTGAAGCAACCGGACAGTTTCGATCATATAATAAGCATGATGAATTAAAAAACAAATTAGTGTTATCAGTCTTTGTGAGAGAAATTCTTTTTGTGGAGGAGGAAGTGGATGGAGCAAAAAGTAATATAATCCATTTAGATGGATACATCTGTAAACCGCCGATCTATAGAAAGACTCCTCTTGGAAGAGAGATTGCTGATTTACTTTTGGCGGTGAATAGACCCTATGGAAAATCAGATTACATACCTTGTATTTGTTGGGGGAGAAATGCTAGGTATGCTTCGAATTTTGATGTGGGTGAACACGTTCAAGTACTTGGAAGGATTCAAAGCAGAGAGTACGTAAAAAAGATATCAGAAACCGATTCGGAAAAAAGAATTGCATATGAGGTATCGGTTAGTAAATTAGAGTGTGTAGAAGAGTAAAATAATAGAAAACGGAATAAAAACTGTGCAAAATTTGACAATAAATATGTTTGATGATAAAATTTGCTATAGAAATCTACATAGTAATTAAGGAGGATTAATATGGCAATTTTTAAGGGATCAGGTGTTGCGATTGTTACACCATTTTCGGAAGACGGAAGCGTAAATTATGAACAATTAGAGAAATTGATTGATTTTCAAATAGAGAACGGTACAGATAGTATCATTATCTGCGGAACAACAGGAGAGTCTTCTACTTTATCAGAAGAGGAGCATACAGAAGTGATTAAGGCCTGTGTGAAATTCACAGCGAAAAGAGTACCAGTAATTGCTGGAACTGGATCAAATAGTACAGAGACAGCAATAGAATTATCTAAAGAAGCAAAAGAGTGTGGTGTTGACGGATTATTAGTAGTTACACCATATTACAATAAAGCAACACAAGAAGGTCTATATCTTCATTATAAAGCGATTGCAGAGGCAGTAGGTGAATTACCTATCATCCTATACAACGTTGCTAGTAGAACAGGCTGTAATCTAGAGCCAAACACCATTGCAAGGTTATATAAAGATGTAGAAAATATCGTTGGGATAAAAGAAGCGTCAGGAAATGTATCACAAGTTGCAAAAATTATGTATTTAACAGAAGGTAAGATTGACTTATATTCTGGAAACGATGATCAAATCGTTCCACTGATGTCACTTGGAGGCAAGGGTGTAATTTCGGTGCTTGCTAACGTAGCACCAAAAGAGACTCATGATATGTGTCAATTATATTTGGAGGGTAAAGTAGTAGAAAGTTGCCAACTCCAATTAAAGACAATGGGCTTAATTGAACAGCTATTTACAGAGGTTAATCCAATTCCAGTCAAGACAGCGATGAATTTGATGGGGTTAAATGCAGGAGGCGTGAGAATGCCATTGACACCACTTTCTGAATGTTATAGGGAAGGGTTAGAAAAAGAGTTAAAAAAATTAGGATTAATGTAGATAGGAAAAGGGCGGATTATCCGTCCTTTTCTAACACAGAGGAGAAAAAGAGATGATAAGAGTAATTATGCATGGATGCAATGGAAAAATGGGACAAGTAATCAAAGGATTGATTGAAGCGGACTCTGGTGTACAGATGGTAGCAGGAATTGATCAGTTTCAAGGGATTATAAATGACTTTCCAGTATTTTCCACATTAGAAAAATGTGATGTAGAAGCAGATGTAATTATTGATTTTTCTAATGTGGCAGCAGTGGAAAGCCTGCTTGGATATTGTATAGAGAAGCAAGTTCCGTTAGTGCTTTGTACAACGGGTCTATCAGAAGAACAATTAGAAGATGTAGAGAGAGCAAGTGAGAAAGTAGCAGTATTAAAATCAGCGAATATGTCACTTGGAATAAATATGTTGCTGAAGTTGTTGCAAGATGCCACAAAGATATTGGCGCCGGCAGGATTTGATATAGAGATGGTGGAAAAGCATCATAACCAAAAGTTGGATGCACCAAGTGGAACAGCGCTTGCATTGGCTGATTCAATTAACGAAGCATTAGATAATGAATATGAATATAATTATGATAGAAGCAATGTAAGAGAAAAAAGAGCAAAAAAAGAAATAGGAATTTCTGCAATCCGCGGTGGAACTATAGTAGGAGAACATGAAGTGATTTTTGCAGGAGCAGATGAAGTGATCGAATTTAAACATACTGCATACTCTAGGGCGGTATTTGGAAAAGGAGCTGTAGAGGCAGCAAAATACCTAGCTGGAAAAGGTGCTGGTATGTATACAATGAGTGATGTGATTGAAGGATAAGTAGTCTTATGAGGGGAGACATCGATGGAAAACCTTGAAAAACGTTATCTAGAAAGACTGTCTGAGCTATATCCGACAATAGCAACAGCTTCGACAGAGATTATTAATTTACAATCTATTTTAAATTTACCAAAAGGAACAGAGCATTTTTTGACAGATATACATGGTGAGCATGAAGCGTTTTTGCACGTGTTGAAAAATGGGTCAGGAACAGTAAAGAAAAAGATAGAGGAGGTATTTGGTCCGACGCTGAGTATCAGGGATAAGAAATCATTGGCTACACTAATCTATTATCCAAAGGAAAAGTTAGAGTTAATATTACGAAATGAGCAAAATGTAGAGGAGTGGTATGAGATTACCTTGTATCGACTAATCGAGGTATGTAAGCGAGTGGCGAGCAAGTATACTCGCTCTAAAGTTAGAAAAGCATTACCACCTGAATTTGCCTATGTAATCGAGGAATTGATTACAGAAAAGATGGAAATTACAGATAAAGAATCCTACTACAGTGCGATTGTTCGAACTATTATAGACACGAAACGAGGCGAAGCATTTATTATTGCTATCAGTGAATTGATACAAAGGCTAGTGATTGATCATCTTCACATCGTAGGTGATATCTACGATAGAGGGCCAGGACCACACCTCATTATGAATCAATTAATGAATTATCATTCTGTGGATGTTCAGTGGGGAAACCATGATGTTGTATGGATGGGAGCTGCGGCGGGACAGAGAGCTTGTATTGCGAATGTGATCCGAATCTGTGCAAGATATGGAAATCTGAATATTATTGAAGATGGATATGGAATTAATCTCTTACCTTTGGCAACTTTTGCAATGAAAGTATATAATGAGGATAACTGCACATCTTTCATTCCAAAGTCTAGCGATATATGCGATGGAGAGATTGAATTAGAAGCCAAGATTCATAAAGCAATTTCAGTTATTCAATTTAAACTAGAAGGAAAATTGATACAAAAATATAGAGAGTTTGAATTAGAAGATCGAATGCTGCTACATAGAATAGATTATGAAAATAAGTTGATCAACATAGAGGGGAAAGAGTATCATATGGTTGATACATTTCTTCCAACAGTGGAAAAACAAGATCCATATGCTCTTTCTTCTGAAGAAGAAAAAATTATGAATCGATTAACAACAGCTTTTTGTAATTGTGAGCTACTTCAAAAGCATGCGAGGTTCTTATTAGCAAAAGGCAGTCTTTATAAAACATATAATCACAATCTTTTGTATCATGGATGTGTTTTGCTTAATCCAGATGGAAGTTTGAAAGAAAACGAGTTGTTTGGTAAATCTTACTCTGGAAAAGCATGGTATGACACACTAGACAGCTATGTGAGAAAAGGATTTTTTGCAGTGGAGGAGTCCGAGAGAGAAATTGGTCAAGATATGATGTGGTATGTGTGGTTACATCCAAATTCTCCACTCTTTGGGAAGGATAAGATGGCTACTTTTGAACGATACTTCATCGAAGAGAAAGAAAGTCACAAAGAAGAAAAAAATGCATACTATGTATTGCTAGAAAAAGCAGAGACAGCTAGAACTATTTTGAAAGAGTTTGGACTTGATGAAGAAGTAGGGCATATTGTTAATGGACATGTACCAGTTAAGAGCAAAAACGGTGAGAGCCCAATTAAGTCAGAAGGGAAAGTCTTAGTTATAGACGGCGGTTTTTCAAAAGCATATCAAAAACAAACTGGGATTGCAGGCTATACTTTGATATATAACAGTTACGGATTGAGACTGGTGGCACATGAACCGTTTGAATCTACAGAGGCGGCAATAAGAAATGAAAGTGATATTTATTCAGATTCTGTAATTGTAAAAAGAGTGGATAAGCGCTGTATGGTAGGCGATACAGATAATGGAGATAAGATTAAAGAGAAAATTCAAGATTTGCAGCAGTTGTTATCTGCTTATAGATCAGGTGTCATAATCGAAAAAAAATTGGTATAAAATTCCTGTCATTTATCTGTATGAAAGACTTTTAAAATACAATAATAATACTATCTTGTGAATAAAGGAGATGAGTGTTATGAAAAACAAGAAAAAGCTACTGATAGCAATGATGTGCGTTGGTTTGACAGGGAATTTAATTGCATGTGCAGAAGATACATCAAATGATAGTAATGTCAATAGCGCCACAGATGGAACAAAAGATGAAGGAATGTTAGAAGAGGCAGCGGACAAAGTAGAAGATGAGATGAAAGACGGTGCCGACGAGATGCAAGATGGTGCTGATGATATGGTAGATGATGCAGAAAAAGAAGTGGAATCTGAAGATATGAATGAAGAAGAGAAGACAGATGAACAATAATTAATGAAGACTGTAAAGAGTGCGTAATACGCACTCTTTGTTCAGTGGTGGAGGTGCGATAAGATGAGATTTAGACCTTGTATAGATATACATAATGGTAAAGTGAAACAGATAGTAGGAGGAAGCTTATCTGATGAGGGGAATCAGGCTGTTACAAATTTTTCGTCTCGATTAGAGGCTGATTATTATGCGAAAAAGTATAAAAATGATGATTTAAGAGGTGGGCATATTATATTATTAAATCCGCCGGGAACAGAGTTTTATGAAGTTACAAAAGAGCAAGCGATGAAAGCAATAAATGCATATCCAAACGGACTACAAATCGGTGGAAGCATTACAGATGAAAATGCGATGCAGTACTTAGAAGCAGGAGCATCTCATGTGATTGTAACATCTTACGTTTTTCAAGGTGGTGAAATAAACTGGAAAAATTTAAAGGTGATTAGTGAAAAAGTTGGGAAAAATAGATTGGTAATTGATTTGAGTTGTAGAAAAAAAGGTGAAGACTATATGGTAGTGACTAACCGTTGGCAGACATTTACTAATGTAAAGGTTGAGGCGAGTCTATTAGATGAGCTAGCTAAATATTGTGATGAGTTTTTAGTTCATGGTGTAGATGTAGAAGGTAAAAGTGCAGGTGTTGAGAAAGGGTTAGTGAAGTTACTAGCAGATTGGAGTGGAATACCAATCACTTATGCAGGTGGTATTGGAAGTAGCAGTGATTTAGAACAGTTTGAAAAAATATCAAATAATAAATTAGATTTTACAATAGGCAGTGCTTTAGATTTATTCGGTGGAGATATTCCTTACCAATCACTTGTGAAGGACAAACTTTTTATTGAATAAATATTGGTATAATGATATTATAAACTAATATATGAATAAAATTAAGGAGTACAAAATGGGCTTACTTGAGAAGATATTTGGGTCGCATAGCGAGAACGAATTAAAAAGAATTTATCCGATTATTGACCATATTGAGTCATTATCAGAAGAAATGAAATCATTGTCTGATACTGAATTGAACAGAAAAACTGTTGAGTTTAAAGAACGTTTACAAAATGGAGAGACGTTAGACGATATATTACCAGAGGCATTTGCAGTAGTGAGAGAGGCTGCGAGCAGAGTGTTAGGAATGCGACATTATCGCGTGCAGTTAATTGGTGGAATGATATTGCACCAAGGGCGTATTGCAGAGATGCGAACAGGTGAAGGAAAGACGTTAGTGTCTACATTGCCAGCCTATTTAAATGCGCTAGAAGGTAAAGGTGTGCACATCGTAACTGTCAATGATTACCTTGCGAATCGTGATGCAGAGTGGATGGGACAGGTGCATAAATTTTTAGGGTTAACAGTTGGTGTAGTATTAAACTCCATGGATAAAGAGGAGAGAAGAGCCGCATATGATTGTGATATTACATATGTGACGAATAATGAATTAGGGTTTGATTACCTGAGAGATAATATGGTGATTTATAAAGAACAGTTAGTTCAACGAGGATTGCCATTTGCAGTAATTGATGAGGTCGATTCTGTTCTGATAGACGAAGCGAGAACGCCACTAATTATATCAGGACAAAGTGGAAAATCAACAAAGTTATATGAAGTATGTGATATATTAGCAAGACAGTTAAAAAGAGGAGAAGCAGAAGGCGATTTCTCGAAGATGAGTGCTATCATGGGAGAAGAGATTGTCGAAACAGGGGACTTCATCGTTAATGAAAAAGAGAAAAATGTCAACTTGACGGATGAGGGTATCACTAGGGTTGAGAAATTTTTTAATATAGAAAACTTAGCAGATCCAGCTAATCTTGAGATTCAGCACAATATAATTTTGGCGCTTAGGGCGCACAATTTAATGTTTAGAGATCAAAACTATGTAGTGTCTGAAGATCAGATTATGATAGTTGATGAGTTTACAGGGCGTATAATGCCAGGACGTCGCTATTCAGATGGTCTGCATCAAGCGATTGAAGCAAAAGAAAAAGTGAAGGTGAAAAGTGAAAGTAGAACACTAGCTTCTATTACATTCCAGAACCTTTTCAATAAATATGAGAAAAAATGTGGTATGACAGGTACTGCATTAACAGAAGAAAAAGAGTTTAGAGATATTTATGGAATGGACGTTGTAGAGATTCCGACAAATCGTCCTGTACAAAGAAAAGATTTAGATGATGCTGTTTATAAGACTAAGGAAGAAAAGTACTATGCAGTAGTGCAAGAAGTGCAAAAAGCTCATGAAAAGGGGCAACCAGTTTTAGTCGGGACGATTACTATTGAAGTGTCAGAACTTCTTAGCAAGCTATTAAAAAGAGAGGGAATCCCTCACAATGTATTAAATGCGAAATTCCATGAAAAAGAGGCGGAGATTGTAGCAGAAGCAGGGATAAAAGGCGCAGTTACGATAGCTACAAACATGGCTGGGCGTGGTACAGATATTAAGTTAGAAGAAGGTGTGCTTGAACTTGGTGGGTTGAAAATCATCGGGACAGAAAGACATGAGTCGAGACGTATTGACAACCAGCTGAGAGGGCGTGCAGGACGTCAAGGAGATGTTGGAGAGTCAAGATTTTATATTTCGCTAGAAGATGAATTGATGCGTCTGTTTGGTTCGGATCGTCTAATGAAGATTTTTGAAGTCTTAGGTGTAGAAAAAGGCGAGCAGATTGAACACAAACAGCTATCTAACACTATCGAACGTGCACAGAGAAAAATTGAAGGAAATAACTATGCAATTCGTAAAAATCTCTTAGAGTATGATCAAGTTATGAATGAACAAAGAGAGATTATCTATGAAGAGAGAAGGAAAGTGTTAAATGGAGAAAATATGCGTGACTCCGTTTATAATATGCTTACAAATTTTGTTGAAAGCGTAGTAGATAAGAGTATAGCAACAGACTTAGATAGCACAGAGTGGGATCTGAAAGAGTTAAACGTGACCTTGCATGCAAATGTTCCTATGAAGACCATTAAATATGAAGACGTGAAAGATAAAGGCGTTAACGAACTAAAACATATGGTAAAAGAATTAGCAGTAAAAGCTTATGAGCAAAAAGAAACAGAGTTTCCAGAGCCAGAGCAATTACGTGAGATAGAAAGAATTGTATTATTAAGAGCAATTGATGGAAGATGGATGAATCACATTGATGATATGGTACAGTTAAGACAAGGCATTGGACTTCAATCATATGGACAAAAAAATCCTTTGGTAGAGTATAAGATGATTGGTTATGATATGTTTGGTGAAATGACAGATACGATTGCAGAAGACACGATTCGTACTTTGTTTAGAATTAGGGTAGAGCAGAAAGTGGAACGTAAAGAAGTTGCAAAGGTAACTGGGACAAACAAAGACGAAAGTCTAGCGAAGAAACCAAAGAAGCGTACGGATGAGAAAGTATATCCGAACGATTCATGCCCATGTGGAAGCGGAAAAAAATATAAGCAATGTTGTGCGAATAAGAATTAAAAAATGGCAGGGTGGCAAAACGAGAACAAGTTTTGTCGCTCTGCTAAATTAAAATGAAAGAAGGTGATTTTTTGGTAGTATTAGATGAAATAAAATCAAAATGCAGTAGTTACGAGAACCCATTAAATGAATTGAGGGATTCACTTTGACTTGGCGAATAAAAAAGCTAAAGTAGAAGAGTTGCAAAGAAAGATAGAAGAGCCTAGCTTTTGGGATGATGCAAAAAAATCGCAAAAGATAATGAAAGAATTAAAAGGGCTTGAAAATGTTGTAGAAAGAATTGAAAATCTAGAACAAAGTTATTCAGATATAAAGGTTTTGCTTGAGATGGGGTATGAAGAAGCGGATGAAGAATTAGCAATAGAAGCTCAAGGAGAAATGAATAGCTTTGAATTACTTTTTGAAGAACTTCGAATTGAAACGTTGCTATCACAAGAATATGATAGAGATAATGCAATTGTGACACTTCATGCAGGTGAAGGAGGTACAGAGTCTTGTGATTGGGCAGAGATGTTGTATCGGATGTACAAGCGCTATGCAGATAGAAAGGGATTTACAGTAGAGGTTTTGGATTATTTAGATGGAGATATAGCAGGAATCAAAGGGGTGACATTTCAGATAAATGGAGAAAACGCCTACGGATACTTAAAGTCTGAAAAAGGTGTTCATCGACTTGTGCGTATTTCGCCTTTTAACGCGACAGGAAAGAGACAAACATCTTTTGCTTCTTGCGATGTAATTCCAGATATTGAGACAGAGATAGATATTGAAATAGAAGATGATGATTTGAAGATTGATACTTACAGAGCAAGTGGAGCAGGTGGTCAGCATGTTAATAAAACATCATCAGCGATACGTATTACTCATTTACCAACAGGTATTGTAGTGCAGTGCCAAAATGAGCGTTCGCAGCTAAATAATAAAGATAAAGCGATGCAGATGCTTAAAGCTAAGTTATATTTATTAAAGCAACAAGAGCAAGCGGACAAAGTATCTGATATTAGAGGCGAGATGAAAGAGATTGGATTTGGAAGTCAAATTCGATCCTATGTTATGCAACCTTATACTTTGGTAAAAGATAAGAGAACCGAAGTAGAGACTAGCAATGTCAAGGCAGTGTTAGATGGGGATTTAGACATATTTATCAACGGATATCTAAAAAGCTTAAATATTCACGAATAGGTGTTGCATAATCTAAAAACATATGATATTATCTTTTGAGTAGAAACAAATGTGTCTGTGATACGAACACGGAGGAGAGATGGATAATAAAGCAGATAAAATTAAGTACTATGTACTAAAGAAAAAAGCAGTACCAGAAGTATTGCTAAAAGTAGTGGAAGCAAAGAGATTGATTGACTCAGAGAAAGTTTTGACTATTCAAGAAGCTAGCGAACGAGTTGGAATTAGTAGAAGTTCTTTTTATAAATATAAAGATGACATATTTCCATTTCATGAAAATGAAAAAGGAAGAACGATTACACTAGTAGTTCAGATGGATGATACGCCAGGGGTGTTATCTGAGATATTAAAAAATATTGCAGATTTTAAAGCGAATATCCTAACGATTCATCAAAGTATTCCGATTAATGGAATTGCAACAGTGACAATAAGTGTAGAAATACTAGTTCATACAGGTGATTTATCAGATTTAATTCAAGAGTTAGAAGACAACATAGGAATTCATTATTTGAAAATAATAGGTAGGGAGTAAAAGAATGATAAATATAGCGGTTTTGGGATATGGTACAGTAGGTTCGGGAGTAGTAGAGGTAATCAATACCAATGGAAGTATAATTAACAAGAGAATACAAGAAGAGTTGATCATTAAATATGTATTAGATTTGAGGGATTTCTTAGGAGATCCAATACAAGAAAAAATTGTACATGATTTTGATGTGATTTTAAATGATAAAGATGTGGATATAGTTGTAGAAGTAATGGGTGGAATTGAGCCTGCATATACGTTTGTTAAAAAGAGTTTATTAGCTGGAAAGAGTGTTGTGACATCTAATAAAGCCCTAGTAGCAGAGCGAGGAGCCGAACTTTTAGCAATTGCAAAAGAGCAGAATATTAATTTCTTATTTGAAGCTAGTGTTGGTGGTGGAATCCCGATTATTCGTCCGCTGAACACATCGATTACAGCAGATGAAGTAGAAGAGATTTCTGGAATATTAAATGGGACGACTAATTATATGTTGACTAAAATGTTCTATGAGGGAGCAAACTACGATGATGTCTTAAAGGAAGCGCAAGATAAAGGATATGCAGAACAAGATCCTGAAGCAGATGTAGAAGGGCATGACGCTTGTAGAAAGATAGCTATTTTATCATCGCTAATATCGGGAAGACAAGTCGATTTTGAAGATATTTATACAGAAGGAATTTCAAAATTAACAGTGGAAGATATGAAGTATGCGAAAGCATTAGGAATGACTATAAAACTAATCGCTAGTAGTAATCGAGACGGGAAGAAGATAGATGCTATAGTGGCACCGTTTTTGATTCCGAGCACACATCCTCTTTACAGTGTTAATGATGTGTTTAACGCTATCTTTGTGAGAGGGAATGTATTAGGAGATGCTATGTTTTATGGCAGTGGTGCAGGAAAACTACCAACTGCTAGTGCTGTTGTAGGTGATGTAGTAGATGCTGCAAAGCATTTGAATAAAAATATTATGACAATGTGGGAAAGAAATAAACTTACATTACAGGACAAAGACTCAGTTAAGAGACGATTTTTAGTGAGAATGCAAGGAGATATAGAGGAATTATTACCAAGTGTTGAAGAAGCATTTGGAGAGGTAAAAGTTATACAGTTGGATGGGCTGGATAATGAGTTCGGATTTATTACGCCTTCTACTGAAGAAGGTATATATGAGAAGAAAGCTGCAGGATTTAGCAATATTTTACATATGATTCGTGTTGCGTAGCGAGGAGAGTGTATGAAGTATATCGTAGTACTAGCTGATGGGATGGCAGATGAGCCTATAGAAGAACTAAGGGGTAAAACACCACTGCAAGTGGCGCATACACCGAATATGGACGAGTTGGCGAAAGTTTCAGAGATGGGTCTGGTTCGCACAGTACCAAAAGGGATGAGTCCCGGGAGTGATGTGGCTAACCTTTCAGTGATAGGTTATGACCCAGCGGAGTATTATACAGGGAGATCTCCTATTGAGGCGCTTAGTATTGGGGCAAGTATGGAGGCAAACGATGTATCTTATCGCATGAACTTAGTGACATTAAGCGAAGATGAAACAGAATTTGAAGAGAAGCGAATCTTGGATCATAGTGCATCGGAGATTTCAACTGAAGATGCAAGTGTTTTACTGGAAGATTTGAAAGTGGCATTGCAAAGAGAAGGGTATGGATTTTTTCTAGGTACCAGTTATCGACATTTACTGGTATGGAAAGATGGCGAATGTATTGAGATAACTCCGCCACATGATATTTTAGGAAAAGGAATTAAAGAATTCCTTCCGATAGACTTGATATTACGAGAAATGATGAAGAAAAGCTATGAGGTACTAAAAGATCATCCGATTAATATAGAGAGAAAGAAAAAAGGATTAAACCCTGCTAATAGTGCTTGGTTTTGGGGAGCAGGAACAAAACCGAATCTTGTAGATTTTCAAAGAAAGACGAATAAAAAAGGTGCAATGATTTCAGCAGTAGATTTATTAAAAGGTGTTGCTGTGGGTACCAATTTGTTAAATATAGAAGTAGAAGGTGCAAACGGAGGGCTACATACCAATTATAGAGGAAAAGCTGAAGCTGCAGTTGATGTTCTTTTGAACCAAGGTTATGATTTTGTCTATGTGCATATAGAAGCACCAGATGAGATGGGGCACCAAGGAGCGCTTTTAGATAAGATAAAAGCTATAGAAGAGATTGATGCTAAAGTAGTTGGGAAGATTCAAAGTCGTATGGGCGAATCTGGCGTTGAGTATAGAGTGCTTATTTTATCGGATCATCCGACACCAATAAAGCTTCGCACCCATACAGATGAACCAGTTCCTTATTTGCTCTACGATAGTACTAGAGAGAAGATTAATCCATTACCATTTGATGAGGATGCGGCAAAGCGCACAGGATATAAAATTGAAAAAGGACATGAATTGATGGATTATTTTTTGGAATAGTCCATTTTTCATATCCTTTTATTAATCAGAGCAAGAATAATGTCTTGCTCTTCCTTTTGAAGAGTTTGGTAATGAAGAATAAGGTTATATTCCTCATCAGTTAAATACAACCGGTCTCTTGTAGAGTGGTGTTCAGCAGGAGAATAAGGTGGTCGACGTTCTCTAGTATGAGTGCGAATCGTATTTGTTAATAAGTCATCGATGGAAACACCATGAATTTGAGAAATTTGAAAGATAGTCTCAATATCAGGAGTACGCTTACACTTTTCATAATTACAATAAGCCTGTCTAGAAATATTAAGTTTTTTGCTGAATTCTTCTTGGGTCAATCCCATAGATTTTCTTAATGTGATTAAATTATCTGCAAATAAATGTGAAAGCATTTGTTACCTCCGTATTTCGTATAGTTTATCATGTTCTTCTAAAAAGAAAATAATATGCAACAAATTGAAAAATAATACAAAAAAGCAACAAATTGAAACCATAGCAAGAAGAGTGAAAAATACATATATAAAGATAGGATTAAAATACTAGTAATTTCACATGAATTATGCTATACTATCTCAATGACTGTGAATAAAAATAATAATTTTTGTAGATATACGAGGAGGAAAAAATGAGTTTTCAAGTAGAGAAATTAGAAAAAAACATGGCTAAAATTACTGTAGAGGTAGCAGTAGAGACTTTTGAGAAAGCAGTTCAAGAAGCATACTTAAAGCAAAGAAAGAATATGGCAGTACCAGGATTTCGTAAAGGAAAAGTACCACGCCAAATGATCGAAAAAATGTATGGAGTAGAGATTTTCTTTGAAGAAGCAGCAAATTCCTTGATTCCAGAAGAGTATAGTAAAGTGTATGATGAGTGTGAGTTAGAAATCGTATCTCAACCAAGTATCGATGTTGTTCAAATTGAAAAAGGAAAGCCTTTTATTTTCACAGCGGAAGTAGCAACAAAACCAGAGGTGACTTTAGGAGAATACAAAGGATTAAAAGTAGATAAAGTAGATGTAGAAGTTACAGCAGAAGAAGTGGAAGCTGAACTGACAAAAGAACAAGAGAAAAATGCAAGAACTATCGTTGTAGAAGATAGAGCAGTTCAAGATAAAGATGAAGTAGTTCTTAATTTTGAAGGATTTGTAGATGGAACTCCATTTGAAGGTGGAAAAGGAGAAGGGTACCCATTAGTAATTGGTTCTGGATCTTTCATTCCAGGATTTGAAGAGCAGTTAGTAGGAGTAGAGATTGGGAAAGAAGTAGAAGTAAATGTAACATTCCCAGAAGAATATCACTCAGAAGACTTAAAAGGTAAAGAAGCAGTATTTAAGTGTACAATCCAAGAAATCAAGGCGAAAGAATTACCAGAGCTAGATGATGAATTTGCATCTGAAGTATCGGAATTTGATACTTTGGCTGAGTACAAAGCAGATATCGAAGCTAAGATCAAAGAGAGTAAGACTTCAGAAGGAGAAAGAAAGCAAGAAGATCAAGCAGTTGAAGCTGCAATTGAAAATGCAACTATGGAGATTCCAGAGCCAATGATTGACTCACAAGCAAAACAAATGGCAGATGACTTTGCAATGAGAATGCAACAGCAAGGACTTTCTATGGAGCAATACATGCAGTACACAGGGATGACTGCAGAAAAGATGATGGAAGATATCAGACCACAAGCTCTTAAGAGAATCCAAACAAGACTTGTACTTGAAGCGGTTGCAAAAGCTGAGAATCTTGAAGTGTCAGAAGAGAGATTCGATGAAGAACTTACTAAGATGGCAGAAATGTACAAAATGGAGTTAGATAAATTAAAAGAACTTATGGGTGATGCAGAGAAAGCACAGATGAAGCAAGATTTAGAAGTGCAAGAAGCTGTTACTTTCTTAAAGAATGAAGCGGTAGCAGAATAATCAATAGATTTAGGAGGAACTAGTATGCCTTTAATACCTTACGTCATTGAACAAACTAGTAGAGGAGAGCGTTCGTACGATATTTACTCTCGCCTATTGAAAGATAGAATTATTTTTCTAGGAGAAGCAGTTACAGATGATATTGCAAGTGTAATTGTAGCACAGTTACTTTTGCTAGAAGCGGAAGATCCAGATAAGGATATTCACTTATATATCAATAGCCCAGGAGGATCGGTTACTGCAGGAATGGCAATCTATGATACTATGAAGTATATCAAATGTGATGTTTCTACAATCTGCATGGGAATGGCAGCAAGTATGGGTTCATTCTTGTTGTCTGGTGGTGCAAAAGGAAAGCGTTTTGCTCTTCCTAATGCTGAAGTTATGATTCACCAACCTTCAGGAGGTAGCAGAGGACAAGCGACAGAAATGCAGATAGCGGCAGAACATATCTTAAAAACAAGACAAAGATTGAATGAAATTTTAGCAGAAAATACAGGTAAATCAGTTGTAGAGATTGCTACAGATACAGAAAGAGATAACTTTATGACAGCTCAAGAAGCTAAAGAATATGGGTTGATTGATGAGGTTATTACAAGTCATTAATTAGTAGATAGGGGATGTTCATTAGAACACCCCCTATCTGTATAAATAAAAGAGGTGAAAACGTGTCAAATAAAAATAGTGATGATAATATAAGGTGCTCATTTTGCAATAAAGCACAATCACAAGTGAGGAAGATTATAGCAGGACCAAACGGCTCTTACATATGCGATGAATGTGTAGATGTTTGTTCTGAAATTATAGAAGAAGAAATGGGCTATGAAGAAGAGAATCTTTTTGAAGATATTAACTTATTAAAGCCGGAAGAAATCAAATCATTTCTAGATGATTATGTAATTGGTCAAGATCAAGCAAAGAAAGTCTTGGCAGTTGCAGTTTATAATCATTATAAAAGAATTATGGCAGAAAAGGATTTAGGAGTCGAGCTACAAAAGAGTAATATTTTGATGTTAGGGCCTACAGGTTGCGGTAAGACATTATTAGCACAGACTTTAGCGAAAATATTAAATGTTCCATTTGCCATTGCGGATGCAACTGCATTAACTGAAGCTGGATATGTAGGAGAAGATGTTGAGAACATATTGCTGAAAATCATTCAAGCAGCAGATGGAGATGTAGAAAGAGCACAGTACGGAATTATATATATTGATGAAATCGATAAGATTACTAGAAAGTCAGAAAACCCGTCTATCACAAGAGATGTATCTGGTGAGGGTGTACAGCAGGCGCTCCTAAAGATTATTGAAGGAACAGTGGCTTCAGTTCCACCACAAGGTGGAAGAAAACATCCACATCAAGAGTTGATACAAATAGATACTAGCAATATATTATTTATCTGTGGTGGGGCTTTTGAAGGGATTGATAAGCTTATTGAAACTCGTATTGATAAAAAATCAGTTGGTTTTAATTCGAACGTGACTTCAAAAGTTGATCAAAATATTAGTGAATTAATGAAGCAGGCACTACCGCAAGATTTCATTAAGTTTGGATTAATCCCTGAACTTGTAGGACGTGTTCCAGTTGTAGTTTCTCTAGAGGCTCTAGATAGAGAGGCGCTTATTAAAATATTAACAGAACCAAAGAGTTCAATAGTGAAACAGTATCAGAAGCTATTAGAACTTGATGGTGTTGAATTAGAGTTTCAAGATGAGGCTTTACATGAAATTGCAGACATATCTCTTGCGAGAAAAACAGGTGCTAGAGGACTTCGTGCTATTATGGAAAATAGTATGATGGATGTTATGTATTTAGTTCCATCATTGAAATCAATAAAAAGCTGTACAATAACAAAAGCAGTTGTTCAAGGAAAAGAAGAGCCTCTTTATGGTTATGGAGAAGAGTAAAAAAATAAGATGAATTGGCCATTGCCAGTTCATCTTATTTGCCTAAATGAATAGTGTGTGATATGCTAGATAGAGTACGAAGTATGTGAATATGAAAGGAATAAACACATGTTAGAAGAAGCAAAAACATTACCGGCGATAGCTTTGAGAGATATGACGGTAATGCCAGATATGGTGGCGCATTTTGATATAAGTAGAGAAAAATCGATAAAAGCTATAGAAAAGACGATGTTAGATGATCAAGTACTATTTGTGGTGCCACAAATAGAGGCAGAAACAGAAGAGCCTACCCAAGAAGAATTATTCCAAGTAGGTACGATTGTAGAAATAAAGCAAGTAGTTAAATTACCTCAAAATGTGATGAGGATTTTAGTAGTAGGAAGGAAAAGAGCACAAGTTAATGAAATATTTGAAGTGGATGGTTACTTGAGTGCGTCAATCAATGCATTGGTAGAAGAACCAATCCAAGTGACGGACGATATTAGTAAAAAGGCGATGTCAAAGAGTTTGAAAGAACTGTATAAGCGATATGCATCTATGGTTCCTAAAATCAAGAAAGAAACTGTAAAGCAAGTGGTTGAAATCTCTGATTTGGAAGAGTTGATTGACGCTATTAGTGCAAATTTATACCTTGATTTCGAAGATATGCAAGAGTTGTTAGAGGCGTTTAATTACGACGAAAGATATGAATTGGTTTCTTTTAAACTAATTAATGAAATACAAATATTAAATATAAAAGAAGAAATCCAAGCGAAAGTAAAAGAGCGAGTTGACAAACATCAAAGGGAATACATACTAAGAGAACAGATGAAACTTATTCGTGAAGAATTGGGAGAGGACTCTTCAGCGACAGATGCAGACGAATTTTTAAAAGCTGTAGAATCATTAAAGGCAAATGCAAATGTAAAAGAAAAAATAAAAAAAGAGATTAGACGATTTAAGAATGGAAGCAATAATTCCGCAGAAAATGGTGTGATTCGCACTTATATAGAGACGATGCTAGAGATGCCTTGGAATAAGTTTTCTAGAGACAATACAGATTTGAATTATGCGAAAAAAGTCTTGGAAAAAGATCATTACGGTTTAGAAGATGTAAAAGAGAGAATCTTGGAGTATTTAGCGGTGAGATCGCTGACAAAAAAAGGTATAACTCCAATTTTATGTCTAGTGGGACCACCAGGAACGGGAAAGACATCGATTGCACGTTCATTAGCAGAGGCGCTGAAGAAGAAATATGTACGAATTGCCTTAGGTGGAGTTCGCGATGAAGCAGAGATTCGGGGGCATAGAAGAACCTATGTAGGTGCGATGCCTGGAAGAATTGTGAATGGCATAAAGAGTGCTGGGGTAAAGAACCCATTAATGTTATTGGATGAGATTGATAAAGTTAGCAAAGATTATAAAGGTGATACATTCTCAGCATTATTAGAAGTGCTTGATGGAGAGCAGAATAATAAGTTTAGAGATCACTATTTAGAGACAGCAGTTGACTTGTCAGATGTACTGTTTGTGGCAACAGCAAATTCATTACAGACGATTCCAAGACCACTTCTAGATCGAATGGAAATCATAGAAGTTAGCAGTTATACAGAGAATGAAAAAATGCATATTGCAAAACAGCATTTGTTGCCAAAACAATTAAGTGCGCATGGACTAACTGAAAAACAGTTAGTAGTGAGCAAAGGCGCAGTCTGGAAAATTGCAAAAAATTACACGAAAGAAGCTGGAGTGAGACAATTAGAGAGAAAACTAGGGGAAGTATGTAGAAAAGCGGCTAGAGAATTCCTAGAAACAGAGAAAGCTATTATTCGTGTGAAAGAGACAAATTTAGAAAAGTATCTCGGTAAAGAAAAATATCGATTCCAGATGAAGAATGAAGAAGATGAAGTGGGAATCGTTCGTGGATTAGCTTGGACAAGTGTAGGTGGTGACACGTTACAGATTGAAGTGAATGTTCTAAAAGGAAAAGGAAAAGTGACTTTAACAGGCCAGCTTGGAAACGTAATGAAAGAATCTGCTAGTGCAGCAATTAGTTACATTCGTTCAATAGGGAAAGCGTACGGAATCTCAGATACTTTTTTTGAAGAGCATGAGATCCATGTGCATATACCAGAAGGCGCGGTGCCTAAAGATGGTCCATCAGCTGGAATTACAATGGCGCTTGCAATTTTGTCAGCAGTAACAGAAAAAAAAGTCCGAGCAGATGTAGCAATGACTGGGGAAATTACATTGCGAGGTAGAGTACTACCGATTGGTGGGCTAAAAGAGAAGTTGCTAGCAGCGAAAAATGCAGGAATTAAGACAGTAATTGTTCCAATCGACAATAAAAAAGATGTTGAAGAGATTGCAAAAGAAGTAACAGATGGATTAGAGATTGTATATGCTGAACACATGAAAAAAGTTTGTGAAGTGGCATTTGTCTCGGAGGGGGAAAAATGATTATCAAAAATGTAGAGTTAGAAATAGTGTGTGGAGTTACAAGTACTTTGCCAGATACTCAGTTTCCAGAAGTGGCTTTTGCGGGGAAATCGAACGTAGGAAAGTCTTCACTTATTAATGCGTTAATGAATCGAAAGTCTCTAGCTAGAACATCAGCTACCCCAGGAAAAACGCAAACAATCAACTGGTACAATATCAACGGAGAACGTTATTTGGTAGATTTGCCAGGTTATGGATATGCAAAAGTATCATTGAAAGAAAAAGAGAAATGGGGAAAGTTAATCGAACGATACCTAAATGGATCAAAGCAGCTTAGAGCAATCTTCTTACTAATCGATATCCGTCACTCTCCTGGGAATAATGATAAGATGATGTATGACTGGGTGGTAAGTCAAGGTTTCGAACCGATAATTATAGCTACTAAACTAGACAAAATAAAGAGAAGTCAAGTGCAAAAACATGTTAAAATTTTAAAAGAAGGACTGAATGTATTACCGGGAACAAAAGTGATTCCTTTTTCCTCACAGACAAAACAAGGCAGAGAAGAGATATGGGAGTTGATCGATAAGGAGTATTCGTAAAAGGAGGAGTTATGGACGGGAATGAGCATATTAATTATTTTAGAATTACAGTAAACCTTGTATTTAGCATTATAGCGACAGGGGTAGTAATTTTAGTTGGTGCTTGGGGGCTTGTTTACTTTATGCCATTTATTATAGGATGGGTGATAGCGCTTATGGCATCGCCAGTTGTAAGATGGTTAGAGCGAAGATTGAAGATTGTAAGAAAGATAGGATCAGCGATTACAATTGTAATTGTACTTGCGTTGATGGGGCTTTTGATATATTTGATAGGAGTTGGACTTTTTCGAGTATTCTCTGATTTCTTTCATAGCTTTCCAAAGTATTACGAATCATTAGGAACAGAATTTCAAAAAGTGCAAGCTTCTATCGAAGATATAATAGAGCATTTGCCTGCAGGAGTAGCAAGTGTATATGACTCGGTAATAAATTCTTTGGATCAATATACAGAAAGTTTAATAAATTTAGTTAGTGAACCGACAATGTCGTTTGCGGGGAATGTCGCAAAAAGTATTCCATCAATTCTTATATCTGGAGTGATGGCAATCTTAGCTTCCTACTTTTTTATAGCGGATAGAGAGATTGTGATATCTTATGTGAAGAAGATTATGCCGATTAGCATTCAAAGTAGAATGACAATGGTAAATTCTCATTTTAAGCATGCAGTCGGAGGATATTTTTTAGCACAGTTAAAGATTATGGGAGTGATTTTTGCAGTGCTTTGGATTTCGTTTATGCTGTTAGGGGTGAGGTATCATTTTTTAGTAGCACTTCTGATTGCGGTACTTGATTTTTTTCCCGTGCTTGGAACAGGGACGATTATGATTCCATGGGCTCTTTTTCAAGTTCTTAGCGGAGACTATAGGATGGCGTTGGTTTTAGCGATTATATATGTTGGAACACAGGCGCTTCGTAACTTTATCCAGCCAAAACTGGTAGCAGATAGTATCGGAATGAATCCAATCGTAACGCTACTGTTAATTTATATTGGGTATAAGGTCGATGGAGTTATAGGAATGATTATAGCAATTCCAATAGGAATGATAGTGATTAACCTGGTTGAGGCAGGTGCTTTTGATTACATCATAGACGATGTGAAAATATTAGGAAAAGGTATAGTTGGCATGCGTGACTTGCCAGAAGATAAGTCTGAAAAAGAATAAAAACTAGCCTAGACTCATTGATATGAGATTTAGGCTAGTTTTGCGTCAAGATTTAAAACAGATTAGATTTGAAAAACTCAGGAAATGAGATATCAACACAATGGGAATCTTTTATTGTAGTAGTCCCATCCGCGATGAGCCCAGCGATAGAAAAAGCCATAGCAATGCGGTGGTCTAGATAGCTATCAATCGTTGTTCCATTTAAGGACTTAATTCCTTTTATAATCATTCCATCATCTGTAGCTGTAATATCAGCACCCATAGCAGTGAGGTTGCTGACAACGGTATCAATTCGATTTGATTCTTTTACTTTAAGTTCAGAAGCATCCTTAATGATAGTTGTACCATTTGCAACAGCTGCCATAACTGCAATTATTGGTATTTCATCAATTAAAGTAGGAATAAGTTCGCCACCAATTTCGATACCTTTTAATTTAGTGGTAGAAACTAGTAGGTCAGCAACTGGCTCACCACCAGCTAATCGCTGATTTAGAAAAGTAATATTTGCACCCATTTGTTTGCAAACTTCTAAAATTCCAGCTCTGGTAGGATTGATACCTACATTTCTAATTAATAGTTCTGAGTCTGGAACGAGGATACCAGCTGCGATGAAATAAGCCGCAGACGAGATATCACCGGGAACGACGATGTCTTGTGCAAATAATTCTTCGCAAGTAGAAATAGTAGCTGTAGGAGCGAGATTTCCATCAATAACAGTCGTTCCTGTTGTGATATTTGCACCGAATTGTTTTAGCATAAGTTCTGTATGATTGCGAGAGAGAAATGGTTCAGATACTGTAGTTTCTCCATTAGCATACAGACCAGCAAGCAAAATCGCAGATTTCACCTGAGCTGAAGCAACTGGGGAATGATAAGTAGTACCTGTTAGATTGCTAGGGGTTATCTTTAGTGGAGCACAACCATCCTTGTTAAGGCTTTCTATATTTCCGCCTAATTGTTTTAGCGGGATTTCGATGCGTTTCATTGGTCTAGAGTTCAAAGAGTCGTCACCAGAGAGAGTAGACTCAAAAGACTGACCTAATAAAATGCCCGAGATTAATCGAGTGGTGGTACCACTATTGCCAACATCTAAAGTAGTAGTAGGCTTTTTTAGACCATGCAATCCATTACCATGAACCAGGATTTCATCTTCTTTTTCTTCAATAGATATACCCATGTCTTTGAAACATTGAATAGTAGAAAAGCAGTCTGCTCCTTTAAGAAAATTTGTGATTCGTGTAGTCCCCTTAGCTAAGGAGCCAAACATAATTGCACGATGCGAGATGGATTTGTCTCCTGGAATTGTGAACTCGCCTTTTAGTGCGTTCTTTTTATTGATTACCATAGTTTGTAATACCCTTTCTTTCTGTTATTCTATGATGAGTAAGTGACGTAGTGATAAGAGTCTAATAGAACTGCTGCTGTTGTAGAAGTTTCAAGGTCATAGAACTCAATTCGTAGTACTCCTTCTTCAAATTCTCGATTGTGAACGATGCCAATGTTTTTAATACTGATATTATTTGAAGCAAGTAAAGTGGCAATAGTAGCAATTTGTCCCGTCTCATCCTTGATATCACAGTAGATACAGTAGTTGCGATTGATAGGTCCAGTGGACTTCGTTGAAAAAGAATCTCGATAATTTTTGGCAGTTTGAAAATTTTGAAAGAGCTTATCACGATTCTCATGTTCAATTGAAAACTTGAATTGTGTAAGTTGATCTATATATTTTTCGAGTATCATAGAAATTATTTTATTATTTTCAGTGCAAATTTGTTGCCACATCACAGGACTTGATGAAGCGATTCTGGTAATGTCTTTAAACCCACCAGCGGCCAAATATTTCATGGTCTCATCTTCGTTGTCAGAAGTTTTAACAAAGTTTACAAGGCTAGCAGCTAAAATGTGAGGTAAATGACTGATAGTGCCTGTAATAAAATCATGCTCTTCATAATCTAGAGAAATAGGGATAGATTTTATTGACTGTAACAATGTTTGATATCTCTCAACCTTTTCGGGTGCAACAAAAGACTCTGCAGTTAAAATGTAAAAGGCATTTTCAATTAGCTGTGGCCTAGCATTTTCAAATCCTGATTTTTCTGAACCCGCCATTGGATGCCCACCGATAAAATAAGATTGAAGACCAAGTCGATCTACTTCTTTATGAATAGAAGATTTGACACTGCCGACATCAGTTATAATCAAGTCATCCCATAGGAAATCAGTTAATATTTTAAGATAAGCATTATTATGCTTTACAGGCGCGCAAAGAAAAATAAAATTGCAATTTCTAAAATTGTCATCGATAGATGTAGTTGCATTATCAATTATATCTTCACTAATAGCCAATGCGAGAGATTTTTTATCTTTGTCAAAAGCTACAATTTGAGCAGTAGGGAAATAGAGACGTATAGCCTTAGCGATAGAGCCACCAATCAACCCAAGTCCTATAAAACCTATTTTAAATGATTGTTTCATATTCATTGCCTTTCTCTAAAAAACTCTTGCAACTGCGTTTGCAATTGCAAGAGTAGTATTGTTATTAAATTCATTATACAAGCTTATGTCCACAATTACCACAGAAATTCATTCCAGTAGTTTTATTTCCGCAACTAGGACAGAAATTCGGTATTGAACCACCACCTTGAGGTTGTTGTTGAGGTTGTTGCTGCGTCTGAGGTTGTTGGAACATTTGACCTTGTGGTTGTGTGAACTGATTTGCCATCTGTTGTCCCATAGCCATTCCCATAGCCATACCAGCCATGTTTCCAGCCATATCACCAGCTGTATTACCTGCTCCATTTCCAGAGGACATAGCATCTATCATGGATACTTGTTGGTAGCGCCCAACATCACCAACCATACTTTGGGCAGCTGCTTTTTCTGCCATCTTTTGAATCTGCTCTGGATAATTAAAGTTAGAAATTGCAAATGAAGAGATACAAATTCCAAGTTTTGACATTTCCATATCTAAATCTTCACGAATACCATTACCGATTTCGCGTGCATTTGCTTGGAGGTTGAACATATCTTTTCCTTCTCGACTAATCCACTTCATTAGAAGTTGATCCAATTCTCCAGTGATGCGATCTTTAACTTCGGACACGTGGTATTGCATTTTAACTCCAGCAATTTTTTCTATCAAGACGTTGTAATCAGCTACCTTGCAAGAAAAAGTTCCAAATGCTCGGATAGGCATTCCTCCTGGAAGTCCAGGTGCAGGGAGTAAAATAGGATTTTTAGTTCCCCATTTCACTAATACTTCCTTGGTGTTGATGAATAATACCTCTGCACGAATTCCACTATTAAAACCGAATTTAAAACCTTTTAAAGTAGATAAAAAAGGAATGATTTGAGATTCAATCTCATAATTACCATCCTCTGTAAAAATACCTTCTACAGAACCGTTATATAGAAAAATAGCATCTTGTCCAGGTCGAAGCACTAGACGGCTATCTTTTTTTAATTCACTGTTATTCCATTTCCAAAATAACATTTCGTCATCGAATTCTTTCCATTCTACGACATTGGCAAATTGATTTCCAAATAAGCCCATTTTTAATACCTCCATAAATAATTATAATTGTCTATGAATATAAGAATGTGTAAAGCAGGATTGCTAAAATAATACATAGAATAACTGCAATAGCGATTTTAACTACACTCTTAGGATATTCACCTTGAACTTCACCAGTCTGACCGTTGATTAAGAGATGATATAGCTTATCACCATAATGATAAGCACTGCTGTAGATAGGCAATAACACATGTTTGTAAGTTTCATCTTGATATCTTGGGTTAATCACTATTGACGAAACGCGGTCATACCTTCTAAGGACTTCGCGTCGGACTAATTCACGCATATGATCATCCATATGATCATGAGCTGTTACTAGCGCATCTTTTAGTTCAATTGTATAACATTCTGCATTAAAACCTGATAAGTATTCAGGTGCATAGGAACGAAGATCCGAAGTATGGAAGCTATTTAAACTTGCTAATAAATCTTCACTGACCTTAGTGGAAGCAGGAATCAATTCATCATCAATAAAATCTCCTACATGTCCGCTTACGCGTGTCCATCTTGTATGAACTTTTGTATGAGATTTGCCTTCGTTATCAGTATGGGTTTCTGTATAATCAGTACCACCTTGTGCAGTATAATGAGTATCTACATTGGCATCAAAAGTCCAATAAGGAATATAAATACCTTGTAGCTGACCTTTTTGGTGGAGCGTTTTTAATTTATTAGGTGCCCAAAAACGACTGCTAATCCAATCATGAAACATCTTGTTGGCTTCTTTGTGGTTATACTTAAAAGGAACCACTCCATCTGGCAGTAGTGCATCTTCTTGTTTTTGAGAAAGCACATATTTAGAACCACAATATGGACAAGTTGTCGCTGTACTTGTGGCGTCTACTTCTATCCTTGCGCCACAACCGTTACAATCCATTGTGTGTGAAGTTTTTTCACTAGCTTTTATTGTATTAGCAACATAAGCATTTAATGTATGCTCTATAATACTAGAAGAATCATGTGCGATATCAACAGTAGTTTCGCATCCAGGGCATTGAAGTTTTTGTGAAGATGGATTGAAGACCATCGTATTGCCACAATTTTCGCATTTGTATATCTGGCTCATAGGCTTATAAACCTAACTTAGCTTTCAAGGCTGCAAGATCATCTGAAGCAGCAGAACTTGGGGTATCTACAGAGTCATATTTTGCCATTAAATCTTCAGCTTCATCAGAGGTATCGTTTAGTTCAGACATAGCCTCAGCTTCATCCATTAAACGATTTGCTTTTTCTTCCATTCGACTAAAGGCAGACATAGAGTCATTTACTCCGGTTGCACTAGAGCCTAATTTATTCATACTTTCTTGAGCTTTTGCGATAGACATTTTGGCTTTAATAGCTTGCTTACGCTCTTGTAAGCTTTCCATGTCTTTTTGAAGTTTATCATGTAGTTCTTTCATTCTAGTTGCATTAGCCTTAGCCATTTCATAGGCCTTTAATAAGTCAGCATTACGGGCAGAGACATCGTTTTTCTTTTCAAGAAATGTCATTGCATCCGCTTCGTTTCCTGCCAACAATGCTTTTTCAGCATATTTTTCAAATTTTGCAGCTTCTGCCGTATTTTCGTCTAAGTTTCTCTTTGCAGCTTTTTCAGAAGCCATTACAGCGGCTGTTTCAGCCTTTACCTTCCCCATATCATCTTGGATATTTCTCATGTATTGATCTATCATTTTTTCTGGATCTTCAGCCTTGTCTAGTAAAGCATTGATATTTGCAGACATGATATCTGTAAAACGTGTTAATATATTCGCCATTTTGCGTCCTCCATTGTTATAAAATATTTTCTTAATAATATCATATTCTTGGTTTGAAAATCAATAAAAACTAAAAGATGATTAGAATGACGATAATTAAAAAATGAATAAATTAATAAAAAATAAGTGAAAAATTAAACTAATTTCACAAAATAGTTGTAAAAACTTCAAAATTTTAGTAGAATATACACTATATATTACTGACGAAGTGAGGAGGCAAAATGAATGAAAGTATTTAGAACAGATGAAATTAGAAATGTAGCTTTACTAGGACATGGTGGTTGTGGTAAGACAAGTTTATTAGAAGCAATGGCATTTGTTTCAGGTGCAACTACTCGCATGGGTAAGATAAGTGATAAGAATACAATTGGAGATTTTGACAAGGAAGAACAAAAAAGAGGTTTTTCTTTGAGCACTTCATTGTATCCTATTGAGTGGGAAAAGGCGAAGGTTAATATATTAGATACGCCTGGGTATTTTGATTTTGTAGGAGAAGTTGAAGAAGCAATGAGTGCCGTTGATGCAGCAATTATTGTTGTATCGGGAAAAGCAGGAGTGGAAGTTGGCACAGAAAAAGCTTGGGATTTATGTGAAAAGTATAATTTGCCACGTATGTTTTATGTGACAGAGATGGATGTGGATGATGCTAGTTTTCGTCAAGTGGTTGCTGATTTGACAGAAAAATATGGAAAATGCATAGCGCCGAGAGCAATTCCTATCAGAGAGAATCAAAAGTTGGTAGGATATGTTAATGTAATAAAGAATGCAGGAAGAAAATTTGCAGGAATAGGAGAAAGGGAAGAATGTGAAATTCCAGAGTATTGTATTCCAAACTTACAGATTTGTAGAGAGACTCTACTAGAAGCAGTTGCAGAGACTAGCGATTCTTTTATGGAGAGATACTTTGCAGGAGAGGAATTTTCGCTAGAAGAGATACGTGCAGCGCTTCGTACAAATGTATTAGATGGATCGATTGTACCAATTGGTATGGGATCTAATCTAAGTGCCCATGGAGTAGAGAACTTGCTTTCGGATGTAGTTAGATATTTTCCAAGCCCAGATAAAAGAGAATGCATTGGAATCAATCGAACAACTAATGAGATGTTTGAGGCTAATTATGATTTTGCAATGCCAAAGAGTGCATATGTGTTTAAAACAATGGCAGATCCATTTATCGGGAAATATTCATTTGTAAAAGTGTGCTCAGGAGTATTAAAAGGAGAGGATACTCTTTATAATGCTGATACAGATTCAGAAGAAAAGCTTGGAAAAGTATATACTATGATGGGTGGAAAGCCAGTAGAAGTAGAAGAATTACATGCAGGAGATATTGGTGCGATTGCTAAATTAGCTAAAACAAAGACGGGAGATACTCTTTCTACAAAATCAAAACCGGTAGTGTATGCTAGAACAGAATTTACAACCCCTTATACATATATGAAATATGTAGTAGCAAAAAAGGGTGATGAGGATAAAGTGTCACAAGCATTATCAAAGCTTATGAGTGAAGATGTTACTTTGAAGACGATGACAGATAGTGAAAATCATCAAGCGTTATTATATGGCTTAGGGGATCAACACTTAGAAGTAGTGGTAAGTAAATTGCTAGAGCGCTATAAAGTAGAAATCAAATTAGAAACTCCAAAGGTTGCATTTAGAGAAACGATCAAAAAGAGTTCAGACATTGATTCGAAGTATAAAAAACAATCAGGCGGTCATGGGCAATATGGTCATGTTAAGCTAAAGTTTGATCCATCAGGTGACTTAGAAACTCCGTTTGTATTTGAAGAGACTGTAGTTGGAGGTGCGGTGCCAAAGAACTATTTCCCAGCAGTTGAAAAAGGTCTACAAGATGCAGTATTAAAAGGACCTCTTGCAGGATACCCAGTAGTTGGGGTGAAAGTGACATTGTATGATGGGTCTTACCATCCGGTAGATTCATCGGAAATGGCATTTAAAACAGCTACTGTGCAAGGATTTAAAAAAGGATTCCTAGAAGCAACACCTGTATTATTAGAGCCTATTGCAAATATTAAGGTGACAGTGCCAGATGACTATACAGGCGATGTAATGGGGGATTTAAATAAGAGAAGAGGGCGCGTACTAGGGATGACTCCACTTGCAAGTGGAAAACAAACAATAGAAGCAGATATTCCAATGACAGGAGTGTTTGGTTATTGTACAAGTCTACGAGCGATGACAGGTGGTAGAGGAGAGTATTCCTATGAATTCGCAAGATATGAGCAAGCTCCAAGTGATATTCAAGAAAAAGAGATTGCAGCTAGAGAAAAAGATGAATAAAATAATAATTGAGAGTTCCTTGAGAAAGGGACTCTCTTATGTTATCATTAAAAAATAGTTAGAAAAAAGAGGAGGATTTATGAAAATTAAAAGTAAGTTAATGGTTGTTCTTTTGTTACTCGTAGTGATAGGAATCTACTATTACGTTACCTTGCCGGCACTTAGTATACATTCATCAGAGTTTTGGATGTTTATCATATTTATATTTGCGATGATCGCAGCCGGATATGTATTAAGAAAGAGGTTGCAGGTAAATGAGATTAAAGAGTCAAAGATAGCAAAAATCTTGGTAGGGATAGTAGGTTTATTAATACTTGTATTTGCAGTTGGGAGTATTTTATCGTCACCAATTGTAAACGCAGATCAGTATCGTCAGTTAATGACAGTAGAAGACGGCAATATCACGGAAGATATTGAAGAATTATCGTATGACCAAATCCCTATATTAGATAAAGATTCAGCAGTTATCATTGGTAATAGAGAGATGGGAAGTATTACAGATATGGTATCTCAATTTGAAGTGGATGATATTTATTCACAAATTAATTATAATGAGAAACCGGTAAGGGTATCGCCACTTAAGTATGCAAGTTTTATCAGATGGTTTACAAATCAAAGTGAAGGGATTCCAGGATATATTGAGATAGATATGGCAACTCAAGAAGCAGAACTTGTACGATTAACAGAGGAGATACAGTATTCAGAAGCAGAGTACTTTAATCGAAATATTTACCGTCATCTACGATTTGAATACCCAACTTATATTTTTGATCGATTAAGTTTTGAAATTGATGATGAGGGAACGCCTTATTACATTGCGCCTGTAAAGAAGTTTAACATTGGATTATTTGGTGGAGTGACAATCGGTAAAGCTATATTAGTTAACGCAATCACAGGAGAGACAACGGAATATGATATAGAGGAAGTTCCAGAATGGGTAGATAGAGTGTATTCGGCAGACTTACTAGTAGACTTATATAATTATCATGGGACATTGGTGAATGGGTATTTTAACAGCATTCTAGGGCAAAGAGACTGCTTACAAGCAACGGAAGGTCATAACTATCTAGCAATTGATAATGATGTATGGGTGTATACAGGAGTAACTTCTGTAACAAGTGATCAGTCAAATGTAGGATTCGTACTCATGAATCAGAGAACTATGGAGACGAAGTTTTATGAAGTGGAAGGGGCTACTGAGACCTCGGCGATGTCTTCAGCAGAAGGAAAAGTACAGCATTTAGGGTATGTAGCTACATTTCCATTACTATTGAATATATCGGATGAACCAACTTACTTCATTGCGCTAAAAGATGCAGCAGGTCTAGTAAAGAATTATGCAATGGTAAATGTGCAAAAATTCCAATTAGTAGCAATTGGAGATACAGTTGCACAATGCGAGGAAGCGTATGTTGAATTATTAGATACAAATGGAGTGCTAAAAGAGGAAGACATGGAGACGGATTTAGAAGAGATTACAGGAGTAATTAGTAAGATAACCGAAGGTGTAATCGATGGAAACTCACATTATTATATTTTGTTACAAGATGAATCGGAATTGTACGAAGTGGTGTTGAAGGATCATTTTGATATCGTTAGATATAGAGAAGGTGATACCATCACAATTAAGTATGAAAAAGATGAAAAAGTGAACCAAGTAGAAGCTATAGAATAAAAAGAAGTGTGTGGCGATTTGCAAATACAAGCATCAAGCCACACACTTCTTTTTTCGTTCTAATTAAGAACTTTACAATTTTCTAAAGAGGAAACCACATCTCTTTCTACACTACAACTTATGTAGAAGTCAACTGCTGTAGATAAAGAGTTCAGTTTATCTAGAAAGCCAATCAAATTCTCGGAAGAAATATTGGCATGTTTCAATAGTCCATCTATAAAAACGACTTGGATATCATGGTTGGCAGCGAGCATGCCAGAGATAAAGCCTATGTATTCATCGCCACTAGTTATAACAGGGTGATCCTTCATAAAGATAACACGAATATCGTGTGAGATGTTGCAAGATTCTTTGTGAGAGCGTTTAATAAATATTATATTACCGTCACATTCTTTTACTGCCTTGTTCGCTAAATCAAATAATTGTTGTGTTTTTCCACTACCCTTTGGTCCAATCAATAAATTCACCATAACAAACCTCTCCTTTATTCATTTATTTTGTATAAATACAATGGAAATATAAACATATTATACAACAAAATAACCAATGAAACAAGAGGGAAGTGATGTATCGAGGGATAATTGAAAAGCATTTGAAATGATTTTCTAAATATGGTAAACTAATATTTAATATGTGTTGAGATTATTAGAGAAACTTAGGAGGAAATAAAAAGATGGCAATACCTTATAATCATAGAGCGATAGAGCAAAAGTGGAGTGGAAAGTGGAAGGAAAATCCAGTTAATACAAAAATAGATTCTAAAGGGAATCAAAAAGAGAAGTATTATTGTTTGGATATGTTTCCGTATCCATCAGGAAGTGGACTTCATGTAGGACACTGGAGAGGGTATGTTATCTCAGATGTTTGGAGTAGATATAAATTACAGCAAAACCATTACATCGTACATCCGATGGGGTGGGATGCGTTTGGTCTACCAGCTGAAAACTATGCGATTAAAATGGGTGTACACCCTTCTATATCAACAGCTGAAAATGTTGCAAATATTAAAACACAGATAGATGACATTGCAGCATTATATGACTGGGATATGGAAGTAAACACTACAGATCCAGAATTCTATAAGTGGACACAGTGGATATTTGTTAAGATGTTCAAGGAAGGCCTTGCTTACGAAAAAGAATTTCCGATTAACTGGTGTCCTTCTTGTAAGACAGGTCTTGCAAATGAAGAAGTAGTAAATGGCGGATGTGAGCGTTGTGGTACGGATGTTACAAAGAAGAACCTACGTCAATGGATGTTGAAGATTACTGCTTATGCAGAGCGATTATTGTCAGATTTAGATAAATTAGAGTGGCCAGAAAAAGTAAAGAAAATGCAAGCTGACTGGATTGGGAAAAGCTACGGTGCAGAAGTTGATTTTAAAATTGATGGAACAGAGAAAGCAATTACTGTTTACACAACAAGACCAGATACTTTATATGGAGCAACATTTATGGTTCTTGCACCAGAGCATGCGTATGCGAAAGAGCTTGCAACAGAGGAGAAGAAAGAAGAAGTAGAGGCGTATATCTTCCAATCTTCTATGAAATCTTCAGTAGATCGTTTACAAGACAAAGAAAAAACCGGAGTATTTACAGGAAGTTATGCAATAAATCCAATTAATAACCAGTTAGTGCCAATTTGGTTGTCAGATTATGTGTTGGCAGATTATGGAACAGGTGCAATTATGTGTGTGCCAGCTCATGATGATAGAGATTTTGATTTCGCAAAGAAATTTGAAATACCAATTGTACAAGTTATTGCAAAAGATGGTGTAGCAGAAGAAGTTATGGAATCAGCATACACTGAAGCAGTAGGAATAATGGTAAATTCAGGTGAGTGGGATGGAATGGAATCGTCGGTGTTAAAAGCAGAAGCGCCACATATGATTGAAAAAGCTGGTATCGGAAAAGCGACTGTTAATTATAAGTTACGAGACTGGGTATTTTCGCGTCAGCGCTACTGGGGTGAGCCGATTCCAATTGTACATTGTGAGACTTGTGGAGCAGTTCCAGTACCAGAAGAAGAGCTACCATTGACATTACCAGAGGTAGATTCATACGAACCAACAGGAACAGGAGAATCACCGCTTGCAGGTATTGAAAATTGGGTAAATACTACTTGCCCTCAATGTGGAAAAGCTGCAAAGCGTGAGACGAACACTATGCCACAATGGGCAGGTTCATCTTGGTATTTCCTACGTTATGTAGATAATAAGAACACAGAAGAACTAATTTCAAAAGAAAAGGCAGCTACTATGCTTCCGGTAGATATGTATATCGGAGGAGTAGAGCATGCAGTACTACATTTACTGTATTCTAGATTCTATACGAAATTCTTATATGATATTGGAGTGGTAGACTTTGAAGAGCCATTTAAAAAATTATTTAATCAAGGAATGATTACAGGCAAAAATGGAATCAAGATGAGTAAGTCAAAAGGAAATGTTGTATCTCCAGATGATTTGGTGAGAGATTATGGTTGTGATTCATTGAGAATGTATGAGTTATTTGTAGGACCACCAGAGCTTGATGCAGAGTGGGATGAAAGAGGAATTGATGGAATCTATCGATTCTTAAAGCGTGTTTGGACTTTAGTTTCAGATTCAGCAGACAAAGAGATAAAAGCAACTAAAGAGATGATTAAATTACGTCATAAGATGATGAAAGATATTACAACGCGCCTAGAAAGCTTTAGTTTAAATACAGTAATATCTGGATTTATGGAGTATAACAATGCCATGATAGATCTTGCGAAAAAAGAAGGTGGCATAGATAAGGAAACTCTTGAAACAGTGGCAGCTTTACTTTCACCATTTGCACCACATATCGCAGAAGAGATGTGGGAGATATTAGGGCATGAAGAAAGCGTATTTGTAGCTGGATGGCCTATATATGATGAAGAGTTGACAAAGGATGATGAAATCGAAATCCCTGTTCAGATCAACGGAAAAACAAAAGTGACGATAATGGTCGCAGCAGATATAACAAAAGATGCAGCAATCGAAGCGGGAAAACAAGCTCTTGGAGATAAATTGAATGGAACAATTGTAAAAGAAATTTATGTACCAGGAAGAATTATCAACATAGTGCAAAGATAGACAAGTAAGTACAAGAACATATTTCTTTGAATCAAGTCAAGAGATATGTTCTTGTTCTTCGTTCATTTCTATGATAGTATAGTTTGACGAAGAAAATAATTCGAGGTGATGTGAAATATGAAGATAAATATAGCGAAAAAGAATCTATTGATGCTAATACTAATTACGGTGTTGATGGTGATTGGTTG
Source organism: uncultured Lachnospiraceae bacterium (assembly GCA_964369775.1). GTDB lineage: Bacteria > Bacillota > Clostridia > Lachnospirales > Lachnospiraceae > CAUPWF01. The sequence continues at coordinate 54,351 of CAYJHQ010000019.1, forward strand.
CGCAAGTGGGAACGAGGATGACCAGAATGAAGTGACAGAGTCGACAGAGGAAGAAGGGGAAAAAACCTCCATTTATGAATACATTACTGTAGGTTTTTCAAAAGGCCCATCCCAGGGGCTTATGGAATCTAGCATAGAAGAGCAACTACGCGTGGTTTGTGAAGAAAGAGGAAGTGGATATGTATCTTCCTCTGCAAATGGAGATTTAGCGACGCAGCTCACTCAGATTGAGCAAATGTTAGAAGGTGAACTACAGTATCTTGTGATTGAACCGATACAAGAATCAGGATATGAAGGGATATTACAAAGAGCAAGTGACAAAGGTGTTTCGGTAATTGTAATTAAGAATCCAATGCAAGGAAGTTTTGCAACTTACATAAAAAGCGATAGCACTGAACCCGTTAACTATGGAGAAGCAGTGATAGAAGTAATAGATCAATTAAATAAAAATGAGCAAGTAGATGAAGTGCTCATCTTGGAGGCAGACAATGATTAACGATATGACAGTAGGGAGCCCCCAAAAGAAGATTTTACGATTTATGTTTCCAGTACTGCTTGGTAATCTGTTTCAAAACTTATATAATATAGCAGATACGATGATTGTTGGAAGATTTCTAGGAGTTGAGGCATTAGCGGCAGTAGGGGCTACAGGATCAATATTATTCTTTGTATGGGGATGGATTATTGGACTGGCAAATGGATTTGGAGTGTTGATATCTCAAGCATTTGGAGCGAAAAATAATGATTTAATAAAGCATTATGTTGCAATGTCGACTATTTTGTGTACTGTATTTGCGGTAGCTATGACGATTTCATTCCTGCTAATTAACGATTCGCTGTTACAATTGATGAATACTCCAGAGAATATTTACAGAGATACAAAAGAGTATATTACAGTGGTTTATGCAGGGATTGGGGCTACATTTCTATATAATATGCTTGCTGCTATAGCAAGAGGATTTGGGGATAGTAAAACTCCTCTTTATTTTCTAATCATCTCATCAGTATTAAATATAGGATTAGACTTTTATTTTATTGCAGGACTATCACTAGGAGTAAAAGGTGCAGCGTTAGCAACCATCATCTCTCAAGTAGTATCAGGGGTGCTGTGCTTTATCTATGTCTATCGAAAGTATACAAATGTCAGATTTAATAGAGTGGAGGCGAAAATTAATATGCACTCCATCAAGAAGTTGCTTTTAATGGGGCTTCCAATGGCGTTACAGTTTTCAATTACAAGTGTGGGAACCATGATTGTTCAATCGTCTCTAAATACTTTAGGGGCTGTATATATAGCAGCATATTCAGCAACAATGAAAGTGCAAGGAGTATTTATGCAAGGGTATGTAGCACTGGGAGCAGCACTAGCTACTTATGTAGGGCAAAACTATGGAGCAGGAAATATTGAACGAATTAAAAAAGGAGTGAGAGATACTGTTGTGATAGTAGCTGGAATCAGTGCAATTCTTATGGTTGTCTCCTATTTTTGGGAAGGAACATTCGTAACACTTTTTGCAACTGATCCTACTGGAGAGATTGCTGAATTTGGGAAACAAATTTTTCGAATCAGCTTATGGTTCTACTTCTTTTTAGGATTGATTTTTATTTATAGAAATGCATTACAAGGACTTGGAAATGGATTAATTCCAATGCTAGGTGGAGTTGCAGAATTAATAGCGCGCGCTCTAGTGATAGGGCTACTGTTTGAACCATTACAGTTCATCGGGATTTGCTTATCAGATCCACTGGCTTGGGTATTGGCACTCATACCACTGATTCCGTATTATTATTGGTATATGAAAAAGGTTACTACGCTATAAGAAAGGCGAGGATAAAGATGGAAGAGAGCTTGTTGCTAGCAGAAAAAATTATTTCTATGTTAATTGCATGTTTTGTGGGATGGGTACTTGTCAAACGAAGGCTGATAGGAGAAAAAGAAGGAACAACTATTTCTAAATTAGTTGCATATGTTTGTTCGCCCTGTGCAATTTTTAGTGCTTTTCAAATCGATTTTTCTACAGATAAAGTGAATGGACTCTTCATTGCAATGATACTTGCTGTCATTGTGCTTGTAATCTATATTGTATTTACAAAATTATTTGGAGATAAAATGGGGTTAAATGGGATAGAGAGGGCATCAATTATCTATTCCAATGCAGGATATTTAACCATACCGCTAGTATATAGTGTTCTTGGACCAGAATGGGTATTTTATACCTGTGGTTATAGTGCGATACAGACATTGTTATTTTGGAGTCACTGCAAGGCACTCGTATGTGGAGAGAAAAAGATCGAATGGAAAAAGGCACTGATAAACCCTAATTTTATTGCAATCTACTTAGGGATGATTACTTTTTTCTTTGAAATTAGATTACCTAAAATACCAGAAGAAGCGGTTGATTCATTTGGTATAATGGTAGGAACCTTAAGCATGGTAGTAGTGGGGATATTAATGGCAGGTATACATTTTAAAAAAGATATAGGAAATAAAAAAATCTACATAGTATGTTTTTTGAGGCTTATATTTCTGCCGATGCTTGTGATAGGAATTTCTTTAATAGCAAGAGAGGTGATATATCATCCAGACCTTGGAACAATTATGATGATTGTATTGTGGGCAGCTGCTGGTCCAGTAGGAGCGACTGTCACTCAATTAGCTCAAATCTATGGAGCAGATGCAGAGTACGCAGCGAAGATTAATATGATATCTGTAATTTTATGCGCGGTTACAATGCCAGTGTTAACGGCTATATATCAATGGTATTAGAAGAGTTAGTGATAATATAATGAGAAAAAGACATAACCATATCTCATGAATTGGGAGATATGGTTATGTCTTTTTTGTATGGTTGAGAAAATATCAATTATTATGAGTATTATCAAATTCAGGATTAATTGCATAAAAGTTTTTACTATCAAGGTTATCTTGGACAATTCTTAATGACTCACCGAAACGTTGATAGTGGACAATTTCCCTTGCACGAAGAAAGCGAATAGGGTCAGCTACTTCAGGGTCCTTGACAATTCTAAGGATATTATCGTATGTCGTCCTGGCTTTTTGCTCAGCAGCCATATCTTCATGAAGATCAGTAATTGCATCACCAGTTGATTGGAATGTAGCAGCAGAGAATGGTGTCCCAGCAGCAGATTGAGGGTAGATTCCAGTAGTATGGTCTACATAGTACTGATCAAATCCAGATTCTACAATTTGTTCAGGAGTAAGATTCCGAGTGAGTTGACGAACAATAGTACAGACGATTTCCATATGACCAAGTTCCTCTGTACCAACATCAGTCAGTATACCTATAGCTTCTTTATAAGGCATTGTGTAGCGTTGAGAAAGATAGCGTAGCGCAGCACCGGCTTCACCATCTGGACCTCCGTACTGC
>CAYJHQ010000020.1:0-57351 GCA_964369775.1 uncultured Lachnospiraceae bacterium
AATTTTCATTGTATTTCCTCATATATTTTCAAAGTTTTTTCTACTATATCATCCCAACTATATTTGTTACAGATGAAGTCAGCCGCTCTGGATCTATACTTAGCCACTATTTCTGGACTATCGCACAAATTCTGAAGTTTCTCTTTCAAATCCTTAATTTCAGATTTTTTAAAAAGTACTGCCTGATCTTCCACAACTTCTGCGATTTCATCGATATCCGATCCCAGAACACAGTTCCCATAACTCATCGCTTCGAGTAGACTTAATGGCATTCCCTCTAAGTCAGACGGCAGAGTATAAATATAAGAATTACTATATAGTTCATCTAATACTGATCCGCTTACAAAATTTGTGAAAATAATACGGTTATTATCTTTCGCTAAATTCCTTATTTCGGAAAAGTATTCTTCGCTATCACTCGATCCGCCAGCTATAACAAGTTTCTTATTGGTTTTGACTTCCTTGAATGCTTCTACTAAATATTTCACACCCTTTTCTGGCACAATCCTACCGAGGTACAAAATGTACTCATCCTTTTTCAGACCGAATTTTTTTGTAATTATATCAGCTTCTAATATTCTAGGTCTGTTTACCCCATTTGGAATAAAAATAGTATCTCTACCATAAGTATCTTTAAAATATTTTTGAACGTTTTTACTAAGTACAATAATCTGCCTTGCATTTTTCACTGCGGTTTTTTCACCAAATTTAATATACTTAGTCGCAAAACCTCCCCATTTACTTCGTTGCCAATCAAGTCCGTGAATAGTCGCAACACATTTCTTTCCGAAGAATTTGGGAATCCACATCATTGCACATGGACCTTCTGCATGAAAATGCACAATATCATATTTAGAAACAGCAGCTCTCAGCGCTGCGAAGAAAGAAGAGCTCATCGCTGCTAATCCCCTTCCATCTATTGTAAAGACTCGCTTAATCTTTACCTTTTTGTACTCTTTTATACCCTTTTCATTTTTATATTCTTTCCCTGAAACGTGCTTTCCTTTTCGATTATAGCAAGTCACGTCTTCACCACGGTCTACCATTCTAACCGCTAGTTCTTCGACAACCACTTCAATTCCGCCTTCTCTCGACGGAATTCTTTTATGACCTAACATCGCAATTTTCATGCCTGTTAATCCCTCCCCAAAAGATCTCTTGTATAGACCTTTTCTTTAACATCATCCAAAACTTCATCGTATCTATTGGCAATTATAACATTACAAACACTTTTAAATTTTACTAAATCATTCAGAATTTCATTCCCGATAAATTGTTCTTCATCTTTAATCGAAGGTTCGTACACTAAAATTTTTGCCCCCTTCGCTTTTAGTCTTTTCATAACGCCTTGAATAGAGCTTTGTCGGAAGTTATCACTATTAGACTTCATTGCTAGTTTATAAATTCCTACAACCGGTAAAGTCCCTATATTTTTATCAATGTCAGCAGCATCTCCCAAGGCACTCGCAAGCTCTAAGACTTTATCTGCAATAAAGTCTTTTCTTGTTCTATTAGATTCAACAATTGCGGTCATGATATTTTGTGGAACGTCTTCATAATTTGCTAAAAGTTGCTTCGTATCTTTTGGTAAGCAATATCCTCCATATCCAAAAGAAGGATTATTATAGTGATTACCGATTCTCGGATCTAGACTAGCTCCATTGATAACATCTAGCGCATTTAATTCTTTCTTTTCACAATAGGTATCAAGCTCATTAAAAAAAGCAACACGAAGCGCAAGATATGTATTAGAGAAAAGCTTTACAGCCTCCGCTTCCACAAATCCCATAATAAGAATTTCAACACTTTCTTTCTTTGCCCCTTCTTCTAAAAGTTTCGCAAACTGTTGTGCTTTTTCCTTTAATTCAGCATTCTCTGTATCTGTCCCAACAATAATTCTACTTGGATAGAAATTGTCATATAAAGCACGGCTCTCCCTCAAGAACTCGGGTGAAAAAATAAGATTATGGGCACCATATTTCACTCTTGCTGATTTTGTAAATCCTACAGGAATAGTTGATTTTATAACCATGACTGCTGTTGGATTAAATTTAACTACATCTCTAATAACTTTCTCTACAATGGACGTATCAAAATAATTTTTAACTGGATCGTAATTTGTTGGCGTAGCAATAATTATATACTCAGCACCGTCATACGCTTCTTTCTCATTTAAAGTTGCTGTTAAATTTAATTTTTCCGCTTCAAGGCACTCTTCAAGTTCTTTGTCTTGTATCGGAGACTTCCGATTGTTTATCAACTCTATCTTCTCAGGAATAACATCAAGTGCAGTCACTTCATTTTTCTGTGCCAAAAGCACCGCAAGCGATAATCCCACATATCCTGTACCGACAACTGTAATCTTCATAGCATCTTCATCCTTTTCCATTATTGGTCTATATATTAATCTTCTATATTGCAACTCTTACTTTTGTATAGATTATTTATGTTTTTACGCATTATTGATGTAAACTATAGCACTTCATTCCATAATTTGCAAGAATTTTATTCCTTCAACGCACGGAACTGAAACTAAATAATTTCTTTCTCTTTCTACATAAAAAAACGAGCTACATGAGGTAGTTCGTCTTTTTATGTAGCCTAATACTACAGCCTCTTATAATTTTTACTATTTAAAATTAAGAATCACATTCTTGACCGTGATCTTCATATCCACCATAAGTATTATCAAACCTTGTTTCTGGACATGCTGAATGTTGAGTCTCTGCCAATTCTAAGGTTTCGATTTCTGGAACACTCCAAGTCTTTTTCATGCTGTTCACCTCTCTTCCGTATATTCCATTCCCACTCTATCATTCTTCACTTTGTAAGTCAATAAGTCTAACATAAATGTTAGACTTTTCCTGTCCACCTTAAACCTCTATGTATGTTTTTCTATAAAAATCCCTATCAAATATATCGCTCCTAGATTCAGTAACTTCATTCTATACTCTTCAGTATTTTCGATTTTCTCCAAAAGATCCACATAATTTTCTAAGTAATCTTTCTTTACAAACTTTGCTACTTCTGGAAGATCTAGCACTCGTTTGATATCACAAAAAACACTGTCCCAGTTCTTTGAAACCCTATCAAACCAGTCGGAACTTTGAATCCCCCTAGCTGCTGTTTCCGGAAAAAAGGATGTAGGTAATAAGTCTTTACAATAGTGCCTTACCAGCCTCCTAGTTTGCCCCTTATCATTGACAAAACACTCAATTGGTATTGCTGAACACAATTCAATTATTCTAATATCTTTTGTCGGATCCCGAACAACAATACCGTTCTTGAGGGAAAACGCTGTTTCTGCATCGGCAATATGCGCAAACGCAATCGGATCAACTGCCGCCTTTCTCTGATGTGCAAATATATGAGATTCAACACCGTTTCCTTGCACTGCATTCACTTTAAGCCTTTTATCTTTTTCTGTAATTCCAAGACTCTTTGCAAAAGCCACATCTAATACACTCATATCTAGATAATTCAAATCTATTGTTTTTTTCGCCTTTATTCGTTGCCAGACATGTTGTAAATACAATTTCCGACTATACCTCATCTTTTTGCAATATGTATTTGAAACTGTCATTGCTTTTACTAATTTATTGCTAGCTATTAAATGGCTTATATACTCCCCTATCATTCCGTAAGACACTGATGCATTTCCATATTGACCATTCAAAAGTATCCTATGATTACTCTCTCCTGCTTTTTTATAGATTTCTTTTACCCAATCTATATTCGTATGAGATTTATATGGGGTTTCATATGTAGCTAAAATCTCTCTCATATTAGAAAATCCATCACATTCCGGAGTAGACATAAAATTCGGCTTCACATTTGGATACATTTCGCAAAACTGTAAGATAGCTTCACTCTCATCATTAACAGTATACATCATCTTTATCTTGTTATTGCTGTTTTCTAATGGTACATGGGAGTACCCATAGACATTTTTTCCTTCTTTTTGCATTCCCTTCGCTAAAAAAGCCCCCACTGTGGTAGAATCGAATCCGCCTGACAGCATCAATCCTGGTTCTCCATTGATCCCAGCAACTGTTTCTGTGACACATTTTTCATATAATTTCAAGAAATATTTCTTATATTCGTCATCATTCTTCAGCTTAATTGGCTTAATGTCATTATAATCCCAGTATTTTATCGACTCTAGCGATTCTTTTGTAATACGATTGTAATGGAATGCTTCCACTCTCATGACACCTTTAAAAGGAGTAGTTGTCGGACTTGTATTTATAGCCAAGGTATTCATACCGATAAACAAAGCAAGCCACTCTTCATTCACGGCTCGCTCTTTACTAGCATATACAATTGTATCCATTCGAGTAGCGAAATATAGCTTGCTACCTACTCTTTGATAATACAATGCTCTGCTCGCTACATGGTCCCCCCCTAAAAACAATTCATTTTTCTCCACGTTAAAGGCCGCATACGCGTAACTACCATAAATATATTTCGATAGCATTCCTCCCCATTTTTTAAAAGCTTCATATATAATATCCCCATCAGGGCAATGCTCATCAGCTATTCCTAGTTTATTCAAAACCTCTTCTCTATTGTCCACGACGCCATCAACCGTGAATAAAATTTGATCATCCCCATCATATTTAGGCAAAACCTCATTTTCACTCCATATTTTTATATACTGAAGCCCACAACCCATAAAAGCACTATGGATTACCTTACTCGAATACTTATCAATTTTAAATTCACAAAATCCGTCTTGCATACGCACATTGTCATCTTCTGACACTCTATTTTCAGAGAAATCAACCATTCCCCATATTGCTGACATATTCCATCTCCCAACAAAAAAAGAGCCTACATACCAACCGCTGTTACGCGGAATATGTGACCCTTTCCTAATCATTTTTCGCTAACCTTTAATTTAAGATTCGCATTCCCAAACGTAATCGCCTTCTCCTTGAACCAAATCAAAGAATCCGCCATCATTTCCTTTTTCCATAAAATCTGTAGCTGTTGCACTGATTTCAACTGTCTCAATTGTTGGATTTTCCCATGTTTTTTTCATATTGTTATTCCTCCTCATTTATTTATTATTTACTACACCCAAAATATAACACATTTGTTTTAGCAGCAGTGAGTTTCTAACACATTTGTTAGAAATAATTATTTTTCTCTAGGAACACTCCCAGCAAGTACAATATTCCTATCTTGCGGAACTCATACCCATATAGATCATCTTCTGGTATCTCTTTGTATTTTTTCAAAACTTCCGTTAATTGTGCTTCATCCAAGAACTCTCGTACCCTTTCATGAGACAACACCTTCTGAATATCTGCATACACTGCATCCCAGGTAGGTGTGATTCGTTCTTTCCAATCTGAACTCTGAACACCACGCGGAGCCGTCTCTGGTAAAAATGATTGTGGCAAGAGGTCTTTACAATAGACGCGAACCAATCTACGCGTCTCTAAGTTTTCATTTGTAAAACACTCTATCGGTAGTGAATTACAAAACATCAACATACGTGCATCTTTTGATGGATCTCGCACTAAAAACCCTTGTTTTAGAGACATTCCACAATCATACTCCGCAACGTGGGCGTAGCTAATTGAATTGGCAACTAATTGTCTATACTCTTGAAACGAAAAACGCTTGTATTTGTCCTTAGGTCCGTTCAATTCAATTCGCTTGTCATTATAATTTATCTCTAACTCTTCTGCCTTCTTTGCACCTAACAATCCTTTTTCAAGATAGTTATCATCTTTCTCTATTTTCCCAAACATTTCTTTAAACAAGTATCGAAAATATTTCTTCCTACTATATCGTTTCATCTTTGCTAGTCTATTAGCAGTTTTTAGAGCCTTAAGAAGTCTCTTTTGTCGAACGAGCTCTTGTATATACATCTCGGTTGTTCTACCAAACGAAATAGTCATATTTCCCATCTGTCCAATTAGAACAAGCTTTCTTCCATCTGTGCCCATTTTTTTAAACAATCCATGAATCCACCCTACATTTGTAATTGATTTATAGGGCGATTCATACGTTTCTAGTATTTCTCGCATATTTGAAAATCCATTTTCCTCAGGATTTTTTATAAAATTAGTCTGAATATTCGGATATAAGGAAGCAAACTCTAGTACTTTTTCTGTTTCATCAGGTATACTGTATTTGATATCCATTTTGGTTTGATATTCATCAATCGGCACATATGTATATCCATGAATACTCTTGTTTTCTTTTTCTAGTGCTTTGGCAGCCCATGCAGTAGTCGTTGTAGAATCAAATCCACCTGATAACATGGACCCTGGTTCTCCACAAACCCCGTCTATACTTTCTTCTACACACTGCTGAAAGAGTTCACGAAACTTCGCACAATATTCCTCATCGCTTCCAAGCTTCAATGGTTCAACTTTTCTTACATCGCGATAAAGCACCTTTTCCACCGAGTTATTATCAATCACATAATAATGAGCTGCCTCTAATCGAAAGACTGCTGTATACACGGTATCCTCTGGATTTGAAAGAATACTCAGCTGCTCTAGTGCCAAATATATACCAAGCCACTCTTCATTCAACTCTTTCTTTTTGCTCCCCGCCAATATCGAATCTATCCTTGTCCCAAAGTAGAGCTTTGACCCAACTCTTTGGTAATACAGTGTCCTAGATGCTATATAATCCACTCCCAATATCAACTTTTTTGTATCCGTATGATAAGCCGCATAGGAATAACTGCCAAATACATGAGCCCCCATCTGTGGTCCCCATTTCTGATAAGCCAGAAAAAGCAGTGCCCCATCAGCGATTTCCATATCATCAACTTGCAGTTTTTGTATCAATTCTTTTCTATTGTCGATTACACAATCTGTTGTAAAGATTACTTGCATTTCATTGTTAACAATTGGTAATTGTTCTTTGTGAGACCATCTTTTAATATATTGGATTCCGCATCCCATAATCACACTTTCTTCTTCCACTGCTTCATAACGGTCTATTTTATAATCTTTATAAATACTTTGCATGGCTGTGCTAATATCACTTTGTTTTTCTATAGATTCAAAATCTACGCATCCCCAGATTGCTGACATACTTCTCTCCTATTCAACTTTACTTGTCTTCGATAATTATTTTTTTGTCCTTAATCCGTATACACCTGTCACAATAATTCATAATACTTTTCCTGTGGCTAATCAACAAGCAAGTTAGCCCTTTTGTATGATCTCTCAAATGCTGTAACACAGCTATTTCTGTTGCTTCATCAAGCGCACTCGTAGCTTCATCCAATATCAAAATAGGTGCTTTCTTCGCTAATGCTCTGCATATAGAAATTCTCTGTGCTTGCCCTTCTGAGATTCCCAACCCTTTTTCTCCTATTACCGTATGTAATCCCTCTGGTGTACTTCTTACAAATTCATCTACAGACACTACTTTTAGCAGTTCCCAAATCTCTTCCTCGCTGATATCCTTGCATCCTACTCTGATGTTATCTATAATCTTTCCGCTAATTAGTGTGTTTCCCTGTGGCACGTAAGAAATGTATTTTCTTACACCTGCATTAATATCCTTTCCTTCTCCTTCTTTTGAGTAGATTTGTAACGCTCCTTTGTCCGGACTCAGATATGCCATGATCAGACGTATGAATGTAGTCTTTCCAATTCCCGAAGTCCCCATCATTGCAACAAACTCGCCTTTATTGATATTTGCACTTGCATTTTCTAGTATTACTTCGCTACCATATGCAAAGCTAACATCTGTAGCCTTAATTCCCAAACCATCCACTTGGTTTATTTCAAAGTTTTGGTCCTCTTTTTCGATATCCTTAATCTCTATCACTCGCGCTGCTGATGTTGAGATTGCAACTACCCTTGGCAGTAATTTCGACAATCCTACTACTGGTGCTTGAATTTGCGACACCAGTTGAATAAACATACTCATAGTTCCATAGCTAATTAATCCACTAGAAAGTTGACCTGCTGAATATACAAGTGCTACTACGTACCCAAGCTGGAAGCTCCCTCCTAAGAAAGCACCTGAAATAGCACTAATGTTTTGACGTTTTTTTATCCAGTACAACCGCTCTCTACGCAACTCAGATATCGTACTGTTTGCAAGACCTTGTGCATTAAACGCCTTATACACAACCAAATTTCCTACGCTCTCTTGCATATATGACTTGTATTTTGACTCTGACTGCTGAATTCTATTTTGTATTGGTCGCATTTTTCTTCCTGTAATAATTCCGATTAGTGCACTAATCGGTCCAAGAAATAGTGCAAACAAGGCTATTTTTATATCAAAAAATGCAAGTGCACCAAATGCTACAACCAGATTAAGTCCTAAAGAAAAAATACTTGGGATTACTTCTGCCACTCCTGTAGCCACTATGTCAATATCACTAGACAATCGAGTAACTATATCCCCACTATGATATTTCGAGATATCCTTCCATGTAGAATTCATAACCGAATCATATACCTTAATCCTAATTGAAAATGCAAATCTTTCATTGACCACAACTGTAACAATGCTGTTCATTGCTGTAAGTGCTAAAGAAGCTACAATTACCAGCCCATACATGGCTACATTACTGTAAACTATCCCATTCAATGTTGCTCCATCAATAATACTTCTAGCGAAAAGCATCATCCCTAGCGACACCACACTTTGAAAAAGACTGATAAGGGCAATCCCCATTAATGCTTTTGCGTGTGGTTTCGTTTGTTCCATAACCCATTTAAACGCGTGTCTATTATATTTTATACTGTGTAATATATTCTTTATACCATACTCATTTTTACCCATTCTCATCTCCCAATGTATAGACTATTTTCTTTTTATAATAATACTTATCCTACAGAATAAATGATTCATCAAAATAAATCAACCTCTTTCTTCTAGCTTCAAGCAAATAATAAACTTCGTATACTCTCCGAAAATGCTCTCACAGTGAATGTTGCCTTTATGCTTTTCTATAATTGTTTTTGCAATATGAAGTCCTAATCCACTTCCTGTTTTTTCTGGTGTCCTTGCCTTTACTGTTGTAAATGTTCTATCGAATATAAACGGCAAATCTTCTATTCTAACTCCCTCACCAGTATCCTCAACGATAAGCTTGATTTCATTCTCGTTTTCACCTTCATCTATAATAATATTTATGCGGTTTTGCTCTGTAGTGTGTTCGATTGCATTTCTTATTAGATTATCTAATACCCTCAAAAAAAGTTCAATATCCAAACTTATCTTCACACTTCCTTGTATCATTGTTTTAAGCTCACATTTTCTCCCCCCTAAAATATCTGATACTTGGAGTTGAATTATATACTCTTCTATAAGCAAGCCCAAATCAACCTCTTGTTTATCCATCTTAAATTCCGGCTGATTAAGCTTTTGTGAAAAATATAGTTCTCCTATTAATTCCTCTAAAGACTTCATCCTACTGTCAATCGTCTGAAGTAAATATAACTTTTCCTCTTCCTTTGGGCTTCCATATAGCAATCGATCTACAGCCCCTCTTATTGCTGCTGTTGGCGCCCTCAAGTCATGAGATATATTCTCTAAAATACGAATTCTTGCTTTCTCTGATTCTATCAACTTCTTATTTACTTGCTCTAACTCTATACTTATATCAATAATCTTAGTAGTCGCAGAATCAATTTCATTAATGCTTGGTTCTTCAAACTTCATATCTTTCACTCGTCTCCTTTCCGACGAAACAATATCCCTTTCCCCACACTGTTTCAATCAGTTCTTCTGCTAATATATTTATGCTTAATTTTTTTCTCAATCTAGATACATTTACCATGATTGAAGCTCGATCCGCCTCTTGATATGTTCCCCAGATTTGACTGCCAATCGCTTCATATGTAAGTAATTCACCTTTGTTTGTTACAAAAAAATAGAGTATTTCATACTCTCTTGCAGTTAACTGTAACTTTTCGCCGTTGCAATATACTATTTTCTCAACTATATCAATCTCTAATGGTGAAAAAAAACGGATATTGCTTGCTATTGGTTGAAACCTTCTAATGGACGTAAGTATACGCGCATGCAATTCTCGCACGCTAAAGGGTTTCTCAATATAATCATCAGCACCCATCATTAATCCCTTAACTTTATCATCTTCTGAAATTTTCCCTGTAACAAATATTATCGGTGCTTGACATTTCTCTCTCAAAAGTGAAAAACCTTGAAATCCATCCATCTTAGGCATCATTACATCTAGCAAAATGCAATCAGGCTGTGCTTCATTCAATACTTCAATCGCATGTACGACAGAATCTGAGGTAAAAACTTTAAATCCTAGTTCTCTAAAATTTGCCGAAGTAATATTTAACATCTCTTTATCATCATCAATAAATAACAAAGTGTTCATAATGTTCTCCCTTCTCTACATCCTTCTCTACATCCCTCTCTACGTATACATTATACTTCTATTTCCCAAAAAATCAAGAGACCTCACTCGAACCCTTATCTCTTAACTTTGAGTTAAAGGTATAAATTGCCTATTCACTTGTATTTATACTTAAAGCTGACTTATACGCTAAATTTGCAGTTGTTTTTTTCATATTTTCCATTTATACTCGTACTAGTAGTCACAATAGTGATTTTCAATATTTTTAATACTTAGGAGTGCTCTTAAATGACACCAACTTTATTAGAAGGAAAAATACATTCTGGTATTCTTAGATTTGCTTTTCCTATGTTTTTTGGATATTTGTTCCAACAATTATATAGCACTATTGATGCTATTATCGTTGGAAATTTTTTAGGAGACACAGAACTGGCTGCCGTTACAGGTACAGGTTCTTTGGTCTTTTTACTTACTGGATTTGTTATCGGACTTTATACTGGTGTAGATGTTCAAATCGCCACTTATTTTGGCGCACAAGATAGCGAACGTCTAGACAAAGCAGTTCACACAGGAGTTGTATTCGGTTTGATTTCAGGTGTTCTCTTAACTGTATTTGGCGTGGTCTTCTCACCATTACTCGTCTCCTTTATGGATACACCTATAGAAGTCTATGATTCTGCATTAATTTATCTTCGCACTTACTTTAGCGGGATTTTTTTCTTAGCCTTATATAATACATTCTGTGGAATTTTCCGTTCAATCGGCGATTCAAAGAGGCCTTTATATTACCTCCTAATTTCTTCTATTACAAATGTAATACTAGATATCCTTTTTGTTGGTCCTTTGGGTCTTGGAATTGCTGGTGCTGCATTGGCTACGATTCTTTCACAGCTACTCAGTATGGTTTTAGCTTTTATCCGTTTATACCGAATTAAAGATGATTTTGATTTTCAATTTCGCAAGTTATCTATCGACAGAGATATCTTCCGAAAAATCCTTCGAATCGGTCTTCCAGCTGGTATACAAAACTCAGTTATTGGCTTTGCGAATGTTATTGTACAATCAAGTATTAACTCTTTTGGACAAGCTGCTATGGCCAGTAACGGTGCTTATACTAGAATAGAGGGTTTCGTCTTTATTCCCATTCAATGTTTTTCCCAAGCTTTGACGACTTTTGTAAGTCAAAACTTAGGTGCCGGTAATATTGAGCGAATCAAACGGGGTGCCCGTTTCGGCATTGTATTTTCTTGTATTTGTGCGGAAGCTTTTGGATTGCTATACTTATTATTTGCCCCTTATGTATTAGGTTTATTCGGTGGCGGATCCACTGTTATTCAAATGGGCGTAGAGCGTTCTACTGTAGCAACTTTCTTCTACTGCTTTCTTGCATTTGCCCACATCGTTTCAAGTATCTTACGTGGAGCTAGTCGCACCAAAACTCCTATGTTTATCATGTTAGGTATCTGGTGCGTCCTTAGAGTGACTTACATAGAACTTGTAGCACATTTTACTGATAACATAGTTTTGGTTTATTGGGCTTATCCTCTAACTTGGGTAATCAGCTGTATTTTCTTTGCCCTTTGCTATCTCAAGTTATTAAAAGATTTGGATTCATATAAAATGCAGGGTGATTAATGTCTCACATAAATTAATCACCCTGCATTTTCTTAACTATTATATTTCATAAGTTTTATACATCTCTCCTTGGAAATCTTTCCACTGTACCATTCCTTTTTCTATCACCATATATCCATGAGCACTTTCTTCTTTAGGTAGCGATACAGATCCTGGATTCATATAAATGAATTTCCCACAGGCCTCACATGCCGGCACGTGAGTATGCCCATTTAAAAGAATCGTTCCCTCACTTAATAATTCAGCATTTTCAGGATTGGTTACATGTCCATGCGTAGCATAAAGCAATCGAATTCCACCGCTATTACTTTCTACTCCTATAGTTGCATATTCTGTCATGATAGGAAATTCGAGCACCATTTGATCCACTTCTGAATCACAGTTTCCTTTCACACATAATATATCTTCTTTTATTTCATTTAACATTGCAAATACTTCTTTTGGTGCATATTCTTTTGGAAAGTCATTTCTTGGGCCATGGTATAAGATGTCTCCTAACAATAGAAGTTTATCTGCCTTTTCTTCTCTAAACGCCTCTATCATCTTTTTACAGTAATATGCCGATCCATGTATATCTGATGCGATCATCCATTTCATAAGCTTTTCCTCCTACTATTTTTCATTCACAGCTGGTAGTGCCGAAAGCCCTCTTTCTAGGTCTTCATCAGTAGGCACATAGTCTTGCATCTCTCCGTTATGGAATTTTTCATAAGCCATCATATCGAAGTATCCTGTTCCTGTAAGACCAAATACAATCGTCTTCTCTTCTCCTGTTTCTTTACACTTTATAGCCTCATCAATTGCCACTTTAATCGCATGACTGCTCTCTGGTGCTGGTAATATCCCCTCAACCCTAGCAAATTGCTCCGCAGCCTTAAATACCTCTGTCTGCTCTACAGCTCTTGCTTCCATAAGTCCATCCGCGTATAGTTGTGATAATGTAGAGCTCATCCCATGATACCTCAATCCACCCGCATGATTTGCCGAAGGAATAAATCCACTTCCTAGTGTATACATCTTAGCAAGCGGGCATACCATTCCAGTATCACAGAAATCGTACGCGTATTTTCCTCTAGTTAAACTTGGGCAAGACACTGGCTCTACTGCTATAAAGTGGTAATCTTTCTCCCCTCGGATTTTTTCTCCCATAAATGGAGCAATCAACCCTCCTAGGTTTGATCCACCACCAGCGCATCCGATAATCACATCTGGTTCTATTCCATATTTTTCAAGAGCTTTTTGTGTCTCTAGTCCAATAACTGATTGGTGAAGCATTACTTGATTTAATACACTACCCAGCACATATCTGTACCCTTCTTGTGTTGTCGCCATTTCTACAGCCTCTGATATTGCACATCCAAGACTCCCTGTTGTTCCTGGGTGCTCCTTTAGAATCTTCTTTCCTACTTCTGTGTCCATAGAAGGAGAAGGCGTTACTTTTGCCCCATATGTTCTCATCACTTCTCGTCTAAATGGTTTTTGCTCATAAGAGCATTTTACCATATACACTTGGCAATCTAAGTCAAAGTATGAGCAAGCCATTGATAACGCTGTTCCCCATTGCCCTGCTCCAGTCTCTGTGGTCACGCCTTTAAGACCTTGCTTCTTTGCATAATAGGCTTGTGCAATCGCTGAGTTTAACTTATGGCTACCACTTGTATTATTCCCCTCAAACTTATAATAAATCTTTGCAGGTGTTTCCAATTTTTCTTCTAGACAATAAGCGCGCACAAGTGGAGATGGTCGATACATTTTATAAAAAGAACGAATTTCATCTGGAATATCTGTATACGCATTATCTGTATCCAATTCTTGTCTTGCTAATTCTTCGCAAAATATTCCGCTCATCTCTTCATGAGTCAGTGGTTCGTGAGTTCCTGGATTTAACAGAGGTGCTGGTTTATTCTTCATATCTGCGCGTAAGTTATACCACTTCTTTGGCATTTCACTCTCTTCTAAATAGATTTTGTAAGGGATCTTTTTGTTTTCACTCATCTTTGCTGCTCTCCTTCTTAATTTGCTATGTATTATTTTGCTTCTTGTTCTAACCTTTTTATGTATTGAACAGAAGTAACAACCGATTCAACATACCTTTTCTTTAGATAAAGAAACTCTTCTAAATCCATAAGGATATGATACAGTTTAGCCTGTGCCTCAAACTCATCTCTAGTTTTTGGCAATTCTTCTTGCTTCATTTTTTCAAACATCTCTTCAAATGCCGATATCGCATCGATTGGATCATTTAATTCTAGCACTTGCCCTTTAATCTCTAATAGACAATCGGCAACAATATGAGCTTGATCCGGCATCTTACAAATCTTTTTCATCTCATAATGCAGCCCCTCTAAGATTTCACACTGCATCAACCTCATCTCAAAATAGTGAACATAATACTCTTTATCAATATTAAAGGTATTCTCTTTGTATTCAAATGAGAGCTCTAAAAAATGTTCGATATGAGACTCTAAAATCTTAATATCGTTCCATACATTTCGTTCCAACTTTCCATTTTTCAAATAATTCGCAATCAACTCTAAAATGATTTCCAAGTAATGCTCTGTATATTTGATATTGTGGATCAAGCGCTTTTCACTATTATTGTTATTTCCCAAACTATTCAAAAGCATCGCTATTGAAATTCCAATTATGACCAATAGGAATTCATTTAAAATAAATTCTCGACTAAAATCTAATGTAATCAAAAAATGTGTTCCTATAACTGCATTTACGGATAATGTAGCCTTGATTCCTGCCATCTCTGTAAAAAACACAACAATCAGCATAAATATTCCATATGCAATAACAATATTTTCTACATTTGGAAATATCAAAAACGATACAACCGCCGCTCCGTAAAAGGTTAACAAACGATATGCAGATAGACGAATCGTCTCTAATTTTGTAGTAACAAGCGTTAGCATCGTAATAATTCCTGATGATGTTGCATTTTCTAGGTTTAAGAGCATTGCTATATAAATCGCAACACCGCTTCCTATGGCAATTTTTATAGCTTGCAAAAAGCAAACCCAGTATTTTTTTCTTATTTTTGCATTCAATATATTTTTCCTCCAAATCATTCCCAATTATACCATCTTAGTTATCTCGAATCAAGGTGGTATCACTTGCGACTTGTCTTCCTTGAATTTTTTTCTAAAATAGCGTATAATCAATTTTTAGTAAAAGAAAGGACAATTTTATGAAAAAATTATTATTAAATGTATTAATCCTTAGTTGTGTTATTTTCACCACTGCTTGTGGTTCTAGCATTGATGCTACGGCTTACGTTGAAGCTAGCCTTAATGCCTTATATAAAGGTGACTATAAAGCTTATGCAGACTTTCGAAAGCTTAGCGATAAGGAAGCACAAGAAGAGATTGAAGGAATTCACAGAACTCAGATTGCCGCTTCTCTATCTAGTTATGAATTTACAGAAGAGCAAATTGAGGAATATACAACACTTGAAACAAGCCTATACGCTCTTGCAAAATACGAAGTCGGCGAAGCCGTAAAAGATGACAACGGCAATTATGTAGTTCCTGTAACAGTTTATCCTTGTGATGTACTTATTGTCTTAGACGAAAATCTTGATGCCCTCACACTTGAAAAGATGGCGGCTGATTCAGATTTAGATCCTACATCATCAGATGTTATATACGAGCTTTTAACCGAATCTTTAGAACTCAGTATTAAAGATTGTAATTATGGAGATGTTGTCTCTGTCGATCTCCCTGTTGTGAAAGATACCGATGGTCTTTACGGCATTACCGATACTGATTTGGAGAAGTTAGAAAACGCATTGTTTTTAAAATAATTTTATATAACTACATACTTAAAATGGTCGAAAGAGACTTTACTTCATTGCTCTTTCGACCATTTTTATTTTAACTATTGGATTTTTCTTTCCAGTATTTTAGAGTTTTTGCTGTTTGTATCACAATACTAGGTGCTAGCGCAAACCACAGAATCGATACATAATTTAAAACAGATAATGATTCTACATCAAACAAGGCGTGGAATGATGGTGTTAAAATAATTAGATTTACTAGTAGAAATCCGACAATAAATGCATAGATGCTATACATATTCACCGATAATTTAAATATTGGCATATAGCTTCTACAGTTAAATCCATGTAACAATCTAGCTAAACACAATGTAACAAATGCCATTGTAGATGCTAATTCCGCACTCGTTTGAAGCCCGACAAAGTAACTTGCAATTGTAAACCCAAAAATCACAACCCCTTCAAATGTAATTTTTCGAACCGTTTCTTTATTTAAAATAGAGTCTTTTGACCCTCGTGGCTTTTGCTTTAATATCGAATCATTTCCCTGTTCCATACCTATTGCAATCGCTGGAAGCGAATCTGTAACTAAGTTTATAAATAGTAGCTGTACCGCATGAAATGGTGATGGTAATGCTAATAAGGATGTTAATAACACACATAAAATTGCCGAAAAATTTCCAGATAATAAGTACGTAATGGAATTTTTAATATTTGTATATACGTTTCGCCCTGTAATAATGGCCTTTACTATCGTAGAGAAGTTATCATCTGTCAATATCATACTTGCTGCATCTTTTGAAACTTCACTTCCTGTAATTCCCATTGCCACTCCAATATCGCTATGCTTTAATGCTGGTGCATCATTTACACCATCTCCTGTCATAGCAACAATTTCACCTCTAGCCTGCCACGCTTTTACTATCCGAATCTTATGCTCTGGTGCAACTCTGGCATAGACGCTAATCTGTGGAAGAATCTCTTGCAACTGCTTTTCATCCATTGTTTCCAATTCTTTCCCTTCCATGCAGATGTCTCCATCCTTATATATACCAATTGTTTTTGCGATAGACCTAGCTGTTACTACGTGATCTCCCGTAATCATAATCGGCTTAATTCCAGCTATCTTACATTTACTAACCGCTTCTTGGCTCTCTAGTCTAGGCGGATCCATCAAAGAGACCATTCCTACAAAGATTAAGTCACTCTCATCTTTAAAATCAATGCTCGAGCTTTTGAACTGTTTATATCCAAAAGCCAACACACGTAACCCTTGATTCGCAAATGCTTCGTTTTGCTTTAATATCTTATCCACGTCCTCTTCTGTGATATCAATAAGCTCTTGATTGATGAGTATTTTTGTACAACGCTTCACCAATTCATCTGGGGCACCCTTTGTATATATATGGTTCTCCGACGCTACTGACATCAACTTTCTAGTTGAATCAAAAGGCAGTTCTAACTTACGCATTGTAGTTATTTCGTAATGAACGTTCTTATTATAACGATAGTATAAATCTAAGAGTGCAATCTCTGTTGGATCTCCAATTCTTTGGTTATCTGTAATAATGGCGTTGTTACAGATTACACATGCTTTTAATAATGTTCCATCCTCTCTATCTGTATGATCAAGATTCTCTAATTTTAACAGCTTGTGCTCATTGTATATATCGATTGCAGTCATCTTGTTCTGTGTTAACGTCCCCGTCTTATCTGAGCAGATAATCGATACACAACCAAGACTTTCTACTGCGTTTAAATTCTTGATGATGGCATTTTCCTTTACCATCTTCTGGGTAGAAATAGAAAGTACAATCGTTACAATCGAACTCAATGCTTCTGGTATCGCCGCTACTGCTAACGCCACCGCAATCATCACCGCATCAAGAACAGGAACATGTGATATAAATACATTTAAAGCTAGTACGACAAGTGAAATAATGATGATTCCAATCGAAAGTTTTACCGAAAAATCGTCTAAGCTTTTTTGTAACGGTGTCTTTTTTTCTTTTGTATCATTTAGTAATGTAGCAATTTTTCCAATCTCTGTCTCCATCGCTACAGCTGTCACAATATATCTAGCTGTTCCATTTGTAACCAATCCTCCTGAGAATACCATGTTGATTTGATCCCCGATTACTACATCCTCTGTTAAAATATCTGTGTTTTTATCTACGCTATTAGACTCCCCTGTCAATGCACTCTCATTTACTTGCAAGCTACTAGTATGGATTAATCTTCCATCTGCGACAATAACGTCTCCAGCTTCTATTTGAACAATATCTCCTACTGTCACTTCTTTTGCATCAACTTCCACCATTGTTCCTTGGCGAATTACCTTCGCTCTCGGACTAGACAGGGCTTGTAAACTTTCTAGTGATTTTTGCGCTTTTATTGTTTGCACAGTACCTAGTATCGCATTAACAGTAATTACCACAAAAATAACAGCAGTACTCTCTAGTTCTCCGCTGACTGCCGACACAATTCCAGCAACAATTAAGATGATAACCAGTAAGTCCTTAAACTGTTTAAAGAACGTTACCAATGGTCCATCTTGTTTTTCGCCTGTAATTTCATTTATTCCATACTTCTCTTGATGCACCTTCACTTGCTCTAGCGTCAGTCCACCTTCGTTACCTCCTAGCTCTTTGAGCACTTCTTGTTGACTCATCTGATATGCCTTCATATGTTCACTCTTATTCCTTCCAATTAATTGCCTCAAACTAATTTCATTATATTGGATTTATCTACCGTATTCAAGAAAAACAAATATTACAATCTATTTCAACAAATACTTTTCTCAATTCATTGACATACAGCTCGTCTCTTTGCTACTATTGATTCTATAAAGTTTCATCTATAAATAAGGAATATTAGGAGGTTTTCATGAAGGAGCGACGAAACGCTAAAGAACTTGTGTTGCGCATGGTATTATTATTAATCGGTCTTACAATCGCCCATCTCGGTGTTACTATGTTTTTGGTTACCGAACTTGGTACAGACACTTTCACAATTTTTGTACAAGGTCTATCTAACCTTATCGGTATCACAATTGGTCAGATGCATGTAATCGTTCTTTGTATCATCACCATAATTATGCTTGTTTTTGCAAAAGGCTATATAAAGGCTGGCTCTGTTGTCTGCGCAGTCTGTGGTGGTTGGATTATTGACTTTTTCCTCTGGCTTTTCGACGGGCGAATCAGCGGTGATTCTACTATGATTGTAAGGTTTGTAACGATGGCTTTGGGCTGTGTGGTTTTAGCTGTTGGTATGTCACTGGTTATACGAAGTGATGCTGGAACAGGTCCTAATGACCTTGTCGCAATCGTAATCACTGATAAGTTAAAGCGATTTCAATTTCGCTACGTTCGCATCGCTTGTGATGCAACCTTTACTTTAATCGGTTTTTTGTTAGGCGGAACAATCGGAATAGGTACCGTGGTTGCTATTATGCTTACTGGCCCTGTGGTTCAATTCTTCCTTCCTATCAGTGAGAAATTAGTGAATTTGCTTGTGAAAAAGATTAAAGTCGAGTAAGATGTAAGTGATAAGACACTAAAGATTCTTAAGATTGGAGGTAGTAAACATGGATATTGCAGCTATGAGTATAGACTCTGCATCAATCAAGCTACAGCAACAAGTCAGCATGAGCATGCTGAAAAAAACCATGGATTCTCAAGAATCACAAGCAGCTGCCCTTATATCTCAGATGATGCCTCAGATAGCTTCACCACCTGGTGTTGGAGAGCATATTGATGTATTGGCATAAAAAGAAAGCTGTAATCCATTTGTATTATCATGGATTGCAGCTTTCTTTTTCTATTAAAATCATTTGTTCCACTTGAAAAAATGTAAACTATTCTAATGATAGTATAACCACTGTTCCAGCTGCCACAGTAGAACCTTTTGCAACTGATTGGCTCTTGACTACCATACCAGAAGTTGTCATCGGCGTAGCCCCTGCTTCATCGCCTGTAACTTCTGGCGTTCCATATTCATATTGAAGTGTGAGTAGTGAGTCATATCCAGCCGCTGTAATTTGAGCCTCTGTCATCCCTATAAAGTTTGGCACTGTAACCGTACTATTTGCTGGTGTGTATTTTAATACCACAGTAGATCCTTGTTGTACTTCAGCTCCAGGTGCGATGCTTTGACTCCAGACTTCCCCTGGCAATCGCCCGCTTGCTGATCCTTCTTGAAATACTGCAACTAGCCCTAATTCACTACATAAAGCCAATGCTTTTTCTCTCGTGATAACTTCCGAATAGGTCGCCCCTTGTTGCGCTACAAAATCTGGCATATAGATCACTTGTCCTTTTGATACAATTACTTCTACCGTAGTTGAAATCCCCACATTTGTATTTGTGACGCTTTGCGTTAAAATTGTACCAGGCGCTTCATTTCCACTCGTATAACCTACCTGCACTTTCAAAGTAGCACCTTGTGCATTATATTCATTCGCCCATGTCTGGATAGCATCCAACCCTTGCCCTATAAACGATGGAAGCAGGACTGAATTCCCAAGAGAATATGTAAGTGTCAAAATGTCTTCCGTATCATAAAGTGTTCCAGGTGCAATTGATTGCGAAATCAAATCGCCTGCATTTTTCCCTGAGTAAGTCTGCACAATAGTTGCTGCAATACCTTTTTGTGATGCTACAGTCGCTGCCATTTCTGAATTATATTGTGCAAAATTCGGAACGATAATTTCTGGGCCTTTGGAAACTCTAAGCTTTACAGTTTCCCCTGTTTTAATCACTTCATCCATTTTTATATCTTGTGAGATAATCTGATCTTTTGGAACTGTTTCGTCGAAAAGCTCCTCTATCTCTAGTATAATTCCATTGTCTGTTGCAAATATCTGTGCCATCTCTAATGTCATAGTTGTAAAATCTGGAAGAGTGACTGTTCCATTTTCTCCTGTCCCATTTGAGATGATAATATAAATCGGAGAATCTCTTCTCACCTCTGTTCCAACTACTGTGCTGTCGTTCACGGTAAATGTCATCACCGTTCCTTGTGGAACAGTTCTGCTATTTTCTGTTGTAATCCTTACTTTTGACATATGATTCTTTTCTGCCCAATTCTCAATTTCACTCTTATTCATAGTCATAAAATCAGGAAGCTTCACTAACACACTTAAATCTGGTCCTATCGATACCTCTAACTCAAGGAATTCATCACTTT
This sequence comes from uncultured Lachnospiraceae bacterium, assembly GCA_964369775.1. Lineage (GTDB taxonomy): Bacteria > Bacillota > Clostridia > Lachnospirales > Lachnospiraceae > CAUPWF01. The sequence continues at coordinate 20,934 of CAYJHQ010000020.1, forward strand.
TTATGCTTTCGCCCTCTTCTATGCTCTGAGATAAAATAATTCCAGTAGCTACTTCATCACTATACTCTTCTGAATATCTCAATAGCACCTTATTTTCTGTCGCCCAAGCGTTCACATCTGAATCTTTCCACCCTACCAGGTTTGGAAGAGTTGTCTTTCCCATCACCATTATAATAACTACCACTGCAACTATCGCAAGTAGAGTTATACTCCCCCCTATGATATATGTTTTCATCTTTGAGTTGAGTCGTTTTCCTTCATTTGCTTTTTTTGGAGTTCTTTTCTGAGGTCTAAAACTACTTTTTTGCTCGTATGTAAACTCTTCCTCTTCCTTACTTGTGTACTTATCAAGAAATTCGCTGCTCATAAATTCTCCAATCTAGTTTGTGATATCTTTTTTCTTAAAGCTTAATAGTCCAATAACAAAGAACAATGCTGCGATGAATAATAACATAATAACCCCAATTCCAGTATTGATATCAATTCCCTTCTCTCTGAACACATCTACAATTCCATACTCGGAATAAAATTGATACAAGAATATATATGGTAGTGGTGTGTATGGTAAATACTCAACAAAAGAAGTGTATAGGAGTATGCTATTTAAGATACTTCCCCCAAACAAGACAGCACTCGGTATGATAATCGCTACTGCTACATTTCGAATAAGTGCAGAAAAACCAAATGCTATCGCATAGAAAGCTATTATTGAAAACATACAGATTAAAGTTCTCATCAATATCATTCCCCAGAAATTAACCTCTCCTGTCGCTGTGTAATTCGGATATCCATAATCGCCAAATCCTAATAAGATTCCATTTATGATTATATTTAATAACATCCCTATAAAATATACACATATAGCAAGTAAAAGACCCGCTATAAACTTGCTCGCATATACTTTCCATCTTGTCGTTGGACGAATCATCATCAGACGAATAGTGCCCGATTGAAATTCATTCGCTATCGTAAATCCACCTATTAAAATCGCAAAAAATGATACAACTAAAGAATACATCAAGTTACCATTTACAGCGTTTCTTGCACCATCCCTTACAAACTTCATATCTGGATTTCCTGTTTCTAGCGATTTTTGTGCAATAGTTAAATCATTTTGCGCTTCTACTTTTTCTTTTTCTACACCTTTTAGGTAGCTTGCATATGATCCATATACTTCTTGCATATATGGATCTTGAAGATATATCTCCTCAATCATCGGTTCTTCACTGATTCGGTACATCGTCATTTCAACTTCGCCCAACGCATTATTCTCCCATCCATCTTCATTTGGCATAAGATTCTTCTCTTTTCTATATTCCCATGTTGGTATCAAGGTATCTTGAATTCGCACAATCTCATTTTCCAATCGCGTAATCTCTATCCCTCCGCTTTGCTCAAGATCTGGATTGGCTACCATTGCTTCTTCTTGCACTTCGATTTGTCTCTCATAACTTTCTATTTGTTGTAAATTCATTTCTATCATATTGTCACAAAAGACTTGAAAATCATCTCCTAAAACTGCTTGTTCAATCCCTTGTAAAAGCTCTTCATTTTCTTCTAGCTTTAGGGCCTTCTCTTCTTTAGTGAGCGCAAGCAACTTCTCTAACTCTTCTACATAGGCAACTGAATTAACTGCTGTCGTAAAGCTAGTAATATTGCTAGGATCTGCTTGTAAGACATAGTTTTCTGCAATAAGGGGTTGTGCTGAATAGATTAACTCAATGCGATAATCCTCATAATTCGTAACTTCCTGTGCATATTCTACATAGAACTCTGTCTGTAATTGCATAATTTCTTCTGCATAAGGTTTCTCTTCTGCGGTCAATGACTCTAACATCATTGGCACATCTTGTGTGATATGGTATATTTCTCCATAAAATGGATTTGTCGGACTTATGGTAACTCCATCAACTGTAATATCTTCTGTAAAGTCTCCGTAGTATCCACCTCCATACATCCCAAAGTTATCATCGGATTTAGAAGTAATCGCAGTTATAACAGGACCAATAAACCCAAGAATCAACATGATTGCAGCAAAAATCATAATAAACTTTCGCTTTCTTAAATATTTAAATTCAATCTGAATTTGCTTAAAAAAATTCATAATGTCCCCCTCTTCTATGAAATCTGATTTTTTGTTCCAACAGTCATCGAAATAAAATCTTGTTCTAAAGATCGCTGTTCTCGATTGATTGCATAGATTAAAATATTCTCACCAACTAGATCCTTTACAATAGAAGGTATCTTATCATTGTGCATAACTATATTTACCCCCTCTGCTCGTTGCTCGCAATTAGCATTTAGCCCTTTGAACTTTTCATAGACGGCATCATCATTGTTTGTAACAAATGTATATTGGAACACTTCCTCCATTTCCCCATCGTCTCTACCTATTTCTTTTTCTCCAACAATCACTCCATTATCGATAATATAGATTCGATCACAGATTAGCTCCATTTCTGAAAGTAGATGACTCGAGATAAATACACCTACTTTTGACTTCCGCGATAGGTGACGTAATAAATCACGTAATTCTTTGATTCCAATTGGATCAAGACCATTTGTAGGCTCATCTAGAACCAAAAGCGGTGGCATATGTAGCAAGGATTGTGCTAAACCTACTCTTTGTCTCATTCCTAGGGAATAAGTCTTCACTTTATCATTAATTCGGTCTTTCATCTTTACTAACTCAATTACTGAATCAATATTATCAATAGCTGCCTTCCCATGGAAATTTGCAAAATATCTTAAGTTATCCATACCGCTTAAATTTTTGTAGAGATCTGGATTTTCTACAATTGCACCTACATTTTTCATCGCATTTTCAAAATCACTTGCTACATCATGTCCACAGATCCTTATGCTTCCATCTGTAATGGAAAACAACCCCATAATCATTTTTATAGTGGTTGTCTTTCCTGCACCATTAGGTCCCAAAAAACCAACGATTTCACCAGAGTTTACTGTCAGATTAATTTCATCAACAATAGTTCTGTTCTTAATCGTCTTAGTTGTGTTCTCTATTTTTAAAAGTTCCATGACAATACCTCCCTATTTTCTGAATTTATCTAAATTTTAACACATTTTCAATTAATATAAAAGTAATATAAAGTTAAGATTTTATTTATACACAACAATTCCTGTGATTCAGTCATAAGGCGTATAGCAGTAATCAAGGATAATAGGATAAAAAAAGCCAAAGCTTTTTTAAGCTTTGACTCTTTTTAATCCATTACTACTTTAATCCGATTCCTTCTTCAATACAAGTAATCATCTGATCTAAAGATGTAATTCCCCCATCTGCAACATACCAAGTTGTTCCTGGCTCTAAGTATACAATTTGACCGTTTTTATACGCATCTGTAGCTGCGATAACTTCATTGTTTACTTCCATTTGTTCTTTTGCTGCTGTCGCTTCTTCTCCAACCGCTGTATCCTTATCAAGAACGAACATCCAATCTGGATTCATTTCTAACCACGCATCATAAGAAGATACATTTCCATGGTTTACATCTTCTTCGCCTGCAAGATTCTCAAATCCCATTTCATTTACTACGATGCTTGCACGACCTTCATTTCCAAGAGTATTAAGTCCACCCGCAAAAATTCCAAGTAATGCAGTTTTTCCCTCTGCAAACTCTGCGATAGCTGTGATCCTCTCATCATATCCTGCAATAATCTCATCTACCTCTCCATCAACACCAAAAATTTGACTATGCTTTCCTGCCAAAGATTTGTACCCTTCCATGAATCCCATCGAGTAATCTACATATGCAGACATAGTCGGAGCAATAGCTGAAAATTCTTCATACATATCTTCTGTTCTATCACTTGAGAAGATTACGTCTGGTTGAAGAGACATTATCGCTTCCATATCAGGCTCTTTCATGCTTCCTACTTGTACTACATCACTTCCTTCTTCAAAATACTTTTCTAAATGTTCTGGTGTTGCACCAGCATTCGAGATAATTCCTACGATTTGATCACCTTTTCCAATAGAATCTAGAAAGTCTACTGTTTGCCAATTCATTGCAACCACCCTTTGTGGGTCTACAGGAAACTCTACATCTACTGGCTTTCCTTCTGCATCTGTTACTGTTACAGTCACTGTTTCCTCTTCTGCTACTTCCTCAGTATTCTCTTCTGTTGGCGCAGCTTCCTCTGTTGTACTTCCACAAGCAACTGCTGAAAATGCCATTGCTCCCACTAACATTAATACTAATAACTTTTTCATTCTGTTATCCTTTCTTTCATAAATATACTTTTTTATATAAAGGTCGTCACCTTAATATCTAATAATAGATTGATACTGGTTTGTCATTAATCATCTGGATATCGAACTCTACACGATAGAGATCTTTTAATACTTCCTTGTTGATTACTTCTTTTACTTCACCAAATTTATACAATTCTCCATCTTTAAATGCTGCAATATAGTCTGAATATACGGATGCAAAATTGATATCGTGCAATACTAAAATCACTGTTTTTCCAAGGTCTTCACTTAGTTTTCTTACCATTTTCATCAGATTAGATGAATGGTAAATATCTAAGTTATTGGTCGGTTCATCTAAAAATACAAACTCTGTATCTTGTGCAATTACCATCGCAATATATGCTCTTTGTAATTGACCTCCTGATAATTCATCGATAAAACGTTCTGTAAACTCTTCTAATTCCATATAGGCAATTGCCTTCTCTACCATTTCGTAATCTTCTGCATTTAGGTTGCTTCCTGAGTATGGAAATCTACCAAATGCTACTAATTCACGTACCGTTAATTTCATTGAAATATTATTTTGTTGTGTAAGAATTGCGAGCTTTTTTGCAAGTTCCTTGCTCTTCCATTTTGTTAATTCTGTTCCACCAAACTCTACTTCTCCACTATCTTGTGATATCAGTCTAGTGATAATATTTAGCACTGTTGATTTACCTGCACCATTTGGTCCTATTAACGAGATGACCTTTCCTCTTGGCAGTTGAAATGACACTTCTTTTACAACATGCTTTTCCCCATAGGATTTATTTAACTTTCTAATTTTCATAATCTTCTATACCCCTTTGTTTTTCAATACTAAATATAAGAAATAAAGCCCACCGAACAAGTTGATAAACACAGAGATTTGCGTTCCAAATCCAAATACATGCTCAATTAATGTCTGCCCACCAAATAACACAATTGCTCCCATTAAGAATGAACCTAACATCAGATAGCTGTGCTTATAAGTCTTGAAAAACTCTCTAGAAAGATTTGCTATAATCAATCCCAAGAAAGAAATCGGACCTACCAATGCAGTTGCAATCGTAATAAAGAATGTTACTCCTATTAATAAGCGACTTACGGTTCTGTCATAATCCACCCCTAGATTAATCGCTTGATTTTTCCCAAGAGTAATTACATCCAATAGCTTGATGTCTTTCCAAAATATAATAATTGTTAGAACAATAAATCCTAGACACATATAAATCAATTCTGAATTTACGTGATCAAATCCAGCAACTAGTTCTGTCAATAACTTATCATACTCATTTGGATCCATTGTACGAGTCATTGTATTGGATACACTGGTAAAGAATGTTGCCAGTACTGTTCCTGCTAATAAAACATATAGTATGTTGTACTTTGTCTTTCTAAACAATGTTCCGTATATAATGGTCCCTAAAACCCCCATTAAGAGAATGTCAACAAGAAAAGACACGTACTTGTTTGCTGCAAATATACTAGTTCCTCCTAAGAAGAATACAATTCCCGTGTGAATCAATATGTACAATGAATTCATCCCTAGCAAACAAGGTGTTACAATTCTATTTCTTATGATTGACTGGAATACAATACTTGCTGTTCCGATACAAAATGCTGCAATTGCCATCGTAATTAACTTAGGCGATCGGATAATCATAGCATATTCAAAGAATTTCATATCTATAAAGATAAACTGATAAATGAGTCCCGTTATGATTGTCAATGCTATTAATATAATTAACTTTTTACTTGATGTCACCTTAATCATTTATTGCCACTTCCTTCTTCTTTTTCACTTTGCCTGGACTTAGACGCTTAAATAACAAGAAGATAAAAATGATACTTCCGATAATTCCTGAAATCAACTCAATTGGCATCTCATATGGTTGAATCACAATTCTACCTATCACATCACATAAAAGAACAAACAATGCTCCAAATAATGCTACATCCCAGATACTTCCTCTAATCTTATCCCCTTTGAACATAGATACAATGTTCGGTACAATCAGACCGATATAGGAAATCGTTCCAACTGTTACTACCACACTTGCTGTAATTACTGCTGCGATAGAAAGTCCTCCAAACATTACTAACTTGTAATTCACTCCTAAGTTCGTAGAGAAATCTTCTCCCATTCCTACGATATTAAAATGATTTGCATAAATAAATGCCACCACCACAAGTGGTAATATCAAGAATACAATTTCATATCGTCCTGCTAGGATAAGCGAAAAATCTCCTACTAACATATTGCTCAGGATCTGCGTCAAGTCATTCTCATATGCCAGATAGCTCACAAATCCACCAATAACACTGTTAAACATTATCCCTATTAGGGGAACCATGATTACATCTTTAAATTTAATTCGCTGTACGAACCATACAAACACCCATGTTCCCAACACTGAAGCTACAAATGCAAAAGCTGTCCTAGCCGCCATCGTCGCTGCTGGAAAAAACAACAACGCAACCACAATTCCTAGCTGTGCAGAAGCTATTGTTGCACCTGTTGTCGGCGACACGAACTTATTCATACATAAGTTCTGCATAATCAGACCTGCAACACTCATTCCAATTCCTGTACAAAGAATTGCTAGCAATCTAGGTATCCTCGCGTTTAATAGTACTAACAACTGATTGGTATCACCTTCTAATATTCCTGTTAAAGATACGTCGTAAGCGCCTATAAACACGGAGATGGCAGATAATACAATCGTTGCAATAAACATTAATATAGTAATTTTATTGCTTTTCATAACCTTTTCCTTTCACAAAACAAACTCATATAATCGACAACAACTTTTTATTGCCCCTTTCAATCTTTTGTTTGTCCTCTCTAACTTTACTGCGTAATATTAGCACACTCTCTCTTTCTTGTCAATGTGGAATACTTTAGCCGCAATAAAAGCTGATATTTCATTCACTTGAAGTATCAGCTTGTTTTTTGTTCATTGTATGCCTTTTTAATCATAATTCATTTTCTAAATCACTCTTTTATTATATTAATCACTAAATATTCGGATATACTCCCAACTCGAATCGGTGTATTCCAGGTCCCCATTCCTGAACTTACAATCATAGTACAAGCATCCACTTCTTCTCTACCATACACCCCATCATAGATAAAGCTTTCAAAGAATCCTAGCGGAAATATCTGACCTCCATGAGTATGACCAGATAGGTATAGATCTGCACCTAAATCTGCCACGTGTTGTACATCAATCGGCTTATGCTCCAGCACTATGATCGGCTTATCATGATTTAGGCTTTCCATCAATTCTTTCGCCTCAACAGGCTTCTCCCCCGCATCTTCATCCATTCTTCCTACCAAATAAAAGCTATCGTCTATTAAGACTGCTTCGTCTTGAATAATCGTCATTCCATTATCTAAAATCTGCGCTCTCATATATTCTATGTTAGCTTCTAAACCTCCTGGTACTACATTCACCTTTCCTTCATGGTTCCCCCAAGTGTAATAAGTTCCGTATTTTGACTCAATCTCTCCTATATACTTGCATGCTGCTTCTACATCTTCTTTTGCTGTATATTCATCGAATAAATCTCCACCAATTATCACGATATCTGGATTCTGCGCTTCTATTTCTTTGCTGTATTGTTCGATATTATCCTCATTAATCGTTATACCTATATGGAGATCTGACATGTAGACCATCTTCACATCTTTTGGAAGTTCCTTGTTCACTACCACTTCATAAGGTGTTACTACTACATCATTTCCTACATACACGCCGTATATCATCACAGCTGCCGTAAGAATAAATGCTGGAATTCCTCCCCAATGTATGTATCTTGTTATCTTTTTATTGCCCAAATATCTACGACACACAACCTCAATCAAATCAAAGATAATGCAAAATGCAAAGAAATACCCCGTTACCATGGTTACTGTCCCTAAAGGATTTATAAAAGCTACTACAATTAGTGCCACAATTCCTATCGCAGTAATCCATTTCAAAACCTTAGGTTTTTTTATAGAGTAAAAACAAAAGAGCTTCCCTAAAAACCGTTCTAGATAAAACCATCCTGCAATCAGCACGATAGTTACAATTGTCGAAAACAGTAAATCCATCATTTCGTTTTATCCGCCCTTCATCTCGTATTTCTTAAGTCTAGCAAGGCTCCTTATTGATGTCAACTTATTTACTTACTTGTTTTCAACTTCTTATATCTTACACTGCTTCTAAAATATTTTTAAGTGCTGATATAGAACTTGAATGTGAACGCTCTACTCTTGCATTACATTTTTTTGCCTCGCAATTTGCACAGGCAACTAATTTATGCGAAACAGTATTTGTAAACATAATAATCATATCTGGTGATCCCAGCTTATTTCTTACATCGCCTCTCATTTTCGTAAATACTTTCGCCTTATATCCGTACTGCTTGCACGTATCTATATAACGTCTTTCCATGCATTCATTCCCACCTATTATTACTACACTCATATTTACCTCCTGCGGTTAGATATCTCTAACTCCGTTTCAAAATATAAGCACCACCTTTTGTGGCGCTGTCAAAACAGTTTCAACTAACTTAAGTAAGTTATACAATGTTTTTTCGTATTTGTCAACTATTACTCTTGACATTTTCTCTCTACACAGATAGAATTGACTACACAAAGTTAGATTTTTCTAACTATTTATTTATGGAGGGTTTTTATGGAACTACAAAAACAAATTATAGAGCATTGTGCTCCCACTTTAGCAAGTATTAAAACTGCTAATTTGTTTTCCATCCGCTTTCGTTCAAAGAACAGCTTATATTATCAACTAAATATATTAAATCAGCAATTCACTGTAAAAGGTGTTGTACTAAAAATCTTAAAAATAACCGACAGTACTGCTTTAATTTATCTATATAGACCAAACCTTTTAGCTACAGACTTAAAAAATAGCAAAGCAAAAGCAATCCTTTTACGATACGGATATGATTTTTTGAGTGTAGAAGCCTCTATTGATATGCTTTCAAAGCGTCTTTGTGAACGAGAGGAATTTCCCCACGAAATCGGTTTGTTTTTAAGCTACCCTCCTGAAGATGTAGAAGGTTTTATCTGTAACAAAGGACAAAACTGTAACCTATGTGGTTACTGGAAAATTTACGGCGACACAAATAGTGCATTAAAAAAATTTGCACAATATGACAAATGCAAGTCGATATATAAAAAACTATGGGAAAATGGTAAGGATATTTTGCAACTAACAGTGCGAAAACAGCAAATAGTTGCCTAATATAAATAATATTTTAAAGGAGAATTTAATTATGAGTAAAGTAGCAGTTGTATATTGGAGTGGAACTGGAAATACTGAGACAATGGCAAATTTAATTGCAGAAGGAATCAAATCAAAAGGAGCAGAGGTTGATATTTTCACATCAAGTGATTTTTCATCAGATAAAATTTCTGATTACACTGCAATTGCCTTTGGTTGTCCTTCTATGGGAGATGAAGTGCTAGAAGAAACTGAATTCCAACCTATGTGGGATGATGTAAAAAATAACTTGGCTGGAATAAAAGTTGCTCTTTTCGGTTCTTATGGTTGGGGTGATGGCGAGTGGATGAGAAATTGGGAAGCTGAAGCACCTTGTGAAATCTTAGAAACTTACATGTGCAATGAAACTCCTGATACCGATGCTGAAGAAGCTTGTAAAAAGATGGGTGAAACCTTAGTATAATAACTAGATTTATTTCATAAAATTTGATACACTGTAGTTATTCATATGAGGAGGTGATTATAATGTTTAAGTGTTTCAACAAAGAGTGTGGTCTATTGCTTCTTGCAGGCGCTGTTACTGGTGCTGCTGTTACTAAATTTTTAAAGTCTAAAAAGGCTCATGATATCGCTGTAAAAAGCGTAGCACAAGGGATTATTCTCAAAGATAGCGTAATGGAGAACATTTCTAATATTAAAGAAGAGGCAGATGACATCTGCAACGAAGCAAAACAATCTGCAAGAGGAACTTGTGATTGCGATTGTGATTGTACTGCGGAAGAGGAATAAGAAAGAGGAGTAGCATATGAGATATGAAATTATATGCGATCAACCGAACCGTCTTAGACTTAGATTCGGCAAATATGTGTTCACAAAGGAGCAGTGTTATGGAATATCCGACATGCTCCTTTCTTTGACTGGTGTAACATTTGTTAAAGTCAATTGCCGAAACGGTTCTGTATTGATTGAATATGACAGAAAAGATGTAAAAGAAGTTATCTTAACACACTTTTCTAGTCTATCACTAAAAGATATAAAAAAAGTTTCCCCTTCTGATGAGGATAAGGCAGAAGTTCTAGAAACTGATATTCGTAAAAAAATAGCAACCCATTGTATAAAACACCTGTTACGAACCTTATTCATGCCCAAAATCTTAAAAGGTCTTTACACTGTATATCGTGCTCTTCCATTTTTAAATCATGGCTTGAAATCATTACTTCATAAAAAGCTAAATGTAGAAGTACTGGACGCTACTGCAATTGGAGCATCCTTGATTTATCGAAATTTCTCTACTGCTTCATCCACCATGTTTCTACTAGGGTTGTCTGACCTTTTACTGGAATACTCTAATATGAGAGCCAGAAATGCGCTTGCGCATAGTCTTGCAATCAATGTAGATAGTGTTTGGCTTGTAAGTAATGGGGTAGAAGTAGAATCTTCTCTAAATGATTTAAAGAAAAACGATATAATTCGAGTTAGAAAAGGTAGTTTAATTCCTGTGGATGGAACAATTGTATCTGGAGATGCTTCTATCAATGAATCATCCATGACTGGTGAGCCAATACCCGTTAGCAAATCCGTAGACCAGACTGTATTTGCAGGTACTGTAATTGAGGATGGTGAAATTGATGTCCAGGTATTGAATCTCAAAAACGAATCACGAATTGCTAAAATTATAAACCTGATCGATACTGGTGAAAAAGATAAATCTTTAGTTCAAGGACGTGCAGAACGTTTAGCCGATGGAATTGTTCCAGTTAGTTTTGGTCTATTCGCTGCAACTTTATTATTAACTAGAAGCATGCCACGTGCGCTATCCGTACTGATGGTAGACTTTTCTTGTGCTATCAAGCTTACTACTCCGATTACAGTTATTTCTGCCTTAAAAGAGAGTGTAAACCACCAATTTCTTGTCAAGGGTGGTAAGTATTTAGAAATTCTTTCAAAAGTAGATACTGTTGTATTTGATAAAACTGGAACGCTGACAAATGCAGTTCCCAAAGTTTCAAAGGTTATCGTTATGAAACAAGGCTATTCTGTCGATAAAGTTCTTAGAATTGCTGCCTGTCTAGAAGAGCATTTCCCTCACAGTGTAGCTTCTTCTATCGTATCTGCTGCAAAAAAGAAAAATCTTCTCCATCCAGAAGAACACGGGAAAGTGGAATATATTGTCGCTCATGGAATTGCAAGCACTTACAAAGATGCTCATTCCATCATAGGTAGCAAACATTTTGTCTTTGAAGATGAAGGTGTTCCATATCCTTATGATAAGGAAGAGTATCTCCTGAGAGAAATTGGAAGTGATACTGCTGTCTATCTAGCTGTAGATCAGGAATTAATTGGAATTATTTGTGTGAACGATCCACCTCGAGATGATGCCAAGGAAACAATTAACCTGTTAAGAAAAGAAGGTATATCTGAGATATTGATGATTACAGGTGACAGTGAAGGCAGTGCAAAATATACAAGCGAACTTTTAGGATTAGACCATTACTATTCTTCTGTATTGCCTGATGAAAAAGCTAAAATAATTGAGCAATTAAAAGCAGCTGGAAAGACTGTTCTTATGGTAGGAGATGGTATCAATGATGCACCTGCGCTAGCTTGTGCAGATGTTTCACTTACTTTGAATGGATCTTCTGATATCGCACGTGAAGTAGCTGATATCTCAGTTCTTTCCGATGATTTAACAAAAATAGTCCTAGCTAGAAAACTTGCTACTGGTTTAATGAAAAAGATATATAATCAATATGGCTTTATCGTTTCATTTAACACCTTATTAATTATACTTGGCTTAGGCGGACTCATAAGAGCAGAACAATCCGCTTGGTTACACAATACGTCTACGCTCTCGCTTACTGCACTAGCCGCTAAACCTATTCTTGCTAAAGAGACGAACGCACAAAAGGAGGATACTACATATGAAACAGCATAAATTTTGGGGATATTTAGCTTTATTTAGTATGGTAATGTGTATTATAACTGGTATGAAACACAAGTAAACATATTAGCTATGGTTGAAGTTTGTCAAAACCAAGATAAGTATTTGAAATAATTTAACAAAAAAGTAGGTCGTTATTCTTTCATCCCCTTTTAGGATTGCGACCTACTTTTTTTATTTCTTTTTTCTAAGTTCTCGAAAAAACTGTTTTAACATCTGGCTACATTCTTCTTCACAGATGCCTATCACTTTTTCTGCTTGATGGTTAAACGCAGGAACATTTAACAAATCCATTACTGATCCTGCACATCCTGCTTTAGGGTTCATACATCCGATTACAACCTTAGATATCCTAGACTGAATTATAGCGCCTGCACACATCTGGCAAGGTTCTAATGTCACATACATGGTACAATCATCCAGTCTCCAATCTCCTAATCTTTTACTTGCTTTCTTGATTGCAACTAATTCAGCGTGGGCTAGTGTATTTTTATCTATCGTTCTTCTGTTATACCCTCTTGCTATAATTTTGTTTTCATATACAATCACACATCCAATTGGAACTTCTTCCAATGCATATGCTTTTTTTGCTTGTTTTATTGCTTCTTTCATATATCTTTCGTCTTGTGACATTTCCTTACCTCTTCACATCGCAATACACCTACACCAATATCCGAAATCTCTCCCCTCATGGCATTGTGCTGCTTCTAATTCCACTGTGCTATTCTTTACTCTATGAAAAATCGGAAAACCAAAATTTTTAGCTGCCTCTGCTTCTCTCGGATAATACACTCCTGGAACTCCTAAGAAAAAGTTCTCCCCATCTTTAATGAATAAAAGATGTTTGTAATTATAATATCCATGTAACAAAAAACTATTATTTGCTAGTTTCCGCTCTTTTTGTGGCAACCTTGACAAATGTTCTCGCCCAACCTTTTCATATATGATTTTATCTTCTTCCTCTTTTTCACAGCAGTCAATTTCTTCCTCACAACACTCTGCTGCTTCTATTTGATCGCACTGATTTATCTCTTTTTCTTGTTCCTGCTCTAGCTTTATCTCTTGTTCCTGAGCTATCTCTTTTTCTAATTCTTTACTATGAGTTACAGAAAAGTCCACATCAGTATCTTTCCACATTGCTGCATAGTGCTTTCCATTTTTGGATTTGAGTAAAATTCCATCGTATGAATTCACACTTTCTTCATCTAGATTTTCTACTGTCATCATATAATGAACTGTCCCATTATCACCTTCCACCACTCCCAGCACTACCGCTTCACACGCTCCTTTTTGAGATGAAAAAAGATGGAAGTCTAAAGAAGCCCCCTTTTCACACGCCAGTCCTTTTCCGTGAATCTGAAAAACTGCTTTTTCGCCTTCCATCATAAATTTAACAAAACCTACATTTCTAACTCTGTCACTGCCTTCATACTCATACAAATAGCATATTACCTGCTTCATAATCCACCTCACACAAAAATTCTATTTCATTTTATTCTGTGTTAAGCTATATTATTCCTGTTTTACATTTCTTTTGATGCTTGAACGTCTTGATACAACCTTACAGCATAACTATCTGTCATTCCACAGATGTAATCTGTCACCAGTAACAATCTAAGATATAGTTTTTCAACGGCACTTTTTTCCTTAGCTTGAAGGTGGTATGCATTTACGTAGTTGTCTGATATAAATGACATCATCCTCTTATCAATAGCATCTAGCTTTATGTCTGTATCGTATTTAATTGCAGCTGTCACAAATAACTCCATCAGACAGTTGACCACCCTTGACTCCCCAACTTCCATCTTATATATTGTACTCGAAGTGAACACTTTGTCATATGCAAGCTTTCCAAGTAAATCCATTAGTTGCTTCCCAAAACTATCGTAAAATAAATCATGTTTATATTCGCCTCGCATGATTGCTCTATAATTCGAAGTAAATCCATAAGTCGCACAATTAATCATAAATCCTTGGATACGCACAATCCAGTTTTTAACCGCGTATTCCTCTACGTTGTCGATTCCTTTTTTCAGCCCTCTTTCGTACTGCCTGTCTAATATCTCAAGGGGATTTAGCCTTTTTGACTCTTCATCTTCCTTCACTAATTGCTTAAGTCCCTCTCTCAAGCTGTGATAGGAAACAAAGCCTTTAACAAATGCATCCTCTATATCTGCTGTTTTATATGCAATATCATCTGCTGCCTCTAGGATAAATGTCAGTGGATGCCGGAGACCATTTGTACCTGTCTCTCTCTGTATATCTTGAAAAATCTCTTGATCTGCAAGATAGTATCCCATCTTCTTATCTTTGATATTCCCTGATTTAGAATCTATCTCCGTAGATGCTACGGGATATTTTATAATAGTATTTAATAATGCATATGTGAGGTTCATCCCATTTTCATCTACTAGAAAGTGTAACTTTGTAACCAGTCTAAGCGCCTGTGCATTCCCTTCAAAGTGATACAAATCGGCTTTCATCTGAGGGGTGAGCAATTCTTCAATCACCTCACCTTTAAAGGTTTTCTCACATAACTGACTTTGAAACCAGTCCCTTATTGCCACTTCTCCAAAGTGTCCAAATGGTGGGTTTCCTATATCGTGAATCAATCCTGCGCACTGTAAGATATTACATATATCCTCCTTCATCTGTGCATCAAAATCTGGTTCCCAACGATTTTCCATAATAGTCTGTGCAATATTTTGCCCCAATGATTTTGCTACCGAAGAAACCTCCAACGAATGAGTCAATCTCGTTCTTACAAAATCACTTTTCTCTAAAGGAAATACTTGTGTCTTATCTTGTAACCTCCGAAACGATGCACTCCCGATAATTCTATGATAATCCTTCTCAAATTCACTTCTCAAATCTGTAGACTTGTATTGCCCGCTCGATACAAACTCGCGTTGTCGCTTGCCTGACAGTAATTGTTTCCATTTCATCGCTCGCTCCTTAGTCTAGATACGTTGGTTGTACATATGCTTTCCCTAGTAAAACTTTCTGTCTCTCTTGGTACCCTAGGAACGCCCACTCTGTCATATCTGTCCATGCATGTGTCTTCCTATCGTACACTTGCACATATCCAATTCGACCTTTATGCGTACGAACACTGTTTGTTTTATACTCAAATCCTGTATAAGGATTAATCTCACCTTTTTTAAGATCGCCTATTTTATCATCCTGATTTTCTTGTGTTTTTGTAAACTCGCCTATTGTAGCTTCTCTGTGTTGTACTTGCTCTTCCACTTGTGGTTGCACCTCTAGCGCCTCTTCTTTAACTGGCTCAGGCTTTTCTAGTTTTGGCTCCATCTTTTCTACTTTTGGCTCTTCCTTTATAACTTTAGGTTCTTCCTTCTCTACCTTTGGCGCAATTTCTTTTGGTGCTTTTACTTCTGGTGCAATTACCTCTAGCTCTTTTACAATTTCTTGTGCTGTATCATCCTCAAGTATGCTCAATTGGAATGTACATCCAAGTATCTCTGTAATCATTCGCATGTCTTGCTCTTGGAAATTATCACGATTCAATCGCTGTGTAAGATTTTGCCTCGACATCTTCATCCCTGTTTTCGCTTCGATTTCTTCAGCTAATTGTTTGATTGTCATCTTTTTTCTCCCTAAGACAATCCTTACTTGTTCTGCAAAAGTTAATGTTACCACTATCTCATCCTCCTGTACTCCTATTAATTATTTTGTAAACTATAATAATGCTTTGTAAATTTCGATACTTTTATTTTATCAAAAGAAACCTATATCGTCAATATGACAATATGGGGGTTCTCTCTGTTATATCTCGTGTTTTATATTACTTTCTTTTTTTATATAATGCGGTCGCTTTTTTACCTCTAAGTAGGTTTTTGATAAGTACTGCCCTATTATCCCAATTGTCAGCAATTGAATTCCGCCTAAAAAAAGTATTACACTTATCAAAGATGGAAAACCATCTACTGGGTCCCCAAATATTACTGTCTTAATAATATAAAATAGCATCATCCCTCCTGCTGCTATACATAACAAACCACCAACTACAGATGATATAGTTAAAGGCACTGTAGAAAAAGCCACAATTCCATCAAAAGAATAAGCTAACAATTCCCAAAACTTCCACTTTGAACGACCTTTTACCCGCTCTTTATTTTCATATGATATCCAGTATGTATCAAATCCCACCCAGGATAGAATCCCTTTCGAAAAACGATTGTACTCAGTCATGCTGATTACTGCACCAACCATTCTCCTTGACATCATACGAAAATCACGAGCTCCCGGAACAATTTTAGTTTTGGATATTCTGTGCATTAATTTATAGAACATCTTCGCAAAAAAACTGCGAATAACCGGTTCTCCATTTCTTGTTAATCGGTAAGTTGCAACACAATCATATTCTCCACTTTCTATTCTTTCAATCATCTCTGCTAATAACGCTGGTGGATCTTGCAAGTCAGCATCCATCAACACTACATAATCACCTTTTGAATTTTCTAACCCTGCATAGATAGCGCTTTCTTTCCCAAAATTCCTTGAAAAAGAGACATACTTTACTTTTCTGTCCTGTTTAGCCAACTCTTTTATAATCACAAGAGATCCATCTGTCGATCCATCATCTATAAATATAATTTCATATTTAATGGAAATATTTGACATCGATTTTACTACTTCGTTATAGAATATACGAATCATTTCTTCTTCATTATAGCAAGGCACTATTATACTTAATAATTTATCCATCTTCCTTCTCCATCTTTCACCGCTCATTATCCCAAGTTTAGTATACAATTAAAATCACGGTATCTTCCAGAAAGTAAATTAAATCCTCCGAGAATTCATCATAATCCACATCTAGCCTTGTAATTGTATCTCCTGTAACCCTTTCAAATTTTCGTTCACAATAATAGTCCATCGCTTCATCTATGCTCCAAGGTACTGCAAATTTTTTCTCCGTCAATGATCCCATATGTTTAATTCCTACCGCATATTGCTGTGGGTTATAATCATAATAATACTGGAATTTCGTCACTTCAATTCCCGTTTCCTCTTCGTACATCTCTACTGCATGTTTTATCGTTTTCCCCATGTTTTCTTCTACTTTGTTAGCCGCAATATGCTCTGAAATATTACGACTGATAAATACTCCATTGATAATGCAGGAAATCACGATTATTCTATATACAGATTTTTTTATATCTTTTTGACTCTCCCTCATCGTTGCTGCATAAATAAAAGTAAAGGACATTCCCCAAAGCATTGCCATCGGACTATTCACTCGTCCACAAGGCCCCGTATTAAATACATACATTGGTGCTATACAAAGAATCAGTATAAATATCACAAACAGAAAATATTGTAGCACTATTGATTTTCTCACATTTAATATCAGCATATAGATTATTGTAGCACCGATTATAATATAGTTTATATAGTGTGGTAGCATGTTTAAATTCTCAGTAAATAATTCATATAGGTATGCAAGGATTATCACGGAACGAAATGCAACATCGTCAAATGAATTCAAAGAGTTCGTACGATCTTGTTCGCTTCCTAATAAAATTTTCCCACCTTCAATAATCCCTATAACAATTACTAGCACTATCGTCATAAGTAAAATCAATTTCCCTATTTCTATGAGGGTTTCTTTTACTTTTAACCGCTCACCTTTTTTGTATAGTATTTGTTTTAATATATAAATAAATACTACTAATGTAGGGAATATGTTTAATAATCCTTGGTAGCATATTGTGGAAACCAACAACAATATAAATATTTTCAAATATTTACGTTTCTCTTCCCTTTCCCATACCCCGATTGCAACTACTTGTAGCATCAATCCGAGACACATAACTGCCGATTCTGGGAACAAGAGATATTCTAAAGTGAATTGATTCAGGATTAAAAGAAACGCTAATCCTGATAAATAAAAAATACCACTATTCTTTTGCGGCTGTATAATCTCGATTAATATATTACTCATCATATATACTGCTGCCGCCACTAATACGACCGCAATACAATTCATCCCTACTATATACACTTCTAGAGGCAGATTTAGGAATCCCCCTATATAACACGCAAGTGCCGATATCAGACGACCATCTAACAAAAAATACTCTTGTGGGTATTGCATATATCCTAAATCCCAAAGTACGTAAGTATCTGAAGAAAAATGCATTTGCAAGAATCCTTGGCATAATACTATAGTCGCTCCTAAAATTATCAAAAACCGTATTTTATCTTCTTTTTTCATTTCCTACCTCTCGTTATTAAAAATAAGGCTATAACATTTTCATTCAAACACACCTTACAGTTTCAGACCTCTATATCTATTTAACATCGCAAATACTTCCATCTTTCTTGGAACCACAAGATTCCCTGGAACTCGTCCTTCTGCAATCACTGATTTTATTCCTCTCTTTTCTATTGAGTCATATACTTTATCTATAATTGCTGCTAGCATCTCTTCTCCATCAAACACCTTTTGCTCCATATGTGTCAGGAGCAACGCCATACACTCTACTTGCTCTCTATCGACGATTTGCTCTAACAAACGTAAATCCACTTCTTCTCGATCTATCATAAATCCATCCGTATTAAATGTCTTTGTCTTGACACGATCCCCTCTTACCACTCTTTTCGGCTTTCGGCATGACAAATTCACTTTTATATCTCCTTCTTCTCTAATATGATAAGGAAATTTTTCTGCTTCTTTCTTTGCCACTTCTGTTATATCTATCGGTTCATATTCATCCATTTGTAAAATTGTATCTGCTATATGAAAATATGCTCCCGAACTTCCTGCCACCATAATAGTAGACACATCATAGTCTTTTTTTAGCAACTTCGCTCTCTCAATGAATGGGATAATCGGTTCCTTATCTCTGTGAACAACTCTTTGCATCAGTTCGTCTCTAACCATAAAATTTGTAGCACTAGTGTCCTCATCTATTAACAAGGTACTCACTCTTGCTTCGATAGCTTCTATTACATTCGCAGCCTGAGAAGTACTTCCGCTTGCATCTTCTGTAGTAAAGGAAATCGTATCTTTTCCATTAGGAAGGTTGTTGATAAAAAGACTAATATCTACATTCTTAATTGACCTCCCATCTTCTGCTCGAATCTTCATAGCATCTTCATCTGTAATTACATACTCTCTACCATCTCCCAATATATGATTGTAGACCCCTCGTTCGATTCCTTTTAAAAGAGTCGACTTTCCGTGATAACCACCACCTACGATTAAAGTGATTCCTTTCCTAATTCCCATGCCTGTTATTCTTCCTTTGTTTGGTAGATCTAACGTCAGCTCCATGCTCTTTGGACTTACAAATGGAATCCCTTCTTTTAGCATAGTTTGTCTTACTCCATCTATTCTAGGTAGGATGGATTCATTTGCTACAAAAGCTAAGTATCCCTCTTTTTTTAGTTCTTCTCTTATAAATTTTTGATCCTCTGCCAGTTCAACAGCTTTTTTCAGAGCTATTTTATCAGCGCTTTGGAAACGCAATCCTTTCTCGATACAAATTGGCAAGTAATCACATACAATCTTTTGAAATTCCAAAGCATTAATCGTTCTCCCATTTGCTGGGAACCCCACTTCAAATCGTATCGTAATATCTCCACTTTTTTCATCTATTTGACAACCTGTCCGCTCTAGCACTTCTTGTCCACATCGAGTAACCATCATTACTCCACTTTTCCCTGATCCCTTAGCACGATTGGAGTATTTACTAATCTCTTTATAAAAACTTCTCAACAAAAAGTCTTGTGTAGCTATTCTCTTTTCTTTTGTAACAAAATATTCTTGTGGGAATTTCGCATAATTAGAACTAACGCGAACGCTCAATTTAGATGGTGATGCAAATGGATCTCCTTGAACATGCTCAATATTTAGTTCATACCCCGGAAACGAAAAACTCCCCTTTAAACTTTTATACGCTGAATAACTCTTTCGTTCAATTTGCTTTAATGATTGCAGCAATTTCTTCATCTCATTATCCCCCTCAATTCACTTGTCTTAGCTTTCCCGTCTTGGAATCAATTATGAATCCTTGAATACTCACATCTTTTGGTATCAATGGGTGTTCCTTTAGTAAGTCAACTGATGCTTTTACCGAAGCTTCTTCGTTCGCAAATCCTCCTAGCCACTTATCAAAGTCAATTCCTCCATACTTTAAGATATTAATATCTTTCTCACTAATCCCTCTTGCTAACATGGCATCATGCATTTTTTGGCTATTTAGTGCTCTAACACCACAATCCGTATGCCCGATAACCATAATCTCTGACACTCCTAGTTCAAAAATTGCAACCAGCAGACTTCGCACCACACTCCCGAAAGGATGAGTAATCACCCCACCTGCATTTTTTATTATCTTTGCATCTCCGTTTTTTAATCCTAGAGCTGCTGGTAATAACTCCATAAGCCTTGTATCCATACATGAAACAATTGCCAACTTTTTATCTGGATATTTACTTGTCTCATAATTCGTATAATTCTCATCTTGTACAAACGCTCGATTAAATTCAACAATTTCTTCTATTATCATAAATGCCCTTTCCTTTATAAGAGCCAAGGGGTCATTCCCTTGGCTCTAGTATCTTACATACCTCACGAAATGATTTTTTCATCTGAACCAACACTTGATTCAATTTAGGCTTATCGTATAAGCGTTGGCAAAATACCTGCTTGAATTTATGCAAGTCTCTTGACCTCCTCACTTCTGTTACTTTCTATTATATGCGGCTAATAATCATCTTGTGAATCGGGTCTCCCATGGACGAAAATTTTTCTTCATATTCCGTCATAATATTACCTTCATTTAGCACTTCATCTTTATGAAGGTCAAAGCTATGAGCCACCAGTTCCCATTTTGACTCCCCTACTTCTTCTAGCGAAAAATCAAATAATTTTCGGTTATCTGTTTTAAACTCGACAAAACCTTCTTGTTTTAAAATTATATCGTACCTCTTTAAGAATTCCTGTGATGTAAGCCTTCTTTTGGCGTGTCTTGCTTTTGGCCAAGGATCTGAAAAATTCAAATATATCTTACTCACTTCGTGGTAATCAAAAACCTCCTCAATATTATTTGCATCCATACAGATAAAACGAATATTCTCCACTTCTTCAAACTCTTCTGTATCATGCTTTTCTAATGCGCGAACCAATACGCTTGAATATCGCTCAATGCCCACATAATTAATCTCTGGATTTTTTTTTGCTAAACTTAAAATAAATTGCCCTTTTCCCATTCCTACTTCTATATGAATCGGTTTATCATTCCCAAAGGTTGTAGACCATTTCCCTTTTTGCTTTGATGACTCCTCCTCTTCTACCGCTAGTCTATGATTTACTATACATTCATCCGCGCCCGGAATATTTCTCAATCTCATATTTCCTTACTCCATTTCTTTACGTTCTATAATTAATCATATGATAAACCCTATTGCTTGTCAATGTTGTAGTCCCACTTTAAATATGTTTATATCGTCCGAATTTTTAATTGTTTTTTTGTATTTTTTGTACGTTTTTACTATATGTTATTTCAAAAAATGGGTGTATGATAGAGTATATGTGATTTATTTCATCTTTAATAGGAAAGGAGAGGTGTTATGGAAGCTATTGTTTCTACACTTTCTGAAATTGAGCAAACAGCCATATCTATTATTAATCATACTGAAGTCGCTAAGCGAGAGTACGAAGAAGAGATTCAATCAAAAAAACGTGCTTTTGATGAGGAACTTTCCCAAAAAACTGAAGTGGAACTTTCCAAGATTAAAAACGATATGCAAAAGACCCTCGACCATGACTTGAATTCACTCAAGGTTAAAAGTCAGCAGACCATTCTATCAGTCGAGCAAGAATACCGGTTACAAAACGAAGCGTATGCAACGCAAATTTTCAACCGAATCATCGGAGGGTAACTTATGAGTAGTCTATTGAAATATGGAGGACTCTCCACTAAAATCCGGGCTATGAGCTCCCGGTTTCTCACACTGGAAGATTATACTACCTTGGCCAATTCTTCAACTGTGTTAGAAGTTATCACCTATTTAAAGGATCATCCTTCTTATAGTAGGGTCTTTGAACCTTATGACGAGAAGTTACTACACCGTGGAGATGTTGAAAAGGAATTGATTGAATCCCTTTACAACGATTACGGGAAGCTCTATAACTTTGGCGACAGTCACGTTCGTAAGTTTCTAAAGCTATACATGAAGCGCTATGAGATTGACCTAATTACTTATTGCTTGCGAATTGTATCTAATCATTATGCTGAACCTTTTGATTTGAATCACAAGACAGATTTTTTCAATAAGTATTCTCAAATATCAATCCCAAGGTTAATCGCCTCTGTCAGTGAGGAAGATTTTATCAATCAACTTCAAGGCACAGAGTATTTTTCACCGTTATACGCTGTATATCAAACGGGTTCTGCCACTCTTTTTGATTACAACCTAGCATTGGATTTATATTATTACAAATCCACTTGGAAGGAGCAAAAGAAGCATTTAAAAGAGCGTGATCAACAAATTTTTTCAAAAGATATCGGAACAAAGATAGATTTGTTGAATTTCCAATGGATTTACCGCTCTAAAAAGTACTATTCTCTTTCATCCAGTGACATCTATGCCATGATTATACCGATTCACTATCACGTCAGCAGGCAGATGGTAAAAGATTTGGTGGAGACGCCTACTGTAGATGATTTCATAAAGCTTTATAACGATACCTATTATGGAAAAAGGATTACTCCTACAAAAATGGGCGAACACTTTACTGCCCAAGATTTAGAAGATGGATTCTACCTGGAAAAGATGTATCATGCATACCTCACCCTTCTCTATGCATCTGACTGTAAGGAGCACCCGCACTCTTTAGCACCGATTAATAGGTACCTGTATCGCAAAGAACATGAAATAACCAAGATCACAACGGTGCTTGAATGCATTCGTTACGGAATTGGTCCTAATGAAACACTAAACTACATTGGAGGTAACTTGCAGTGATTGTAAAGATGAAATTCTTAAGTATTACAGGTCCTAAATGGGACTTTGATCGTGTGACTAACACTTATCTCTCCAAATACGAGACACAGCTCGAAAATGCATTGTCTGAATTAAGGACAGTAGACAACCTAACACCATTTACTGACCATAATCCATACAAAGATGCACTAGCTAAAGCCGATGAGTTTTGTATGCACATTGATGAAGCTAAAGTAAGCCCTGATGAAGCTGAACGAACTGATCAAGAGTTATTTCAGTTGATTCGAGACACCAACCATGATTTTACCGAGATTCGTATGCACGAAAATCGATTGAAGGCAGAAAAGGAAAAATTAGTCGAAAAACTTCAGGTTATTCAACCTTTCCGATCCTTTCATTTTGACCTTCACTCCGTATTGCAATACAAATACGTAAAATTTCGATTCGGGCGCGTATTATTAGACTATTATCACAAATTAGAAAAATATATCTACGAAGACTTGAATATCATTTTCTTAGAAGGTGGACGAGATGCCAATTATGTTTATGGTGTGTATTTTGTCTCAAAAAGAGAATCTGAGCGCCAAGATGCGATTTTTAAATCTATGCACTTTGAGCGTTTATTCTTACCTGATGAGTATGATGGCAATCCGTACGAAGCTGCTATACAATTGGAAAAAGACATTGAAATGATTGATAATGATTTATCCTCTACAGATGCCAAAATCGGCGATATGGTTTCTGTAAAATCACCTCAGATTCTCGCTGCTAGAAATGCTTTACTCGTCCGAAATACTAATTTTGAACTTCGAAAAGTTGCTGCTTGCGTAGAAGATAAAAATGATAACTTTTACATCCTTTGTGGTTGGATGGCCGAAGGTGATGTTGCCGATTTTCTAGAA
Organism: uncultured Lachnospiraceae bacterium; assembly: GCA_964369775.1. Taxonomy (GTDB): domain Bacteria; phylum Bacillota; class Clostridia; order Lachnospirales; family Lachnospiraceae; genus CAUPWF01. The sequence continues at coordinate 45,231 of CAYJHQ010000020.1, forward strand.
GAGGTAAAGGATGATCCCAACGTCTTTGTCGTTGTAGAAGATGATAAGAACAAGTACTTTGGAGAGCCACCTTCTAAGTTAAAGAATCCGGGAATATTTAAGCCATTTGAAATGTTGACAAAAATGTATGGCATGCCCGCACACAACGAAATGGATCCTACTATCTTTATCGCACTTACATACACCTTTATTTTCGGCGTTATGTTTGGTGACTTAGGGCAAGGTGCAATGCTATTTATAGGCGGCGCATTAATCTATAAGTTTAAAAAGAATAACTTAGCCGCAATTATTTCGGTAGCAGGAATTTTCTCCATGTTCTTTGGTCTGATGTTTGGAAGTGTATTTGGCTTCGAGAACATTATCCCTGCAATTTGGTTGCACCCTACAGCTGCAATGACTACTCTACCATTTATCGGTAACCTAAATACAATCCTTGTCATTGCCGTAGGCTTTGGTATGTTTTTAATGCTTGTTTCCATGATTTTTAATATTGTCAATGCTATTAAAGCTAAAGATTTAAAAGAAGTCCTATTTGACCCAAGCGGCGTAACTGGTTTTGTGTTCTATCTTTCCCTAGTCATTACAACTGTCTTATTTTTGACTGGAAATCAACTACCTGGAACCATCGTTCTCGTTATCATGTTTGTAATTCCGATGATTTTAATGTTCTTTAAAGAGCCATTAATCAAGAAGTTGCAAAAGAAAACTTATAAAACAGATAGCGTTGGGCTATTTATAGTAGAAGGATTCTTCGAATTATTTGAAGTACTCCTCACGTATTTCTCAAACACTCTTTCTTTCATAAGAATTGGAGCCTTCGCAATCATCCACGCTGCAATGATGCAAGTTGTGCTTATGCTTGCTGGTGCTGAAGCTTCTGGTGGCGATATCAACTGGGCAATTGTGGTTCTCGGAAACCTCTTCGTATCTGGATTAGAGGGGTTAATTGTAGGAATCCAAGTACTTCGTCTGGAGTACTACGAGATGTTTTCTCGCTACTACAAAGGGACTGGGCGTGAATTCAAACCATATATTCAAAAAGAAAACAAATAAAAAACATTTACTTTTAGGAGGTCAATTACCATGACATTAACTGTATCAATCACATTAATCTTAGCATTACTATTAAGCATCATCTTACCATTTGGATATTATCTAATCGGAGAAAAGAACCAAGGTCGTTACAAAAGAGCGATCGGAACTAATACCTTTTTCTTCTTCAGCATCATTTTAGTTGCAACTATTATGTTATTTGCAGGCGAATCTGTACACGCAGAAGATGTTGAAGTTATCAGTAGTGCATCTACATCTGACCTTTCTGTGGGTCTTGGATATATCGCTGCTGCACTTGTAACCGGATTTTCTTGTATCGGTGGTGGTATCGCCGTAGCCAGCTCTGCTAGTGCTGCACTTGGCGCTTTGAGCGAGGACTCAAGTATCCTTGGAAAATCATTAATTTTCGTTGGTCTTGCAGAGGGTGTATGTCTTTATGGGCTAGTTATCTCATTCATGATCCTCGGTAATTTATAAGCCTATGAAGATGTATTTAATTAGCGATAACGTGGATACCTATACGGGAATGCGCTTAGCCGGCGTTGATGGCTGTGTCGTGCACACGAGAAATGAACTGCGAGCAGCTCTAGACAGCGCAATCGCTGATCCAGACAATGGGATTATTCTTTTAACAGAGAAGTTTGGTGTAGAATTTCCAGAGTTAATCAACGATGTGAAGCTGAATCGTAAACTTCCACTTATCATCGAAATCCCTGATAGGCATGGGACTGGTCGTAGACCTGACTTCATCACTTCATATGTAAACGAAGCTATCGGATTAAAACTATAATTGAAAAACGAAAAAGAGGGTGACTGATTTGACATTAGAAGAAAAAATAGAACATTTGCGCAAAGCCACTATGGAAGAAGCTCGCGCTGATGGCAACCGTATTCTAGAGCAACACAAAGCCTCAATCGATCAGATCTTTGAGGATCACAAAGAGACTGCCCTAAGACAGGCGCAACTCTCTATAAAAACAGAGGAAGACAACTCTAAGCAACAAAAAAACAAGGTGTTATCAACTACATTAGTTGAGTTAAAAAGAGAACAGGGTCGCACTCAGTCTCAACTGAAAGCACAGCTCTTTCAAAAAGTTCGCGCATTAGTAGATGACTATATGAACACGCCAGAATATACTGCCCTTTTGGTCAGCTATATCAATCAAGCAATCACATTTGCAAAGGATGAACCGCTTGAAATATATATCAATGCTACTGACAAAGACAAAGTAGCTTATCTCGAAAAGGAGACAGGAATTGCGCCTAACTTAAGCAAAGATGACTTTATCGGCGGAACTCGCACTGTTTTAAGAGATAGTAACGTATTAATCGATCGCTCTTTCGCCTCTGCAATAGCCGATGAGCAAGACAATTTCTTTTTCTCAGGAGGAAGTAGCAATGAATAAACAAGGAATAATCTACGGCATTAACGGTCCAGTTATCTACTTAAAAGGGAATACTGGATTTGAAATGGGCGAAATGGTATTTGTTGGAAAAGAACGCCTCGTAGGCGAGGTTATTTCTCTCGATAAAGACCGCACAACCATCCAAGTCTTCGAAGAGACTTCTGGGTTAAAACCAGGTGAAACAGTAGTAACTACAGGCGATGCAATCTCTGTTACTCTCGCCCCAGGAATCTTAAATAATATTTTCGATGGTATTGAAAGACCGTTAGAGCGTATCGCTGAAAATTCAGGAATCTATATTTCACGAGGTGTCAGCGTTCACTCATTAGATATCAGCAAAAAATGGGACACTACAATGGTAGTGAAAAAAGGTGATTATCTGTCAGGAGGCGCTATTATTGCCACTGTTCCAGAAACTACTGCAATCACCCATAAAGTAATGCTTCCTCCTGATATCCATGGAAAAGTACTTACTGTTGTTGAAAATGGTCCTTACACCATTAATGATGTGCTATTAATACTTGAATTAGATGACGGTTCTAGCAAAGAAATTACCATGACTCAAAAATGGCCAATCCGCATACCTAGACCGACTCATCACAGATTTCCAGCTTCCAAACCATTGATTACTGGTCAACGTATCATTGACACCATGTTCCCTATCGCAAAAGGAGGAACAGCCTGTGTTCCTGGTGGATTTGGTACCGGAAAGACCATGACACAACATCAGATTGCAAAATGGTCTGATGCAGATATCATCATCTATATCGGATGCGGCGAACGAGGAAATGAGATGACACAGGTATTAGAAGAATTTTCTCAACTAATTGATCCAAAATCAGGAAATCCGCTAATGGATAGAACTACTCTGATTGCAAATACTTCTAATATGCCTGTTGCTGCTAGAGAGGCAAGTATCTATACAGGTCTTACTCTTGCCGAGTACTACCGAGATATGGGATACGATGTTGCTATCATGGCTGATTCTACTTCGCGTTGGGCCGAGGCACTTCGTGAACTTTCAGGTCGTCTTGAAGAGATGCCTGCTGAGGAAGGTTTCCCTGCTTACTTGGCATCTAGACTTTCGGCATTTTATGAAAGAGCTGGAATGATGCATAACTTGAACGGAACAGATGGCTCCGTATCAATTATCGGTGCAGTGTCTCCACAAGGAGGAGACTTTTCAGAACCTGTTACTCAAAACACAAAACGTTTTGTTCGATGCTTCTGGGGACTAGATAAAAGCTTAGCTTATGCACGCCACTTTCCAGCAATTCACTGGCTCACTAGTTACAGTGAATATCTCAGCGACTTAGCACCTTGGTATAACGATTACGTATCTGCTACATTTATTGACAACCGTAATCAATTGATGGCTATTCTCAACCAGGAGAGTAGCTTGATGGAGATTGTAAAACTTATTGGTAGCGATGTACTTCCGGATGACCAAAAATTAACTCTTGAAATTGCTCGCGTTATTAGGCTTGGATTCCTTCAGCAAAATGCTTTCCACAAAGATGACACTTGCGTATCCATGGACAAACAAGAAAAAATGATGGAAACCATTCTCTACCTATACAAAAAATGTAAAGAACTAATCGCTATGAATATGCCAATCTCAATATTGAAAGAAGAAAATATCTTTGAACATGTTATCGCAATCAAATACGATGTTCCAAATGATCAATTATCTTTATTCACCTCTTATATCAGAGAGATTGACACATTTTATGATAAGATTATGATTAAAAACGCTTAGAGAGGAGCTCGCCAATGTCAATTGAATATTTAGGACTAAGCAGAATCAATGGCCCTCTTATCGTACTTGAGGGTGTACAAGATGCTTTTTTCGACGAAATTGTAGAATTTGAAGTAAATGGTAAAGAAAAGAAAATCGGACGTATTATTGAGGTTTATGAAGACCGTGCTGTAATTCAGGTTTTCGAGGGAACTGAAAATATGTCTTTGAAAAATACACACACAAAACTGACTGGTCACGCCATGGAAGTTTCTCTATCTGAAGATATGCTCGGAAGAGTATTTAACGGAATCGGAACTCCTATCGATGACTTAGGACCAATTGCAGGCGCAACAAAAAGAGATATCAATGGTCTTCCATTAAATCCTGTTGAAAGAGAGTATCCTAGAAACTATATCCGCACAGGAATATCAGCGATCGATGGATTAACCACATTAATTCGAGGACAAAAACTTCCTATCTTCTCTGGAAATGGGCTTCCTCATGATCAATTAGCTGCTCAAATTGCACGACAAGCATCCCTTGGTGAAAACTCTGACGAAGAGTTCGCTATTGTATTTGCCGCCATGGGTGTAAAGCACGACGTAGCTAACTTTTTCCAAAAGACATTTGAAGAAAGCGGAGTTTCTGACCACGTTGTTATGTTCTTGAACCTAGCTAATGATCCTGTTGTAGAGCGACTTATCACACCGAAAGTGGCTTTGACTGTGGCTGAATACTTAGCCTTTGAAAAAAACATGCACATCCTTGTTATCCTTACTGATATGACTTCTTTTGCAGAAGCAATGCGTGAAGTATCGTCATCTAAAGGAGAGATTCCTAGCCGTAAAGGATATCCTGGATATCTGTACAGCGAACTTGCAACAATTTATGAGCGCGCTGGAATTGTCCGAAACTCAAAGGGCTCTGTAACCCAGCTACCAATTTTAACAATGCCTAATGATGATATCACACATCCAATTCCTGACTTAACAGGATATATCACCGAAGGTCAGGTAGTGCTTGATAGAAATATCAACGGTCAGTCTATCTATCCACCGATTAACATCTTACCATCCCTTTCTCGTCTGATGAAGGACGGCATTGGAGAAGGATATACTAGAGTTGATCATCAACCACTTGCAAATCAACTTTTTTCTGCTTACGCAAAAGTAGGTGAAGCAAGAAACTTAGCCTCTGTTATCGGAGAGGATGAACTTTCTCCAATCGACAAAAAATATTTAGCATTTGGCAAGAGATTTGAAAATGAGTTTATCGGACAAGGAATAGATGAAAATCGCGCAATTCTAGAGACGTTAGATCTTGGGTGGGAATTACTATCTGCTCTTCCAAGGGAAGAGCTCGATCGAATTGACACTAAAATACTCGATCAATTCTACAAACCACAAGATTAGCATAGAAAAAGGAGGGAGCCTTAATGGATCCACGATCGTTTCCTACCAAGGGTAACTTAATATTGGCGAAAAACTCTCTCACGCTTGCAAATCAAGGTTACGAATTGATGGACAAGAAGCGTAATATTCTAATAAGAGAGCTGATGCGCCTAATTGATGAAGCCAAAGATATTCAAGAGCAAATCGATACGACATTTACTCATGCCTACCGCTGTCTACAGATAGCTAATATTGAGCATGGTATCAGTAAAGTATCTCAACTAGCCTATACAATACCAATTGAGCAATCAATCCGCATCAAAACACGAAGCATTATGGGCACTGAGATTCCGCTCGTTGATTTTATTGAAAGTAGCAATGCTCCTGCTTACTCTTTTAGCGATACCAATGAATCAATAGATATTGCAAGAGCTGCGTTTAGAGACGTGAAAATTTTGACTATTCGCCTCTCTACTATCGAAAGCTCTGCGTACCGCCTTGCCAACAACATTAAAAAAACCCAAAAAAGAGCAAATGCCCTAAAAAATATTACCATACCGACATACACTGCACTGGTTGTAAATATCACCAATGCTTTAGAAGAAAAGGAAAGAGAGGAGTTTACTCGTTTAAAAGTAATCAAAAAGCGATCCTTAGCTAAGGGGTATTAACGAAATCCCTCCCCTTGCTTAAGGTCTCATTAAGAATTTTAAGCTTTTATTTATATCGAGTACATATTTTAGACATTTCTATTGTTTATACTTTAGTTAGATAGTTAAGATAATTCTTAATTATCCCCCCTCATTCCTTTAGATAACTAAGAAAAAAACCCCTTTTTGCAAATCGGGGTTTTTTTCTGTATATTTATCGACAATTAAATTAAAACTCAAATATAGCAACTTCGTATGGCAACAATGAATACGTCAAATGGTATGGCTGTCCATCACATTCACCTACTACAGCTTTCAATGCTTTCTCTGTTACTCTTCCCGTTCCACCATATTTTACATCATCACTCGTAAGAATTAACTTATATTGTTTTTTCCTAGGCACGCCTACGCAATAATCTTCTCTGCCCACTGGTGTAAAATTACACACAAACAATAAATTTTTCTTCTTGTCTGCTGAATGTCTAGTAAAACTGTAAATACTTCTAAAGTTATCATTTGGATTAATCCACCTAAATCCTTCCGGATTGCAGTCCAACTCATACATCGCTTTATTTCGCTTATATAGTTTTAGTAAATCTTTGGTATATTCTTGCATGTGTAAATGCTCTGGTTCTTCCAATAGGTACCAATCTAACTGGCGTTTTTCACTCCACTCCTGCAACTGCCCAAACTCTTGACCCATAAACAACAATTTTTTACCAGGATGCCCCATCATGTATGCGTACCCTACCATCAGATTCTTAAATTTATCCTCACCAATCCCTGGCATCTTATTGAGCATAGAACATTTCAAATGTACCACTTCATCATGAGACAGCACTAACATATAATTTTCGCTATATGCATACGTCATCGCAAATGTTAACTGGTTATGGTTATACTGTCTAAATATTGGATCTAGCTTCATGTATTCTAGGAAATCATGCATCCATCCCATATTCCACTTCATTCCAAATCCTAGTCCACCCTCCTCTACATCTCCAGTCACTTTTGGCCATGCTGTAGACTCTTCTGCTATCATCATTACGCCAGGATTTCTTTCAACCACGATATTATTGAGGTGTTTAAACATCTCCATCGCCTCAATATTACCATTTCCGCCATATTGATTTGCTACCCATTGTCCATCCTCTTTCCCATAATCCAGATAAAGCATAGATGCCACCGCATCTACTCGTAATCCATCTATATGGAAGTGCTCTATCCAAAACAATGCATTTGCGATAAGGAAGTTTCCTACCTCTGGCCTTCCGTAATTAAAAATCTTAGTTCCCCAATCAGGGTGTTCTCCTTGTCTTGGATCTGCGTGTTCATATACACAAGTTCCATCAAAGTTTGCAAGACCATGTGCATCTTTAGGAAAATGTGCTGGTACCCAATCTAGGATGACACCGATATTATTCTTATGGAAATAATTGATCATATAAGCAAAATCTTCTGGTGTACCATATCTTGAAGTCGGTGCAAAATACCCTGTTACTTGATATCCCCAAGACCCATCAAATGGATGCTCTGCTACCCCCATAAGTTCGATATGGGTATAGCCCATCTTTTTAATATACTTTGTAGCCTCTTTCGCGAATTCTCGATATGTATAGAACCCATCTTCATCTTTACTGTTTTCATGTCTCTTCCAAGAACCGATATGAGCCTCATACACTGACATAGGGCTACTCTTACTGCACCATTTTTCTCGATTTTCTAGCCATTCGTCATCTGACCACTTAATATTTGATATATTAGTTACCCTTGAGGCTGTTCCTGGTCTTAACTCTGCATAATTTGCGTACGGATCTGCCTTGTAAATACCCTCTCCATACATAGTTTCTATATAGAATTTATAGTACGCACCTTCTTCTACCGAGGGAACAAAACATGTATATATTCCTACTGGTTCTTGTCTTTCCATCGTATTCTCATGTATATTCCATTCATTAAAATCACCTACCACAGAAACGCTTCTCGCATTTGGTGCCCAGACTGCAAAATAAACACCTTTTACGCCATTGTTATTCACGATATGAGCGCCAAGTTTATTATATATCTCATAGTGAGTTCCTTGACCAAATAAATACTGATCTACTTCACTAATTTGAATTCCTAGATCTTTTTTTCTTCCCATCTCAAACCCTCCCTTTTTAAGCAATACACTTCATTATACCCTTTTTATTCCAAAAATAAAAGTCTAACTTATATTCTTTTCAGATTATAAGTCAGACTTTCCGACAATTTTTCAACTATTTAGTTATGAGTTAAAATTCTTTTCTGTTAAAATAATACGTTTTGATTCATCCACACCTTTACCAAATAAGCGCTTTGCAATCTTTTTCATTCCAAGTTTTCTAGAATGATTAATAGCATCATCAATCATATCTTTTACAACTGCAACTGTAACTGGGCTTTCTTCTCTTTGCATTGTGTCGATTTGACTATACAGTGCTAGAATTCCCATCTCATCAATCTTGTACCCATTCTCTTTTGCATAGGCTTGAGCGAATGTTACTAACTCATCATTGATAAAGATTGGTACTTCTAATCTAGATGTAAATTTCTTTCTAAAATCCATATTACTTGCTAGAATTCTATCAAGTGGCTTTCTCTCATCCTCAAGTACAATCAGCATCTCTCCAGTCTCTCGTTCCATAGCTTTATTCAGGCGAACAATAGTCTTTTCGTTCATTCCATTTGCTTTTTCAATAATTAGTGCACCACCATATAGTTTATCAATAATATCACTAATCTTCTTCTTATTCAAAGACTCTCCTGTTACGATAGCCACCTTACCTTGCTTGATATGTCTATTTTTTTGAATTGCTTTTACTACATCTACAGCGAGTACAGTTTTACCAGATCCTTTTCTTCCAATAACAAGTAAGTTCCCTGTTTTCGATGTACCATATCGGTCTTTGCACATCGTATCTTTTTCTAATACATCCACTAACTGCTCACTCATGCCGCGAACAGGTACGAAATAAGAGAATAGTTTCTTCTGGTCTTCTGTAAGTCCAGCTCTTAACCCAACTTCGCTTTGCGCATCCAAGTCATAACGAGCCTGTACGATGAATCCTGTATCTTGCCCTATGCTTCCTCCCGCCGCTACAGCTTTTGCAATCTCTGCTGTTGGAAGTTTCGCTGTCTTTCCTGTTGCAACTGCCTTTGCTTTTTCCATACGAGTAGGTGCTTCTTTTTCCTCTTCTAGGACTTGCATTCTTTCATCATCATCTTCCATAAAGTCATCTTCATCTCCAAAAGATGTGTCAGGTGCTGTTCCATCCTCGTATTCATGGTAGTTTTCATCTTCATCTAAGAACTCTTCTGCTTCCGACATTCCTTCAATATCTTCAATATCTTTTTCAAAAGACTCTTCTGAATCTGTATCCTTTGTCAACTCCCACTCATCAGCTTTTTCTGGCATTTCCCACTCATCAGCTTCTTTTATTTCTTCGAAGTCTTCTTTAGCTACTTCTGGTTGAATCTCTTCTTGAATCTCTCCAACTGCTTCTAGCTGAATTTCTTCTTCAACCTTTTCAACTGCTTCTGGTTGAATTTCTTCTTTAACCTCTTCAACTGCTTCTGATTGGCTTTCTTCTTCAACCTCTTCAAGCACTTCTGGTTGATCTTCTTCTACTTGCTCACTTTCAGGTTTTTCCCTGCCTTCAACTTCCTCTAGTATATCCCAGTCTTCAACTTCCTCAGCTTCCACATCATCTAATACTTCAGACTCCTCTTTTATACTAATATCATCGCTTTCTATGTTTGCTACAAGATCATCTAGCGATACCTCTTCTGCAACATCTTCAAATGGTTCTTTTCCTTCAATCACATCAATCAACTGCTGAATCTCAGGTGAAAGTTCCTGTGGTGCTTCGATAGCAACCTTCATGCGCTCTTTTTGCATAGTCTCTTCTACTTCTTTTTGCTTACCTTCCCATTCCGCAAGTATCTCATCAATTCTAAGCTTTCCTGTTGATTCATCTACTGGGTTACTTCTTGTAACCGTAGGAACTGCAGCTGGTACTGGCTTTACAATTGGTTGAACTGGTGCACTTGCTGCTAATCCTGCTACTTTCGCAATCTCAGATGCATCCAATCGAATAGTTTTATCTGTAGGAACTGCTACTTCTCCACCCGTTTCTCGTAAAACAGCTGTTCCTCTTTGTTGTAGTTCTTCTCCTGCCGGCGCATTATTTACTTGTGCTGGCGCAACTGGTGGCACACTTGGTTCCATAACTGGCTGTATCACCGGCTCCATAGTTGATTGGTCATTCGATTCCGCAACTGGCTGTACTCTTTTGTAATTTTTTATTTCTTCTAATGTCTTCATCTGCACAGGTGCAGTGATCGCTTGATCAATAGAAACTCCCTGTGGTCGCTGCTTGTTCGTATATGCGTCATATTTTTGTTGCTGCGCTGGCGTAAGTGGCTTATAATGCATCTTAATCTCCATTGCACGATATACATACTTATTATCACCAAACCATAAAATCAAGTCATCGCATTCTGCCAAACACTCTGATACTCGTCCTGCTTCATGATAAAGTTTTGCTAATTCATATGCCCAACGCTCTACGTAATCTACTTTTTTGAATTCCACAAGAGTCTCAATCTGCTTTGCAATATCTGCTCCTTGAATCTTTAGAATCTTATATTTTAAGATGTATTGATTTGGATCTCTTGGCGCTAATGAGATAAATTCTTCGTAGCAGTCCATTGCCTCTCCTACAAGTTCCATCTTAAGTGCTAACATTCCCCAACGATATACAATTTTTCGACTGTCTGGTGATCTCTCAAATGCCAAGATAATAAGTTCTCTACTCTTATCTAATCTTTCTGCGCGCTCATAAGCATCACTTACTGTACACAACATGGTAACATTTCTTACTCTTCTCCAATCAATTGTGTCCGCAATCGCAACCGCTTCTCCAAATCGCTTATTTTCTATATACGTTAGCATTTGGTCAGTCTTTGTTCGATATTCATACTTGTCCAACGTTTTCACCTCATCATTTTTATTGTATGTGCCCTTTGACACGTTATCTCAAGTGTACCACATACGAGTGATAATGTCAAAAAGAGAGGAGCTTCTTCGCCCCCCTCTTTCAATACTTCTATCTAGTTTGCTACAACCTTACTCTCACCATCATCTTCCTCGTCATTTTTCTTTCTGATAAAGTACATGATAATTACTTGTGCAATTACAACTATCGCAAAGACAATACTATAAATATCGAATATTATCATTGGTTGTGTTAAATCTTGTGTCAAGATAAATAAGATAATATTGAAAATCGCTAGTAACGCTAGTGCACCACTTGTAACTAATCTCTTCTTATGTTTTCTCTCCTCTTCCTCTTCATTTCCAAGCTCTTCATTTTCTTCATCTTTTCGCTCTCTTGGTCGAATCACTGTATAACCAACTGCAAACAACACTGCTAAAATAGTCATAATCAAATCAAACAAACTCCAAGCTCCTCCGACTCTTTCAAACACGCCCATAGATAATGGTACCCCATCTTCAACAACCATTACTGTTTCATAGATCTCTTCATTAATCGTTATTCTGATTCTATGTTCCCCATCTGGTAATGTTTTGATAAACTCTGGGCTTAAAATCAGATTGCCATCTTCATCAATTGAGTAATCATTTTCATCTAAAATTTGATCTCCCACTTCTACTTTCTGTGCGCTGTTTTCCTCATCTACTTCAGGTAATGGAATCGTAGCCGGCACTTCTTCTTGATCTTCTTCACTTTCTGGTTCTACTTCTTCCTCTATCTCATCTTCAGTTTCTGGTTGCAACTCAGGCTCTGGCAATATAATTGGCCCTTCTTCTGGTGTTGGTGTTGGTGTTGGTGTTGG
>CAYJHQ010000021.1:0-8818 GCA_964369775.1 uncultured Lachnospiraceae bacterium
GGCTCTTCTACAAGTTCTTCACTTGCCGCCTCTTCTGCTGTCCCTCCGATTTGTTCCTCTTCTATTTTTGGAATCTGCTTTGAATCCTTTTCCAATTCATTATTGAAAGTTTCTTCAGGTTCCTGATTATCAATTGACATTGGAACTGCACTTTCCCCTGTAATCGTAACCGTTAATTCTGAAGGAAGATTAGGGTTAGAAAGGCTTCCTATTTCTATTTGTTGCTCTGCTATATTTTCTGGCAATATAAATTCTGTAATTACTCTTTCTACAGTTTTTTCATTTGTACTAGCTAATAGACTCATTGGTATATCTTGGAATATCAGCCCTGTAATCAAGGCAACTGCTGCTATCTTTTTAATATTTCGTGCCATGTTTTCTCCTCGTTTTGCTATATATTTATTAGACAACTCTTCTTTTATATAAGACTATTTTACTCCACTTTAATTTTGTAAAAAAACGTGCACTTCTATAAGCTACACGTTTCATACCATGATTCTGTTTATAAACACAATCACATCATTCACAAGAAAAACTGTACTAATCTCGTCCAATATAACACACCAAGGTTACATTTCAGTCACTTTTGTCGTTTTTTATATAAAATTTATTATTCATATATTAGTGAAGGATTATTTTCTAGTTTTTCCACATACTTTTTTGCATAATATTGCGCCATTTCTTTGTTTTGCAATGTGTAGTTTCCACAGTCTCTAGGGGAAACTCCTGGAATTTCGCCCTCATAACTCGCAATAAATGCGAATGTTCCTTTTACCAATTCCAAAATATCTTTTGATTCCAAATCACCAAACATTACCAAATAAAAACCTGTTTTACACCCCATTGGCCCAAAATAAATAACGTTATTTTTTTGAGATGAATTTCGCAAATATGTTGCACCAATATGCTCAATTGTATGAATCGCACCTGCATCTAGCACTGGTTCTAAGTTTGGTTGTGTCAGACGTAAATCAAATGTTGTAACTGTCATCCCATCTTTTTTATCTTTTCTCGAAACATATACCCCTGGCTTTAGCGTTAAATGATTTACGCAAAAACTTGCAATCTTCTCCATAGCCTACTCCTCCTAAAAATCCACCTCATCTGGCATTGCACATTGTCCACCCAAATCTTTTAAGTCATCAATTTTTTTCATATCATCTGCTGATAGCGTAAAATCAAATACTTCTGTATTTTCAACCATACGTCTAGGTGTAACTGTCTTTGGTAGTGGAAGTATTCCATGGTTCAATATCCAATTCATGCACACTTGCGCAACACTTTTATTGTATTTTTTTCCTATTTCTTTTAATGTCTCATTCTCAATAACATCTTTATGGCCAAATGGTCCCCAAGCCTCTACAACAATTCCTTTTTCTTGACAGTATTTCACGCTATCTAACTGTGCCCATCCTGGATGAAATTCAATTTGATTCACCATAGGTTTAATCTCTGCTGTTTCCATAAGTTCATCAATATGATGTGGTAAAAAATTGCTCACTCCAATTGCTTTTACCTTTCCTGTCTTATACAACTCTTCAAATGCTCTCCATGTATCTGCATTCAATGCTTTTGCATTCTCTCCATATTGCTTTTTATTAGCAGGCCAGTGCACCAATAATAAGTCCAAATACTCAAAATCTAATTTTTCCATAGATGAATTAAACGCTGACATAACTTTTTCATATCCGCGATTATCATTCCATACTTTACTCGTAATAAATAGTTCTTCTCTAGGTACTTCGCACTCTTTCACTGCTTTCCCTATTCCTGCTTCATTCCCGTAATACGCTGCTGTATCTATATGACGATATCCAGCCTTTATTGCCTCTTGCATTACTACACTAATCTCTTCATCTGGTGTCTGATAGGTTCCATAACCTATACACGGAATCGTCACTCCATTGTACATCACAAAATTATCTGTCATTGCATTCATCTTCATCGTCTTGCCCTCTTTCCTTATTTTATTTAGATGCACTCAATTAGGAGATTGTATAAATTTTCTTACTCTCTAATAACTCCTTGAACTTCTCTTCGTCCATCGGCTTTTCAAAATAATATCCTTGTGCATATTCACATTCTAGCTTTTTAAGCCACAAAGCTTGCCCATAATTTTCTACACCTTCTGCAACAATTTGCATGTCTAAGTGTTTTGCCATCTTGATTACATCTTCTACAACGATTGTACTCTTTCCGCCTTGATCTTTCAAGTCAAAAAACGCTTTATCTAGCTTTAAAATATCTGCGTCTATAGCACTTAATCTATTAAGAGAGGACACACCCGCACCAAAATCATCAATCGAAATTACAAAGCCAAGCTTTTTTAGCTCACTTACTTTATTTAAAAAGTTAGTTTCTTCTCCAATAATTGCACTCTCTGTAATTTCTAACTCTATATCACGATTTGGAATTCCATAGTTTTCTGTAATGGCTGTAATTCTTGTAGTAATATATGGTTCTAGCACCGTCCACGCTGACAAGTTCACTGATATTCTCGGAATCTTTAATACTCTATAATTTGATCTAATAAACTTGCATACCTCCTCTAGCACATACATATCTAGCTCAGCTATAAATCCATTGTTTTCAAATACAGGGATGAAAGCATCTGGGTAAATTACATCCCCAAGTCTTGGGAACCACCTTACTAAAGCCTCTGCTCCCCCTACTTGCAATGTCTTAAAATCAATTTTAGGTTGATACACTACTGAAAACTCTCTATCTCTGATTGCTTGCTCCATTCGGAATGTTACATTGAGACGATTGTCATAGTCTTTCTTCATTTTTTGATCAAATTCAATAAATGTTGTTTTGTGAACACTTTTTCCTTGTCCTCTTGCACTGTCTGCATATCCAACAATCTCACTCATTTTTTCATTACAATCATCCACTGTGTAATACCCAAACGAAAGGCTTAAATTGTACTTTTTCCCAATTATTTTACGGAGCTCCGGAAGAATTTTTTCCTTATAAATGGATTGAATTGTCCCACCATCATCCACTTTTCTAAAGATAATAAATTGGTCTGCAGTTCTTCGCATGATAATTGCTGATGACCCAGCCAATCCTTCTTGCAAAGCTTTCCCTAGCGCTTTAATCATCTCTGTTCCACGATCCAAACTAAAATAAGAATTAATGGTTTTGAAGAGGTCAATATCTAGTGATATCATTTCATATTCATTTGGCTGTGCTGTTTTTAACATTTCTATTACACTTGATGCAAAATTAGGCGATGTCATCACCCCTGTTAGTGAATCTACATTATAGGCTTCATATAAGATTTCTTTCTTTTTTAGTTGCTGCAGATATGCATACCAAAAGAAACCTAATAACGCTAGCACAATCACGGATATAAAGTAATGCCAATTTTCTTTCAATACGCTTAAAAATGTTGCGCTAGGATAAAATTCATTTGAATTATTCAATAACATTCCCTTATATGTTGTCATACTCACATTATCTTGCATTACATTAAAAATTGACTTATACTCATCTGAAATTTCTTTTGAGATCAAAAACTGCATCGGAAAATTCATATCGATAGAAAATGCTACTTTATCCACTTCTTTTAAGTACGCTTCCATGTATGTGGATGCGCTTTCGGTACAAATAATCATGTCTACCTTTCCACTAGCGTACTCATCTAGCATTTGATTCCAATCTTCGTATACCATTAACTCATTTTCTGGAAATTGCAACGCAAACTGTTCATAATCAAACGCAAGATAGTGAAGAATTCCTATTCTCGGCGAATTCTCTATAATCTCTCTTATAGATTCACTCTGCTCATACGTCTCTTTAGGAACTTGCCCAAACATTGCTACTTCGTAATAAGGTTCTACTTTTTCATAAGTCTCTAACTCTGTCTCAACATCTCCATAGAAAGTAACTAACAAGTCATATTTTTCTCTTTCTTTCGGATCATCGTGTATACTATACGGGTGATATTCTATATCAAAATCATATAGATCCGCCAAAAAATTCAGAGTTTCTACCATTGAACCATCTGCTTTACCAGAATCGTTAGTAAATGAAATCGGATTATAATCTTCACTATAACCTACTTGTAAAGTTCTTTGTTGCAATAGTGCGGTCTCTCCCTTTGTTAGCGTCCTATGGTTTGTGTCAATATCACCACCATAGTATTTCTCTTCTAACTCTAAGAAAAAATTCCCCTCTGTTGCAACTACTTCTAACAACTTTGTATCGAGTTTTTCCATCAATTCTTCATTTCCATAATTCGATAAAAGAAACAAATTATAAACCCCCAGATTCAATGCCGTTTGATGCCCCACTGGTATTTGCGCATCTCCATACGCTAAATAGTAATCCGCTTCTACATACATATATTCACTATTGCTACTATATTGGAAATTCATTGCAATTCCATTTTGCCTACAGTATTCTTCTAATATTTCGTTTCCAAAACTCCCTTCATAAGTAGACACAGTTTTCCCGTTCATTGTCTCTGGGTCATTATAGAAAATGTGCTTTTCTCTTGTAGTCAACGAAATGTGTGCTTTTCCATACCATGTGTCCGAAAACAAAAATTCTTCTGCTCTTTCTGGTGTTTTGAAATAAAATCCAACTACATCTACCAGCCCACTCCTTAAAGCTTCTTCATAACTGATATCTTTCATCGCAACATACTCAAATTCGAAATTACTAGATTCTTCAATTTTTTCAAAAATTTCATACCCATATCCTTTTGCATGCAAGTTATCGATATCACTTACTACATTATCGTTTGGCTGATACCCTATCCGGATTACCTCTGGTTCTTCTGCCTGACCCATTACCTGAGGCAACATTAAAATAAGCATTGCACACAGTATCCGTACAATGCCTTTCTCTCTTTTCTTTCTCATCATACCACTACCTCCACAGTTACAATTTTTATAAATTTGTATATGGATATTATATGATATTATTAAATAATTTTCATTGTTTTTTCCTTAATTTCGACACATTTCTACATATTTCGACATAATTTAGTCCGTATTTCAGACACATTTTAGAACCCCATTAATAATTCCGACACATTTATTCCACTCATTGGATTAATCGATATTGTTCGCTTTCTGGTTGTTAATTTTCTGTTTTTTTATAATTTTTCACTCATTTGACTTTCTTTTTATTTTAATGTAAACTATTTGTATGTCAAAAAAGGGGGGATTTTTTGAAGAATAAGCATAACATTGAACTTTCCATTTTTTTACCATCTGTACTAATCACTTCTCTTGCAATTCTATGCATGCTGCTTTTTCCTAACGAGTCACAACTTCTTATCCATGAATTATTTCATTTTATGACCCATGAACTGGGTTGGGTTTACATAGCTATTATCATTATTTTGCTATGTTTTAGCCTCTGGATTGCCTTTTCCAAATTTGGCTCTATTAAACTTGGAAATCCTGAAGATAAGAAAGAATATTCCGATTGGTCTTGGACTGCCATGATGTTTGCAGCAGGGATGAGTGTCAGTGTAGTTTTACTTGGTTTTTCTGAACCTATCACTTTACTGTCTACACCGCCTCTTGGAGTGGAACCCATGAGTGACGCTGCATTCCAAGCCACTCATATGTATGAACAATTTGTAGAAGGTTTTATCGCGTGGAGTGTTTACGGACCTGCTAGTGCGGCTGTGGCTTACACCATTTTTATAAAGAAAGATAGCGTTTTGCGACTCAGCAACGCTTGTGAACCAGTACTTGGGTCTTATTCAAAAAAACTTCCAGGTCGAATTATCGATGTTCTTGTTATGATTGGAATGATTGGTGGAATCTCTACTTCTCTTGGGCTTGGAACTCCTGCTGTCTGTGCTTTTATCAATTACGTTTTTGGAATACCTCATTCGATTACTTTAACCATCT
This sequence comes from uncultured Lachnospiraceae bacterium, assembly GCA_964369775.1. Lineage (GTDB taxonomy): Bacteria > Bacillota > Clostridia > Lachnospirales > Lachnospiraceae > CAUPWF01. Next base: position 5,877 of record CAYJHQ010000021.1, read on the forward strand.
GCGTTATGCTAATCTGGGCATTGATTTTTGGTGTCAGTGTATATATGGGATTAGATGCTGGAATTAAACGTTTAAGCGATTTCAATCTCTATATTTTATTCGGTTTAATTATCGTTGTCATTTTAGCAGCTCCTATGATGGATATCATTGGAATGGAATTCACAAGCCTCGGACTAATGGTCGATAATATTGGTGAATTAATGCTAGGTGTTCAACCTTTTACCAGCGATGGATTCATGCAAGATATGACTATCTTTTACTGGGCATGGTGGATTAGTTTTATGCCTATGATGGCTCTTTTTGGAGCAAGAATCTCCAAAGGTCGCACTATTCGCCAACTAGTACTTGGCGAAATTGTATACGGTGGTGGTGGTGCAATGGTCATCTTCGGTCTATTCGGTGGATACTCTCTACATTTACAACATTCTGGAGAAGTTGATTTGGTTTCTCTCTTAAACACTGGCGATAACAACGATGTTGTTCTCGCAATTTTAGAAACACTTCCTTTTTCAGAAGTTGTCATCTTTGTTGTACTGATTTTGATATTCGTATTTCTAGCTACAACCATCGACTCCACTGCCTACACGCTTGCATCTGTATGTAGCATTAAGCTAGATGCTGATGAACAGCCTGTGCGTTGGAATCGAATGTTATGGGCATTTATTCTATTATTATTCTCCCTTTGTCTAGTTGTATTAGGTGGGTTAGAGACTATCCAAACTGCTTCAATCGTGCTTGGATTCCCATTAATTTTTGTAAGTATAATCGTTTTGTTCTCACTGATAAAGATGCACAGGAATCACAAGTATTAGCATAAGTCCCTTTTCTCATAGGCAAGATATCCTCCAATTAATACAAGTATATAAATCAAAAGATAAACTCCTAGGGTAGCAAAAAACTTGCTACCCATCTCTATAGAATTTTCTACACTAAAAGATATAAACGGGGAAAAATAAAGCAACACTTCTGCATTTTCTCCCAACAACTCACCTAAATACCCCAGCATATAACATACAATCACAACTATACTTCCCGTTGTTCCCGTTCCAATCTTTGGATTGAAAGCTGCTAAAAACAAAGCAATTGCTCCAAAAAATAAGGCTGTAAAACTAGTTGTCTTTGCTGAAGCTATGATATCTACTAACTGAAATGTCTCTCCTCCATTGATGTAACCACAAATGATTGTTGATAGAATTGCGAACGTTAATACAATCGTTACTCCAATTGTAGCGGTTAAATACTTAGAGATGTAAATTTCACCTCTACTCACAGCCAATGCATTTAAAAATTCTATTGTCTTTGTTTTCTCTTCTTTTGTAATAAGACCTGCAGCAAAAGTGGCTGAAAAAATAGACACTGCAATTATAATAATCCCATAAATCATTCCATAATATGTAGTGTAATTCCCCATATCGGACAGATCTTCCATTCCTACAAATTGTAGAAGTTCTTGTGGCATCGCATCCATTTTCAACTGCGCCATATCTTGAATAGAAGGAAATAATATCATATATAAAGTCATAATAGCTGTTATCGCAATACTCCACCCTAGAATCGACTTTCTGGTTATAAAAAGATTAAAGCGGCAAAGCTTTAGAATATTTCTAGTTTCTAATTTCTTCATTTTTACTCATCCCCCTTATAATACTCTATAAACTCATCTTGGACCGTCTTTGTTTTAATCTCTAAACTCACCAAATCCATTTTGTGTAGCTTTGCTATTACTGAATTGATATCTTCTTCGATCTCAAAACTTCCTTCTTCTCCATCTTTAGTTTGATAAGTCACTACTTGACTATATTTTATCTTGACCTCATCCATATCAAAATAATCTACCAATTCTCCATCTTTTATAATCGCTACTTTATCGCAATACTTTTCGATTTCACTTAGATTATGACTAGATAAAAAAATTGTCTTCCCTCGTTCTTTTTCCTTCAACAAGAGGTCAAAAAATTTACTCTGCATCAGCGGATCTAGTCCATTTGTAGGCTCGTCTAGTACCATTAATTCCGATTTTTTCAAAAATCCTTGTACCAATGAAACTTTTTTTCTATTTCCCAAGCTAAGTTCCATTACTTTTTTAGATAAGTCTAGTTCGAAGTACTCTGCGAGTTTTTCTATCTCATCATTTGTTGCATTTGTAAATCCATTTGCAAATTTCAATATTTGCAACACTGTGATATTTTCATAAAAAACAGACTCACTCGGAATATAACTTACTTTCTTTTTGATTTCTTTTGATTCGTTTCGACTATCTAATCCAAGTACTTTCAATACTCCTTTCGTAGGGTGTATAATATCGAGCAAGCTTCTTAAAGTTGTGCTTTTTCCAGCTCCATTCTTCCCTACAAATCCAACAATCACGCCCCTAGGAACTGAAAGATCCAACTCTTTAACTGCTGTAAATGCACCATAATTTTTTGTGAATTTTTCTATTCTTATTGCTTCCATAACCGCCTCCTTCTCATTCTTTTTGTATTTTATCATATAATTTCGATTTATTTCAATAAACCTATCGAAAGACCTCTACCATTTCCTGCACATTTTTGCTATAATATAAATGAATATAATGTTTCAAAGGAGAAAAAAATGTCGAAAATTATTGCAGTTAATGCAGGTAGTTCATCTTTAAAATTTCAATTATTTGAGATGGACGATGAATCCGTAATCACGTCAGGAGTAGTGGAGCGTATCGGTTTTGAAGATTCTATTTTCACAATCAAATATAATGATGAAAAAATTGTACAAACACTTGCTATCAACGACCACAAACAAGCAGTACAATTATTATTAGAGGCCTTAATCGAGAAAGAGATTGTTGAATCTCTAGACGATATCAAAGGTGTTGGACACAGAGTAGTACAAGGAGGTACTTATTATGACAAATCTGTAGTCATCGATGATCTCGTTGCTTCTCGTATAGATGAGCTTAAGCAATT
>CAYJHQ010000021.1:8918-55547 GCA_964369775.1 uncultured Lachnospiraceae bacterium
AATCTGTAGTCATCGATGATCTCGTTGCTTCTCGTATAGATGAGCTTAAGCAATTAGCACCTCTTCACAATCCAGCTAACTTAACTGGATATTATGCTTTTAAAGAAGCAATTCCTAACGCTAGTGCAGTTGCTGTCTTTGATACAGCGTTTCACCAAACGTTAGAACCTAAGTGTTATGTATACCCAATTCCTTATCGTTTTTATGAGGAACACGGTATCCGTAAATATGGTGCTCATGGAACTAGCCACAAATATGTCTCAACTCGTGCTCGCGATTTAATGGGGAATCCAGAAAAATCAAAAATTATCGTGGCCCACCTAGGAGCCGGTGGCTCTCTAACCGCTGTGAAAAATGGTAAATCCATCAATACTTCCATGGGCTTTACCCCGCTTTCTGGTATTGTTATGGGTACTCGTTCAGGAGATGTAGAACCTTCCGTTATCGACTATCTCATAGAGATTTTAGGAATGGATGTCAAAGATGTCATCAATATGTTAAATAAAGAATCCGGACTTTTAGGCATTTCAGGAGTTTCTAGTGATTATAGGGATGTAGAAAATGCTGCCGTAGAAGGAAATGAGCGTGCTCAGCTAGCTCTCGATATCTACTACCGTAGAATCATCGCTTTTATGGGACGCTATTTTGTCGCTTTGGGTGGAGTTGATGCAATTGCCTTCACTGCTGGAATCGGCGAGAACTCTTTCCGTGCTAGAGCCACTATCATAGAACTTGTTTCAGAAGCTTTTGGAATTGTCATTGATGAAGATGCCAACGTAAATGGAACTGGTGAACGTCTTATCACAAAACCAGAGTCTAGGGTAAAGGTATATGTCATCCCGACAAACGAAGAGCTAATGATTGCAAGAGACACTAAGGATTTGCTCGATTTGTAGCTCGAACTAATATCTATATTTTTTTAATCCCAAAAACTTTAGAGTAGCAATTTAGCCTTATGGCTGAATTGTTACTTTTCATATAATGTTCCATAAAAAAGAAAACTATATGCCTAATGGCTCTGTAACAGTATAAACACTTTCAAAAGAGGAGGCTCTCATGATATTAAAAAATGGGAAAGTATTTTATAATCGTCAATTTCATAATCTCGATATTCGTGTTGTTGACAATAAAATCAATGAAATCAATACTCACATAACACCCCTTTCTTCTGAATTACTCATAGATTGTAAGGAACAACTGATTCTCCCTGGTATGGTTGATATTCATACTCATGGATGTCTAGGTTATGACTTTACAGTCTCTTCTGATGAACAAATTGCAAAGATGAAAAAGTATTATGTAAGTCAAGGTACCACAAGTGTAGTCGCAACTGTTATGACAGGTCCAAAGTCCACTCAAAAAGAAGCCATATCTCGACTGTCTGCTCACATTGATTGTTCACCTTCTCCTAATTCCTCTCGAATCGTAGGGATAAATCTAGAGGGACCATTCTTTAACGTAGCACAAAAAGGCGCTCATGATGAAAATTGTCTGTTGTCACTTGATGACAATTATATGGAGGAGCTATTTCAGCTCTCTAACAACAATATTTTACTCATCGATATAGATCCTACATTAAAGAACAGTATGGACTTCATTAAAAAGTATAAAGAAAAATCCACAATTTCTCTAGCTCATACCGCTTGTGATTACAACTTAGCCTTAGAATCTTTTGCTGCTGGCGCCAAACACATTACACATCTGTTCAATGCTATGAAAGGTCTTCATCACAGAGAACCCGGTATGATTGGTGCATTTTACGACTCTAATGCAAATGCAGAAGTAATCTGTGATGGATTTCATATTCACCCTGCTGTCATTCGTCTGATGTTCAAGGCTTGTGGTAATAGAATTGTTCTAATCTCAGATTCTATCAGTGCTACAGGTCTTCCTGACGGAAAATATGTAAGTGGTGGATTAGATATCTTCGTAGAAGATGGAAAAGCAAAACTTTCAAGTGGAACTATTGCAGGATCTACTATTTCCCTTCTCGATGGTGTGAAGAATGCTATTTCTTTCGGCATTACACCCGAAGTTGCAATTCACTCTGCAACAGAGTTAGCCGCAAAGTCGGTTGGTATTGATGAAAAAGTTGGCAGTATAGAAGTTAATAAATATGCTGATCTTTTGATTCTTTCTGCTGATTGGAATTTAGAAACCGTTATGATTAATGGAACTTTTGTATAGAAAAAATCTCCTGAATTGATATTAGTGATTATCAATCTCAGGAGATTTTTAATTGTTTGCTTTATGGTTGATTACTCATCTTCCAAAATTCAATTTCATGTACACTTCCTCTATGGAATATTTCTTTTAAATACTCTTTTCTCTCTTTGCTGATTCCTTTACAAATCTTATCTACGTATGAGCACCATTCTTCACACGCAATTCCATACGATTCTGTTGTGTAATCAGCAACCATATCCCAATACTTAATCTTTTTGATATCTGGATATTCTTCAACTACCTTTTTCCACACCCAATAATAACTCAATGTACACGGAAGTGTGGCCATAAGAATCTCTGCTGCATTTCCTGTCTTGGCTATTTCAAGCATGAAATCGCAATATGCTTTTGTTATCGGTGTTGGCACCACCGCCTCTGCTTCTTCTGGTGTGATTCCCCAATCTTTCAAATACACTAGCCTTGTTGCTCCTTCGCTTTCATTTACAAAGCTCATCAAGGAATAATACACCTTCATCTCTTCTAATGAAGATGCACGATACATTGCAATCGCAAATGATCTAGCATACTCCTTTAAATATAAGGTATCTTGAATCATGTAATGCTTCATTACCTCTTCGCTCATTTTATCTTTTGCCACATTCGTAACAAATTCACTATTAAAACACGCTTCCCAAGCATCCTTAGAATAATCTAACACTTCTTTCATAAAGCTCATATCTCAATCTCCTTATATTACGTATATTATGTACTTTTTCTACTAATTTGCTACAATACTTTTCTTTATTGTATTGAGCGGTAAAATCCCCATCACTACTAACGCCATCAGATTTTCCACACCATGTGCTGACACATTTACAATAATGCTATACGTCCATGCGCCATATCCTTCCCACGCATACTCACTAAAAAAAACTACACCTGCAAAAACATGCCCTAAAATACTCAGTACCAAGGCTAATAAAGCCCCCAATAATATCTTATATCTCTTATCTGTTCCAAATATCGGAACAAGCGCTAGACAACTATAACACATCAAGTGTTCCACAATTATTTGCGCCCAATGAACTGGCACCCAAGATGGTTGTAGAAATATTGCAAGAATTCCCACGACTAAACCGCTATAAAACGCTGGTTTTATTCCATAGACCACTGCTAATATCATAATAGGGAGCACCGATAGTAGTGTCACTCTCCCTGTTGTCGGTAACACAAAAAACACTGTTCTAAGTACTAATGTAATTGCTATGATTACACCACAACTAGTCAGCATCCTAGTATCAAACTTTGTCCTTCCACAAAGTTTCAACATCACTGCATAATAAACAGCTGTAAAACCATAAATCAAAAAGTTTTGCATCTTCTTCTCTCCCTTTTCATCAATGCTTCCTATTATATTATGCAATTCATATTCTTTCAACTATTTATTTCCCGCGCAGTATAATCTCTATTTTGTCATTGGCTTTAATCTCACTTGTAAAATCTGCTGATTCCCCATTTAATCTCACATCTGTAAGACCAACTGGGTGACTTGAATCTATTTCTATATAGTTCAGCGTTTCTAACAGTATATGCGGTGAGTCTCCTTTTTTCTTAGGTAAAATCACTTCTTTTTCATTTAGAAAAATTGTAAAATCTGTTTCATTTGATTCTGATTTTATAAAATCTGTTGTAGAGATAATAACATCTTGGTTCCCCAAAACATATCCGCGCTCTAAACTCCTTCCATCTTTTAGATACCATACATTTTCTTCTGTCATTCCTCTTTTTTCTATAAGTTCTGATAGGTAAAATTTATCTTTCACCTCTATGTAATCCCCGTCTTCAATTTGGTAATCCATTTCCTTTTGTTCTTCATTAACTGAAATCATTGGCTCAAAAGAGTATTCTTTTTCATCTAATTTGACTATTATCGGCTCTAAATTCTTTACTAGATCAAAGAGTGTTACCTTAAGTGTCGCTCCGCTTACTGCTGGTACAATCTCAATTTTATCCCCTTTATTTACCGCACTATTTAATGTAGTCGCTTTTCCATTTAGCGTAATCAGTGCTGGTTTCCCAATCGCTCCTTTTCGAACAACTTTTTCTCCATTTAAAGTGTAACTCAACTCTGCTCCCAGTCGTCCAAGTATTTCATTTGTCTTATATCCACCTTTGAGTAACACGTCAAATACTTTCAAATTCTTAGTATCAAAGATTTTAAATTTCTTCTCGTTTAGAAATATATTAGAAAAATCATACCCTTTATCAATGACTGAAGTCACACCAATCCCAATAGGGGTGACAAAGGCTGGCCCTACAAGGCTATCTTCTGACACCATTACTGACTTGATATAATTGCTTCCACTCACTGCAATCCTAGTTTGTGCAATACCTAACTTATCTGCAATCAACTTCGGTAATTTGGGAGCTAAGCTTCCGCCACCAACCAAAAATACTGCTGCTGGTTCCCCTCCATTGATGTTCATGATTGTCTGAGTAATAGAATCTGCTAAAGCATCTACTGATGGATACACTGCCTCATAAAATTCTTCTTGTGAAATCGTATAATCTAATCCCAGTATATTTTTATAGCTAATCTCTGAATTCCCTGCTGAGAGTTTCATCTGCTCCGCTGTCTCAAAATCTACTAAGAAATGTTTTATAATCTCTTCTGTAATCTCATCTCCAGCAATCGTAGCCATGGCATACGCTACAATACTACCATTTTGCGATATTGCAATGTCAGACGTTCCTGCTCCGATGTCTACAAGCGCAATGTTAATCAACCTCACTTCAGGTGGCACAATCACATTCATTGCTGCAATCGGCTCTAACGTAAGACTCGATACTTCCAAATCATTCTTCTCCATAACTGCATATAGACTTTCTACAACCATGCTTGGAAGAAACGCTGCAATTACATCTACTTGTACTTTTTTTCCTCTGTGACCTTTGATTGTTTTTATCGGATATCCATCTAATTGATACTCTATAATGTTATACCCTACACAATAAAAAGAAACTGCACCTGTTTCTTTTTGAAGTTCATCGACTTTTTGTTGGGCAGTTGATATCGCCTCCATCTCAAAAGATTGTGCTAGTTCTTCTGATATGGGTTCATTCGTAGAAATCTCTATCTCTACTGCAATACGCTCCGTCTTCAAAGAACGTCCCGCAGCTGCTATAGCTACATTCGTAAATTGCGTATTCTTTCGTTTTTCAAGAGCGCCTTTCACTTTACCGACTACTTTTGCAACCTCATCAATATCCTCAATTTGACCATCCATCATAGAACGTTTTGAATGTGGAATCACTTCGTGGTCAATGATATGAAACATCTCATCCACCATTTTCCCAACAATCCCTACCACTGTTCTCGTTCCTATATCTAAAGAAAAAATCAGATCTTCCGTTTGCCTTATCTCTTCCATCCTACTTTTTTTCCTTTCATCTGTAGTTATTCTTAATATTATATCATACTACTTAAATGAATGTAATAAAAAGAGGCTAGTTACTACATCATCGTAAAAATTTCTCCACTAATCTTTGGACTTCCTTTGAGTTTAGTGGATGGTCCTTTGTCTCAAAAGTCAAAATCAACTCCTCACCTAGATAAATTCCATTCCTATGATAAGTCTCTATTTTCTTAATAGACTTATTACAATATTCTTCCATATCCATCATTCCTAAGTGCTCCCAGTAGTATGCCTTTCTCGTCCTCTTATTTAAAACAGTGAAATCTGGGTATACCGTTCCATACCCTCTTAGTTTCAATGGTAACTCATATACATACGGTATACCTGCAAAGAAAAATTTATCAGCTATAATCTTCTCAGACTTTGATCGTACCGACTCGCCTCTCTCTGTATAAAGTGCTAATTCTTCATCAATTTCATATTGTATTTTCTTCTCTTGACTATCATTTAATTCAAGTTGCTTTTGTATCCATAATTTCTCATAATCATCATCACTAAGCCAGTAAGGAGAAATCAATTTTTTTCGTTCATTCGTCGCTAGTTCGTATACTTTATAAAGATCACTCATATCGATATCATCGACAATAGATTCTAACATTTTTTTCTTTTCTTCCACTATTCTCAACATCTTCTTTGCATACGCTTTTTGCGCAAGTTGCTTCGCCACCTCACTTTCTCCATTTCGTATATAAGTGCCTTTTGTATCACCTTTCTCCTTCACATGATAGTACTGCACCCTGTTTTTACTATTTATAATACGTAAAGATCCCTCTGGTGCCTCCTCGAGACATTTCTTGCATCTATTAATAACTTTTTCTAATTCTTTGATGCTATTTTTACAGTATTCAGCTTCATTTACCATATAAATCTCTCCTCTAGAAATAGATTAGCTTCTTTGTTCCTTATTTATTTCACATCCAAAGCATATAAACTTTTTCTTTTCCGTAACTTTTATATGCTTTTCTTTGCTTCACTAGCAAGATTTCTCTTGTTTAAGCATATAAACTCCTTCTTTATCGTAATTTTATATGCTTTTCTTTGCTTCACTAGCAAGATTTCTCTTGTTTAAGCATACAAACTTCTTCTTTATCGTAATTTTATATGCTTTTCTTTGCTTCACTAGCAGGATTTCTCTTGTTTAAGCATACAAACTTCTTCTTTATCGTAATTTTATATGCTTTTCTTTGCTTCACTAGCAGGATTTCTCTTGTTTGAGCATATAAACTTCTTCTTACATTCTATTTTTATATGCACATTTATATCTTTACATGAAATAATAACCAGATTTTGGTTTGTGATGATAGATTTTTTCTAGACTCTCCCCAGCTAAACCGGGGAGGATTTATATATTGAATTAATAACAGCCTTCTTCTAACTCTTCTTGCTTGGCTAACTTTACAATACGACTTGTTCCTAGGCGTTTTGCTCCTAGCGTTATAAACTTTTCTGCATCTTCAAAGCTTGCAATTCCGCCTGCTGCTTTGATCAACACCCACTCCCCTACGTGTTTAGAAAATAGTTCCACGTCTTCAAATGTTGCTCCTGCACTTGAGAATCCTGTGGATGTTTTAATAAAATCTGCTCTTGATTCTGTGACTATTTCACACATCTTTATTTTCTCCGCTTCTGTAAGCAAGCAAGTCTCTATAATAACTTTTAATATCTTATCTCCGCAAACCTCTTTTACTGCTGATATCTCTTGCTTAAGTTCCTCGTATCTCCCCTCTTTTAGCCATCCAATATTAATTACCATGTCAATTTCTTCTGCGCCATCTTCGATGGCAGCTCTTGCTTCAAAACATTTCACTGCCGTCACGCTGTATCCATTTGGGAATCCAATCACTGTGCAAATCGGTATTTCCCCTTTTGCGTAAGTTGCCGCTTCCTTCACATATGATGGTGGAATACAAACTGACGCTGTCCCATAATTGACTGCATCATCTATGACCTCTTGAACCTCTTTCCAAGTTGTTGTTTGACCAAGTATTGTATGATCTACAAGGTGATAAATATTTGTTCTTTCCATGATAGCTCCTCATTCTTTCTTAATATTATTTTCATTTTACTCGAAGGCTTAAGATTGTAATATCATCTGCTTGTTCTTCCTCTTTTACAAAAAAATCCACTAATTCAATCAGTCCCTCTGTCACTTTTTTTGAGTTTCTACTTTCACCTAACAATCCCTTTATAGCGGCTAAAAGTCTAACTTCTCCATAGAGTTCTTTTTGAGGATTCATGGCTTCTGTTATTCCGTCCGAATATAATAACACTTGGAATTCTCCACTTATATCAACCACAATTTCCCTGTAACAAGTTCCTGCGATTGGACCGAGAACAAATCCAGGTTTTGAGTCTATAAACTCAACCTTTCCATTATTGTATAGTACAGGGGGGTTATGACCTGCATTTACATAGGTAAATGTATTTGTTTTTAAATCCACTACTCCTACAAAAGCTGTCACAAACATCATGGTATCATTATTCAATGATAATTCCGTATTTAGCTGATTCATCATCTCTGATAATGACATACCAAAATTTGCTCGCATCAAACTTATCGCTCGCATCATAAATAATGCTGCGCTAACACCTTTCCCTGATACATCTGCAACAGCTATAAAATATCGACCTTGTCCGAGAGATATAAAATCATAAAAATCTCCGCCTACTTTGCGTGCTGGTATTAACTGTGCTGCGATATCTACTAATATATCTCCCTCTATCTTTGGTAGTAAGGATCTTTGGATTCCTGCTGCAGTCTCCATTTCAACTGCTACTCTCGCCTCTTCCTCTGCTTTCTTCTGTAATTCTTTCGTGTACTTCTCTATAGATTCTGTCATTTCATTAACTGAGACTACCAGTTCATCCACTTCATTGTAAACGGGTTTTGCTTCTAGTCTTTTCTGCGTATTTTCCGGGTTTTTCACAAAACTCTTCGCATAATCTGAAACTTGTTTTATTGGAACTGTTATTAATTTTTCAACAAAATATATGGTTCCTGCCATAATAATCACTGCGACGGTAGATGTTCTAGCCGTGATAAACAACGCCCTAATAAGATCACTTTTCTCAAAATACCCTGCATTTGCAATTGTTTCTCCTATATCCCTCATATGGAGTACCACTAGGATTAAAATCAAAATCGAAGCACCTGTGAGTACTTGTTTTTGCACCCCAAAAACCAATTTTAATGTTATCTTTTCCTCATTCACCTCGCCTCCTCTGTTAATCGGAAGTACTAGTAAACACAAAACCACAACCACTACTGTATAAAACAAGTAATTTATCACACTAAATTCTTCATGCCCAATGCTTAAAGCTGCACTACAAAGAATTATACATAGAATAAGCAATGACCCGATTAGAATATAGTCTATAATGTACCTCTTTTCCCTAGCTCTAGTCGCGTACTTTCTCTGCGGGATTAAAGGTGTAATTTTACAGTATCCTGTCAAAATCTGAAACATCAAAATTCCAATATATAATGACGTGCTATAAAACTGTAATGCTGAATAAAGAAATTCATCTCTTACCGAGTAATAATCTATAATCTCAACTCCACGAACATAATTCTCAAAGATATTTAAAGTTGCTACACTGATTGCAGTAATCAGCGCAATCAATAAATACTTAAACAACGTGCTAGCCGATTCTAGATAAGCTGGTCTCCCATCCCTTGGGCAAAATATTGTGTGCCAAAGCTTATAGGGCAAAAAAGCCATTACAAAAGAAATCGTCCCACTAATAATACATACAGCTATATTGCTTTCACCAATGTTTAAAAGAATCCCTCCTACTGCACTTGCCAATGCTGCAATTGGTCCAAATATTAACCCTGCTGCCATAGGTACCCAACCTCCAAAGTTAATTCCATACTCAGCTCCCACTGCAAAGGTATTCAACGAAATCAGCGAAAGAAGATAGTAGCTTCCTGCAATTATAATTAAAATTATTATTTTTTTTACTATCTTATTCTCCATATTGATTACTCCTGACCCTATTGCTCACTTCTATTTATTTCTCGCTTTTATATTGTACCACACTTATTGTTGAATTGAAATTTACAGCATAAAATTTCTCTGCTTTCCATTGACATAGGCGTACCCTTTTGATAGCATTGCATTATAGATAGCATAAGTCTTTCTTGAAGGGAGATTAGAATGAACACAGTAAAAAAAAGAGTAGATGTGCAGCTTTCTTCTGAAGTCCATTTATTAGAAAAAATTACAGGTCCCACTGAATTATTTCTAGAAGAATCCAGTTTTTCACCCAAATCGATTATTCAAATACTGATTGCCATTGAAGAAATTTTTACTAACATCTGTAAATATGCCTATCCTAACTTACCTGGAAATGTGTGGTATTCTTTAAATGAGGTTCGCGCTGAAACAGGTACACTTATAGAGATTCAATTTATGGATGAAGGCCCTCCTTATAATCCAATTTTAACACCTTGTCCTGATATAACTGCTGATATTACTACTAGAAATGAAGGTGGACTTGGATTACATCTGATTAAAGGATTTGACATTGCCTTAAGCTACTACTATAGCGATAATAAAAATATTTTATTTATGAGAAAGGAAAAATGATGGATATCAATAAGAAAATAAACAACGACTTGCTAACAGTGACCTTAATCGGGCGATTAGATACAAATACTGCTCCAATGCTTCAAGAAGAGATGAAGGAAGAAATTTCTACACACAAAAATATTCTTCTAGATTTTTCTGAAGTTGACTATATCTCTAGTGCTGGTTTAAGAACACTTCTCTTCTTGCACAAAAATATTCAAGAGAGCGGAGGGGCTTTTTCGCTTTCAAACTGTAATGAAATTGTGTTAGATGTGTTCAAAATGACAGGATTTGACACTATGCTAAATATCAAATAACGCTAATAACAATGACACCCCCGATTCCTCTTGGTATTTCTGAAGAATCGGGGGTGCTTGCATTTTTTTATATCACTCACTATAATGGTTACGTTTACAAAGAGCATAACAATTCCAGAAAAAATTATGTTGTACAAAAATGCTTATTTATCTACATTTCAGAAAATTTTAGTCGAAAAATTGTAACATTGAATCCTAGTTGACCTATGTACTCAATCTTGGTTGCCATTCGCTTTAATACTTCAATTTCACTTACTGCTAATTCAGTTTCTTCTATTGGTGTTTCTGCCGTTATATCAAATGTCTTTCCATTATCTCTAAACTTTAGAACAATCCCTTCCTCTGATATCATTAGAAAAACATCAATTATCGGATTTTTCTTTTCTTCTTTTGCTACATTAGCCACATTAACTACCATTTCTTCTACAGCAAGGCCGATTCTATTTGCATTAATTGCCGTTGTACCATTTACAGCACAAAATTCAATAATTTCTTCTGATAGCTGAATCGCCTCTTGTTTGTTAGCATTTATACTGACCTCGATTGTAACTCCATCAAATTTTTTTTCTTTAATCAAAAGCAGTCCCGTAACATTTTCCTTTTTCTTAACCTGCTTCCCTATAAGAATGATTACTAGACTTGTGCTCAAACCAGAGATAGCATAACACATCCATATAATATCTGGATTGATATTTGATAAAATCACTGCTGCAATAGATACAAATACAAATCCATCTAATAATGGTATCGCAAGTGCAATTCCTTTCCTATCTGTCACATTATAAAAATTTTGTAATGTAGTATTAAATGCTTGAAACGGAAGATATAGCGCTAACATTCTAACAGCTGGAGACAATACCTCCAACGCTTCTTTTGAATCTAAGCCGAAACATTTCCCTATTGTTTCTGGTGTAGCTAAGAAAGCTATAACTAGACCTACCGCTGCTATTATTAACACTTTACTGGCAGCAAGCACGCTCTTTCTTATACCATAATAATCTCGTTCTCCATACAATGATCCAGCAATTGGAAGTAATGCATCTGATGTTCCTCCTACAAAGATATTTGAAATCATTAGTAGGTTAACATATACCGTCATAACTGACATTCCAATAGGACCAATTGCTACTATTATAATACCATTTAGTACAATCGCTCTTAAAAAAGACGCAACCTGTATCAACGCCTTTGGTAAGCCTGTCTTTATAATATCCACCAACACTGTAAAATCTCCTAGTTGAGGAAACTCCACATGGAATGTACGGGTTTTAGAGCGGAGATAGGGAATAACTACAATCCCTCCTAATGCATACCCAAGAGCTGTCGAAAGTCCTGCTCCCATGATTCCCGAGTCCAAATATTGAATAAGAATATAATCAAAAATCAGGTTGATTACGTTTGCTATCACAATTACAACTCCTGATATCTGAGGCTTTCCATCTTGTCTCATAAACAATGCAAGTCCTGCTGAAAACATCAATGTAGGTCCTACAAACAATAGCGGTCTTAAATATTCCGCTGTCATACTCGCAAGGGCTTTATCTCCTGCTGCAAGAGCCAATGTTACAGGTTCCATAAAAATCAGAATTCCTAACAAGAACAAAAGCATTATGCCAATCCCACCAAACATAGTAACCGTAAATACTTGATTCGCTTTCTTTTGATTCATTTGTCCTTTTGCTATTGCAGCTACAGACATTCCTCCAATTGCAAAGAGCATATAGATTGTATTAATGCAAAACACCACTGGTAATGAAAGACCAATTGCTGCAAGGGCATCATCTCCTAGTAGATTTCCCACAATAGCTCCATCTACTACTGCTGCCACTGACATCGCAAGGGATGTCATAATTGTGGGAAAAAGATATTCACTAAATTTATTTTGGACAAGTGTCCCTGTTCTTTCTTTCATTTCAAACCTACTTTCTGTAATCTTCATCAAAAAATCCCAATTCAATCATAGCTTTAAAGAATTTTTTCATATATGACGGAGTTGTTATCGGCCATACAAACCCTTGTCTTAAAAGCGCTTGTGAAGTGAAATTGTTGATACTCTTAATCTGAGCTACCCTTTTCCCATGCTCTTGATAAGCGATTAGCGAATTTAAGTGCTTTGCTTTTTCTTTGTCCAACATGGCCACTTTATATTCTTTGGTATACGCTTCTATTTCACTCGGCTTTATAGTCACTCCTTCTTCATTCAATGCTATAATAACATCTCCAATGAATACATCATGATCATTGTATGGATGGAAAACTCTTGCTTCTTCTGGCGTTTTAGCCAGTGCCACTACTGCTTTTGCCGTACAATCTATCGGTGCAAATTCTGTCACTCCTCCCATATCTGCATAAGGTACCTGCCCTATGATGCTATATGCCTTTAGCCGACTTAAAAAATTGTTGGTATTAAAGTTTGCTTGAAATTCACCATCTTCTTCTCTTGCCATCAAATTACCAACTCTCATAATTTTACAGCTCAACCCTTTTGTCGCAGCTTCTAGAGTATACCTTTCCGCCAAGAACTTACTATTTACATACTTATTAGATAAATCTTGACCAAAATACAACTCTTGTTCACTCAATTTTCGCTTCTCTAATTCTAGATTATCTATGCTCATTCCACCAATACTAGTAGTTGAGACCTGAATAAATGTGCATCCCTTTTCTAAACAAAAATCTACACAATGGGAAGCCCCTTTCACATTAACATCTTCTATGTCCGTACCTGTAGAAAAATGCTTTACATTTGCAGCACAATTAAAGAATGTGTCTATCGGAAGTCCTTTTAGTTGTTCAAACATTTCCTGCTTCGTAATATCTCCATCAATAACTACAATTCTTCTTGAAAATAGTGCTTCATAGCTTTGCGAAAAATAATACACCAGCATTGACTTTAACCTAGATTCCGCCGAGATTTTTCCTCCCCGAACAACACAATATGCAATTCCTTTTTCATTATCTAGAAATTCTTTCAATACATGCACGCCTAAGAACCCTGTTGTACCTGTAATGCAAATATTTCCAAGCTCTCGATATTCACCACTTCTCACCGCTTCTAGCGTATTTTGCCCAAGAAGTAAGTTTATCTGGCTATAATCATACTCTTGAATTCCCTTTGAATTATCTTCTACTTCACGCTCCCCTATATTTGCTAGCTCTCTAGGGGTTGGATTTGCGAATACATCCCCATAATTCAGCTCGAATCCTGCTTTTCCTGCATCAATGGTAACTTGAGTTACTAAAAGTGATGTTCCGCCTAGATCAAAGAAGTTATCCATCGCCCCTATTTTTTCCAACTGTAATATATTGGAAAAAATATCACAATAAGCCTGCTCTTCCTTAGTCTCTGGCTTCACATACTCGCCTTGATCCATAAGCTTTGCATCTGGCAATACTTTCCTATCGATTTTTCCATTTGGTGTCATCGGCATATCCTCTAATTGAAGATATGCTGTAGGAACCATGTAAAGAGTCAATGATTTTAATAACTCTTCTCTTAATTTTTCTGGTGCTATTTCTTGTGTTGCTGTATAGTAAGCGCATAAATGTTCCGCTCTATTGATTTTTCGTACCACTACTACAGCCGATTTAATCTCTTCAATCTCTCCTAAGGTTTTTTCAATCTCTCCTAACTCAATTCGAAGCCCTCTAAGCTTAATCTGTCCATCATTTCTTCCAAGTATTTTGATTTCTCCATCTTCTGTAAATTTCGCCAAATCTCCAGAGCGATAATATCTACTTCCCTTGTACATAACAAACCTTTCAGCAGTCATAGCCTCATTTCCAAAATAACCTCGTGATACACCAAGCCCTCCTATCCAAAGCTCTCCTGTCACTCCAATCGGAAGTGGGTTTCCATGTATATCCATCACTTCTTCTGCCACATTATGAAGCGGTGCTCCTATCGTGATATCATCACTTTCTAATACCTTTCCATTACTTGAAACAGTAATCTCTGTTGGTCCATACGTATTAATTAATTTAGCTCTCGTTATTTTCCTCAACTTATTGTATAAAGCTGCTGGATACGCTTCACCACCTGCCATGATTACTTTACACCTTGATAGTGCTTCTCTAATCTCTGGAAGTTCCATATATTGTAGCATTCTTGATGGGGTTGCATTAAAAGCTGTTCCCTTTTCCTTTTCAAATAGTTTTGCAAGAGCAATTGGGTCTTTCGCCTCATAATCATTCGCAAGTATCAGTGTCAATCCATTCATCAAACTAGTAAATGCCTCTTTTAGGAACATATCAAAGCTTACAGTTGTAACCGAAATCATATTACAGTTCCCTTCTATCAAAGCTTTCACATGTATGTTTCTTTCCTCATCTACAATATAATTAATAATACCTCCATGCGTCAACATTACGCCTTTTGGCTTCCCTGTAGACCCTGATGTGTAAATAATATAGCAAAGATTATCTGTATTGATATTTATTTGCGGATTATTGTCATTGCTATTTTTTAATAGTTCATGAATATCTATGCCATTTTCAAATTCCCTAGTTCCATCTGTAATGATATATTTTGCTCCGCTATCTTCTAGCACATGTCCAATTCTATCCTCTGGATAATCCGGATCTACAGGTATATATGCACATCCAGCCTTCATAATCCCTAGCATACTGATGATAATATTACTCGTTCTTGGAAGGATAAATGCAATCCTATCTTCCGTGTTCACACCTAGTTTCAACAACTGATTCGCTACTCGATTCGCTTTTTTATTCAGTTCTTCGAATGTTAACCGCTCTCCATTATTAACAAGTGCTACTTTATCGCCTTTCTCTTTAGCCCATTTTTCATAAATATAGTGTAGTGCTACTTCTTCTGATAGATGAATCTCATGATTAAATTGAGCGATACTCTCTTCTTGCTTCTTTGTCATCACAGATAATTCGGTAATAGATTTTCCTTGTTTCTCTACTAATTTTTTTGCCACCGCTCCTATTGAATCAGCCAATGATTGCATTAATCCTTTTGAAAACTTAAGGCAATCGTATTCAACCTCTACATAATAATTCTCTTCATCTTCGTGTATGCTAATATAAATTGGAAACTTCACATCACTAAAACCAATTGCTTTTGCCTTTACGTCTACTCCTTCAAGGGTATAATTGGAAATCACACCACCTTGATAAGCGTATAAAATTTGGGCGCTAAAATTGTAGTTAGAAGATACCTTCACATATGAATATCCTTGATGCTTCAAAGTGTCTTCCATCTCTCTTTGAACCGATTCTAAATACTCCTTGCAGCTAGTATTTTGAGTTTTTACTTTTATTGGCAGCGTCTTAACAAGCATACCAAAATTGTCTTGTACTTCTATCCCATCTCTCCCATTTGTGATAGTTGCTAGTCTCACATCATCTGTGGATGCAAATCTTCCAATCACCATTGCCGATGCTCCCAAGAACAAGTTGGAAGGTCGAATGGACGTCTTACTTATGTCTATTAGATGTTCCTTCTTAACAACACTTCTTAAAATCTTAGGTGTTGCTGTTCCTACTATATCTTTGTCGGTTGGTATAGCTGTTGCACCTTCGCAATCATAAAATCTTTCTCTAAAAAACTCCTCTGCCTCTGTATACTCTACCGATTGTTTAAATGCCTCTTCCTTTAAAGCAAAATCAAAACTGGTAAATTTTTCTTCTTTTATTGCCTCTCCTTCGTAAGATAAGATGACATCTTTCAAAAAAATATCCAAAGACCCACCATCAAATATGATATGGTGCGCATCAAAGAGTACAATCACCTCATCTTCTAACTTACAGATTTCTCCACGAAACAAAGGTCCCTCAAAAAGATTAAACGGTTGGATGAAATTCTCTCTTTTCTTTTCAAATTCTTTTCTTTGATACTCTTTAATAGGAATATCAAAGGTTCTATCTAATCTCGGTAATTGCATCGGTTCTCTATTTTTCATCACTAAATTTGTTAATATATAACTATGAGCACCTATCACATTTACAATACTGTCTTTTAATTTTTTCACATCTATGTTTCTTGAAAACGAAATTTCTAACGGTATGTTATATGCTAAAGATTCCGGCTCCTTAGAGCACGCAAAATATACCCCTAATTGATTCTCTGTTAGGGGATACACTTCTCTTTTTTCATAAATAACAGCCTCATAATCATCTGATTGAATCAAAAACCGTCCGATTTTTTGAATCGTTTTCTTCTCCATCAAATCCAAAGTAGAAAGCTTTTTCCCTGTCACCTCTGAAATAAGAGCTGCTGCTTTTATTGCAGACAATGAATTAAGTCCTGCATACATCAAGTCTGTCGTAATTCCAAATGTACTCGTTCCCAGTATCGCACCTACAACCTGATGTAATTTTTCTTCCAATTCATTTGATGGTGGAATAATCTCTTCTTCTTGCACTATGATTTCTGGTAACTCTTTTCTGTTTACTTTTCCATTTTGATTAAGTGGAATCTTATCAATCTGCATGGTTCCAGACGGCACCATATAGGATGGAAGTTTTTCTTCAATAAAACTATTCAGCTCCTCTATTGATACAGTTTCATCTGCTACCAAATAAGCTACAACCCTCTTACCACCTGCTGGATTATCCACTGCGATTACTGTCGCATCCGTAACGCCTTCAAACTCACGAATTCTACCTTCAATCTCTGTAAGCTCAATTCGAAATCCTCTGATTTTTACTTGAAAATCTCTCCTTCCAACAAAATCAATATCTCCAGAAGGCAAGAATCTCACCACATCTCCACTCTTGTACATTCTGCTATAATCTGGATTGTCAGTATACGGATTTGAAACAAATTTTTCTGCTGTCAAATCAGGTCTATTCAAATATCCTTTTGCTACTTGGCGACCGGAAATGCAAAGTTCTCCCGCCACCCCTACCGGTGCTAATCTTCCATATTTGTCCACAACATAAACATTCGTATTATCTACTGGCTTTCCTATTGGCACTCGGTCATAAAGTTTATCCAAAAGATATCGATTACTTGCAATTGTACACTCTGTTGGCCCATACAGGTTATAAAAACTAAATCGTGGTGGCGCAATCGGCGTCAATGTCTCTCCCCCTACCGAAAATGCTTTCAGCGTCTTTGGTTCTTTAATCTCTACAAATTGTCTTCCCAGTTGAGTTGTCATAAATGCGACCGTAATCCCATTCTCTTCAACATAGTCTGCCATAGCTGTAATATCAAGTCTCATTTCTTCTGGGATAATATGCAAAGTCGCTCCACTAATTAAAGTAGGATACATATCCATCATATTGGCATCAAAACCAAAGCTTGCGTAGGCTAACGTCTTCTCACCTACTCCAAGCCTGTATTCTCTTTTATAGAAATTAATAAAGTTTGCAATGTTTCGATTCGTTAACATGACCCCCTTAGGTTTCCCAGTTGTTCCCGAAGTATAGAGCAATATAAATAAATCGTCTTCTTTAGGACTTAATTCTAGTTTCTCTAGCTCTTCTTTTACATAATCCCCAGAGTCTAACTGCCCAATTACGGAAACATCTATAAATTTCCCACTATAATTTGACACTTTTTGAAATAAATCTGCATGTCCTATTAATACATCAGCACCTGCATCTTGACACATATATTCCAGTCGATCAGTTGGATATTCCGGATCTAGAGGTAAGTATGCTACTCCAGCCTTCATTGCAGCTATTGTACAGATTGGAAACACAATGCTTCTATGCACCATAATTCCCACAACAGAACCCATACCATTTTCTCTTTCCTTCGCTAGATAAAGCGCTAAGGAATCCGTTGACTCATCTAGTTCTTTGTATGTCATCCTCTCACCACCAAACACAATGGCTACTTCTGAAGGAGTTTTTTTAACCTGCTCTCTAAAAAGTTCTAATACAGTCTTTCCCTTCACCTCATCTGAGACTGCTCCTACGAAATCCTCTACAATTGTTCTATACTGCTCCGTAGGTAGTTCTGTTACTTCATTTACTATCAGTGAACTGCTATCTCCTCCTTCAACAACTTTTGCACAAATCTGCTCTATACTATATAGATACTGCTCCATGAAATTATCCATAACCTCTTTTTCATAAAGCGTATCTGAATATCTCAATGATAATATTAGAGAATCTTTATCATTTACCACCTCAAGCGTAATATCCATAGCCAATTTCTGCCTCTTAACATTCAGTGGTACAATTTCTATTCCATCTACTTGTATTGTTGGAATCGCAATCTGTTGAATATAGTTAAACAATACATCAAAAATTGGCGCTTTCGATGAGTTCCTATCAGGAGCCAGCGCTTCAACCAGCTTCCCAAATGGGTGTATTTGACTACTTTTAGCACTCCCTACTGTATTTTTAACTTGTTTAAAGTATTCAACAACAGACCTATCCCCTACTGGTCTCATCGGTATTGCCACTTCATTGACAAAATTTCCAATTACATCTTTTTGACAAGCTTTTGTTCTGCCACTCATCGCTGTTCCTATTACAACACTCTCTGAATTACAATACTTCCCTACTATCATTCCTAACGTTCCTATTAGAAATTCATATTTTGTAAGTCCTAATAGTCGTGCAGTTGTACTTATGCCTTTACTTGGTATCTCTTTAAAAATCTCACAGTTAGATACTGGAAGCACCTCTGGTCTCACAGCCACCGTTGGCATATCATTCTCAGGTACTCCATCTTTAAACAACTCAAGCATTGCTTCCTCTGCTTTTTTATTCTCACACGCATCGTTGTGTCTAGTTTCCTCGTCAAAATAAGTTAGCTTAATCTCTGGTAATTCTCCCCCTTCGTAGAGTTTAAACAATTCCTCAAAAAAAGGATCTGATCCTGCTCTATCCATAATGATATGATGAATACAGATATTTAAGGTAGCTTTATCACCACCGTGTTTGAATACATTACATCTTATCAACTTACCTTTTTCTAAATCAAATGGTGTATTCACCGCATATATCTCTTCTTCTACTGCTTCTTTCTCGCAAGTGTATTGAACTATCTCCACCTTAAATTGCTCCATACACGCATGTACATACTCTCCGTTTAACATCGGAAATTTAGATCGTAAAATCGGTTGTCTCTTTATCAACTGATTCAATGCATCTTCTAACCTCTTTATATCTAAATTTCCACTTACTCCAAAAGCAAAATTAATGTTATAAGATGTAGAGTTTTTCTTCACCCCTTGCTCTACAGCCATCTGTTCTTCTGCAAATGTCAATGGCCAGTTGGTCTGGCATATACTTGTTTCATTATTTTTATCTATTTCATTTGATTTTTTACTCATCATCAATCTCCTTACGCAATCAATTTCACTATACTCTAAACCTTACATAATTTAATTCTACAATAAAATTATATACTTTTAAACAATAAATTTAAATCTTGTATCACTTGTTATTTCTCATTTTCCATTATATAATCCTTCTATCAAGATAACTATAGGAGTAGCCGAATGAATCAAGAACAACCACATAAGAGAAGAGAGCGATATGCTGGAAAATATCCAAAAAAATTCAAGGACAAATATAAAGAGCACCAACCTGAAAAATATCAAGATATCATAGAAAGAGTCATCCAAAAAGGAAGTACACCTGCTGGAATGCATATTTCGATTCTGGTAAATGAGATTATAGATTTCCTACATATTCAACCTGGACAAACCGGATTCGATGGCACCTTAGGATATGGTGGGCATACGCAAGCCATGTTAAAATGCCTCCAAGGAAAGGGGCACGTATATGCTACTGATGTAGATCCTATCGAATCAGAAAAGACGCGAATTCGATTAAAGGAGAATGGATTTGGCTCTGAGATTTTAACCATCAAGTTACAAAACTTTTGCACCATTGACGAAATCGCTAAAGAGGCCGGTGGATTTGATTTTATTCTAGCTGATTTAGGTGTTTCTTCCATGCAAATCGATAATCCTGATCGTGGGTTTTCTTATAAAGTGGATGGCCCGCTAGACCTACGACTAAATCCACAAAGAGGCATAAGTGCATCTCAGCGCCTCAAAGATATTGATGCTAAAGAATTAGAAGGCATGTTATGGGAAAATTCAGATGAGCCTTATGCCAATGAACTAGCAATCGCTATCACTGATTACATACGGCGTGGTCATAGCATAGATACCACTACGCAACTACGAGAGGTCATTACTGAAACTTTGTCTTTCTTACCAGAAAAAGACAGATTAGATACTATCAAAAAAACTTGTCAACGAACATTTCAGGCGCTTCGAATTGATGTAAACCAAGAATTTGAAGTACTATATGAATTTTTAGACAAACTTCCAGATGCACTTCGTCCTGGTGGTAGAGTTGCTATTTTAACTTTTCACTCAGGTGAAGATAGGTTGGTCAAAAAAGCTTTTAAGTTAGGCAAATCTCAAGGTCTTTATCAAGATATTTCAAAAGATGTAATCAGACCTTCAAGAGAAGAATGTAATATAAACGGTCGTGCGCGCTCTACAAAAATGCGTTGGGCTATTAAATGCTAGTTTTTTCACTTGAATTTTAATAAAAGAGGAAGGAATAATTCAACTTAAAATTAGTCCTTCCTCTTTTGTTTTATAATCTCACTATCATCTCTGTCTCTTTTTCTGACATTTCTTGTACATACTCACTGCTTGCTGTTATCCCTTCTCCTTCATTTGGATGTTCATTTGAATAGATCTGGTCCGCAACAAAAAGTGTTACCAATATACAAGATATCGCAATTAAAATCTTATGATTAATTTTGGTAATGTAATCATCTAGAAATGGTGCTAGTACATACACAATGCCAAGCCCACCAAGCCCGAATACTAGGAGCCCTTCTCCACAGATTCTTCCATGCAAGTTAATAAAGTATCCACTATAATCCCACCATTTTTTCCCATTATGTGTAATTTCTAAGTAATACGCTGTGAAGTATTCGATCACACCGCATAGCACTACTGCGGAAACAAACTGTATCCAGACTTTTTTTCTAAGTTTATATAGGCATAATAAAATCAATACGCCACCTGATCCGTATATTGGTAACCAAGGACCTTGTAAGATACCGCGATTTACAAACTTTCCATCATTTACTATATGTAGTGCCACTTCCCACGACCAACCGATAAATGAAAAGATAAAGAACATAAGAATTACAGATGAAATTGTATATTTTCTCATATAATTTATCGTTTCTTTTTTCGTATTTTTTGAACGTCCTGAAATTGTAAATAGTCGTAAAGGATACTCTTCTCCAGCCAGAATGTCTTCATATTCTTTTGCTCCTGTTTCCTTAATAAGTTCAAGCTCTCTTTGCTCATCTTGTTTACTTCTATATAAGGTAAGTCCAAAAAGTTCTAGTATAGGGTCATAAAACTTTTTCACTTTATTTATTTCTTTTTTTTGCGCATGAAGAATTGAGACAATATCGCAGTACTTTTCTACTAATGTCACTTCATCTGCTTTTTCATACAAGTATTTATCATTTAAAAGTTCTGAGCCTTGAAGTTTATTTTCTTTTGCTACTTCTCTTAACTTAACGAAAAATTCCGTATATGTTCCAATCGCATATGCATTCGAATAAAAGAGACCTGAAAGGCCAAATGTTATTACTCTTAGTATACCCCATCCAAAATAAGAAAGTTCAAGGGTAAAACAATTCCATTTGTATCCATTCATCATTTTTCGTGATAATGTAATAGCATCCTTAGCTGAAAGAACTGGATTTTCCGCTAAAATGTATGGAACTAAATAATAAGAATAGTGCTTAATCAATCCACCAATTCCAAATACAAAATACCATAGGCCATTATAAATATATCTCACAAACATAACCCAAGATACATGTCTCCACTCTCTAATATAGAACAGAAAAAGATACTTTTGAAGAGATATTTTTTTATACGTTCTTCCTTCTAAGAAAATCCTTCTTGAAATCACTTTATATATATTAATAACAAAAATCCAAAATAGAAATACCACTAATAAGATTAAGGCTATAAAAATAATCTGACCGATTACCTCTGAACCTACCATAGCACTAATCCCATTAACTATAGAAGTAAAAAGTGCTCCAGAACTTACATTGTTAATAGCACTTGCAAAGACTCCTCTTGAATTCCCAAAAAAATCAGCTCCACCTTCGACTATAAACGACGGAAAAGCAATCAGACTTCTTATTTCTGCCCCGTCTGAAGTGGTTAGCATTACTGCATCCGCATACTCGCTACCTAAAAAAGCAGCAAAAAGACACGTAATAACAAGAAACCAATAATGTTGCTTAATCACTTTTCTACTTTTCGCTTTTAAATCCTTGATTTTTAGCTTATATTTCTTTTCTCCCTTTTCCAAAAAACTTTCCTCCTGTTTTATGCAATTAAGAGTTATTTTATCATTTTTTCATCTTTTATTCAACAACTTCAGGAGTAAAAATAGATTGCATCAACAATTTAGAATATTCGTGTTGCGCATCTTCGAGGATCCTATCGCTTTTTATGGTCTCAACAATTGCTCCTTGGTACATAACCATCATTTTATGCGATATTGAAGATACCAATGCAATATCATGGCACACAAATACTATTGACAGATTCTTTTTCTTTTGAATATCAGAAAGTAATCGCATAATACTGTCTTGTATGGACACATCTAATGCAGATGTTGCTTCATCACATATTAAAACCTCTGGTTCTGTTGCTAGCGCTCTTGCAATTCCTATCCTCTGCCTTTGACCACCGCTCATCTCATGACAATACCGATCTGCAAACTCCACAGGAAGCTGCACTAATTCTAGTAACTCTTCAGTTTTTTCCTTCCGACTCTTTTTATCAAGTGAAGAAAAATTATTTATCGGCTCTGCCAGAATCTCTCTCACTTTCATTCTCGGTGAAAATGCCAAGCTTGGATCTTGGAAAACCATTTGAATGTGTTTTCTACTTTCTCGAAGTACTTTTCCTTTTTGATCAGTAATATTAACTCCTTTAAAATACAACTCTCCTTTTGTAGGTCTTTCTAAACGAACCAACATTTTTAGTAATGTACTCTTCCCACAACCACTTTCACCAACAATCCCTATCGTCTCTCCTCTTTTTATTGCAAAATCTACTTCTTTGCAAGCTTCTACTTCTCTTCCTTTATTGTAATAAGACTTTGATAGTTTTTTCCCTTCCAAAATATACTCAGACATAACGTTCTCCTTTGATTCTCGGAATTGCATTTATTAATTTCTTTGTGTATTCCTTCTGAGGATTTTTCAAAATCTCTTTACGATTCCCAACTTCTATGATTTCTCCATCTCTCATTACTACTATCTGATCCGCCATATATGCAGCAACACTTATATTATGTGTTACTATCAAAATCGATGTATCATATTTCGTACGCAGCTCCATCATCTGTTGAACAATTTGAGCTTGAATAGGTGCATCTAAGGCACTTGTTGGCTCATCCGCGAGTAAGATGCTAGGTCTAAAAAACATTGCCATCGCTATTCCCACACGCTGCCTCATCCCTCCTGACAAACTAGAAGGAATAGATTTCATAATAGACTCACCATCATAAAGACCCATCTGCTCTAGTATTTCTACGCTTTGTTTATATGCCTCATTTTTTGTGGTTTTGTCGTGTTTTCTTATATATTCGGTGAATTGGCTTCCAATTGTCCTTATAGGATTCAACATCGTACCACTATCTTGAAATATCATTGCTATTTCTCTGCCTCGAATCTTTTCCCACTCTTTTCCACTTAGGTTTTTTATCGATTTTCCATTTAATAAGATATCTCCTTCTGTCACTCGTCCTCCAATAGGTAGAAGTCCCATCGCAGCACGAATAGCCGTAGTTTTCCCGCTTCCGCTTTCTCCTACTAATGCCACAATTTGTCGTTTCTCTATCTTTAGATTAAATGATTTTAGCGCAGCTGTTCCATTTTCATAATCTGCTGAAACCTCTTTAAACTCTAGCATATCCACTCCGTTTCCACCAACTGATTATAATATCGCTCTCGAATCTTAAAGTTATTCATCTTCATTCGGTATGATATCTGTTGTAAGCCAATAATAATCTATAGTTTCAATCTCTGCTTTCGAAATTGAATCCGTCCTACTAAACATCCTACTATTATAGTATCCATGCACAATTGTTGCTGCATCATCTATCAATATCTGTTGAAGCTTTGTGATTAACTCAGTTCGCTTCTCTTCATCTAACTCCACCATCAACTGTTCATAAAGAGTATCGTAGTTCTCATTTTGATAGTATCCGTAGTTTACTGCATTAGGGGAGTACCAGTTCCCCAAATAATCCTGTGGGTCTCCAATTCCTACGGTAATTGTATTAGTTGTCATTAGATCGAACTCCCCTGCGTTTTGAAGTGCAAGTGCTGTATCATAATCTCGAATGTTCACCGTTGCTTTGATACCGATTTCTTCTAGTTGCAGTGCTACCGCTTGTGCAAAGTCGTTCAAATTACGACTAGTATATGCAATGTAATTCAAGTCAATATTTTCACCGTCCAACTCTCGGAATCCATCGCCATCTACATCTACTATTCCCGCATTATCTAAGATTTTTATTGCTTCTTCTTTATCGAATTCATAAGGATTGTTTAATGTATCATAGTTATAATCAAGTGATGATGGCAACACAGAAAATCCTTCTGTATACATCCCACCTACTGTCACCTCGCACATCGTTTTATCGTCAAGTGCCATCATTACAGCTTCACGCAAGTCATCATTTGCTAGTTCACTATTAAAATTGATATATGAATTTCCTGTTCTAACACCAGCTGCTGTCGAAATATAATAATCATTTGGTACTTTTGAAAGCTGTGTTAATGCATCTGCTGATGTAATATTTTCTACTAGATCCACATCGCCACTTTGAAGCGCCATCGCCTTCGTTGCACTGTCTTCGATGTAAAGAATGTTTACTGTATCGTATGGAACATCCGACCGATAATACTCATTTTTTGACATCTCCATATTTACACCTATATTGTGAACCTCTTCTTTGTAAGGTCCCGTTCCCACGATTTGTTCCTCTGCTACAGATGTATCAATTATCGCAAAATATGGATAAGCTAAAATCCCTTCTAAATTCTCCGTTGGTTGCGAACAAACAATCGTTACTGTTCCTGCCTCATCATCAGAGGTAATACTATCATAAGTTAAGTACCCTTCTGGATTCGAATTACCTTCCCCTCCCTGACTCACATCAGTTTCTTTATATAAGCGTTCTATAGAAGATACAACGGCTGCTGGTGAAACCTCATTACCATTTGAAAATTTTAAGTCCTCACTAATGTGAAGTGTCCATGTACGAAAATCTTCTGAATGGCTTACTTCATCCACCAAATTTGGTTGAGCCACTACATTTTGATCAAATTTAAACAGGCACTCCGTAATTCCATAACGCACACCACACCAGCTTGAATTCACATTTACACTTGGATCAATCGAATCTGAATACTTATAGCATCCAAAATCTAAGTGTTCACCTTCGCTGATTTCTCCTGATGATTCTTTCGCATTTGAACACCCTGTTAATAATCCTCCAAGTGCTGTTATCCCTAATATAAAAATTAAAAATTTGATTGATTTTTTCAATGTTTTCTCCTTCTTTCCTTGCTTTTTGTTTTAGGATCTAAGACGTCTCGTATACTGTCTCCTAGCAAATTGAATATCATCACTGTAATAAATATTGCAAGCCCTGGATATATCATTAACCACGGTGCTGATGTCATAACTTCTCTTCCTTCATTTAACATATATCCCCACTCTATAGAGGTTGCATTTGCCCCTAATCCGAGAAAAGAAAACCCAGCTAATTCCAACATCATTCCTCCCATGTCCGCCATCGCAGTCACAACGAGTGTGGGTAGTACAGCTGGAATCAGGTGTTTTATAATTATAATCAAATCTGTACTACCAGACAGCCTTGATGCTGCTATATAGTCTAAGTTTCTAATCTTTAAAACCAAGCTCCTTGATAACCTAGCATATTTAGTCCAAGTTATCATAGCAATTGCTATTACTGCATTTATTATGCTTGGACCTAATATTCCAGCCATTGCAATTGCCAATGCCATGCCAGGAAAAGATACCATCATGTCTGAAACTCTCATAATTATCGTATCTACTCTTCCTCCTATGTATCCAGCAATAATTCCTAGCGTTCCACCGATACCAAACACTAACAATACTAAGATAGTGGTATAAAAAAGAGAGGTTCGAGCTCCATAAATCACTCTTGAAAAGACATCTCTACCCATTTTATCTGTTCCAAATATGTGCACACCGTCTGGTTCCTGATTCGCTTCTATCAATACAGCTTCATTTGGATTAAAAGGAGCTATAATAGGTGCGAGCACCGCGATCAAAATTAATAGTGCTACCATGAAAGAGAATATCTTACATCTCGTCTTTGCATCTATCATGTTTCCTACTCTCCTTTTCTAAGCCTTGGATCTAAAAATTCATAAGATATATCTACAATAATATTCACCATCATATATACAAGCGCTATCCATAATACAAATCCTTGTATCAATGGATAGTCCATAGCTGTAATAGCAGATATTGCAAGGCTCCCTAGTGCTGGATAAGAGAAAATAATCTCTACTACTGCAGTTCCTCCTAGTAGGGAACCAGTCGACAATCCCAGTAACGTAATCAGTGGTAGCATAGCATTTGGTATAACATGTTTCCACAGTATCGTCACTTCTGACAAACCTCTTGCTCTAGCCCCTATCACATAATCTTGATCAAGTTCTTCTAGGATAGATGCTCTTATCTGTCTGGCATATTTTCCTGCCATCGCTATTGCTAATGTTAAGGCTGGTAGTATCATTTTTTCTATTCCCATATCCGCAGACACCACATCCACAAGTCCCCATTGCAACGCAACAAAATATAGCAAAAGCAGCCCTACCCAAAAGTTGGGCATTGAAATTTGAATAAATGTAATAAATCGCATAACGTAATCTACTAGTTTATTATGATTCAATGCTGAAATCACCCCCAGTGGAACTGCCATTACAATCATAAAGAACAACGATAAAAGTGTTAACTTCAAAGTTGCGCCTAAACGACTTAACAACAATTGTAACACAGGCTCTCCTTGTGATAGAGAATTTCCAAAATCTCCTTGCAAACAGCTAACTAACCAATCAAAGTATTGAATATAAAAAGGTCTATTTAACCCCAGTTCATTTCTCATCTGTTCAAGAATCTCTTCAGATGGTATCGAACCACTCACTGCAAACATTGCCCTAACGGGATCTGTCGGCGAAAGATAAATCAACAAAAAACTGATCAGGCTTATACCAAACAAAGAAAAAATCAACTGTATTAACCTTTTTATCCACTTGTTATCAATTCTTTTCATCTACATCTCCCTTCACCGTATTGCTACTATTTCTTGTGAACCATAAAATTACACAAAAAAAATGAACCTAAAAGATTTTCAGGTCCAAGACAATCATCAAAAGAAAGCCAATTAATATTGGCATAATGCATAACTTTTAAGCCCGAAAAGTATTTTTTGCATATATCAAGGCAGGTATTCTGACTTAAGTATCTTCGTCTTGAGCCTTCCCAGTTATTAACCAGTGGCAATATTCAAGACTAAACCATTACAGCAGCGGCTCTGTGTGGGAATTGCACCCAACTTCCCTTTTCATTATTCGAAAATAAACCTTGTATATTTTTATGTAATTAACTTTTATTATTCTACCATCTATAATTTTTCGCGTCAATACAGCTCTTTATTTATTCCATTGAACTTCTAGGTTATTTTATGGTAAACTCTAGTTATTGATTACAATTTGAAAGGAGTATTACAAATGAATGAAGTATTACAAAACATATTAACTAGGAGAAGTGTCAGGGATTTTTCTGATCAAACTATTTCAAAAGAACATTTAGAGACATTAATTAAAGCTGGCTTATCTGCTCCAAGCGGTCGCGGAAGACAGACTTGGAAATTTACTGGGATTTTAAACCAAGCAATCATTACGGATCTTGCAACTACACTAGGAACTCTATTAGGTCGTGAAGGTTATGATTTCTATAAGCCTTCTGCATTAATTCTTGTATCAAATGAAAGTGATAGCCCATGGGGAAGAGATGATAACGCTTGTGCTCTACAAACAATTTTTTTGGCAGCTCACAGCATGGGTATTGGTTCGGTATGGATTAATCAATTCTTGGATCAATGTGACAACTCCGAACTTAGAAACATTCTAGACAACTTAGGCATTCCTTCTAACCATACTATTTACGGAGTTGCTGCCCTTGGATATTCCATGAGCGAACCAAAAGGAATGGTAGAAAAGATAGGTACATATACCATTATCGAATAAGAATACCATTTTATTGATATTTAATAGATTAATTTCATACTTTTTCTTTCTAATTTAAACTTTATTTGGTATAATGTACTTCGTGAAGGAGGCTATATCTATGAATTATGGTAAAATAAATACCTCAAAAAGACAAAAACAATTAGCAAGCAAAAGTCAAATGAGAAAAAAAAGAGGTGGCGTTCGCTTTTTTAATTTAATAGCAATTAGTATTGTTACCGTTATAATGATAGCAATATTAGGCGTATGTCTATTTATGATGGACATCTTAAAGGAGGCACCAGAAATCACTGCAGAATCTGTTACTCCAACTGATTACACCACATTTATATACGATGCATCAGGTGCACAAGTAGAGAAGTTGGTAGCTTCTGGTTCCAATCGTGTTCATAAACCTTTGGAAGAGATTCCTGAAAATCTCACTGATGCCTTTATCGCTATAGAGGACTCCCGTTTCTACACACACAATGGTATCGATCTCGTTGGTATTATGCGTGCTGCAGTTGTTGGAATCACTTCTGGCGGTGATTTTTCCGAAGGTGCCAGTACAATTACACAACAGCTGATAAAAAACAGTGTTTTCTCAGATTTTGTTAATGAATCCGGGTTCGAGAGTCTAGAACGTAAAATCCAAGAGATTTATTTAGCACTCCAATTAGAAGAATTGGTCAGTAAAGAAGAAATCTTAGAGAATTATCTCAATACAATTAATCTTGGACAAAATACACTAGGCGTTCAATCTGCCTCTTTACTGTATTTCAACAAAGACGTTTCACAGTTAACACTTTCTGAGTGCGCTGTATTAGCTGGTATCACCAAAAACCCTACAGGGTATAATCCGATTACTCACCCTGAAGCTAATAAAGAGAGACGTTTAAAAGTTTTAGACGATATGTTGGCGCAAGAATTAATTACACAAGCAGAATACGATGAAGCTATTGCCGATGATGTTTATTCACGTATCTTACAAGCAGATCAAGTAACCTCTTCAGCAAGTACCTACTCTTATTTTACAGATGCTGTTATCGAATCTGTAATCAATGACTTACAAGAGAAACTTGGATATACTTATGACCAGGCTCAAGTAGCTGTGTATACTAAAGGGTTAGAAATTCATACAACTCAAGATCCTAGCATGCAGGCTATTGCAGATAGCGTAATCGCCAACGACAGTAATTACCCTTATACAATAGAGTGGGGTGTAGATTGGGCACTTACTATTCATCGTGCAGATGGAACTACTGAAAATTATAGTGTAGAAATGTTTCAAGAGTGGGCTGCTGAGCAGAATTACCATTGGACATCTCCTAAGCTTTATAGTAGCCCAGAAACATCGCTTACCTATGTAAGCCAAGAAGCTGCTCAAACTGCTGTTAATAACTACAAAGCAACCCTTAATATCGCAGAAGGCGATGTGCTTGATGAACGATTAACACTTTCTCCTCAACCACAAGTTGCATTTACCCTAATGGAACAAAGCACTGGGTACGTACGTGTGATTGTCGGTGGACGTGGTACAAAAAACGGGAATCTCTCATTAAATAGAGCAACCGATTCCCTTCGTCAACCAGGTTCCACTTTTAAAATCGTTTCTACCTATGCTCCTGCTATTGATTTAGGTTTATATTCTACGTCAAGCGTGCTAACTGATAAAGAAACACTCTACCCTAACGGAGTTGCAGTTCGAAACTATTATAGTGGTTATAGAGGCTCAATGACTATTAGGACAGCCATTGAAGACTCTGTTAACACAATCGCTGTCCAAGTAATGAGCGATGTTACCATTCCTGTATCCATGGATTATTTGGAAAGCTTTGGTTTCACGACACTTTTAGATGAAGTAGATGAAAATGGAAATAGTGATATGAACTTATCTACTGCGCTTGGTGGTCTGACATACGGCGTAAAAAACTTAGAGTTGACTGCTGCTTATAATGCAATTGCGAACCAGGGAACTTATGTGGAACCTATCCTATATACTAAAATCGTCGATCACAACGGAAATGTTTTATTGGAAAATGTACCAGATACTCATCAAGTTATAAAGTCTAGCACCTCAGCTTTATTAACTTCGGCAATGGAATCTGTTGTAACTTCTGGTACAGGTACGAGCGCAAACATATATTCACATCCTGTAGCTGGAAAAACTGGAACCACAAGTGATAATAAAGATATTTATTTTGCTGGGTATACCCCTTACTACACTGCAAGCATTTGGTCTGGGTATGATTTGCCTGAACCACTTACTTCAACTAATTATCACAAAACTATTTGGCAGAAAATAATGAGAGAAATTCATGAGGCTTTACCATATAAAGATTTCCCTGTGTCTGACTCTATTGTATCACTAAAGATTTGTACCGTTACAAACTTATTAGCAAATCAATATTGCCCTTCTTCTTATGCTGATTTTGCTGCTGGAACTGGTCCAACACATACTTGCGAGGAACACACTGCTCCACCAGAACCAGAGGAGGAAGAGCCAGAAGAACCAGAGGAGGATCCAGAAGCACCAGCGGAGGATCCAGAAGCACCAGCGGAAGAACCAGAGGAGGAACCTACTCCAACCCCGGATCCTACCCCTACACCGGATCCTACTCCAACTCCAGATCCTACCCCTACACCGGATCCTACGCCGGAGACTTCTCCTTAGTAGCAAAAGTCAAAAAGAGATAATCAAACGAAATCGTTCGATTATCTCTTTTCTTTTTTAATAATTCGCTTATATGGACTATTTATCTATAATTAGTTTTGCACCACCATATATCCCTGCATCATTTCCTAATATGGCTAATTCAAAACGGGTCTGTTTGTTTGCAAAGAAAGCGTATTTTTGGAAATATTTTTCGACGTAATTAAGCACGATATTTCCTGCCTTTGAAACGCCTCCTCCTATAACAAAAGCTTCTGGGTCTACAACAACGGCAAGATTTGTCAACGCTAATCCTAAATATCTACCAAATTCTTCTGCTATCTCATCCGCCACTTCATCTTCTGCTTTTACAGCATCAAAAACTGCTTTTGCCGATATCTCTTGACCTCTTAATATACTTGGCTTCTCATCTTTTTCTAATCGTTCTCTCGCTAATCTAGCAATTCCAGTTGCTGAAGCATATTGTTCTACACATCCTGTTTTTCCGCAACCACAACGAGCAACTTCATCTACATTAACACAGAGGTGACCGATCTCACCGCCCGCGCCATTCGTACCTGTTATCACTTTCCCTTTGTTGATGACTCCTCCGCCAACTCCTGTCCCAAGTGTTACCATGATAAGATTTTGATAGCCCTCTCCTCCACCTTTCCACATTTCACCAAGAGCTGCTACATTCGCATCATTCCCTACAACGACAGGTAATTTTAAGGCTTCTTCCATCTCAGTTTTTACTTCTTTGTATTTCCATCCAAGGTTCGCACTTCCATTTACAATCCCATCTTCTGATACAGGTGCTGGAACCCCTACTCCTACACCTATAATGTCTTTCATCTGAATTTTCTTGTCTTTAATTTTACCTTGAATCGCTTCTACTACATCAGGAATAATCGCAACACCTTCATCTTTTGTGTTTGTCTTAATCTCCCATTTTTCTATGATTTCACCAGTCTCTGTCAACAATCCTAATTTAACAGTAGTTCCTCCGATATCTACGCCAAAACAACATCTCATCTTAAACTAGTCTTCCTTTCCTTTTTTCTGTAAATTTTGTTGTGCTCTTCTATATAGTTCGTGCGCAGCATTATATCCCATCAATTTTTGACGATGATTTACTGCTGCCGATTCAACGATTACTGCTAGGTTTCTACCTGGACGAATCGGAATTGCATGGCATACTAGTTTGTTTCCTAAGAATTCAGTGTAGGCTTCTGTCAGTCCAAGTCTGTCATACTCAGCTTCTCTGCTCCACTCTTCTAATGTGATAACCAAATCAATCTCTTGCGTCTCGCGTACGCTTTGTACTCCAAACATTGATTTGATATCAACAATTCCAATTCCTCTTAGTTCAATAAAGTGTCTTGTGATATCTGGTGCTGTTCCAATCAAAGTAGCATCACTTATCTTATGAATCTCAACAACGTCATCACTTACAAGTCTATGCCCCCTCTTGATCAATTCAAGTGCTGCTTCACTCTTCCCGATACCACTCTCTCCACGTATAAGAACTCCTACACCATATACATCAACCAGTACTCCGTGAATTGAGATACAAGGTGCTAAAGATTCATTTAGCCAACGAATCAACTCTGCTGAAAATGAAGATGTTTGCTTTGAAGTAACAAATACTGGTGTCCCACTTTCATTCGCTGCTGCTATAAACAGGTCATCTGGCCTTAAGTCCCTACAGAAAATAATGCATGGAATATTATAACTAAATAAAGTTTTGTAAATCTCACTCCTTCGTTCCTCAGACAAAGTCTCTAAATACGTATACTCTACATAACCGATTACCTGCGCTCTCTCTGATTCGTAGTGATCAAAAAATCCTGCTAATTGTAATGCTGGTCTATTAATATCTGGAACTCTAATTTCCTTTTTTTCTATTGTAATATCAGGTGTTAAACACTTCAAATCCATCTGTAATACTAAATCTTTTAATTTTACACTCTCTGCTCCGCCCATGGCATAGTCTCCTTCACATTCATTTTGTAATTATCATATTTCTAAATTATACCACATCAGTGGAAGAACTCATATACTTCTCTCGCAGATTTTTCCGTCATTCCTTCCAATTTTTTCAGCTCTTCTATGGTAGAATTTTTTAATTCTTCAAGACTTTCAAAATGTGTCATTAATATTTTTCTCCTAGCAGGACCTATTCCTTTTATTTCATCTAACAAGGAGTGTACCTGCCCTTTGCTCCTTAGACTTCTATGGAATTGAATCGCAAACCTATGGGCTTCGTCTTGAATTCTTGTAATCAACTTAAACCCTTCCGAAGATTTTTCAATCAACACTTCTTCATTATTAAAAAACAACCCTCTCGTTCTATGTGCATCATCTTTTACCATTCCACACACTGGTATGTTCAACTTCATTTCTTCTAGTACTGAAAGTGCAATATTAACCTGCCCTTTTCCACCATCCATCATAATCAGATCAGGGAATTTTATAAAACTATTACTGTTCATTTTTCCTTCTCGTTCTTGCAATCCATGAGAAAATCTCCTTGTAAGCACTTCTCTCATGCTAGCATAATCATCCATTCCTTGGACACCTTTTATCTTAAACTTTCGATAATCATTCTTTTTTGGTTTTCCCTCTTCATACACAATCATTGAACCTACAGCCATAAACCCACTGATATTAGAAATGTCAAAAGCTTCTATTCTATTTACATTTTCTATTCCAATCAGCTTTTCTATCTCTTTTACTGCTCCAATGGTTCTTCCTGACTCACGCTTTAACCTTTCTTTATCTGTTGATAGTATTAGTGAAGCATTTTTCTTTGCAAGCTCTACTAGTTTTTCTTTACTTCCTTTTTTAGGAACTTTTATCAGCACTTTTATCCCTTTTTTCTCCGAAAGCCATTTTTCTAAAATCTCTTGCTCGCCTATCTCAGTCTGTATGAGCAACTCGCTAGGTATATAAGGGGTTCCTGCATAAAATTGCTTAATAAAACTGCTTAAAATATTTGCATCCGTTTCGCCTTCAATAATTTTCAAGTAATAGTGATCTCGCCCAATTAAACGCCCCCCGCGAATAAAGAAAGTTTGCACCACCGCATCTTCTCTTTCTGTTGCCAATGCAATTATATCTCTATCACTTCCATCACTAGTTGTAATTTTCTGTTTCTGTGCTATCTTCGCTACACTATTTAGTAATTCTCTATACTCTATCGCCTTTTCAAACTCTAAATTCTCAGCTGCATCTTCCATAGCGATTTTCAATTGTTCTAGTACAAGGTCATAATTTCCATTTAGAAAACTGATGACTTCTTTGACATGCGCATTGTAAGACTCCTTTGTCACAAATCCTTGACAAGGTGCTTCGCACTGCTTGATATGATAATTGAGGCAAGGTCTCTCTTTTTCTATGTCTTTTGGTAGATTGCGATTGCAACTTCTTATCTTGTATAACTTCCTCACCAATTCAATCGTATCTTTTACAGCACCTGAGCTAGTATATGGTCCAAAATACTTCGCCTTATCTTTTCCTATGCTTCTAGCTAACATGACTCTTGGAAAATCTTCATAAACCGTCACTTTAATAAATGGGTATGATTTATCATCCATTAGCATCGTGTTATATTTTGGATGATGCTCTTTGATTAAATTGCATTCCAATACAAGAGCTTCTAGTTCAGAGTCTGTAATAATGTATTCAAAGTAGGCTATATGGGTCACCATTTGGTCTATCTTAATTCCTTTTGTCCTACTCATCTGAAAATACTGGCGCACTCTATTTTTTAGGTTAATCGCTTTTCCGACGTATATAATACTTCCTTTTTTATCATGCATCAAATATACGCCTGGCTTATCGGGAAGCTTCTTTAATTCTTGCCCTATATCAAATGATTTATCGCTCATTTTAAACTTTATCTCCTTTAGAAAA
Organism: uncultured Lachnospiraceae bacterium; assembly: GCA_964369775.1. Lineage (GTDB taxonomy): Bacteria > Bacillota > Clostridia > Lachnospirales > Lachnospiraceae > CAUPWF01. The sequence continues at coordinate 44,324 of CAYJHQ010000021.1, forward strand.
AAGAGAGTGAAAACTAATTTTCACTCCCTCATTTATAACTGAATTATAATAGGTCTGTTTCATCAAAATCTGTTTCACTCACGGCTTCAACAGCTGTTTCTTCAACCACTTCACTCGCTTCTTCTTTTGAATCAACTTCTTTTTCAACTTCTTCAGACACTTCTTCTTTTGGAGTAATCCCTTCTACTTTATAGAAAATTTCCATAAATTCTTTTCCGGTAATTGTCTCTTTTTCTATCAAATAATCTGCAATCTTATCTAACGTGTCTCTATGATCATTTAGAAGTTGTTTTGCAGACTCATAAGAATTTTTCAGTATCTTCATTACTTCTTGGTCTATCTCTGCCGCTGTTGCCTCTCCACAATTCGATACCGCTCTACCGTCTAAATATCTACTTTGCACTGACTCTAAGCCAATCAATCCAAACTTCTCTGACATTCCGTATTGAGTAATCATACTTCTAGCAATTTTTGTAGCCTTTTCAATGTCATTTGACGCTCCAGTTGTCACTGTCTCAAATACAATTTCCTCTGCTGCTCTTCCTGCTAAAAGACCAATCAACATAGCATCTAATTCTTTTTTTGTATTTAGGAATTTTTCTTCTTCTGGAGTATGCATTACATATCCTAATGCCCCCATTGTTCTTGGTACAATCGTAATCTTCTGCACTGGTTCTGCATCTTTTTGTAATGCACTAACAAGAGCATGTCCTACCTCGTGATAAGAAACGATTCTTCTCTCTTCTTTATTTAACACTCTATCTTTTTTCTCTTTACCTACCAGTACCACTTCAACTGCTTCAAATAAATCTTCTTGGCTTACTACACTTCTTCCATGCTTTACCGCTGTGATTGCTGCCTCGTTAATCATGTTGGCCAAATCTGATCCCACTGCTCCTGATGTCGCTAGTGCAATTGCTTCTAAATCAACTGTCTCATCCAATTTTACATCTTTTGCATGTACTTTTAATGTGCTTACGCGTCCTTTTAAATCTGGTTTGTCAACCACAATCCTTCTGTCGAATCTACCTGGTCTAAGAAGTGCTGGATCTAAAATTTCTGGTCTATTTGTGGCTGCTAACAATAAAAGACCTTTGTTCGTATCAAATCCATCCATCTCTGCCAATAGCTGATTCAATGTTTGTTCTCTCTCGTCATTACTGCTCATCGCGTTGTCACGACTCTTTCCGATTGCATCAATCTCATCGATAAACACGATACAAGGTGCCATCTTTTGTGCCTCTTTAAAGAGATCACGCACACGAGATGCTCCAACTCCTACATACATCTCTACAAATGCCGAACCCGATAGCGAAAAAAATGGTACTTTTGCTTCTCCTGCTACTGCTTTTGCAAGTAATGTCTTTCCTGTACCTGGCGGACCTACTAACAATGCCCCCTTCGGTAACTTAGCTCCTACACTAGTGTATTTCCCAGGATTGTGCAAGAAATCTACCACTTCTTGTAGTGACTCTTTTGCTTCATCTTGTCCTGCTACATCTGCAAATGTCACTCCAGTTGTTTTTTCTACGTATAGCTTTGCATTATTTTTTCCTACTCCCATAATACCGCCGCCACCTTTAGACATCTTTCTCATAAAGAAACTAAATAAGATGGCTATAATTATAATTGGAAAGAACATACTGATAACACTTAGAACCACATCCGTTGTAGAATCTCCCAACTCTCCTTTATACTCTAGCTCCGACTTCTCTTCTGCCGCTTCCAACCTGTCTATCAAACCAGGATCATAAATCATCACTGTATAATATTCGCTAATTAAATCTTCCTTCTCTTTTGGAACAATATGAATCTGACCTTGGCTACTGTTTACCTCTACACTTTCAATTTCTTCATTTTCCAACATATCGATAAATTCATTATATGGAATTTCTTTTGCTGATGTATTTTGACCAAATTGCCATACACTAAACACGATAGCTGCTGTAATAATCGTTGTTAAAACAATGAGATTAAAATCTCTTTTGTTATTATTATTCCCTTTTCCATTCCCATTTTTATTAGGTCCATTGCTACCTTTATTATTATCCATTCTATTCCTCCTCACCGTACCCATTAATTATATGGGCGATTCCAATATTTATCAATAAAAAGATTATGAAATCCTTATATTTATTTCTAAAGCTTTTCTAAACTCTATTCTTACGTTATACTAAAAGCAAGAAAAGAATTTTATCGTAGATTTTTTTTAAATCTTATTGTATAATATAACTTTGAAAAATACTCTGAATAATTAATAGAGTTTGTATGCAATGAAGAATGAATAAACACTTCATTTGCCATGGATAAAGGAGGAAAAAATGTCCGTAAAATACGTATTTGTCACAGGTGGCGTTGTATCTGGTTTGGGAAAAGGAATTACTGCTGCTTCGTTAGGACGTCTATTGAAAGCGCGTGGATATAAAGTTACCATGCAAAAATTTGATCCCTATATTAATATCGATCCTGGAACTATGAATCCCGTTCAACACGGTGAAGTTTTTGTTACAGACGATGGTGCTGAAACCGATTTGGACTTAGGCCATTATGAACGTTTCATAGATGAGAGTTTAGGTAAAATCTCTAATGTCACTACTGGTAAGATTTACTGGTCTGTTCTTCACAAAGAAAGACGTGGAGACTTTGGTGGTGGAACTGTTCAAGTAATACCACATATCACAAACGAAATAAAAGATCGTTTTTATCGTAACCCTGGTGCTAAAGAGACTGAGATTGCTATCATTGAAGTTGGTGGAACTGTTGGAGATATGGAAAGCCAACCATTCTTGGAGTCTATTCGACAATTCCAAAAAGATATGGGACGCGAAAATGTTGTCCTTATTCACGTAACACTAATTCCATATTTGAAAGCTTCTCAAGAGATGAAAACAAAGCCGACACAAGCGAGTGTAAAAGATTTACAAAGTCTTGGAATTCAACCAGATGTTCTCGTATGTCGTACTGAATATCCACTTGATGTTGGATTGAAAAGTAAAATAGCTCTGTTTTGTAATGTTGATCAAGATGCAGTGTTACAAAACCTTGATGTAGAATACCTATACGAAGCTCCACTTGCAATGGAAGAAGAAAAATTGGCACATGTAGTGTGTAAAGCTCTTCATATCCCTTGTCCAGAGCCAGATTTAAAGGATTGGACTGAGATGGTGGAATATTTAAGAAACCCTAATACTGAAGTGACCATCGCACTAGTTGGAAAGTATATCCAATTGAGAGATGCTTACTTAAGTGTTGTAGAAGCACTTAAGCATGGTGGAATATTTAATCGCTCTACCGTAAATATTAAATGGGTTGATTCAGAGGAAGTAAATGATGAAAATGTTGCTGAGATTCTTGGTGATGTAGATGGAATTCTAATCCCTGGTGGATTTGGTCACAGAGGAATCGATGGAAAACTATCTGCCATCAAATATGCTCGTACTAACAAGATTCCATTCCTTGGAATTTGTTTAGGTATGCAATTATCAATTGTTGAATTTGCAAGAAATGTCATTGGACTACACGATGCTCATAGCGCAGAGTTAAATCCAAATACAACCTATCCTATCATCCACATTATGCCAGATCAAATAGGCATTGAAGATATCGGTGGGACATTGAGACTTGGATCTTATCCTTGTATCATTGATAAACACTCAAAAGCATACAAAGTATATGGTAAAAAAGAGACTCACGAACGTCACCGTCACAGATATGAAGTAAATAACGACTATCGTCTTGACTTAGAGTCTCACGGAATGAAGCTATCTGGTCTTTCTCCAGATGGAAGAATTGTAGAGATGATTGAGATCGACGACCATCCTTGGTTTATTGCAACACAAGCGCATCCTGAATTAAAATCTAGACCAAATAGACCACATCCGTTATTTAAAGGATTTATCGAGGCATCATTAGAATATAAGAATAAATAATTGCTTTATATAACTCATCTAAAAACGAGGCTGCATCCGCAGCCTCGTTCATTATTACATTTCTTTAATTCTCTTTAACGCTTCAATTGTGTTCTCATAAGTTCCAAATGCTGTAAGTCTAAAGTACCCTTCCCCGCTTGGACCAAAACCAGAACCAGGTGTTCCAACAACTCCTGCATTGTTTAATAAATGATCGAAGAAATCCCAAGAAGTCATTCCCTCCGGAGTCTTTAACCAAATATATGGTGCATTTACTCCTCCTGATACAGAGTATCCCATATCTTTTAATCCATCATAAATTACCGATGCATTCTTCATATAATAAGCAACTTGATCTTTAATCTGTGCTTTTCCTTCTTCTGAATAAACTGCTTCTCCACCTCTTTGGATGATATAAGGAGCTCCATTGTATTTTGTTCCGTGACGACGCGCCCATAACGCGTGTAGTGTTACATCTCCACATTTCAAGTCTTTTGGGATCACTGTAAATCCTAGACGAACGCCTGTAAATCCTGCATTTTTAGAAAAGCTTCTAAGCTCAATTGCGCAAGTTCTAGCCCCTTCGCATTCATAAATTGAGTGTGGTACTTCTTCTTCTGAAATATATGCTTCATATGCTGCATCATAGATGATTACTGCACCTACTTTATTCGCATAATCTACCCATTTTTGTAATTCTGATTTTGGAATAGTAGAACCTGTTGGGTTATTTGGGAAGCAAAGGTAAATAATATCTGGTGTCTCTGTTGGAAGTTGTGGCGCAAAATTATTCTCTTCTAAGCATGGCATGTAGATTACATCGCTCCATGTCTCTTTTGCCACATCATAAGTTCCTGTACGACCTGCCATTACGTTTGTGTCTACATATACTGGGTATACTGGGTCACAAACTGCAATTTTATTGTCTTTACTAAAAATCTCTTGGATATTTCCCGAATCGCATTTTGCACCGTCTGATACAAAAATTTCATCTGCCTCGATTTGACACCCTCTATCTTTATAATCGTTTTTTACAATCGCACTTCTTAAAAATTCATATCCCAAATCTGGCGCATATCCATGAAAACTCTCTCTTACAGCCATCTCATCTACTGCTCCGTGAAGTGATTTAATAATCGCTGGTGCAAGAGGTTGTGTTACGTCTCCAATCCCAAGTCTGATAATAGTTTTATCTGGGTTTTCCGCTGTAAAAGCATTTACCTTTTTTGCAATATTTGAAAACAAATAACTTCCTGGTAATTTTAAATAATCATCATTAATTTTAAACATTTTTTTCTCCTAAGCTAATTTATTGAAATGAATACTACTCCATTTCTCTCTCGATAGTCTATTCTAACCGATTCTTATCTCCCCGTCAAATACAAATGCTGCTGGCCCTGTCATATAGACTGTATTTTTTTCTCTATCCCATTCAATTTCAAGGTCTCCACCTAATAACTTAACTGTTGCTTTGTTGTCACACTTATCATTTAACACACTAGCAACTAACACTGCACAAGCTCCTGTTCCACAGGCTAGCGTCTCTCCTGACCCTCTTTCCCATACACGCATCTCCACAGTGTTTCTATCAATCACTTTTGCAAACTCTGTATTAATTCGCTCTGGAAAGCATTCATGATTTTCAAACAGGGGGCCTATTTTTTCAATTTCTAAATCCTCTACCTCGTCCATATAGATTACTATATGGGGATTTCCCATTGAAACACCTGTCATCTGATAAGTCTCACCTTTTATTTCAATATCTTGGCTTATACAAGACTCTCCACTCATATTCATCGGAATACTTTTAGGTTCAAGTATTGGCGCTCCCATATCAACTCGCACGCTTTGTACCTCTCCATTTTGTACATCAAGGCTTAAATACTTAATTCCTCCCAATGTCTCCACTGAAATTTCAGTCTTATCCGTTAACTTTCTATCATATACATATTTCCCTACACAACGAATTCCATTGCCGCACATCTTTCCTCTAGACCCATCTGCGTTATACATCTCCATTTCAAAATCAGCATTTTTTGATGGATTGATTAAAATCAAACCATCAGATCCGATTCCAAAGTGCCTATCGCTTACTATACACGCAGTCTCTTCTTTATTTTCTATCGTTTCTTCAAATCCATTTACATACACATAATCATTGCCTATTCCTTGCATCTTTGTGAATTTCATACACTTCACTCCTATCTCTTTAGCATGCTTAATGTCATATAAGCTGCATCCACTATATTACATCCGTTACTCATACTTATCTTTTGTAAATATTTATGAGCCTCATCCTCTGTCATCCGCTTTCTCTTAATCAATAACCCTTTTGCCTTGTCCAAAATCTCTGTCTGTTCTTTTGTCCTTGTACGCTTCTGCCCTTGTGCCCTAACTGTTGAGCTAGTTTTATTGTGAATCGACCACATGGTATTAACTAATTCATGAGGTTTTATAGGTGTCGCTAGAGATGTCACCCCTTCTATATCTTCTGCTTCTCCTCGCTGTTTTGATGAGATGAGAATCATCTCAAAACTAGACGGCAAACAATCTTTCAATTCATTATACATGATATCACACATTCTATAACCTGAAATTACAATTCCTTCTGACAAGGCTTCTGCACATTGGATTACTTGTGCACCACTTGTACACACTTCTAATACTTCAATCCCATTATGCGATAAAATATTTCGTATCTGTGTTGCGTTCTCTCTCTTAGGAAATACAACAATCACATTATTCACGTATGTACCTCCTATACTTAATCTTTGTTACTCTTACATCTTGTGCAAATACTGTTCAATCTCCCATTGGGTAACTTGATTCCTATAGTCTTGGTACTCTTTTCTTTTCAGTTCAATCATCTTTTTAGCCATCTCTTCACCTAAGACGCTAATGATTAATTCATCTTTCTCAAACTCTTTGATTGCCTCTATTAAATTCTTTGGTAAATCCTCTATATTCAACTCTTCTCTTTCTTTAGTTGTCAACTCAAATAGATTGGCATCCACACTTTTTGGTGGTTGAATCTTGTTGTCAATTCCATCCATTCCAGCCGCTATACAAAGTGCAAATGCAAGATATGGGTTAGCTGTAGCATCTGGGCTTCTAAGTTCTACCCTAGCACTAGACGCAGAAGCCGCAGGTATACGTATCAGTGGACTTCTGTTTTTACACGACCATGCAATATGATTCGGTGCTTCATGGCCTGGCACAAATCTTTTGTATGAATTTACTGTAGGATTAACTATAAATGTAATTGCTTTCATGTGCTTCATTAATCCCCCTATAAAATAATAGGCTTCTTCACTTAAATGATTCTCATCTTCTTCGCTATAAAAAATGTTTTCTTCATCTTTTGTAATCGAAAAGTTCAAATGTAATCCTGATCCTGGTCCATCTGATTTTGGCTTTGGCATGAAAGTCGCATGCATTCCATGTCTATTAGCAATTGTTTTTGCCACAAGTTTAAATGTCATCAAATTATCCGCCATAACAACTGGATCATCTGGGCTTAAATCTATCTCGTGTTGTGCCGGTGCACTTTCATGATGTGATGCTTCAATCCCAATCCCCATACTTTCTAGTGTTAACACTATGTCTCTTCTTGTATTTTCACCAAGATCTAATGGTCCTAGATCAAAATATCCGGCTACTTCGTTAGAGTTTGTAGTAGCCCTTCCTTCCTCATCTGTATGGAATAAAAAGAACTCACACTCTGGTCCCACTTTGAAATCATATCCTTTCTTTGTAGCATCAGACACCACTTTCTTTAAGATATGTCTTGGATCTCCCTCAAAAGGTTCCTTATCAAAGCAATGAACATCACAAATCATCCTTGCTACTTTCCCCTGCTGCGGTCTCCATGGAAAAATCTCAAACGAATCTAAATCTGGATAGAGATACATATCCGACTCTTCAATTCTAGCAAATCCCTCTACTGACGAACCATCAAACATACATTCATTGTTCAAGACCTTCTCCAATTGACTAACCGTTACTGCTACATTTTTCATGATTCCAAATACATCAGTAAACTGTAATCTAACAAACCTCACGTCTTCTTCTTCAACCATTCGGTAAATATCTGCTCTACTGTATTGACTCATTCTCTTCCTCCTTTTGTTCACATCTATTTTTCTACCTGTGTTCCATCGACTTCTAAATAATAATCTTCTGTATATATCAGTTCTGATAAGGGTACAAATTCATACCCTTTTTCTCTAATACCTAGTATAACCTCTTCCAATGCCTCTTTTGTATATTTCGCCTCGCCATTCATTAAAATGATTGCTCCATTTTTTAGCTCTTCGTGCTCAACTACAGTCTTAATAATACTCTCTTTTCCATAATCTTTCCAGTCCAAACTATTTACCGACCACCTTATTGTATAATACCCGAGTTCTTCTCCACTTCTTATCACCTCATTATCATACGCCCCATAAGGTGGGCGAAATAGGTTCATCTCATATCCTGTAAGGTTCTTAACGTACTCGTGAACTATACTGATTTCAGCCTTTTTTTCTTCCATTGATAACTGTGTCATATTCTCGTGATTCAAGCTATGATTTCCTATATCGTGACCTAATTCTATCATCTTCTCTATGTAATCAGGAAATTCCTCGCTCCAATTCCCTGTTATAAAAAAAGTAGCCTTCACATTATGTTTCTCCAAAATTCCAAGTACTTCCTCTATATTCTCCCCACCCCAAGACAAATCAAAAGTAAGTGCTACATTCTTTTCGTCTGTCTTCACTCGATAAATAGGAAGTTCTCTTCCATTCACATTGTTAGATACCTTTATTACTGCCGGCATATACATAACTCCACCTAGCACAGTAATAAAAATCAAGATGAATGTCCACATCGGTATTTTTGTGTTTCTAATTCGCTCCCTCATCAAATCCACCTACATATATAGCTTAATTTAATATATGTAGGGATACTTCGTTTATTCAACAACGAATATAGATTAGTTAAAACCTATAATTCTCTGTGTAATCACATAGACCAAAGAAGAAATTTTTCTTCCTGATTTTCCAGGAAGATTTGTCGTATGCCCCAAAATTCCATAGCGAATACGAATGAATAATGATAAGTTTTTCTTCTTTAAATAATACCACAACTCTTCTTTCTTTTTTAAATTTTCATCATCTTGTGAGCGTATTGCAATTATAGAAGAAACGGTCATCATAATTGCAATGTAATTCACCATATACTTCTTTAGCTTCCTAGACTCAATGCTTTTCAAATCATACTTATCAATTAACAACTTTGTAACGTATATCTGTTGATCTATTCTTGCAATCATATTTTTTTCATTTACAGACTGTCCATCTCTTCCAATGTAATAACGATAGAAGTCCACATTCATATAGTAGATTTTTCGTATATGAGGCAGTGGGTAATACACATATACATTATCTACATAAAATGTGTGTTTTGGCAATTTTAGCTGAATAAGCTTTAGCAAATCTGTTCGATAGGTTACGGAATGCATGAGGATATATTGATCCGTTCTAAATCTTCCTACATCATTCCAATCAAATATCTTATTTACGGGAAGTGCATTTCGATAATGAATCACCTTTTTCTTTTTAGCATCCACTTTTTCATATACGTAATTCGAAACCAACATGTCAATTTCTACACTACTTGATTCAAATTCTTTTAATTTCTCTAGTATTTTTCGGTATGCTTTTTCCTCTAACCAATCATCACTATCTAGAACTTTAAAATATTTCCCTGTCGCATGTGCAAGCCCTGTATTTACAGCTTCACCATGTCCACCATTTTTTTGATCGATCACTTTAACAATCGAAGGATATTTTTCTTGATATTCATGTGCAATTTCTGAAGTCTTATCTTGGGAGCCATCGTTAACTATGATGACTTCTACATCCTCCCCTCCCCACAAGGCACAATCGATGGCTTTTTTCATGTAACTCTCTGAATTGTAACTTGGTATTGCAAATGTTAAATATTTCATATTCCCTCCCTAATTTTACTTTTCGTATTCTTCTAAAAAATGGTGTCTTTCACCTTTTTTCTTATATGCTATAACGGTATCCATATTTACGTTCTCAACGCTTTTAAATATATTACTTTCAATAAATGGATTTACTCGTTTCAGATCCCTTATTAAGTCTTTAATCTCCATGCGCTTCGATACATTGATCCCATCATCTCTACAAGTGGTACAAGTATCCGTAAACCGACATGCACATTGGATAAATTGTAGGCTATGATAGTCTCTCCACCTTTTAATATCATCTTCACGTACAAGATACATTGGGCGAATCAACTCCATTCCTTCGAAATTAGTACTATGTAGCTTCGGCATCATGGTTTGTACTTGTGCTCCATACATCATGCCCATCAAAATAGTCTCAATCACGTCATCGTAATGATGACCAAGGGCTATTTTATTACACCCTAGTTCTTTTGCTTTACTATACAAGTGCCCTCTTCGCATTCTTGCACACAAATAGCATGGTGACTTTTCAATATCATAAACAGTCTCAAAAATATCTGTTTCAAATACTGTAACTGGAATCCCCATCTTCTCTGCATTATTCTCAATAACACTTCTATTTAGCTCATTATACCCTGGATCCATCACTAAAAACACCATATCAAATTCGAACTTTCTATGACGCTTAAGCTCTTGGAATAGCTTCGCCATCAACATTGAATCTTTTCCGCCGGAAATACAAATCGCTACCTTATCACCTTCTTTTAACAACTCATATTCTCTTATAGCCTTCGCGAACTTACTAAAGATACTCTTCTTAAACTTCTTCTGTAATCCCTTTTCAATCTCTCCGCAAATCTGACTCTCTATTACCTTTTCCTTCTCCATTTTCCTCAAAAGCCACTGTGCATGACCGCCAACTAGATGTGAACAGGATACGCCTAACTCTTCTAGCTCCCACACTGCTTCCTCGCTTATAATCCCTCGAGCGCAATATAGAATCAACTGTTTCTCTTTCGGAAATTCCTTCACTCTTTCTTTTAATTCATATTCTGGTATATGAATCGCACCCTCTATCGCGCCATATTCAAATGCACTTTTTTCTCTCATGTCCACTAGAATATAGCTATCTTTTTCCAATATTTCTATCTCTTCTACCGTTATGGTGTGATTTTTATCTTGCATATTTTCTTCCTATTATGATTACTTTTCAACTTTTTATTAAATATTTATCATCTAGATTATACTTTTATGATAGAATAAAATCAATACAAAGTTTTATACCGATAGTGTAAAGTGAGGTATGAAAAACGTAGAGTAAAAAAATAGGTACTAACAG